>OMVT01000005.1 GCA_900314535.1 uncultured Olsenella sp. | reverse complement strand
CTCGAGCCGGGAAAGAGCAAGGACTTCTACGAGGCGCCGCACCTGTCCCGCGAAGGCTCGCTCGATGTCTGGCGCATGTGCCGGGCGCTCTTCGTATCTCCCGAAGCCGGAATCCTCCTCCTGATATATCGGCTATTCCAGGAAAGCTTCGATGGATGGATGGCTGTCCATCAGCCTCAATCAAGCAGCCCCTTTTCGCGCAGCCTCATATCCTTTGCCTCCTTGAGCGTGAGCCCCCTCCATCTCCTTTGCGATCTCTATCTCGGAGAGGCTTTCTGCCCAGGCCTTCGCTGCAGCAAGACGCTTCCCGCTGCCTCTGGCAGCCTCTCTGTGCCCCTGCGCCTTGGCAGGGCGCTGTTCCATCTGTTCTCTCCTCAGCATCTGATCTTTGTATCAGGAAAGGGGCCTGGAATGCAGCTTCATCCCAGGCCCCAGCATCAGTGCACTATACAGCAGTCTGTATCTACAGCAGGCGCAGCACGCCCCTCACGAGACGCTCGAAGTCGTCTGCATGGAGCTTCGCCTCTTCGAGGACCTTGTCGTGGCCGAAGCCTGCGCTTCCGCTCTGGTTGGCAGCAAGCGTGAGGCCCAAGACATTCATGCCCAGAGCGTGCGCCATGATGACCTCATTCACGGTCGACATGCCGACATAGGACACGCCCATCGTCCTCATCATCTGCACCTCTGCAGGAGTCTCTGTGCAGGGACCGATGACACCCGCAAGGACACCCTCCTCGACCGCAATGCCGAGGTCGTCTGCGACGCCCCTTGCAAGGGTCCTGAGGTAGGGCGTATAGGCATCTGCCATATCGACGAAGGGAGACTCCACATCGCGGAGTCCTTCATCCTCGGCAAGCGGATTTCTGCCCGTGAGGTTGATCTGGTCCGTGATGATGCCGAGGCCGATGTTTGCCATGCCGGAGACGACACCCGTTGCGCAGGCAAAGACGATATCGCGGCAGCCGAGGCGGTGGGCATGGCGGACAAGGGCGCAGATCTCGGAGGCACTGTAGCCCTGATAGAGATGGATGCGGCCCGGATAGACAATCACCGGGACATTGTCGATCGTGCCGATCGTTGCCTCGAACGTGTGGCCCGGCATCGGCTGTGCCTCATCCGGGAATCCCTCGATATCGTGATAGTCGATGCGGCGCACCGGATGCACGAGGCTTTTGAGATGTCCCAGACCGGTGCCAAGGATGATTGCCACAGGATGCTCTACAGACGGATGCACGGATTCGACGGTCGTTTCGCTTACCACGGTGATTCCTTCCTCTTCGAGGAGGCGGGCAAAGACCCCGTCCCCCTCTATGGTCCTTCCGCTATAGCTACCATCGTAGATGAGACCGGCGCCACATGATGGGCTCTTTGCCTTCAGGACGGCAAGCGGCACGGGCTGCTCCCTCACGCGGGCAAGCGCACACTTCGCCCCTGTCTCGAACCCTTCGGTCACATCCCGCCCGTCCCTGAGATAGACATGCCCATCCCTGATCTCTGCAGGAGGGCGCGGTATGGGAAGTCCCGAGAGCCTCTCCGGGCAGATGGGCACAGGCTCCGTCTTGCCTGAGAGCCGGATGACGGCCTCATCCGGCTTCGTGCCGCCGTCGTATCTGCACCGCTCCCCCAGAAGGCATGCGCTCACCGCAATATGCATGAGGGACACCTCTTTCCGCTATAGAAAAGGACGGACAGGCAAAGATGCCCGTCCGTCCATCGTAGCGCTTGTATCTGCCTCTTAGGCTTCCATCGTGTAGATCTCGATGCTTGCCTTCGAGAGCTGGTCATTCACGTAGTTCGTCCACTGCTGCGATGCAGTCTGGGAAGCCGTGGAGTACTGCTGGTAGGCCACATAGTAGGCAGCCTGTGCTGCAGCGTAGGTCGCAGAGTCGTTCGTGATCTGGTAGTCGGCAAGAGCGGAGGCGTAGGTCGAGGAAGAGTCCTTCCAGGTGCCGGTCTCGGAGTCCCACTCATCGCCTGCGAGGTTGATGATGTAGGTCGCGTAGTCGGCCGTCGGCGTATCCTCGGCGCCGTCAGCAGGCTTCGAAGGAGCCGTCGGCTGGGACGGGGTCTCGGCCGTCACGACCTGGCTGCGGAGTTTGGAAAGAGCGCAGGACTGGCGGACAAGGTTCTTCACAGAGTCCTCGTCCATGTTGTAGTTCGAAGCGATTGTCGAATAGTCGGTGGAGCCGAGATACTGCTGGGCGTAGGCATCCATATCGTCGTCAGAGACCGTGATGCCCTGGGCATCGACAACCTTCTGCATGATCTGATTGCGGGCAAGGTCGATGATGCTGTCGGCGGTCGGCATCGTGTAGCTGCCATCGTCGTTTGCGGCGCTGTCGAGCGAGGAGGACTGCGTGATCACGTCCTTGGCCGTGATCTCATAGGTCTGGCCGTTGTACGTATAGCGTGCGACAACCGTGTCGAGATCGGCTTCCTGCAGGGTCTGGGAGCCGAGCGAGCTCGTGCCATTGAAGCAGAAGTGTCCTACGACACCGCCCAGGACGAGGCAGACGACAGCCGCGACGATGGTTGCGACAAGCGGCACCGTGCGTGCAGGCTTGGAAGGCTTCTTCTCGGCCTTCTCATCCTTTGCAGCATCGGCCTTCTTCGTGTCCAGTACGGTTTCCGGCTTCTTTTCTGCCATGCTCAATGAACCTTTCCTTTGAGTTCCTTTGCAATGTTTTCGGAGAGCGCCTGAATATAGCTGGCTCCACTCTTCGTGTCGAAGGCAATCCGGTCGAGAAGCTCATGAGCGCACTTCTCCGATATCGGACCCTGTGCCATATCATAGAGGGCAACAAGCATGTCCCTGTATTCGGCATCCCCATGGTAGCACTGTATGGCTTCGTCCAGGAGAGGCCACACCTCATCCGAGCGAGCTTCAGAAGTCGACCCATATGCTGCGAGGAATCTGAAGGCCGCCAGGCGCACCGGAGCGGAGTCCTCATCAAAGAGCGACGTCTCCGCTGCATCGATGCCCGGCTGCACCTCCTGGGGATGTGCCTGGGCGACGAGCGTCAGCGTATCGAGCACTTCCCAACGCGTCTGCGCCTCGGGACGTCCCAGGGCATCGAGAAGGTCGTTCAGATACGGCAGGATCGCAGAAGGATCCTCCTTTGCGACGCTGTAGACCTTCTGTGCCGCAGCCTGGCGCTGGCGGCGTGAATGGGCAGCAAGGCCGCCTACGAGCGCAGGCAGGGCGCTT
This sequence comes from uncultured Olsenella sp., assembly GCA_900314535.1. Classification (GTDB taxonomy): domain Bacteria; phylum Actinomycetota; class Coriobacteriia; order Coriobacteriales; family Atopobiaceae; genus Olsenella_L; species Olsenella_L kribbiana. The sequence goes on along the minus strand of OMVT01000005.1, from coordinate 72,739 downwards.
GCCAGAGAGCTATCCATCGACTACCTCCATGTATATCTGTGCTGTGTCAAGAATCCGCATGCCGCGGACATGCCTGTCAGTGGCGGGACCTCAGGTACGGGCTTTCCTCTGCCGCCTCGGCAGCCTTCTTCGAGACTTCGGGCGCTGCATGCACGGCGGCCTCATCGTCAGGATCTCCTGAATCGTCGGCCTGGTCAAGAAGCGACCAGTCGAGGCCTGCCTTCTGCGTCTGCGTATCATCCTCAAAGAGCAGCTGCAGGGCCTGCGTGCCCATCTGCGCGCCGCCGATGTTGCAGAGCACGTCGAAGAGGTTGAACACGGTATCCGTGCCCGGAAGCGTCAGGTCCTCCTCCTCGGCAAGCCTGAGCGCAAGCGCGAGGTCCTTCCTCAGATGCACGGCCTTGAAGCCCGGCTTGAAGTCTCCGGCAAGCGCCTTCGGCGTAAGCTCCTCGAGCTGGCGGGAAGACCCCATGCCATGAGAGATCATATCGAGGACCTCATTGCGGTCGAGCTCGCCCTGCTCTGCCACCGCCATGGCCTCGCTTGCACCAAGAAGCGCCGATGCCAGCGCAACCTGGTTTGCAAGCTTTGCGATCTGGCCCTTGCCGGCACCGCCGAAGCAGTAGATCTTGCTCGAGAATGTCTCGAGGACAGGACGGATCGGCGCGATATCCTTCTCCGTCGCGCCGGCAATGAGCGTCAAGGTGCCTGCCTGGGCACCAGCCTGGCCGCCTGTCACCGGGATATCGAAGGCATGCTTGTCCTCGATCTCGGCAGAGTCATGCAGGTCGCGCGCCAGCTGGGGCGACGACGTCGTGAGGTCGATGAGGTAGGCGCCCTTCTTCGTGGCACGGATGAGGCCGTCGGTCGTGAGGTAGACCTCTTCCACCTCGTCGGGATAGCCGAGCATCGTGAACACGACATCGGCGTCACGCGCAGCATCGGACGGAGACTTCGCCCACTTCGCGCCCTTTGCCAGAAGGTCTTCTGCCTTCGACTTCGTGCGCGTATAGACCGTAAGGCGATAGCCCGCCTCGAGGATATGCGCTGCAATCGGCGCTCCCATGATGCCCGTGCCGATGAAGGCGACCGAGCGAATTGTTCCCAAGGCCATATACCTTGCCTTTCTGTCTTACCTGCTGCACACCTTGCGTGCGATGCGGTCCGTGAGCGAGAGCTTCTCGCGGCGGTCGGAGCCCCAGAATACGAGTGCGGCCATGCCCGGGCCGACGTGGGAGCCAATGACCGGCGAGATGGAGCTGTGGATGACCGTCAGGTCCTCGCAGCCATCCATCTTGCGGATCTCCTTCTCGAGCCACTCGGCGTCCTTCGGCGCGTCAGCGTCCATGATGCCGATAGGAAGAGACGTATCGTGGGCGTAGTTGTCCTTGAACTCCTGGAGGATCGCACGCAGCGCCTTCTTGCGGCCACGGCACATGCCCTTGAGCGTAAGCGACCCGTTGAGGTCGTAGGAAAGCTCCGGCTTCACATCGAGCTTGCCACCTACCTGTGCTGCTGTCGGAGGGATGCGTCCTCCTGCTGCAAGCCAGTGGAGGGAATCGAGCGTGAAATAGCCCTGGATGAAGTAGCGGGCATCCTTGGCCCAGGCAACGAGCTCCTCTGCTGCGAGGCCATTTGCTGCCTGGCGCACGACCTCGATTGCAAGAAGCTCTGCTGCCGCAGACGGGCACAGATTGTCGATCACATAGATCTCTGCATCGGGATGCTCGTCACGCACGAGCTGGGCGCCCTGCTCTGCCGCATCGATAGAGGAGGAGAGGCCGCCGGTGAGCCCGAGATAGATGATCGGCTGGTGGCGTTCCTCGAAGAGCCGCTCGAAGACCTCCATGTAGGTGCCCGGCGTCACCGCCATCGTCCTGAAGCGGGCTTCCGGGTTCTTGCGCATGTATTCGTAGAACTCGTGGGGCGTCCGGCTCTGCCACATGTCGTCTGCATGCTCGCCGTCCGGTCCCACGTAGTGGAACGGAATGACCTCGATGCCGAGCTGGTGGGCTACGGACGGATTGAAGTCGGCTGCCGTATCGGCCACGATCGTGACGCCGAGACGCTTCTGATAGGCCTTGACGTAAGAATTAAGCGCCGCGGCGCCGGTCACATTGGGGACTGGCGTCGCGACGGTGTCTGTATCTGTCTGGAGAGATGCAGCTTCTGCATCGTCTTTCGGCTGCTGTGCGCGCTTACTGCTCATCCAGCTCCTCTATCTTCGGTTTGATGATGCCATACCCGCCATTCTTTCTATGGTAGATGACATTCACCAGGCCGGTCTCCGCATTCAGGAACACATAGAAATCATGGCCGAGGAGGTCGGTCTCGACGAGCGCCTGCTCTTCTGTCATAGGCTTGAGGTCGATATACTTCTCGCGCACCAGGAGGTCGTCATCCTCTTCCGGCAGGGGCTCGAGCAGCTTTTCGAGCTCTTCTGCGGTCTGGGCAGGAGGGGCTGCCTTCTGGGCATGCTGCCTCTTGTCGACGATGCGCGTCTTGTACTTCCTGAGCTGGCGCTCCACCTTGTCTGCAGCAAGATCGATTGCCGCATACATGTCATCGGCGCTCTCGGAGACACGCACGACAGAATCGCGCACGAAGACCGTAACCTCGCAGGTCCTGCGGTCAGGATTGGAGCGGTTGTAGTCTACCCTGAGCACGACGTCGCAGTTCATGGGCTGGATATCGAATACCTTGAGGGCATTCCCGATCTTTTCGTCCACGTAGCTCCTGAGGGCATCGGTAATCTGGATCTTGCGGCCCGAAAGCTTGATATCGACCATAAATGCCTCCCATCAGAACCCGGAGCGCGCTCCACGCTCCGCTTGTACAGGACTCATACCCATTCGTTGGCCCGAGCCGACGCTCGTGCCGTTCATATCTGCGAATGGACGCAAAGGAGGCGCATTCCTAGGCAGCATCTGCAAGGGCAGACGGGGACTGCTTTGCCGCAAAGCCTGAGATGGCGGTGGTTCCATCGAGATGGGGCAGGCCGTCAAGCCACTTGTCGCGGATGAGCTCATAGGTCCCATCCTGCTCGGCCTCCGCCTCGGCGTCACCCACAGCTGCGGCAAGCTCGGTGTTCGCAGCTTCCACGCCGATGCCGATCTTCGAGATGTCGCCAATCGTCCCGCAGTAGGAGATCTTCTGGATATAGCGAGAGAGGAGGGCTCCCTGATAGGCCGAGCAGACTGTATAGTCTGCCTCTCCCGCCTCGAGCATGTGGAAGCAGTCGTTCAGATTCGTCGCATAGGCAAAGGTGACCGAAGGCGTGACACGGGAGAGCCCGGAATGCGCCTCGGAGCCCATCTGGACTGCCACCCGCCTGCCGCTCATATCGTCGGCTGTGACCGTGCCATCAACATTCCTGCCGAAGACGCCAAGTGCCGACTCCGCATACGTGCCGACGATCGTGATGCCGTCCTCTTCGCCGTCTGTCATGTCCATCACGATATCGCAGCCCTGGGAAAAGCCATCGGCTGCATCCTCGACGCTCATATAGCGGATCTTGAGGCCGAGATGCTCTGCGATATCTGCGGCAAGGTCGATATCGAGGCCCTGGAAGCTGCCCGAATCGTCCACGGTGCTCATAGGCAGCTGCACGTCCTGCTTGATGCCGACCGTGAGCGTGCCTTCCTCGTGGAGGGCAGAGGCGCTGACCTTGGGCTCCATCTTCGCCTGGGCAGAAGACGTAGCCTCAGCCACCGACTCCTCATCGCTGCCGAAGGCATGCTCCAGGGAGGAGACGAAGGGCAATCCAGAAGCAGCTGCCAGAACGGCACATGCGAGCGCTGCAACGGCAGCGCAGATCGCGATACGTAGCTTCATGGGTCCATCCTTCGCTCAGCCGACAATATGGCCGTCTCTTCCAGCTGACCTGGTCTTTGGCCCCACACCCGCGCACCGGGGCCTCCGCTTCGGATGCTCAGGCACCCCCACTCAAAGCCCTCTTGCCTGTGGGGCTCTTTGCCCCAAAGCCAATCAGGCAGTGCGACTTGCTTCTAGGACGAGCCATGATCGCCAGCATGCCCACACGCTGGCTTACGTGGATCCCTTTGACCTCGTCTGTCATGGACTAGGAGGCAGATCGGTGCCTCCGCAACCACAGACCTGGAAGAGACAGAGAGATTATACGGCTTCCACTCTCGATTCACGCGAGAAATAGGCTCTACGCTGCAGAAATGTCCATGTCTGGCAATAAACTATGCAGCCGCCTGAATGAATAGCCGGCACTTAGCCGTAATTTGCTGCATATTGCAGCAGCATCGGGCAGGAACTTACACATGTCGGAACGCCGTGAATGCATGCGTTGCAGACACAGAAGGCATGACTGCCGGAAGCGGAAGCTCGAGGCCCTCCGCAAGCGTCTCGAGCGCCGTGCTCGCGAGCAGGAGCCCCTGGGCGCCCTCTTCCCTGCCCTTCGAGACGATATCCAGAAGATGCTCCTGCATCTCCTCTCTTTCGCCAGTTCCGCCCTGCACAGCATCCACAGCATGCTGGAGCCACAGCTTCTCTTCCTCGTTCGGTGTGATCACGATCGTGTGCGAGAGGATGAGCGGACGCTTCAGGAAGCCATCCTTCATGGTCCGGTAGCTTCCAAGAAGAAATACGCTTCTCCAGTCCTGGGCGAGGACATCCTGCCTGAGCGCCTCGGCGAGGCCCAGTAGTGGAAGCGTGCCTGCATCTGCCAGAGCCTTCTGCACGCAGTGCGCGCTCACCGATGCCAGAAGCGCACAATCTGCTCCAGCTTGCGCCAGATCTTCGAGCGGTGAGGCAAGCTCGCGCACGAGCTCCTCGTCCCTGCCTTCGAAGGCAAGCTGGTGCATAGGCACGCCTGCCTCGGCAGCAGCGATATCTGCCACATCCTCTCCCAGGAGCTGCTCCAGCCGCTCCACGAATGCATCTTTTGGACCTCCGGAAGAGATGATGCCTAGACGTGCCATATGCCCTCTTTTCTGCCAGACCGTATCCAGCAGAGCCTACCAGACCCGGGCAAATGCTGCAGCTGTGACAGCACGGGCGCCGCGCCGCAGGAGCGCCTCTGCCGAGGCCTCGATCGAGGCTCCTGTCGTCACGACGTCGTCCACAAGCAGAAGATGCATGTCCGAGACATCCTCGATCGCCTCGACGGTGCCTTCGAGGTTTTCCCTTCTCGCTTCACGCCCGAGGTCTCTCTGGTCCTTCACGGAATCCTTCACCAAGACATCTGCGAGGGGAAGCCCGAGCTCGTAGGTCAGATGCTTCGCAACAAGCTCCATATGGTCGAAGCCACGCGTGCGGAGCGCATCGGGTGTTGCCGGCACGAAGCAGATCGCATCGATATCATCCGGATCGAAGCGCGGCTCGCCGTCTGGCAGGACGCAGCCTTCCGCCTCGTCGAGCGCTGTCGCTATCGCTGCTGCCATGATGCGGGCAAGCCTCGTCTCATGCTGATCCTTGTAGATCCTGACGAGCCGTGCTGCCGTGCCTTCGAAGCTCATGGCGCAGATGGTCGTGCGCACGCACCAGTCGCCCTTGCATTCCGTGCAGAGTGTCGCTCCATAGGGTGCCCCGCAGACCGGGCAGGCATCCCTCTGCGATATCCAGGGAAGCGAGAGCCGGCACTCGTCGCAGAGCAGGGTCTCGGGCCTGCCGCAGCCGACGCAGCGGGTCGGCCAGAGCGTCTCTTCTGCCGCATCCCGCATGAAGCGGAGAGCCGAAGCAGCCTTCGCCTTCCAGCCCTCTGCCTCGATGTGCCCTGCCTCCATTGCGCTCTCCAAGCCACGCTGCATCATCCGACATATCCAAGCGTAGCATCAAGGCCAATCTGACAGCTACCGATAGAAGAGCCGGGAGCCGTTCTCCCAGAGTGCCTGATAGGTCTCTTCTTTGGTCTTCGCCAGGCCCGCATCAAGGCAAAGGTCGGCAAGCGCTGCTGCCGTAAATCCTACCAGGGCAGGCTCGCCTTCCCGTCCCCTCATCGGCACCGGCGCCATGTACGGGCAGTCGGTCTCGGAGAGGAGACGCTCTCTGGGGGCACTCAGTGCGGCATCGCGGATATCGTCAGACTTCCTGAATGTGAGAGCGCCGCCGAAGGCGACAGAGCAGCCAAGCGCCAGATAGGGCGCGAGGATTTCCCTGTCTCCCGTATAGCAGTGAAGGTCTGCCCCCGCTTCGGGCACGCCCGTCTCTTCGAGCACCTGAAGCGCATCGCGGTGCGCCTCTGCGCACCCATCGCCCTTTGCATCGCGGATATGGAGCTCCACCGGAAGGCCGAGCTCGCCTGCAAGCACGAGCTGCTGGCGGAATGCCTCCTTCTGCTGCCCATGGTCCACATCGCAGGTATAGTCGAGGCCGATCTCGCCGATACCGACACAGCGGGGGCTCCTGAGCAGGACCCCGAGCGCCGCCTTCACAGACGGGTCTTCGAGGTAATCGGCTGCCCCATAAGGATGCGCGCCTGCGACGATCCTGGTCTCGGCGGGAAGCGTGGCGGCAGAGATGCCTGGCTCCTCGAACGCAGGAATCTGCCACCTGCTGCCAAGCTCGCCGATCATGCTCTCCGCTTCAGCGAGCCAGCCTTCAAGCGAGGCAAGCGTCGGCTCTGCGTCACGTGCATCGTCTGCAGGGTCGAGCGGCACGACAAGGCGGCAGACGCCTGCAAACGCCGCGCGAGCGACAGCGTGCGCCGGCTGAGCCTCCCAGAAGGCCGTGAGATGGCCATGCGTATCCATCAGAGGATAGGGAGGGCGCGGATAATCCTTCGGCCTTCCCTTCTTGTCGTGGAAGAGGACGCCGTCTTCGAGCGTCAGCGTCCACTGGTCTTCCTCAGCGTGCTCCATGGGGCTCCTCGCTGAAGGCACCAGCTGCCTCGAGCGCCTCTTCGAGCGCACAGAAGCGCTCGACAGAAAGCGTCTCTGCCCGGGCGGCAGGGTCTATGCCGGAAGCTTCGAAGGCGCTTGCGAGCGTCTCCTTCGCAAATCCGCTCTTCCCCATCGCATTCCTGAGCGTCTTTCTGCGCTGCGAGAATGCTGCATCGATCACAGACTCGAGGCGGGAGATCTTCTCCGGCATGCAGGGAGCGCCTGTCATGGGATCGACAAGGGGGCTCCGGTCGATGCGCACGACCGCCGAATCCACGTGCGGAGGCGGCATGAAGTTGCCAGGGCCAACCTCGAAGCGGCCTGTAACACGGCCGAAGATCTGGAGCTTTGCCGTGTAGGCGCCATATTCCTTCGAGCCGGGAGCGGCAGAGATGCGGTCTGCCACTTCCTTCTGGACCATTACGACAAGACGCGTGATTGACGGCATCGTCTCGAGCGTCCGCAGGATGATCGTCGCCGCCACCTGGTAGGGCAGGTTCGAGACAAGCTTGGTCGGCTCTGACGGGACACCTTCGCGCCCGAGAGCGGCAATGGCCTCAGAGATCTCGGCAGGAGAGATCTTGAGCGCATCGCCTTCGATGAGGGCAAAGCGCTCGGACCAGTCTCCGCAGGTCTCGGCCAGGACCTTGGGCAGGCTCCGGTCTGCCTCGAGCGCACAGACCGCTCCTGCGAGCGGCAGCATCGCGACCGTCAGCGTGCCGATGCCCGGCCCCACCTCGAGGGCCGCGTCATGCTCATCGAGCTCGGCGAGGTCCAGGATGTGGCCGATAACATCGTCGTTCACAAGGAAGTTCTGCCCCAGGCGATGCTTCGTCTGGAGGCCGAAGCAGGCAAGCACGTCCTTGGTGGCCGAGGGTTTTGCGAGATAGGAATGCATGGGCCTACTTGTGCTGGAGACGCGGGAAGAGCGCCTCGCCCTTCGTCACCGGCACATCGCTTGCGAGGCGTCCCCACTGGCAGGCTTCCTCGAGCTCGGCATCTGCCTCGTCCTCCATGGAAAGACGGCGCAGGACCTCGCGCGACGTCTCGGGCATGAACGGCTCGAAGAGGTGCGCCGCGATGCGGATGGACTCGAGGAGGCTGACGATAATGCCCGTGAGCTCGCCGGCACGGGCAGGATCCTTTGCGACAGCCCAGGGAGCGGAATCCTCGATGTAGTGGTTTGCCGCATGCACGAGCTCCATCACGACATCCTTTGCGCCCACATAGTCGAAGCGCTCCATTGCCTCGGAGTAGCGCCCGCAGATGCCCTCGGCGATTGCCTTGAGCGGATTGTCCTTCTTCTCCCAGCCATCTGCAAGGACCGGGGTCTTGCCGTCGAAGTACTTCGCGCTCATGTTGAGGGAGCGTGACACGAGGTTGCCCCAGCTGTTCGCGAGATCTGCATTGTAGACCTGCTCCATGCGCTCGAACGAGATGGCAGAGTCTTCGCCGTGAATCACGTCGGTCATGAAGTAATAGCGGTAGCCTTCGACTCCTAGAAGGTCCACGACATCCTGCGGGGCGATAGCATTGCCACGGCTCTTGGACATCTTCTCGGCCTTGCCGGTCTCGGCATTCCTGACCGTCAGGAATCCATGGGCAAAGACATGTTCAGGCAGGGGCTCGCCCAGCGCCATGAGCATGGCAGGCCAGATCACGCAGTGGAAGCGGATGATGTCCTTGCCGACGACGTGGTACTGTGCTGGCCAGCGGTAGGCAAGCTCGGCCTTGGCTTCAGGGGTGTCGACGCCGTAGCCCACGGCCGTCATATAGTTCAGGAGGGCATCGAACCAGACATAGGTGACATGCTTGTCATCGAACGGTACCGGGATGCCCCAGTCGAAGCTCGTACGGCTGACAGAGAGGTCTTGGAGGCCTCCCTCGACAAACGAGCGCACCTCGTTCATGCGGAAGGACGGCTGCACGAAGTCAGGATGCTCGTCGTAGAGCTTCAAGAGGCGATCCTGGAAGGCGGAAAGCTTGAAGAAGTAGGACTCCTCCTGGACACGCTCGAGGGGACGGCCGCAGTCAGGGCAGAGGTGCTGTCCCTCGGTGTGGTTCTCCTCGTCGGCCTTCCTGACCTGGTTCTCGGTGAAGTAGGTCTCCTCCGGCACGCAGTACCAGCCGTCATAGGAGCCCTTGTAGAGATAGCCGGACTCCTTCATGCGGTTCCAGAGGTACTGCACGGCATGGTACTGGCGCTCCTCCGTCGTGCGGATGAAGTCGTCGTTCGAGATCTCGAGCTCGCGCCAGAGGTCCTTGAAGAGCGGCGCCTGGGAATCGCACCACTCCTGCGGCGTCATCCCGTGCTTGGCTGCTGCCTCGGCCACCTTCTCGCCGTGCTCGTCCATGCCCGTCAGGAACTTCACGTTGTAGCCGGCAGCCCTGCGGAAGCGTGCCTGCACATCGCAGAGCATCGTGCAGTAGGCAGTTCCCAGATGCGGAGCGGCGTTCACATAGTAGATGGGTGTGGTGATGAAGAATGAAGGCTTCTGTGCCATGGATCTCTCCTCATGACGGAAGGCAAAGGCCTGATGTGCTGGCAGAACCAAGCCATTATACTGCCACCTCTTGCCATCCACCCAAAGTCCCGATGCATTGCTCAGGACAGGGCGAGATCAGGTCTGCTCAGAAGACCCTTCACCGCTCTCGTCCTTCCAATCGGCACCGAATATCTCATCAATGATGGACTGGTCGACGCCATGTGCGGCGAGCCCTTTGGCAATGCGCTCACTCTCTCTGCGCATCTCCTCTGCATGCCGCTCGTCTATCTTGCGCATCCTCTCGGCATGTCGTTCGTCTGCAAACTTCAGGATCTTTCCGCCCATGGCTTCTCTCACCTCTCCCTGCAGGGGAACGCGGCTGACATCATCTATGCCTGCTGAGCGGATGGTCCGTCATCGCTGCCGTCCTTCCTGCCGAAGGAAAGCACCTGATCGATGATGGACTGGTCGACGCCGTGTCGGGAGAGCTCCCTGGCGATACGCGCATTTGCTTCGCGCATCTCCTCTGCATGCCGCTCCTCTGCTTCGGCATATCGCTCTTCTGCCCTGGCGGATCGCTCCTCTGCTTCGGCATATCGCTTTTCTGCCCTGGCGGATCGCTCCTCTGCTTCGGCATACCGCTCTTCTGCCCTGGCACAGCGCTCTTCGGCCTCGCGCATCTCCTCGGCATGCCGCTCTGCCGCTTCTGCATACCGTTCGTCCGCAAACTTCAGGATCTTTCCGCCCATGGCTTCCCTCACCTCTCCCTGCAGGGGCACATAGTCCCGGAGCAGATGGTCTGATACCTCGATTATAAGCTCGGTCATGCGCTTCCAGAATATGGAGCCGCCCTCTGCAGCACCCGAAGGATGCTTCCTGGCCGGCACATTATCTGCCGCAGCTTCCGCCAGGCGTTCCTGGATATCTCGGCACTCGGCGAGCAGCTCCTCCTCGAGTGCGCTGTCCCGCGCGATTGCTGCGAACCTTCCCTCATAGCGCATGAGCCAGAATGGCAGAAGGATCAGGAGATGCTTTGCGAACATCTCGTCTGCCGATAGCTGCTTTGCCCATATGGCACGAGACCTATGCTCGAATATCGTCCCATCGAATTCCATGGCCTCAACCGAGATGAAATCCGGCATGCTCCTTGCATCTCTCAGGAAGACGACACAAGAGGCCGGAAGCACGAGCAGCCGGTCTTCGCCTCTTGCTTCTGCCTCCTCATGTGCAATCTCGTGGTCGTACTCATCCATCCTCATGGCCATATGCGGGTCCCACGAGCTCTGGCACTCGATGTGGAAAGTCCTGCCCTCTAGGCGGAAGGCCGCATCGACAATCCTCTTCCGCTTTCCGGCATGTTCCTCCCCCAGCCGCGTCACGGGAGCATCTTCCGGATACGCAGTCCCGAAAGCCTCGTTCACGAGCGGCACAAGAAGCTCTGGCATTTTCTCTGCCATGGTCTTGAAGACGGAATCATAGATGGGCCTCCTGTCCATCCTTCCTCCTTCTGGATGGCGCCTGCAATGCTGGGAGGATAGCAGGAAACAGGAACATATGTTCTTACAGCATTCTGGCACAGACCTCACAGGACCGCATCGATATACAGCTCAGGCGTCTGGCAGCGGGAGAGCACAAGAAAAACGCCGCCCGCAGACGGCAGGAAACTGTCTGCGGGCGGCTCTGCATTCTCTGAACCTGAAAGAATCGGTGCGGCAGTGAGCCCCTCAGCCTGCATCCTCCTGTGCAGCAGCAAGAATCTGTGCATAGATGTCCTGCCGGGAGGCCTCGTATTCCTTTGCGAGACGCTTCGCAAGAGCGCTCTTCGGCTCCCCCTCGGCAAGTCCTGCGGCAATCGCCTTGTCGAGCGGCAGCCGCGTGCCTTCTGCCTCACGCCGCGCCGTGAGCTCTTCTTGTGTCGGAGCCTCGACCACAAAGACGCATTCGCCCTTGATCTCCGGACGTGCCGCAAGCTTCTCCGCTAGCTCGGGCGCCTGCCCGCGCACGCATTCCTCGTGGATCTTCGTGAGCTCGCGCACAAGGGCACACCTGCGCTCGGGGAAGGCCTCGGCGAGAGCTTCTGCTGTCTGGAGCGCACGCCTGGGAGATTCGTAGATGACAAGAGAGCCAGGAATCTGTGCAAGCTCCGCGAGGCGCCTTTTCTGGTCGCCGGCCTTCCTGGGCAGGAATCCTTCGAAGAAGAAGTGGTCAGACGAGAGCCCCGATGCCACGAGTGCACAGATGACCGCCGATGGCCCCGGTATCACTTCGACGGGCAGCGCCGCATCGAGCGCCGCATCGACGAGACGCTGGCCAGGATCGGAGATGCCCGGCATGCCGGCATCCGAGACGAAGGCGATGCGCTCGCCGCTCTCCAGCCGCTCGAGCGTCGGAGCGATCTTCTGGGCGATGATGTTCTCGTCTGCGCGCTCGAGCCGCACATGGATGCCAAGCACAGCGAGGAGCTTCCCTGTGACGCGCGTGTCCTCGCAGAAGATGGCATCAGCGCCCTCAAGGGTCTCCCGGACACGCGGCGAGACGTCCTGGAGGTTGCCGATGGGCGTCCCCACCATGGAGAGCATGCCTGCCATCAATCGAGGAGCCTCCTCTCGAAGCTCGAAAGCGCAATCCGTGCATCCCAGTTCGGAAGCCTGCCCGATGTCTTCCAGGTCTGGAAGAACCAGGCCGGGCAGTCCTTGTAGGCAGCAAGCTGCTCCGAAACATAGACACGCTCGAGGGCGATGCGCCCTTCGGGCGTCGTGACAGAATCGGAATACGGCAGCGCTGCCGACCACTTGCCGACCATGACGGGAAGCTTCGAGCGGCGTTCGCGCGCCAGAGTCTTCGCCGAGCGCTTCGCGAGCGCCCGCACATCGACAGCCGTCGATGCTTTGCTGAGATCGTCGAGATACTGGTAGAGGTGGCAGTCGAGCCACACGTTCCTGTCATGGCTGCGGGCAAGGAAGAAGTCCCACGATGCCGGCATGCCGGCGTCGGGCAGCACGATCACAGGGGCATCCCCTGCCTCGTTCCGGATTGCCTCGTATGCCATGCGATAGTAGTTCCTGAGCATATGGAGCGGCACGCCGTCTGACATCTGCCAGAGCCCCTGGCGCTTCTGCGGCACCGGATCGTCTGCAAGCTCGATGCCCAGAAACGAGTCCTCCACGGCGTAGCGCCGGACCAGCTCGACCAGAAGATCGATGACCTCGTTCCTGCGGTCCTGCGACATGGCAGCCGCAGAGGTCGGGTCGTCACGGAACTCGGAAGCTCCCGGAGATATGGCCAAGGACAGCAGCACCTTGAGGCCGCACCTGTTTCCCCAGCCTATCGCATCGTCGACCTGGGAAAGGCAGCCGATATAGGGGCCAGCGGCAGGGCCATCCGCTCCGAGGACATACCAGGGCACCGGCAGACGCACGGCATTGTAGCCGCGGTCGGCGATGTTCCTGAAGTCGTCTTCCGTGATGAAGGAGCGTCTGTGCGCGCCAATCAGGTCCTTGTAGTGGACAGGTCCCAGCACCCGTGCCAGATCCCTCTCGGTGAGCGTTCCGGAATCGGAGAACAGCTCGGGCGTCACCCATGACTCGAGCGTGAGCCACCCGGTCAGATTCACCCCGTGGTACCTGGTCTCCTCTGTCATGCCTGCCACCTCATCTCCGGTTGCGCTTTCCTGAAATTATACCCTCAAGCTGGAGAGCTGCCCCTTATGAACAGCTGCATTGTCTGAACGGAACGCAGCCTTCAGCCCTCAGGGAAGTAGCTTGCGCAGTTGAGCGGCGTCTCATACACGTCGACCTCATATATGGGAAGCCCCTCGGCCTGGAGCAGGTCTGCGAAGTGGTGTGCAAGGTTCTCGGCGGTCGTGCGGAACGGCAGCATCTTGAGGACGAAGCCTTCGCCTTCGAGCGCCTCGATCGTGGCAGGAGCAAGCGAGCCCTCCTCGACGAGGAACATGTGGTCGAAGCTGTTCACGACGTCGCGCACCTTCTTCTTGAAGACGCCGAAGTCCACGACCATATCCTTCATGGTGCCCTCTTTCCCAAGCTCCTTCTGCCTGATATAGACGACGACACGCCAGCGGTGTCCATGGAGGTTCTCGCATTTCCCGTTATAGTCGGTCAGGAAATGGGCACCGTCGAAGCTTGCTTCGGTCTTGAGCTGATACATGGCATTGCCTTTCCCGGGCAGCATCTGCCCGCCAGAGTCATGGCAGAGGCACGACCTTTGCTTCCACGAACCAGCGCGGCCCCTCGAAGAAGAGGTAGGTCGGATGCCCTCCCACCTTTACGGTGTAGCGTACGCCGCACCCGCCGGTCTTGAGCGAGCAGGCCTGCCGCACGTCGAGCACACGGTCGACATCGTAGTGCACTCCGTCCTCCCACACGACGGTGAGTGGTGTCACCCTGCCATCCTCATCGGTCTTCGATATGACTGTGACATAGCGCTTCTGGCGCTCTACCACGCCCCTCATGGAGTGCTGCCTCCCTTACGCGAAATACGATACCGGATGAACGGTGTTGTCCTTCTCGGGATCGAGAGCGGAAAGCCTCGAATCGGCGAGCTCCGAGAGCCTGCGCACGGCGTGGTTCCCGAAGCGCGACCTGAGCCCGTCGATTGCGTCGTCGAGCGCCTTGAGGCGTATCCTCGAGAGCTCCGTGCCGGCAAGATCAAGCTGGATCGGCCCCTCTGCCGGCACAAGGCCGATCGCGCGCACCCCGATGCCGCGTGCTGGACGGCTCTCGACATCCCAGCTCGCACAGAAGAGATCGGCTGCCGTGCTGCAGAGCTCCTGCGTAAGGCAGGAAGGGCGGGCCAGGCGGACCTGCCGTGTCTCCTGCATGAGCGTGCTCGCGTCCCTCATGGAGACGGCAACGCCTTGCGCTGCGAACCCGAGCGCGCGGAGCCGCTGTGCGACCGACTCTCCCATGAGCCAGACGATCTGGCGGGCGCATCTCTCGTCTGCGACATCGAACGGTGCCGTTATGCCATTCCCTACGCTCTTAATCTCGCGTGCGATATCGGAGGCGGTCGGCACGAACGGCCGCACCGGATCCCTGTCGCGTCCCTGGGCAAACGAGCGCACGACAAGGCCCATCCGGCCGAGCGTGCGGCGTATGAGCTCCTCATCCGATGCCGCAAGCTCGCCTATCGTGCGGATGCCGAGACGGGAGAGCTTGCGCGCTGTCGCAGGCCCGACATAGAGGAGGTCTTCCACCGGACAGGGCCAGACGAGACGCTCGGCATTCTCCGGTCTGATCTCCATGAACCCGTTCGGCTTGTCGTGGTCCGAGCCGAACTTCGCGAATATCTTGTTCCAGGAAAGGCCAACCGAGACCGTGAGCCCAAGCTCGGAGAGGATGCGCTCCGAGATCTCCTGCGCGATGAGGGTCGCATCGCCTCCTGCAAGATGGGCCGACTCCGTGATATCGAGCCAGGCCTCATCCGGTCCGAACGGCTCCACGAGGTCGGTGTAGTCGTAGTAGATCTTGCGGGCCAGCTGCGAATAGCGCTGATAGAGCCTGTAGTGCGGCGGCACGACAATCGCTTCGGAACAGGCCCTGCGCGCCTCCCAGAGCGCCATGGCCGTCTTCACGCCTCGCCTTTTCGCCTCGTAGCTTGCCGTGAGGACGATGCCGTGGCGGGCCTCCTCGTCGCCGCCGACGATGACAGGAAGGCCTCTCAGCTCGGGGTGCTCTGCCTGCTCGACGCTTGCGTAGAAGGCATTCATGTCGCTGTGGATGATGACACGGCTCGTATCGATCGCACCGCCGAAGGCGATGTGCGCCGCGCGGGCGCATGCATGCTTTTCTTCCATCGCTCCTCCTCGCATCCAGTATGGAACATCTGTTCGTAGTATGCCAGAGGGGAACGACAGAAATTCGGCCTCTCCATCATAGCGGAAAGGCCGAACACAAGTTCTTTATATTACGTTCGAATCCGGGAATCACTCGGCGGAAGGGGCGCCAGAGGACGGCTCGGCGCCACCCTGCCCCTTGCCGCCGGAACGATGGCGACGGCGGGGACGCTCGCCGCCCTTCTGCCCTTCAGGACGCAGATGCTTCGGACGGGAGGCTCCATCCTTGCCGGAGCCCTTCTGGGAAGATGCCTCCTGGCGGGAGCCTCTGCCCTTCTGCGCATCCTGCGCCTGGCCTCCCCTGTCGCCGGGACGGCGGCGGGTACGGCGAGGGCCATT
Source organism: uncultured Olsenella sp. (assembly GCA_900314535.1). GTDB lineage: Bacteria > Actinomycetota > Coriobacteriia > Coriobacteriales > Atopobiaceae > Olsenella_L > Olsenella_L kribbiana. Next base: position 57,212 of record OMVT01000005.1, on the reverse strand, counting down.
GCCAGCAGCTGCACCCTCTCCCTGCTCCGGTGCGGCATGGCGGCGACGCTGGGAGTGCGGCTGCTCTGTCTTCTGTTTCGGCTGCTTCTGCTCCTGGGAAGCCTCAGGAGCGCCTTCGACGTGATGATGGCGGCGACGGGTACGGGAAGGTGCCTCTCCCGCAGACGTACGCTCCTGGGATACGGCTTCTGATGCCTGCTGCGGCGCGTCCATGCGGACCTTGCGGCGGCGGCGCGGCTTCGGCGTGGCGGGAGCCGGGCTTCCATCCGGAATCTCGACCTTCACCATATGCGCGCTGTCCTGGCCCTGCGTCTTGCTCTCGGCGCGGCGACGTCTCCTCTTCGTCTCGGGCAGGATGTCTGCCTCGGGAAGCGTCGGCTCAGGCGGCAGCACGCCGTGCTCGCGGTCGAGCTCTGCCAGCGCCATCTGGATATCGGGAGAATCGAGCTTGTCGAGGACGGCACGCGTCACCGTATCGGGACGGCAGGCGCATCCGAGCTCTTCGGACTTCTTGCAGGCAGCCTCGCTTGCCGTCATGTCCTTCAGGGGCACGCGGAACGACTTGCCGTTCTCGACACGGAGCAGCAGCTCTTCCTTCGGCGTATCGTACTCGACGATCTTTGCCTTGCCGAGCGGCGTGTCGATCACGGCATTCCTCTTCGGCGCCCTGCTCTTGAAGTCGCGGTAGGCCTCGAACTCATAGCGCAGGCAGCACATGAGGCGCCCGCAGGCGCCGGAGATCTTCGAGGAGTTGAGCGGCAGGTCCTGCTCCTTTGCCATCCTTATCGATACCGGCTGGAACTCATGGCCGAAGCGGCGGCAGCACAGCTCCTGGCCGCAGTGGCCATAGCCACCGACAATGGCAGCCTCCTCGCGGACGCCGATCTGGCGCATATCGATGCGGGCATGCAGCTCATGGGAGAGCTCGCGGACGAGCTGGCGGAAATCGACGCGGTCCTCTGCCGCAAAGTAGCAGACGACCTTCTCGCCGCCGAAGAGATACTCGACGCCGACCGGCTTCATATCGAGACCGGACTCATGGACATGCTTGCGGAAGATCGGCATGGCCTTCTCGCCGAGCTCGGCAAGATGCTCTGCGTGGGCAAGATCGGCCTCTGTCGCGATGCGGAGCACATTCTGGAGAGGCGCCGTGCCGATCGTGGCTTCGAGCGTCTCGTCGTCCACCTCGCACGGGTCGCCAACCGCAAGGCCGATCTCGGTGCCGCGCTCCGTCGTGACAATCACATGGTCGGCTTCGCGGGCACCCGTCTCCTTCGGATCGAACCAGAGCTCGCGCAGCGAGTACTTGAACTTGACAGGGATGATGGTGGTCACGTAAGTGCCTCCTTGATGGCACACAGCATGACCTCCAGGGTCAGCTGGGATGAGACATTATGGGCAAGGCTCTGGCGTGCCTCGCCGACTGCGGCAAATCCTGCCATGATGGCAGGGGTGCCGGCATCGGCAATGCGCTCCTGAAGCCCGGGAATATCGGCATTCACGGCATCTTCCGCGCACCCATCCGCAATGAGCAGGGCATCGCGGAGCACGGATTCCGTGACTGCGAACACCTCCATCATACCCGAACGCTCACGGGCGGAAAGCTCGCGCTTCTGTGCGTCCTCGAGCGAGTGGATGGCAGAGGCGGAAAGGTAGTCGGAAACCCGGTCGCGCTCCTTCTTCTGGTCCTTCTTCACGTCCTTCAGAGGCTCGCGCACAAGCTCCGAGAGCCCCCGCGCTGCCACGAGCACGTCCCACATGTCATCCTCGGCAAGGCCGTCCAGGCACTGGATCGTGTGGGCACGGAGCTCCCGCTTCGAGGGCTCGCCGAGATAGGCAGAGGCTGCATCGGGCGTCCCTGCAACAGAGAGCGCGATCCTTGCATCCTGGGCAGAGACGCCGGTCTTCTGGACAACGCGGGCGACGGCCGCCTTCTCGGGGATGGCACGGAACGGCACGATCTGGCACCTCGACACGATGGTCGAAAGCACCGCCTCCGAAGAGCGTGCAAGCAGGATGAAGACCGTATGCTCGGGCGGCTCCTCGAGCGTCTTCAGAAGGGCATTGGCAGCGGCACCCTTGAGGAGCGCCGCGCTCTCGAGGATATAGAGCTTCGTTTTTGCACGCACCGGTGCAAGCTGCACATCTGCGATAAGATCGCGGATCTCCGAGACGAGGTATCCCTGGGAAGAGCCGGGATGCAGCCAGTGGACATCGGGATGCGTGCGGTGGCGTACCCTGATGCACTCATCGCAGGCACCGTCTCCTCCGTTCGGGCAGACAAGGCACTCGGCAAGCGCCGTGGCTGCCTCCTCCATGCCGCAGCCCGGGGCTCCGCAGAAGAGGTAGGCATGCGTGATATGGCCCTCTGTGACGGAGCGTGCAAGGAAGTCCCTGACCGCATCCTGCATCTCGAGCGCAGCAAGCGCTGCAGGCGTGCTCAGCTTCTCAGACATGGAGGCCACGTCTTCCAAGCTCGGGGAAGGCGTGCAGAAGCACTGCCCGGCATCTCTCTGCGCAGGCATCCTCTGTCCCTTCGGCATCCACCCACCGGATGCGCTCCGGCTCCTCCTTCGCCAGGGCCAGATAGCCCTCGCGGACCTTCTGCTGGAATGCGATGCCTTCAGCCTCAAGGCGGTCGGCACCGCCCTTCGTGGCGCGGGCAAGCGCATGCACCGGGTCCATATCGAGCAGGATCGTGAGGTCGGGCTGAAGCCCGAGCGTGCCGAGCTCATTTGCACGCTTCACAGTCTCGGGAGCGATCTTCCTGCCGGCCGACTGGTAGGCAAAGGTCGAGTCCGCATAGCGGTCGCAGATGACCCAGGCACCGCGTGCAAGGGCAGGACGGAGGCACTCGGACACGAGCTGCGCCCTCGATGCCTCGTAGAGCATGAGCTCGCAGCCATCTGCCATCTCGCCGTTCTCCGGATCGAGGAGGATCTGGCGGATCTTCTCGGAAATCTTCGTTCCGCCCGGCTCGCGCGTGAGCACGACCTCGAAGCCTGCTGCCTCGAGCGTATGTGCGAGAATCTGCGCCTGCGTCGACTTGCCGCAGCCGTCGATGCCTTCGAAGCTGATGAATGCGCCCATGCTACTCTGCCGCCTTCTTGCGGGTGGCCTTCTTGGCAGCCGTCTTTCTGGCCGGCGCCTTCTTGGCAGAGGACTTCGATGCAGTGCTTCTCGCAGAGGCGCTCCTTGTCCTGCTGCCGCCCCTTCCAGCCGTTCTCGCTGCTGCCTTCTTCTCGTTTTCCGGGCAGGCAGGATTCGGGCAGAGCTTCCAGGGACCACGGGCAGTATGCACGACGACAAGCGGCGCTCCGCAGGCAGGGCAGGTCTCGCCTGTCGCCTCGAGCTTGCCACGGGCAGGGAGCGGATAGCTCGTCCCGCACTCGTCGTAGTTCTCGCAGCGGATGAAGCGCTTGCCGGTCTTCTCCGACTTGTGCGCGATGAGCTTGGCATCCTTGCCAGCTGCCTTGCAGGCCGGGCACTCACCGACGACGACATCCGGCTCGAAGTTCGTCGGGCACTTCGGGTTCACGCACATCTCGTAGGCACGGCTCCTGAATGGATGCACCTTGATGCGGGGAGCGCCGCACTCAGGGCACACGCCTGCCTCGCCCTCGATCGGCTCGATCCTTCCCTTCGGCAGAGGATAGGTGACATCGCAGTCCGGCCAGTTCGTGCAGCCGACGAAGCTCGAACGCGTCTTGGCAGACGTCTTCACGACGAGGTCGTGTCCGCACTTCGGGCAGACGCCGATCTTCGCATCGGCTGTGACCGCATCGGCGATTGCATTGCCGAGGTCTTCCGTATGATCGATCAGGGCATCGAGCATGCCCGAGAGCAGGGCACGGGAATGGTCCACAACCTCGCGCTGGGTCTCGCGGCCCTCGGCAACCTCGTTCATGTCCTGCTCGAGCTCGCTTGTCATCTCCGGCGTCGTGATGTGCGGCGCATAGGTGTGCAGGGCCTCGATGACGGCCATGCCGAGCTGGGAGGGCTCGATCGGGTTGTTCTTGAGGTACTTGACCTCGAAGAGGCGGTCGATGATGGAGGCACGTGTCGACTTCGTGCCGAGGCCTGCCTTCTCCATCTCCTGGATGAGCTTGCCCTGGCTGTAGCGGGCAGGCGGCTCCGTCTGCTTTGCGTCCATAGAGAGCGACTCGACGTCGCAGACATCGCCTTCTTGAAGCTGCGGGAGCTGCTCGTCCTTCTTCATGCCGTAAGGATAGATGGCACGGAAGCCCGGCTTCACGAGCACGTCTCCTGTTGCCTGGAACGGCTCTCCCTCGATCGAGAACACGAGCTTCGTGCCTTCGATCGTGGCCGGCTGCATGAGGGTGGCGAGGAAGCGGCGTGCAATCAGGTTGTAGAGCTTCCAGTCGGCAGGCTGGAGGTCTCCTGGGTCTGCAGCGGCTGTCGGATAGATGGGCGGGTGGTCCGTTGTCTCCTGCTTGCCGCGGGTCGCGACGAGCTTCGGCTGTGCGAGGAGCCTGTCGCAGACCGGCGCATACTGCGGCACAGCCTTCAAGGTCCTCACGCATTCCTTGAGGTCGAGCGACTTCGGATAGACCGTATTATCGACACGCGGATAGGAGATGAGGCCCTTCATGTAGAGCGACTCGGCAATCCTCATCGCACGTCCGGGCGCTATGCCCTCTGCGGCAGCAGCCGCCTGCATGGAGGTGGTATTGAAGGGGGCCGGCGCATGCACGGTGCGCGACTTCTTCTCGATGCTCGTGACCGTTGCGCGCTTGGCATCCTTCACGGCGGCAAAGGCAGCATCGGCCTTGTCCTTGTCCCAGAAGCGCGACGTCGTATGCACGACCTTGAAGGAATCCTTGTCCTTCGAGAGCTCGCCCGAGATGACCCAGTAGTCCTTCGGCACGAAGGCCTGGCGCTCCCGTTCGCGCTCGACGACGAGCGCCAAGGTCGGCGTCTGGACACGTCCGGCCGAGCGGGTGTTGCCGAGGCCACCGAAGCGTGCGACCGTGAGGTAGCGCGTGAGGGCTGCGCCCCAGATGAGGTCGATATACTGGCGGCTCTCGCCAGCGTCGGCCAGATCCTGGTCAAGCTCGACGAGATGCGTGAAGGCATGGTCGATCTCTGCCTTCGTGAAGGCAGAATAGCGGGCGCGAAGCGCCGGCGTATCAGGGGCGACCTGGCGCACCTGGCGCAGGGCATCGGAGCCGATGAGCTCGCCCTCGCGGTCGAAGTCCGTGGCGATCACGATGGAGTCGGCCTTCTTCGCGAGGTTCTTGAGCGAGCGGATGATCTCCTTCTCTGCCGGCTTCTTCTCAATCGGCGACCAGACAAGATATGGCAGGGCCGGAATCTTCCAGCCCTTCACGTCCACGCCGTCCTCCAAAAACGGCTTCTTCTTCTTGAAGGGCGGCTTGGCAAGCGTATCAGGCAGATGGGCCGGCAGGTGCTCGCCGTCTTCGGTGAGACCGTACCAGCCCTCCTTCTTGCTGTATTTGAGCTCAGGCGGGAAGTCGGGAGCCATGATGTGGCCACGCAGGCCTATGGTCACCCACTCCTCCCCGTCATGCTGGAAGCGGTAGATAGGCGTCGAATACACCTTGTCTGCCTTGGGCTTGCCAGATTCGGAAAGCAGCCGCGCAATCTGCGTGGCTGCATCATTCTTCTCGGTGATAACGAGTTTCAAGCTCTTCACCTATTCCTTGTCGAACTCGTGCTCCTCATAGTCCTCGCGTGTCCACTTGAGGGCTTCCTTGCCATCGCGTGCAGTGATGACCTGGCGGGCGATGGCCAGAGCGATCTCGTAGAGGCCGATGAGCGCTGCGAACATGAGCAGCATCGTGACCGGGCTTGCATCCGGCGTGACGATGCCGGAGAGCGTCATGAGGCCGACGTAGATGTAGCGCCACTGGGCACGGAACGTCGCGTACGGCACGATGTACAGGATGGACAGATAGAAGATCACCAGCGGAATCTCGAAGGCGATGCCGAAGCCGATCTCGAGCTTCATGAAGATGTCGAGATAGTCCTCTGCGTTGTAGATGGCCGAGGCGAAGTCATTCGTCTGCTGGATGAGCCAGCCGAAGGCCGCCTTCTCGATCACGAAGTAGCAGAAGATCATGCCGAGGAAGAAGAGGATCACAAGCGCTGCGACGGTCGGGATGACCCACTTGCGCTCCTTCTCCTTCAGTGCCGGGAGGAAGAATGCCATGAGCTCCCAGATGATGATCGGCGTGCAGATGATCGTGCCGAAGAAGAACGCGACCTTGAAGCGAATCGTGAAGCCGCCGAGGACCGTGAGGACCTGGAGCTTCGCGTCGTCGCCGAGGATGTCGCGCAGAGGATCGAGCATGAACTCAATCAAGGTCGGCGTCGCGAAATAGATGATGACGGCCGTGGCAAGCACGGATACGACGATGATGGTGAGACGGCGGCGAAGCTCTCCGAGATGGTCGAAGAGCGGCATGCGCGCTGGTCCGATAGGCATCCCTACTCCTCCTTTCCAGAATCGGCGGCAGATGCAGCAGGCGCTGCCTCTGCAGTTGCGGAAGCAGGAGCCTCATCGGCCTTGGCAGGCTCGGAAGGCGTCTCGGCCTTCGCTGCCCTATGGTCTTTGGGCGTCATGGCATAGAGCGCAGCGAGATCGGGCTCCTTCGGAGCCTCATCCTCGCCTTCAGGCAGATCCTCGTCGGAATCGGCGCCAGCAAAGGACTCACCGACCTCGTCCTTCTCGTTCTCGTCGAAGGCAGCCTGCTTCTTCTCGTCGGCAGCAGCAGACTCCTTGGCCTTGCGCTCTGCCTCGAGACGAGCCTTGCGCTCGGCAAAGGTCTCGGGCTTCTTTGCAGGAGCAACGACTTCTGCACCCTCGGCACCTTCGATATCTGCATCCTCGGCCTGGGCAGCCTTTGCCTGCTCGGCACGCTTCTTCGCGGCCGGTTCGTTCATGCCCGAGTTGATCGGGTCGACGATCTCGGACTGCACGACCTTCGTCACGCTGTCCTGAGCATCGCGGAACTGGCGGATCGCACGGCCGACCGTGCGTCCCATGCCCGGCAGCTTGTCAGGCCCGAAGATGAGGAATGCGAAGATCAAGATCAGCGCAAGCTCGGTTTCACTTATGCCAAACACGCGTCATACCTCCATAAACGCCGGATCGAACAAGAGAACAGACCTACTCCGTGACATTGAGCTCGCCGCTCACGCCGAGAAGCGCAAGCACGCGCGAGACATTGCGCTGCGGGCGGACGATTGTGAAGTGCACGCCTGCATCCTTTGCAGCGTGTGCCGCTCCCACAAGCACGCCGATGCCGGTGGAGTCGATATAGGGGACGTTCTCCATTGCGACAGCGACCTCTTTGGCGCCGGAAGCAAGGGCGGCCTCGAGGGCCTGCCTGAGCTCAGGCGCATTCGAGACGTCGACTTCGCCCGTCACGCTGACCTTGGCCACGCCTTCCTGCGTAGATGTTTCTATAGAGAGTGCCATGAGAGATTTCCTTTCTCCTGGATGAATTCCTTAGAGGCCGGTGCCCGACTCATTCGAGAGCGTGTTCGAGAGGCCCGTCGACGTCGACGAAGACGAAGATGTGGAGCTCGAGCTCGAAGACGACGAGGATTCGGAGGCGGCGATGGACGAGAGCTGCTGCTGCGCGAACGACTTCGAGCCGTACTCGTCATTCGGCTCGACGGCAATCGCCTTGTTGTAGGCGTTCTTCGCGGAGTCCTTGCTGCCTTTCACCTGATAGAGCATGCCGAGATTCGCCCAGGCGGGACCATAGTTCGGATCTTCCTGCGTGAGCGCCTCGAGCGAGGAGATCGCATCGTCCGTGTCGCCTGCATAGTACTGGCAGAGCGCCCGGTCGACCTTCACGGCAGAGGAGTCGTTGAGTGCCAGATACTTGTCATAGGTGGCGACAGCATTGTCGAGCACGTCGTAGGCATGGCTCGTGTCGGCATCTGCCGAGCTCGCCTGCAGGAGCGCGACACCCCACTTCATATAGTCATTGCCCATGTTGAGAAGAGCAGCAAGATTATTGGGATCGGAATCGAGCTTCTTCTGCTGCGCATCGACAAGCGCCTGGTAGCGTGAATCGATTGCGTCGGCCGAGCTGTCGTCAGACGAGGAGTCCGAGCTGTCGGAAGATGTATCGGACGTCTGGGAGCTGTCCTGGGAGTCTGCGCTCGAATCTCCCGCTGCCAGATAGGTGAGCGACGGCAGCATCATGGAGAGCGCCATGAGGACGATGAAGACGATGAGGACAATGCGGACCGGCAGGCTCACAGGCTCTCCGGGCTTCCAGTGCGCGCCCTTCGACTTCTTCGCGCTCTTTGCGGCCGGAGCGCTCTTCTGCGACGTCTTCTGCGTGGCAGACGTAGCAGCACCCTTGGCCTTGCGTGCGCTTCCCTGTGTCTTCTTCGGCATTGCGACGAGCTCCTTCTTCATTGCATGGCTCCCAAGCATCATACGACGCTGCCCAAGACAGCCATCATACGTCCGCCATACATACTATGTTTGCTGCCATCCAGCAATTATTGATGGAACACCCATATTAAAGTAACACCTCCCGCAGGTTGTGCGGGAGGTGCCAAAGAGTGTGAAGATTCTCCGGAGAGCTATGCGCGCGCTTCGCGGGCAAGGCGTGCCGAGACGAGCTTTACGGCGACGACGAAGACATCGAGCGCACGGCCGAGGTCCTCGATCTTGGGGAACGTCGGGGCGATGCGGATGTTCGTGTCGTAGGGGTCGTGTCCATACGGCCAGGTGGCACCAGCTGCCGTGAGCTTCACGCCGATCTCTGCGCAGAGCGACACGATCCTTGTAGCCGAGCCCTTGGGGCCATCGAAGGAGACGAAGTAGCCGCCACGCGGATGGGTCCACGTCGCGACGCCGAGGTCTGAGAGGCCCTCCGTGAGCTTCGACTCGACGAGCTCGAAGCGCGGACGGACGATGGCAGCATGCTTCATCATGTGCTCGTGGATGGTCTTCATGTCCTTCAGGAACAGCACGTGGGCATACTGGGAGATCTTCTCCGGCGAGACACGCATGACGGAGAAGGCCTCGCGGATCTCTGCCATGTCGGCCGGAGATGCTGTCATGAAGGCGATGCCATTCGACGGGAACGTGATCTTGGCCGTGGAGCCGAACTCGTAGACGAGGTCGGTCGTGCCTGCCTCTGCCATGGCCTCGAAAATGTTGAGGAGATGGTCCCCCTCCTCGTAGAAGTCGTGCACGGCGTAGGCATTGTCCCAGAAGATGCGGAAGTCGGGTGCCGCCGGATGGAGGTTCGCGAAGGCACGGACAACCTCATCCGAGTACGTGATGCCAGTCGGGTTCTCGTACTTCGGCACGCACCAGATGCCCTTGACCGTCGGGTCGCCCTCGACGAGGCGGCGCACCATGTCCATGTCGGGGCCGTCTTCCTTCAGGGGAACCGGCACGTTCTCGATTCCGTAGTAGGCCGTGACCTTGAAGTGGCGGTCATATCCCGGAGACGGGCAGAGGAACTTGACCTTGCCCTGCTCGCACCAAGGCTTGTTCCCTGCGATGCCGTGCGTATAGGCGTGGCAGACAACGTCGTGCATGAGGTTCAGGCTCGAAGAGCCGATAACGACGACATTGGCAGGATCGACACCAAGGTAGTCGGCCGCAAGGCGACGTGCCGACGGCAGGCCATCCGGACCTCCGTAGTTGTTCACCTGGAGCGTGCCATCCATCAGATCGGAATGGGAATTCACGAGGTCGAGCATCGGACGGGAGAGGTCAGTCTGCTCGGGCGACGGCTTGCCACGCGTCATATCGAGCGCAAGCCCCTGCGCCTTGAGATCTTCAACCTCCTGCTCGAGCTCCGCGATGGTGCGGTCGAGCTCTTCGGTCTCCATGCTTTCATATACGTTGCCCATGGGGCCTCCCTCATCGTTGCTGCACAGGGAGTCCTGCATCTCCCTGCACGTGATGCATGCTTTTCAAGTATAGGTGCATTCTGGATGACAGATGCATCCTCCTTGCTATCATGTCACATATGAGAAACCATGCATCTGCCCCGCACAGGGGCCACAGCACACACAAGACGCCCCGCACGAACGAGCGCTCGGATGAATACGGCGAGTTGCAGCACCTGGTAGACGAGCTCTACCAGGGCAACATGAGCGGCTCCGTCTCGAGCATCGATGTGATCACGCGAGGCGAGGTGGACGACCTCGGTCCCGACCTCATGGAGGTCTTGGAGCTCCTGCCTTCGGGCTCCTACAAGCGGGCACGCCTCTGCGACCAGCTGAACTCCATCATCACGGCACATGGCTGGGGCTACACGTACGGCACCGTGGAGTAGGCCTGCATATATATCTTGCCATCAGAAGAGAAAGCGAGGGGCGCATCCGGCTGTACCGGTGCGCCCCTTCTGCATGAGCATCTCTATCTATGAGGCTCTCTCGGAGGCCTTGTCGGGCTCCTTCTTCCTTCCCTTCGTGACCGCATCGGCGATGTGGATGAAGGCAAGGCCCAGAAGCGCCGATGTCACGGAAGCGGCAAGGATGGCGCACTTGGCCTCGAGCTGCTCCTGTGCATCTGCGAAGGCAAGGCCGGAGATCAGGATCGACATCGTGAAGCCGACGCCGCCCATAAGCCCCATCGTGATGGCCTGCTTCACGTCCATGCCGTGGGGAAGCTTCGCGAAGCCGAGCTTCACGAGCACGAGCGTCACGAGGATGATGCCCAAGGGCTTCCCGAGGACCGCACCGAAGTAGGCGCCGCGCGTGACCGAGCCTGCAAGCACGGCTGCCATATCGACACCGACAAGACGCACCTGGGCATTCACGAACGCGAAGACCGGCAGGATGAAGAAGTTCGTGAAGACGGAGAAGTAGCGCTCGACACGGCGCAGCGGCGGCGTCGCATGGTGAAGGACCCGCTCGGCGATATAGGCATGCTCCGTGAAGTCATGCTGGCCGAGGATGTGGGACTCATCGTCGTAGACATCGTCGAGCTCTGCCGATTCCTGCGAGAGCCAGTCTCCCAGGCTCGAGAGGCGGATGTCGCTCTTGCCGGGAAGCGTGAAGGCAAGGATGACGCCAGCAAGGGTGGCATGGATGCCGGAGTTGTACATGCAAAACCACAGCACGAGGCCGACAATCAGGTAGGGCTTCACCGAGTAGACCTTTGCATGGTTGAGTGCCATGAGGACCAGCACGACGATAGCGGAAGCTGCGCACCAGGCAATATCGGGCGACTGCCCATAGAAGAGGGCAATCACGACGATTGCGAGGATATCGTCTGCAATAGCAAGCGTCTGGAAGAAGACCTTCGTCGAGACAGCGATGCGATCTCCTGCAAGAGACATGACGCCGAGCGCGAAGGCAATGTCGGTTGCGATCGGCACAGCCCAGCCATGGGGAGCGCCGCCCTGCGCATTGAAGGCAAGATAGATGAGCGCAGGGCAGGCGACGCCGCCAACCGCTGCAAGCATCGGCACGGCAGCCTGACGGGGATTTGCAAGCTCCCCTACCGTCATCTCGTATTTGAGCTCGATGCCGACCTCGAGGAAGAATATTGCCATCAGAAAGTCGTTCACGAAGCCTTCGAGCGAGAGCTCGCCCACGAAGCTGCCGAGACGTATCTCGACCGGCCACCTGAGCGCCGACTCCACCACCTCGTAGGCAGGCGTATTCGCGACAAGCACCGCCAGAAGGGCGCAGATGACCATGGCGCCAGCGGCAATCGTGCTGTTCGACGTGATCTCCTGGAATGCGCTTCTGACGCCGAGGCGGCGCAGGACCTGCTCTTCCTCTATGACAGGAGACAGCGCCTCGGGCAGGGACCCATCCTGGGAAAAAGCAGTTGATTCGTTCTGCCGTGTCTGATCCAGCTTCTCTTCGGCCATGTTCGCCTCCATATGCGGTATCCGATACTGATTGTCATATACACATATATACCTTACCGGAACCGCTTGAAGAAAGGGACAGGTGTCGGTGCAGGCTAGCCTGTCCATAAGGTGTACATTTCATAGCAGCTCCATGCGATGCAGCTGCCAGGCAAGCGCGTCCCAGGAACGGGTAGGAACCAAGCAATAACCTGCAATCATCGGAGGCATCCGTGAACGACCAGCGTATTGCGGTCCTGTGCGACAGTGGAACCGATACTCCCGAAGCATTCGTGCATGCACACGACGTGAGGGTCGTGCCGCTGCGCATCAACTATTCCGATGGCACAAGCTACCAGAGCGGTGTCGATATCACGGCGGACGAGGTGATCGAGCGCTTCAAAGACGAGATACCGACGACGTCGCTTCCGACACCCGAGGCAATACGCCAGGCGCTCGAGCAGGCGAAGGCGGACGGCTACGAGAAGGCTGTGATCGTGACGATCTCCTCGGGCCTTTCTGCAACCTTCCAGACGGCCGAGCTCGTAGCCCATATGATGGACGATTTCCCGATCGTCTGCATCGACACGAAGAACATCGGCCTTGCTGCCGGCATGGTCGTGCAGCGTGCGGTCGAGCTCATCGAGTCAGGCGTGCCCTTCGAAGAGCTCGAAGCGCGCCTCACGAAAGCCGCCGAGAACACCCGTGTCTTCTTCAGCTGCAAGACGCTCGAGTATCTGCGCAAGGGCGGCCGCATCAACGAGGCGACCTACCGTCTTGGCTCGATGCTCAACATCAAGCCTGTCATCAGCTGCGACAAGCAGGGCTACTACTTCGCGGTCAAGAAGGCCCGCGGCTGGGAGAAGGCCCTTGCGACAGAGGTGAAGCTTGCCCGCGAATGGTCCGTCTTCTTCGATAAGGTCCGTCTCGGCATCTGCTGCACGAATGCCCTCGATGTCTTCGACGAGATGGAGGAGAAGCTCAGAGCGGCTGTCCCCAACGCGCTTCCTGACATCCAGCGCACGCTCATCTCCCCCGACCTTCTGATCCACACCGGGCCTGAACTTGTCGGCGTCTCCGTGATACCGGCAACGGAGGAGGACCCTGCCCGGTAGCACAGGATGCACAGAGCTCCATATGTGAGACAATGGGCAGGACATGGCAGGAAGTGCAAGCGAGGAAGGCATTCATGGAAGACTATCAGCGCGAATTCATCGACTTTATGGTAGACAGCCACGTGCTCAAGTTCGGCAGCTTCACCCTGAAGAGCGGGCGCCAATCCCCCTTCTTCATGAATGCCGGTGCCTATGTGACAGGCGCCCAGCTCCATGAGCTGGGACGCTTCTATGCGAAGGCCATCCACGACAACTTCGGCCTCGACTTCGATGTCGTGTTCGGTCCCGCCTACAAGGGCATTCCTCTGGCCGTCGTCACCGCCATCGCCTTGGACGAGCTGTATGGCAAGGAGGTCGCCTACTGCGCTGACCGCAAGGAGGCCAAGGACCATGGTGCCGACAAGGGCAACTTCCTCGGAGCATCCCTGAAGGACGGCGACCGTGTCGTGATCGTCGAGGATGTCACGACCTCCGGCAAGTCCATCGACGAGACCTACCCGAAGCTCAAGGCTGCTGCCGATGTGGATGTGAAGGGCCTCATCGTCTCCCTGAACCGCATGGAGGTCGGCAAGGGCGGCGTCAAGAGCGCCCAGGACGAGATCCAGGAACGCTATGGCTTCCCTGTCGCCAGCATCGTGAGCATGAAGGATGTCCGCGAGGCGCTGACCGGTACTCTCATCACGCCCGAGCTCGACAAGGCGCTCGATGCCTACTATGCACAGTACGGCGCCAAGGAATAGCAGAAGAGCTTCCCTTCTCCTTGCGCCCACAGCGAAGGCGCCCCAGGAACGCATCTCCTGGGGCGCCTCCTCATATGTATCTCCAGTGCGGCACGGGCACTGCCTAGCAGCCGCAGCCTTCCGACTCCGTGAGCTCTGAGCGCACGACGGATCGCAGATGCTCCTCCGCTTCGCGCATGGCCTGCTCATCGCCTGACTTCCTCGCTGCGCGGTATGCATTCATTGCACGGAAGAAATCCGTCTGGGTCGGGTCTTCGTCTGCATCCTTCTTCCCTTCGGGCTCCTTCATGCTCCCAAAGGTGTGGACAGACGATTCAGGCGCTTCGTCCTTCTGGCTGCTCCCAAGCGCCTCTTCGAGCGCCTCGGACATCTTGTAGCCCGACTTTGCCAGATCGTCTGCCAGGGTATGGCTCTCGTTTTCGCTCACGCAAGTCCCTCCAGCTTGTCTACCTCGTTCAGAAGCTGCGTGCTCCTGTCATGGAACATGAGGCCGCGGCTGTGCTCCACGAACTTCTTCGAGCCGTGCTCCGCCACGAAGTGCATGAAGTCTGGATCCACCGCCAGGTGTGTCATGAATATCAGCATCTCCTGGGAGTCGCCGTAGGCATCGTTCACGAAGTCGATTGCACAGTCGATCTTCGAGACGAACTCCTTCGAGCCAGCGCCGAGGTCGCGCACCATCGCGTTGAAGCTCTCCTTGGCCGCATTGTAGGCATCCTCCTGGCTGAGAGAGCCTCCTGCCTGTGCGACGGCGCGGGCGACTGCCTTCCTGATGGCCTCGAGAATCTCCCCTTTCTTCGCCTCTGCCATCTGGCGGGCACCCGAGGCAAAGCCGGATGCGACAAGGCGCCTGAGCTCGAGCTGGCACTCGTTCTCCTGTGCTGTGAGCGATGCCAGGAGCGACACGCCGGAGTCGGCCTCCTTGAGCTCTGCCAGAATCTGGCGCACCTCGAGGAGCGCCTTCTTCCTTGCAGCCAGGCGGTGCACATCGCCCAGGAGCACATCGAGCAGCAGGTTCACGAGGGCGACTCGCTCGTCGAACGGTGCTTCCTTTGCACGGTCTTTCAGCTCCTCGCCGGCAGCGCCCGAAAGAATCGCGGAGACCTGGTAATCGCCCTGGTACTTCTCGAAGAGCTCGAGATAGAGGCTGAAGTCCTCTGCAATCTCCTGGTCCTGGAGATACTGGGCAATCAGGTTGAGGTCGACAGAAAGTCCCTCATGCTCGTAGGCCAGGATCATGCGGGAGAGGTCTTCCCAGCCACGGGCCGTCACGATGCTTGTGCTCTCCACGCCCGCATGGACATGGTAGAAGTTCTGCGGCTTGTTTGTGAGGTACGTGAGGATGACAGGATGCACGCCGTGCGTCGTTGCATAGTCCATCCAGACATCGAGGTCGGGCTCGATATCGATCCTCTTCATGCGGTCGAGCATGGCGGCATCGAACTCGCGGGCGCTCCTGTTGTACTCAGGCGGATTGCCGGCCGTCACGATGACCCAGCCGACAGGCAGCTTGTGCTGGCCGAACGTCTTGTACTGCAGGAACTGGAGCATGGCGGGAGCGAGCGTCTCGCTCACGCAGTTGACCTCGTCGAGGAAGATGATGCCCTCGGGGATGCCCGTGCGCTCGATTGCGTCATAGGTGGCTGCAATGATCTCGGACATCGTGTAGCGCGAGACCTTGTACTCCTTCCCGCCATACGTCGCATCGGCGATATAGGGAAGTCCCAGTGCCGACTGCCTCGTGTGGTGCGTCATCGAGTACGAGACGAAGTTGACGCCGAGCTCCTCTGCGACCTCGGAGACGATAGCGGTCTTGCCGATGCCCGGAGGGCCCATCATGATGAGAGGGCGCTGCATCTGGGGCGGGATCAGATAGAGCCCGTTCTCGTCCTTTGCGAGATAGGCACGCACGGCGCCCTTGATCTGCTCTGTCGCTGTCTTGATGTTCATGCTTCCCTATCCTCGCTTCTCGGCCTTCTGGGCACGGTAGCTTTCCGATTCGTCAGATTCGCGTTCGAGCTCCTCCGGCGGCAGCACAAGCTGTATGGCCCAGGGCGGAACGCTTTCCTTGCGGTAGCTCTCATCGTAGAAGATGAAGGCACATTTATAAGGAGGCTTCCTCTTCGGATACGTGCCGAAGCCATCCGTGAAATAGACCATCCCGTCGAGGTGGCGGAACTCGCCTTCGCGGATGAGCCTGTCGATGTAGTCGAAGGCAGGGCGGAAGTCGGTGCCGCCGAAGCCCTTGACCGTGACATGGTCTGACCATTTCGCAAGATCTTCGGGTGTCGAGATCTTCGTATCGGACTCGACGCCGGCATCCGCCTCGATGATGTGGATGTTCGTGCGCTCCGTGAAGGTCGAGTCGGCATGCAGCACATCGAAAGCCGTGTCCACGAAGCGCTGGATTGTGTCCCCTGCGACAGAGCCCGACGTGTCGAGCACGATCGCAAACTCCCGGATCCTCTTCTCGTCGCGATATTCGAGCGGCTCGATCAGAGGGACGTTGCCGTAGAGCGCAAGCCCATACGTATAGAAGACATAGTCGAACTCGTCGTCCGATGTATGCAGGGATTCCTGCATCACGGCAAACTTGCGCAGGAACTCGCGGAAGTCCTGGGGACGGTGCGTCCTGATCTCGAGCTCGTTCGTGAGGTCGCCGAGCTGCTCCCCGCGCTCGCGCGAGAGCGTATGGAGGTCCACATTGATGGACTTTGCGACCTGCTGCCACTTGTCTCGTTCTTGCTCGCGCTCACGCTCGCCGAGGCCGCCTGCTTGGCGCACGAGCGCCTCGTTCTCCGCTTCGCCGCCATTCCCTGAAGCCTGCCGTGACTGCTGCCGGGTCTTCCGTGCGCTGCCTTCGCGCTCCTCTCCCGAACCCTGGTTGGGGGCATGGCGCTCCTCGTACTCTGTCGGTGCATGGGAGGAGGAGCCTTCCTTCTGCTGTCCCCCGTTTTCAGGAGATGAGGCAGGGGCTGCATACCAGAGGTCATGGTTGTCCACATGGAAGATGGATCCCCAGGCACTCATGAGGTCGTGGTAGTAGCCCCGGCGCAGCGCCCTATAGAGCCTGTCTGTGGAAAGTGGCCCATGGAGGTCCTTCTTCAGGTGCTCGAGCACGACCGAGATGGCCTCGCCCCTGTCCCCTTCACGGGCACCGCAGATCTCGGCGGCCAGGCTCTCGGCGATGATGTCAGAAGCAAGGTCCCAGGGGAAGCGCTCCACGCGGTCATCGACGAAGGGATGCATCAGGATGCAGTGCATGAGGACATGCACGATATCGTGGATCGGAGGCTTCCTTGTCTTCGCGAACGTCGCAAGCACGCGTGTCGGCTCGATATAGAGCGTCTGGCCATCCGTCGCGAACGGCTCGATCATGAGGGCAGGCGAGATATCGCTCTTGAGCTGGCCTATGGCAGGAGCAAGGAAATGGCTGTCGCTCACGACGAGGCCTTCAGCCAGGTCGACGACCTTGCGCGCAAGCTCGTAGCGCTCGCGTGTCTTCTGTTCCGCCTCTTCGAAGGCTGCCTTCTCTTCCGGGGTGAGCCCCTCCATCGCATCTGCCATGGCAGCCTACAGGAGAAGATCCGAAAGGTCGCCGAGATCGTCCTCGTCGTCCTGAGGCGTCTCTTTCTGCTCGGGCTCCTCTTCGGCCTTTGCATCCTCGACAGACTTGGCTGTATCGGAGAGATCCTGCCAAAGCGTCAGAAGCCAGGCTGCAATCTCTGCATGCCCCGCCTCGGATGCTGCATCGATGGCGCGGTCGAGGTTTGCGGGCGTGTAGGTATTCTGCCAGCCAAGGAGATCTTCGAGCTGGTCGAAGCAGGCGCCTCCTGCAAGCACAGAGAGGAGCACCCCATTCTGGTACTCCGTCCCCGGTGTGAGGTGTGCTACCATGCGGCGCACGAGCCCGACATCCTTCTTGAGCCAGCTCTGCGAGCACAGCCTGTCATAGAAGACTTCCGGCGCCTTTTCGCAGATCCAGACAATCAGGCGCTCATCCTGGTTCGGGACGACCATGCGGCCCAGGAGCTCCGGTATGCGCTCCGTGCCGCCAAGATGCTGGCGCCAGAGCTCGAGCAGGGCATCTGCCAGCTCGAGGCAGGACTCTGCCGTGCCCGGCACATAGGAGGCCGGATAGGCATAGGCACGCGAGGCGCAGGCAAGCGCCGCGCGGAAGATATCGTCAAAGACGACGGGAATGAAGCTCTGGTCGTTTGCAAGCTTCGCCACAAGCTCGCAGGAACGTCTCACATCGGTGCCGCGCGAGTAGTCTGCGCCGACCAGCTCCTCGGATGGCCCGAAGGTACGGAAGATCTCAGAGGTGACCGAGCGTCCCTGCGGGTCTTCGAAGAGCTTGGGAGAGGACCCCGTCATGTCGCCACGCGTCAGGTCGTGCATCAGGAGCGAGCGCTCAGGAAGGCTCTCGGGAATCTCTGGATCTTCGAGCAGGTTCACGCGGCGTGCCTTCAGGTCATAGGCGATGTCCTCACGGTCGCAGCGAAGGGCCAGGGCAAGTGCCCAGCCGCAGTACGGGATGGGACCGAGGTCTGCGATGATTGCATCGACAACCTCCCGCGATGCCCAGACGCAGGCACGCTCGAGGAAGTCGACAAGCTCCTTCGGCGTGGCATAGCTGCGCAGCGGCACGAGCTCCTTGATGGCAGAGAGAGCCTCCTCATCCGTGCCCGACACCAATGCCATGCGAAGCTCTGCTGCAAGGCGCTTGTAGTGCCTCTTCTCCACGGAGAGTTCCATATCCAACCCCATTTCAAGCCGCTTGGTGCGGCAGACGCTGCCTTCTGTAGAATGGTAGCGAATCCCAAAGTCCTTGGATAGTGATACCCGCTCATGGGCATCCTCATGAGGAAGAGTCGGATGAGTGGCGAAGAAAGGAAACATGGACACATGGCAGAAGCGAGCGAAAGCACAGGAGCAGCTGTCGTCGTGACCGAGCGCGTGCGCTCGAATCTCATGTGGGCGCTAGGTGTCGCTGCCTCAGGCGCCATCACGATCTGGCTTCTTCTCTTCCCGCTGTTCTCGAGCTCGGTCTGGCTTGTCTGGATCCGCTGGATCGGCATCCCGCTTGTCTGCGCCTTCGAGGTCATGGCCCTCATCCAGGTCCTCAACTACTTCAACAGAAGGCTCGAAGTCAGAGATGGGGGCGTCTCCTATACGAACTGCCTCAAGCGCACAAGATCCTACAGCTGGGACAAGATCGTGGCCTACGATATACGCGAGAAGTCCCACGCGCTCGAGCTCGTCCTTGGAGGGCACCCCAGGACCTTCCACGAGTCGAGCACGAACTTCGACGCCTTCGTCGACTCCGTTATGGACCACACCGAGCTCATTGCCCTGTCAGACCGTTAGGAGAAGCACATGCAGATACGCCGCGTCACCGAAGAGGATATCGAAGGAATCATGGAGCTCCTGATCCAGGTCTGCAATGTCCATGCAGAAGGACGTCCCGACCTCTTCATCCCGGATACGAGGAAGTATACGGAAGATGAGCTCAAGGCACTTATCAAGGACCCTGCACATCCCATCTTCGTCGCGGTGGACGAAAACAGGCAAGAAGGCACCCATGAGCTTCTGGGCCATGCCTTCTGCGAGCTCCAGGATCTGACCAGCGCCCCCAACATGCGCCAGGACCGCGAGCTCTACCTCGACGACCTCTGCGTGAACGAGCGCTGCCGCGGCCAGCATGTGGGAGAGCATCTCTGGGAGGCAGTCTGTGCCTATGCGAAAGAGCAGGGCTGCTACCGCGTGACGCTCCATGTCTGGTCCTGCAACCCGAAGGCAGAAGGCTTCTACGAGCACCTGGGCCTCAAGCCCTACCTCATCGGTATGGAGCACATCCTCTAGCTTCAGGCGCCAAGCTTCAGTTCCTGCGAGCATCCTCTTCGAGCATGAACTCGGGGAGGGTGTTTCTCTCTGCAGCCTGCGCGATATCCTCGAGCGCCACAGCTACCCCGTCATCTGCGCAGGCACCGATATGGTAGCGGGCAAGCGCTGCCACTTCCTTCGTTGCATTCGCGACGGCGACAGAGTTCGTGACCTCCTGGAAGACAGGCACATCGTTTGCGGCGTCGCCGAAGACGACGACTTCCTCGTCGGAAAGCCCAAGCTTGTCCATCAGGACATGGAGGCCCGATGCCTTGCTGACGCCGTGGGGCACGATATCGTACCAGTTGGGCGTCGGCGAGACGATATCGAACTCGGGAAAGGCGGGGCTGAGCTTCGTATCGATGAAGCGGCAGGCAGGGCGTCCCGATGTGGCGGCAAGCGTCGCTGCGATGAGCGGCACCTCCGGCACCTGCTCTGCCACCTGCGGCGTGAACTTGAAGCGCTCCTGGTATACCGGCACTTGCTCGGGGTCTGCTGCAATGACCCAGACCGGATTCGTGATATCGGTATCTGCCGGATAGGCCACGAGGAATACATCCGGCACGCTCTTGAGCATCTCCACCATGCGCTCGAGCGGATCATGCTCGATCAGGGACAGCGAGACGATCTCGCCGTCGATCATGACCTTCTTGCCGCTCGACATGACCCCTGTCTGGAAGGCAGAGGCATCGCCCTGGAAAAAGCGCAGCAGCTCATGGTAGTCACGTCCCGTGGAAGGCCCGAACTCGACGCCTGCCGCCCGTGCATCCGCAATCGCCTCGAGCGTGCGCTTCGAGACATGCGGGTTCCCGAAGGGAATGAGGGTGTTGTCCATATCGGAGAGGGCAAGGCGTATCACGGATGTCTCCTTCGGAAAGCTTCTTATGGTCTCGTTCTTCCTGCATTGTAGCGAGGCCACAGACCCCGTTTCACGCAGGGCCTGGCAAGCATTCTGTAAACTCACAGCGCATCCACCAGGACAGCCTCAGGATCAGCCTGTATGCTGGTCGAAACAGGACAGAAGGGATGAGGCATGAGGACGGAGCTCGGAATCGGCACGCGCAGCCAGACCATAGAGATAGATGATGCAGAGCTCATCGAGGTGATGCATGCCAATGCGGTCGAGGCAGAAAAGCCCGGCGAAAAGCTTGTGAGAGACGCCCTTTCCTCCCCTGTCGGCACAGCTCGCCTCAAGGACATCGTCCATCCAGGACAGAAGGTCTGCCTCATCGCAAGCGACTGCACCCGCCCCTGCCCCACACCCGAGCTCCTCACTCCCGTCATGCAGGAGCTCCACGAGGCGGGCATCCCCGACAAGGATGTCTTTGTCGCAATAGCGCTTGGCTCCCACAGGCCCCAGACCGAGGAAGAGCTTGCCTGCATCATGGGCCCCTGGAGGGGAAAGATCGCCGTCGTGAACGGCAGCACGTCCTTCAGGCACTTCGGCACGACCAAAGCAGGCACTCCTGTCGATATTATCGAAGAGGTCGCGGATGCCGATGTGAGGGTCGGCCTCGGCAATGTGGAGTACCACTACTTTGCCGGCTACTCGGGCGGCGCCAAGGCCATCATGCCGGGCTGCTCCACCTTCGAAGCCATCCAGGCAAACCATTCCTTGATGCTTAGCCCAGAAGCCCACGCTGGCAACATGGAGAGCCCCGTGAGGCTCGATCTCGAGGAAGCCTGCCGCATGGTCGGCCTCGATTTCATCGTGAATGTCGTCCTCGACGAGGACAGGCACATCGTCTATGCCGCAGCAGGAGACTTCGTGGCTGCCCAGCGCGATGCCTGCCACCATCTCGACGATCTCTACGGGTGCGAACTCCACGAGGAGGCAGACATCGTGGTCGTCTCCCAGGGAGGAGCTCCGAAGGATCTCAATCTCTACCAGCTCCAGAAGGCGCTCGACAACGCGAAGCATCCGGTGCGCGACGGCGGGACGATCGTGCTCGTGGGTTCCTGTCAGGAAGGCTTCGGCCAGCCGACCTTCGAGCAGTGGATGCGCGAAGCAGCGACTCCTCATGAGGTGGTGGAACGCCTGAAGAAGACGTTCGTGCTCGGTGGCCACAAGGCAGCAGCGGTAGCGCAGATAGAGGAGCGCTGCGACATCTATCTTGTCTCCGACATGCCGGATGCCGAGGTCAGAGCTGCGTTCATGACACCATTTGCGACAGTACAGGAAGCCCTCGATGCAGCGCGTGCAAAGACGCTCCGTGAGCTCGGACGCGCACCCCGCATCCTCGTTATGCCTCACGGAGGCTCGACCCTCCCGCTCATGCGTCTCTAGCCACATCATTCAAGGCAACGAATACGGCCGCTCTGGACTCTCAGCCCGGAGCGGCTTTTCATGCGCCTGCTCTTTCTTGCCACCTCCTCTATTCATATGCCTACTTTGCGTAGGCTTTGCAGCATATTTATGCGTTTACCTACTCTGCGTAGGCTTTTGTTCTGGCGTTCGCTCATCATTTCTGGTCTTCTGTGATTGAAATACCAGATTCGGTACAGGAGCGGACATGGCAGAAGGCGGGGCACAGGAAGACAAGAAGGAGCCGATCGCCCCGGCGAAGCAGCCGAACAATCTGCGTGAAATCAGGAAAGCTCGCAACCTCTCCACGACGCAGCTTGGGGACTATATCGGTGTCACCAAAGGAGAAGTGGAGCACTGGGAAGCCGGCCGCCGTGATATGAATGCAAGCCAGCTCGTGAAAGCTGCCGAGCTGCTGGGCTGCACACCGAACGATATCCTTGGATACAGCAAAGAGGGGGATCTCCCGGGCATTCTGAGGGTCGTGAAACCTGAGGCCGAAGAAATCATCGACCTCTATCTCGACAACGACCTTGTCGTGCAGGCGGATGTGAAGAACATCCTTCTCCGCCATGCCAAGCACCCGCAGAAGTTCGAGAAGCGCCACAAGGACTAGGCTGTCCCCCACCGGCAGACGCCAGACCCCTTAGAATGGAAGGGCTGAACAAATCTATTCCATCCAAGGAGCTGCAACACCCCTGATGTCTGACATGAATATTCCGGTCGAAGAGGCCGATGAAGGACCGAACGGACCTGGCTCTCTCGGCAGGCTCGGACCTGACTGGTCGCAAGAAGACCCCCATATCCCGACCGATGAATCCCTCGAGACCTTCCTTTCCTGGGTCGAATCCCGTGGCATGGAGCTCTGGCCTCACCAGGAAGAGGCCCTGCTCGATATTGCCGCAGGCGACCATGTGATCCTGGGCACGCCCACAGGCTCCGGCAAGTCCATGGTGGCACTCGGCATGTGCTTCATAGCATTATGCGCTGGAGAGCGGAGCTACTACACCGCACCTATCAAAGCACTTGTCTCTGAGAAGTTCTTCCAGATGGTCGACATCTTCGGGAAGGACAATGTCGGCATGATCACAGGCGATACCGTGATCAATCCCGAGGCGCCGATCATCTGCTGCACGGCAGAGATCCTCGCACAGGATGCCCTGCGCTTCGGCGAGGACGCCGATATCGGCTATGCCGCGATGGACGAGTTCCACTTCTATGCCGACCGCGACCGTGGCTGGGCCTGGCAGGTGCCGCTCTTGACCCTCCCCCATGTCCACTTCCTCCTCATGAGCGCGACGCTCGGCGATGTGACGGCAATCCACGACAAGATCGAGGACCTGACCGGGCGCACCGTCGACGTTATAGCCAATGCCCCGCGTCCCGTGCCTCTCCACTACCAGTTCGTGGACACAGCACTCGAAGCCACCGTCGAGCTTGCCCTCAAGAGCGGCGATGCGCCGCTCTATATCGTGCACTTCGCCCAGGATGCTGCCTTCAAGAGCGCCCAGGCACTTGCGAGCTACGGCGTCAGCACGAAGGAGCAGAGGGATGCCGTGAAGGATGCTATCAAGGGCACCCGCTTCACGACGAACTTCGGCAAGGCGCTGAAGCGGCTTCTGCTCTGTGGCGTCGGCGTCCACCATGCCGGCATGCTCCCGAGATACCGTCTCCTTGTGGAGAAGCTTGCGCAGCAGGGCCTTCTTCCTGTCATCTGCGGCACCGACACCCTCGGTGTCGGCATCAATGTCCCGATCCATACCGTGCTCCTGACACAGCTCACGAAGTTCGATGGACGCCGCATGCGCCGGCTCAATGCGCGCGAGTTCCACCAGATTGCAGGCCGTGCCGGACGTTCCGGCTTCGATACGGAAGGCGTCGTCCTCGCCGAGGCGACCGAATACGACATCGAGAAGGCACGAGCGCTCCTCAAGGCTGGAGGCGACCCGAAGAAGGCCCGCAAGATCAAGACGAAGACGCCGCCCGAGGGCTTTGTCGGCTGGAACGAGCAGACGTTCAAGCGTCTCATCGACGCAGAGCCCGAGACGCTCGTGCCGCATCTCAGGATCACGAACTCCATGGTGCTCGCAGAGATAGAGCAGGGCGGAGATGCCCTTGCGCGCATGCACAAGCTCGTCGAGGATTCTGCCCAGACAGCAGAGCAGAAGGAGAAGCTCTCGGAGCGTACCGACGAGATCTTCGCGACGCTGCTCGATGCCGGTGTCATCACCTGCACCACAGAAGACGGCCATGATTCCTACTCGACGCTTGTCGACCTGCCGGACGACTTTGCACTCGACCAGCCGCTCTCGCCGTTCCTGCTCGCAGCGCTCGAGCTCCTGGATCCCGAATCTCCCACCTACGATATGGACCTCATCTCGATGGTCGAGGCGACGCTCGAAGACCCGCACCAGATTCTCCGTGCCCAGGAGCGCGAAGCAAGGACACACGCCATCGCCGAGATGAAGGCCGATGGCATCGAGTACGAAGAGCGCATGGAGCGCGTCCAGGAAGTGACCTACCCGAAGCCTCTCGAAGACCTCCTCTCCCAGGCCTTTTCCGAGTACTGCAAGAAGGTCCCCTGGGCTGCCGACTACGAGCTCTCGCCGAAGAGCGTCCTGCGCGACATGATCGAATCTGCCTCCGACTTCAAGAGCTACATCCAGCGCTACAACATCGCCCGCTCCGAAGGCACGCTCTTGCGCTACCTCTCCGAGGCCTACCGTGCGCTTGACCGCACCGTGCCGCTCGACAAGCGCGACGACTATCTCAAGGACATCATCAGCTGGCTTGGCCTCATGGTCCGCTCCATCGACTCCTCCCTCTTCGACGAATGGGAGGCCTCAGGAGCACTTCCCGAAGAGGAGGCTCCCGAGGCCCCGGACGAGATTGTCCACGACCGGCGCGGCCTCACGCTGCTCGTGCGCAATGCGCTCTGGCAGCGGGTGCGCCTGGCCCAGGCGGGAGACGCCGAAGCGCTGGGAGCGCTCGATGCCGACTACGGCTATCGCGAGGTCGTATGGCGACGCATCCTCGAAAGCTACCACGAGCAGCACGAGGATATCCTCCTCGATGCAGATGCCCGCTCCTCGCAGTTCTTCGAGCTCTCAGAGGACAAGGAGAAGTCCGACCACATCTGGCAGGTCCATCAGATATTCAGCGACACCGAAGGCGACCACGACTTCGGCATCCTCGCCGATGTAGACCTCGACCTCACGCAGGAGGAAGGAGAGGTCCGCTTCAGGGCCTACAAGGTCGGCTTCATCGAGGACCTGCTCCAGGAAGGATAGGCCCTCATCGGCACGCATGCCCAAAGACAGCAGAGGAGCCGCTGCCCCTTCTGGGACAGCGGCTCTTCCATGCGTACGTTCTGGTATGAAACTGCTGGCCTTAGGCCTCTTCCTCCCGGTAGATGGCCGAGGTGAGTCCAAAGGCAACGCCGAAGGCGACAGCGAACATGATGATGTACTGGACAGGCTGCGTGATGCAGAGCAGGATGCCGAAGATGCCCGTGACGCCCGTGCCGGATGCGGCGAGGTGGAAGATGAAGCAGCAGAGAGCGCCGCATGCAGAACCGATCATGCCGCAGACGAACGGCTTCATCTTCGGGAGGTTGACGCCGAAGATGGCAGGCTCGGTGATGCCGAGGAGGCAGGAGATGCCGGAAGGAACGGCGAGGGACTTCGTCTTCTCGGACTTCGTGCGCAGAGCGACAGCCAGGCAGGCACCGCCCTGGGAGATGTTGGCAGCACTTGCGATCGGCAGCCAGTAGGTGACGCCGTACTGGGCGAGCATGGAGACATCGATTGCGGTGTACATCTGGTGCAGGCCGGTGACGACAGACGGAGAGTAGATGAGGCCGATAACGATATAGCCGATGCCCAGAGGCACGGAGAGGAGCCACATGAGCAGGCCGAGGATTGCATTCTCGAGCCAGACGAAGATCGGGCCGATGAAGAGGATCGTGATGTAGGCAGCAAGGGAGACAGAGACGAGCGGCGTCACGAACAGGTCGAACATCTCGGGGACGGCCTTGTGGAGACGCTTCTCGAAGAAGCAGAGGATCCAGACGCCGACGAGGATGGGGATGACATGGCCCTGATAGCCGACCCAGTCGATCGAGTAGACGCCGGGGATGACATCGAGGGTGATCATCGTGCCGTTCGCGATTGCCGCGGAGGCGCTATAGGCATTGATGAAGTCGGAGCTGATGAGCAGGGCGCCGAGCGATGCTCCGAGGTAGGGGTTGCCGCCGAAGACCGTGGCCGCAGAGAAGCCGAGGAGGATCTGGAGGTTGCCGAGTGCGCAGGCGTTGATCAGCGATGCGATGCGCCACCAGACGGAGGTGGTGTCGAGCGCGAAGAAGCCGGCGCCGCCGTCTGCGACAGGCGTACCCATGTACTGGATGGCAGACATGACGCCCATGAGCATGCCGGATGCGACGATGGCCGGGATGATCGGCACGAAGACGTCGGAGAGGACCTTGATGGCACGCTGGAAGGCGTTGCCCTGCTTGGCTGCCGCTTCCTTCGCCTCTGCCTTCGAAGCGGCGCTCACGCCGGACTGCTTGATGAACTCGTCGTAGACCTTGTCGACCGTGCCCGTGCCATAGATGATCTGGAGCTGGCCGGATGCCTCGAAGTTGCCCTTGGCACCGACGGCGTTCTCGAGCTTCTCCTTGTCGATCTTGTCATTGTCGGCGATGACCAGACGCAGACGCGTTGCACAGTGGGCGGCAGACACGATGTTGTCTTTGCCGCCGACGGCCTCGAGGGCCTCCTTGGCAGCTTGTGCGTAATCAAGAGCCATGCGTGCTTCCCTTCTCTTCTTCCCTATCCCCAATTGCTTGAGCACGTTTGTGAAATCGTTCTCACACAGATATGAAACCGCACAAACAGAAAAAACACCAGAGCTTCTTGAATGATGGGGGCAAACGGTAGCTTTTCTTCGGCAGACGGCATCTTGAGCGGAAAACCGGTCGTGAGGAGCCCTGATCTGTCCTATGAATCCTGAGAACGTTAACCCTAGGAGCGGGTGGAATTGCGAATCTGGATGTCGTAGCCCATGCGAATCTCTCGCGAGACTTCGGGGGCTCCCTGCATGGCCTGGAGCAGGATGCGGGCGGCTTCCCTGCCAGCCGTCTTATAGTGGTGATGGATCGTCGTAAGCGTCGGCGTCACGACGCGTGACAGGTCCCCATCGCCCACGCCCGTGATCTGCACATCTTCCGGCACGCGCTTCCCGTACTCCTTTGCGCAGGTCATAGCGCCATATGCGATGTTGTCGGAGGCACAGACGAGCGTGTCGCACTCAGGGTAGGCATCGAAGATCTTCTCTGCGCACAGATAGCCCGAATCGAGCGTGAAGGCGCTCACGGCCTGCGCTTGGGGCGGCACCTCGACCCCGGCATCCCGGCAGGCATCGAGAAAGCCTCTGTGACGGCCCTTGCCTGCGGATTCGTCCTCTTCGAGAACGCCGATATAGGCTGGATGCTCTCCGTGCTTCAGGACCTTCCGGACAAGCCAATACATGGAGCGGTAGTCGTCATTGTAGACAGACGTATGTCCCTCGAGGTCCTGCCCGAGCACGACAAGCGGGCAGCTGAGCGCCGCGATCGCATCGAGATGCGCCTGGTCGAAGACCGTGGCGATGAAGATGAGGCCGTCGATCTGGTTCCTGTTCGCGAAGAGCTGAAGATACGACACCTCGGCGTCCTTGTTGTTGTTCGTGTCTGCCAGAAGCATCTGGTAGGGTGTATCGGCAAAGGAGAGGGAGATGCCTGCCAGCATGCGGCCGACTGCATACGAGTTCACCTTCGGCAGTATCACGCCGACGAGGTTCGTCTTGCCGGTACGCAGCGTCTGCGCCTGCTGGGAAGGGACATATCCCGTCTGCTCGACGACCTTCGCGATTGTTCGGCGCTTCTCTTCCGAGACATAGCCGTTGTTGAAGTAGCGCGACACCGTGGCACGGGACACCCCTGCCATCTTCGCTATCGTGTTGATATCCACATGTCCTCCCGCACCGTTCCGAGCGTCCATTCTATGTCCTGAAGGCACCTGCGCCGGAACAATCCGCTTGCAAGATACGTACCACATTTTCATAGAAATATGAGAACGATTTCACTATAGTGTGGATGAACGGTCATAAGCATTGGTCCGACGCAAGGAGAGTGTCCGCATGTCTACTGCACTTGAACGCGATCTCGACAGGCTGCGCCAGGAGAAGGAACAGGGCGCCACGCACGGCGAATGGGGCGAGCTCTTCCACTTGATGCCTCCCGTGGGCTGGCTGAACGACCCCAACGGCCTCTGCCAGTATCAGGGCCGCTACCGTGCCTATTTCCAGTACGCACCCTTCGATGTGAACGGCGGCGTCAAGTGCTGGGGCTACCAGACAAGCACCGACCTGCTCCAGTGGCACTATGAAGGCTGCCCTCTCTACCCCGACCAGCCATCCGATGTCTCGGGCGTCTATTCGGGAAGCGCGCTTGTCCAGCCTGACGGCATCCATATCTTCTATACCGGCAACGTGAAGCTCGAAGACCGGGATGGCTACGACTACATCCGCACGGGCCGCGAGGCGAACACGATCCACACCGTCACGACAGATGGCCTCCATTTCGGGCCGAAGCATGTCGTGATGAGAAACTCTGACTACCCCGAAGACGACACCTGCCATGTGCGCGACCCCAAAGTCTGGCAGGACGATTCAGGCTTCTGGATGGTGCAGGGCGCAAGGCGCTCCGACGATGTCGGAGAGATCCTCCTCTTCCACGCAGACGACCTCGACCGCTGGACGCTTGAGACGCGCCTCACGACGCCTGAACCCTTCGGCTTCATGTGGGAGTGCCCCGACTACTTCGATCTCACAGACAAGGCCGGCGAGACCCACCATATCCTCTCGACCTCGCCGCAGGGCCTTTCCGGCGGTGCCTGGGACAGGCGCAATATCTACCAGTCCGGCTTCTTCGAGCTCTCCGCCCCCATCCAGGAAGATCCCTCGTTCTCGGGCTTCACGCTCTGGGACGCCGGCTTCGACTTCTATGCGCCGCAGACGTTTGCGGCAGATGACGGACGCCGCATCCTGATTGGCTGGATGGGCATGCCCGATACGCCCGATATCACGAACCTCACGATCGCTGACGGCTGGCAGCACTGCTTCACGCTGCCGCGCGAGATCTCCTTCGAGGATGGCCAGGTCGTGCAGAGGCCCATCCGCGAGCTTGCCGCCCACCGCACAGACGAGCAGTCCGCACAAGGCTCCTTCGTCGATATGGGCACCCCTGCCTTCGACTGCGAGATCGAGAATGCAAATCAGCCCTTCACGGCAACCATTGCCCATGAGCTCAGGCTCTCCTGGGACGGACATGTGTTCAGGATGGCATTCGAAGATCCGTCCATGGACTCTGTCGGTGCCGGCAGGACCGAGCGCTTCGAAGAGCTTCCTGAGCTCTCAGGCCTCCGTATCGTCACGGACGCCTCTTCTGTCGAGGTCTTCCTCGAAGGCGTCCCGTACACGTTCTCGACGCGCTTCTATCCGAAGCAGCATTCCTTCATCGTGGATGCAGCACCCGAGGTGAAGACCACCTTCTGGAGCCTCTCCTTCTAGATTCTGTCCAGAGACGCGCAAAGGCCGGCATCCCTCCAGATGCCGGCCTTCTTCATTCTTGAAGCTGTCCTCGACGCCTAGTCGCGCGTGAGCTTGCGGTGGATGCGGTGCGGGCGCGAGGCGTCAGGCCCGAGCCTCTTCTCGCGGTTCTCCTGGTAGGCCTCGAAGTTGCCCTCGAACCAGTACCAGGCACCCGGATTTTCATCCGTGCCCTCCCAGGCAAGGATGTGCGTTGCGACACGGTCCATGAACCAGCGGTCGTGGCTCGTGATGACAGCACAGCCAGCAAACTCCTGGAGCGCCTCTTCGAGGGATTCCAGGGTCTCCGTATCGAGGTCGTTTGTCGGCTCGTCGAGCAGGAGCAGGTTTCCGCCCTGGCGAAGCGTCAATGCAAGGTTCAGGCGGTTCCTCTCGCCGCCCGAAAGGACGCCGGCACGCTTCTGCTGGTCCTGGCCCTTGAAGCCGAAGGCGCTCACATAGGCACGGCTCGGCACCTCGGCCTCGCCGACGATGATCGTGTCGTTGCCATCGGACACGACCTCCCAGACATTCTTGTCAGGATCGATGCCTGCGCGCATCTGGTCGACATAGGAGAGCTTCACGGTCTCGCCGAGCTCGAGCGAGCCCCCTGTAGGCTGCTCCTGCCCGACAATCATCTTGAAGAGCGTGGACTTGCCGACGCCGTTCGGGCCGATCACGCCGACAATGCCATTCCGGGGAAGGCTGAAGGTGAGATCGTCGATCAGCACACGGTCGCCGAAGGACTTCGAGAGGTGCGTGGCCTCGAGGACCTTGGAGCCGAGGCGCGGGCCTGCCGGGATATGGATCTCCGTGAAGTCGACGGTGCGGATGTTCTTGGACTCTGCCTCCATCTGCTCGTAGGCAGCAAGACGTGCCTTGCTCTTGGCCTGGCGGGCCTTCGCACCGGAACGCACCCACTGGAGCTCGCTCTTCATCTTCTTGGCGCGCTTCGCGTTCTGCTTGCCTTCCATCTCGAGGCGGGCTGCCTTCGTCTCGAGGTAGGTCGAGTAGTTGCCCTTGTAGGGATAGAGCGTGCCACGGTCGACCTCGCAGATCCACTCGGCGACGTCGTCCAGGAAGTAGCGGTCATGCGTGACGGCGAGGACTGCTCCTGGATAGTTCTTGAGGTACTGCTCGAGCCAGAGGACAGACTCGGCATCGAGGTGGTTTGTCGGCTCGTCGAGAAGCAGCAGGTCCGGTGCCTCGAGAAGGAGCCTGCAGAGGGCGACACGCCTTCTCTCGCCGCCGGAGAGATGCGTGACCGGCTCGTCTGGATCGGGGCACTGGAGGGCATCCATAGCCTGCGAGAGCTGGCTTTCGAGGTCCCAGCCATTCGCCGCGTCGATCTCGTCCTGGAGGCGTCCCATCTCGGCCATCAGAGAATCGAAGTCGGCATCGGGCGACGCCATCTCCTCGCCGATCTGGTTGAAGCGGTCGATCTTTCCGAGCAGGTCGCCATATGCCATCTTGATGTTCTCGATCACGGTCTTGTCTTCGTCGAGCGGCGGCTCCTGCTCAAGAAGTCCCACCGTATAGCCCGGCGTCAGGCGCGCCTCGCCGGCAGACACGTCCTCGAGCCCTGCCATGATCTTCAGGAGCGTGGACTTGCCCATGCCATTCGGGCCGACGACGCCGATCTTGGCGCCAGGAAAGAATCCCATCGTCACGTCGTCCAGGATGACCTTGCCCTGGAATGCCTTGCGGGCCTGATGCATCTGGTAGATGAACTCTGCCACAGGACCATCACGTCCTTCCGGTTCTGAGGAGCGCACCGCTCCCTTGTCTATCGATATCCATTTCATTGTACGGGAGCCATACATCCAGCCTGAAGCGTCTGCTCCCGAATGCGCAGAAGGCACGCAAGAGGGAAGCAAACCCGCTAGAATGGGCCCGGCTCTACCAGAAAGGATGCTATGAAGCGCATACTCATCGTCGCGACCGGCGGCACCATCGCCTCGCTCCCCCACGACACGGGACTTGCCCCGGGACTCACGGGCACAGAGCTCGTCGAGCGTGTCCCGCAGCTCGCAGAGCTGGCAGAGCTCGATATCGTGCAGCCCATGAACATAGACAGCACGAACATGCGCCCGCGCGACTGGCTCCAGATTGCAGACACGATAGCTGCGCACTACGAGGAGTATGACGGGTTCGTCGTGCTGCACGGGACCGACACGATGGCATACACGGCAGCAGCGCTCTCCTATCTCCTTGAGGACTCGCCGAAGCCGATCGTGCTCACCGGCTCCCAGCAGCCGATGGCAGCGCCCTTCACGGATGCAAAGCTCAACCTCTACCAGTCCGTCCTCTTTGCCACAGACGACTCGGCCCGAGAGGTCACGATCGTCTTCAATGGCAAGGCCATCGCCGGCACGCGTGCCCACAAGCAGCGCACGATGAGCTACAACGCCTTCACGAGCATGAACTATCCGACGCTTGCCTACATCCGCCAGAACCGGGTCATCTGGAGCGGCCTTGCAAAGCCTGCCTCGAAGGAGGGGCTCCACCTCAGGCGCTACTTCGCGCTCGACGAGCGTGTGCTCGTCTTGAAGCTCACGCCCGAGCTCAGGCCTTCGATCTTCCATCTTCTCGAGCGCGACTACGACGCTGTGATCTTGGAGACCTTCGGCATCGGCGGCATCCCCGACTACGACGGAGGCGCCTTCCAGGAAGCGATCTTTTCCTGGGTAGCGTCCGGCAGGACCTGCGTGCTCACGACCCAGGTACCCGAAGAGGGGCTCGACCTCGGCGTCTACGAGGTGGGCCATGCATTCCAGGACCGGCCAGGAATATTGCTCGGCGGGGACATGACGACAGAGGCGCTTGTCGCAAAGACGATGTGGGCCCTGGGCACGGGAACCTCGACCGAAGAGATCGCACAGCTCTTCTATCAGGAGATCAACCACGACCGGACGCCTGCTGCCTAAACCCCTTAACAGATGCACGTTCTGCATGAACAAGTTGTGATAATTGGTCCTTCCTCATCCATTTGGGACGCACGCCGACCCGCTCGCGGGCAGTTGGTGCTAACAATGGAGCACACACATATACTGAGCCTTGAATCATGTGCCTTCTGGAAAGCAGCAGAGCAGGGCTGAGCATATGCCATCTGCCTACCCGCTCCGCACAAGATGACAAGGAGTCACGCACATGTCCGAACCCGAGACCATCCGCAAGGTCAATGTAATCGGCCACCTCCATCCGGATACGGACAGCATCTGTTCCGCTATCTCCTACGCCTACCTCAAGAACCAGCTTGGAGATACATACTACGAAGCACGCCGCGCTGGAGCCGTGAACCGCGAGACCGCCTTCGTGCTCGATCACTTCGGCTTCGAGGAGCCGCCTCTGATCACGAGCGTGCGTCCGCAGATCAAGGACATCTCCTACCAGAAGGTACCCGGCATCGACTCCGAGATGTCGCTGTTCGCTGCCTGGAACACGATGGGCACGGGCAAGGTCGATACCCTCTGCATCACGGACGACGAGAAGAAGATGCTCGGCATCATCGCCGTCAAGGATATCGCCAACGCGAACATGGACATCTTCGACACGCAGGTCGTGAGCAATGCGAAGACGAAGTATGCCAACATCGTCGAAACGCTCAAGGGCGAGCTCGTGCTCGGCGACCCCGAGGGAGAAGTGACCCAGGGCAACGTGCGCGTCGGCACCTCCCCTGAGATGATGGAAGGCCTCATCGAGCCGGGCGACATCGTGCTCGTCACGAACCGCTATGAGACGCAGCGCTTCGCTGTCGAATCTGGCATCGGCCTTCTCATCATCTGCAACGGCGCCCAGGTGAGCCACGTCGTGCAGCAGGCAGCAGCGGCAAACAGCTGCGCCATCATCACGACGCCGTATGACACCTATGCGGCCGCACGCCTCGTCTCCATGTCCATCCCGGTCCGCGCCAAGATGCTGCCGGCCGACAAGGTCCTGCGCTTCAGCGTGAACACGACCGTCGACGACGCCCGCAAGGCAATGTCCTCCTCCCGCCACCGCTACTTCCCGGTCCTCGACGAGGACGGCTGCTATTCCGGCATGGTCTCGAGCTCCAACCTCCTCTCTGCGCGCAAGAAGCATGTGATCCTCGTCGACCACAACGAGCGCAGCCAGGCGGTCGACGGCCTCGAGCAGGCCACGATCATGGAGATCATCGACCATCACCGCATCGGCACGATCGAGACCGAGGCCCCTGCCTACTTCAGGAATGTCCCGGTGGGCTGCACCTGCACGATCGTCTACGACATCTACCAGGAGAAGGGCATCGATATCCCGGCCAACATCGCTGGCCTCATGCTCTCTGCCATCCTCTCCGACACGCTCGCCTTCCGCTCCCCGACCTGCACGCCGAGGGACGTCTATGTGGGCAAGGAGCTCGCAAAGATTGCCGGTGTCGATATCGACACGTATGCTGACCAGATGTTCGATGCCGGTGCCGACCTCACGGGCCGCACGGCAGAGGAAGTCTTCGGCTCCGACTTCAAGGTCTTCAGCCGCGGCCATGTCCGCTTCGGCGTCGGCCAGGGCTCGTTCATGACAGAAGGATCGAGGAAGGCCGCAGAGGCCCTTGTCGGACCGTACCTGCCGGATGGCGCCTCCGCCAACGATATCCCGATGGTGTTCTACATGTTCACGGACGTGAAGTCCCAGACGACGGAGCTCCTCTACTCCGGCCCGAACACCGAGGCCATCGTCTCCCGTGCCTTCGGCGTGAAGCCCGTTGACGGCATCGCCACGCTTCCGGGCGTCGTCTCCCGCAAGAAGCAGGTCATCCCTGCCCTCATGAGCACGCTCCAGGCCATGCAGGAGGAAGACGGCGAATAGCTGCCGCATTCCCATATGCCACACCAGAACCCCGCAGCAGCCGCTGCGGGGTTCTTTCTCTGTACGTTCAGGAACAAGAAGCCCAGGCACTCCTCCATGCATTAGCATGCAGAAGGAAAATCGCGTTCCAGACAAGGAGTCCCATGCACAAGCTTCACAAGGTCCATGCCCGCATGCCCAAGCACTTCGTGCTCGAGGAGCGGCTTGCTAGATATGCCGACGCAATCGAGACCGAGCCCCGGAAATATGCCGGCAGATGGGCAGAAGCCTGCCATCCGCTCGACGAGAGCGGACTTGGGCGCTTCAGCAAGGTAGAGCTCGACCTCGGCTGCGGCAAGGGCGCCTTTGCCTGCGGGATGGCAAAGATGCACCCTGACACGCTCTATATCGGCGTCGATACGGAGCCTGTCTGCATCGCCTATGCCGCGCAGCTTGCCTTGGAAGAGAAGCTCCCCAACGCCCTCTTCGTGCCTGGCATGGGAAACGATGTGCCTGAGTTCTTTGGAGAAGGCGAGCTCTCCTGCATCCACATCAACTTCCCGACGCCCTTCCCGAAGAAGCGCTTCGCCGAATACCGCCTCACGATCCTGGACCGCCTCATGGACTACCGCCGTGTCCTTGCTCCCGGCGCCCCGATCGTCCTCAAGACCGACTCCCAGCCCTTCTTCGACTTCACGCTCACGCAGTTGCCGCTTGCGAACTACCGTCTCGTCTGGAAGACAGACGATACGAGAAGCAAGCTTCCCGACGAGCCGGTGACAGGCTATGAGGAGAGGCTCACGGCACAGGGCGCGAAGGTCCTGGGCCTCTGCGCCATCCCGGAAGATCCGGCACCGACCAATCCTGTGCAGACCGCGGAGCTCTCGCTCTCGAGATACCTGCCGCATGACCTGGAGAATATGGACTACGTGCCGTATGGCATGGAGAACACGGTCAGGAACATGAAGGACTACAAGAAGAAGCACGGCGAAGGCTACTACGTGCACAACAGATAGCGCACAGCTCATCCAAGCCTGAAGCAGGGGCCCGCACCGAGATGCGGGCCCCTGCTGCTATCTATATCTTTTCCTGCTACTTCAGCGCACGCGTTGCATTGAGGACGCAGAGGACCATGACGCCGACATCGCCGAAGACGGCAAGCCACATCGGCGCGAGACCGAAGAGCGCAAGCACAAGGATTGCAACCTTGACGGCAATGGCAAAGACGATGTTCTGGCGTGCGATCTTGATCGTGCGGCGGGCAATGCGGATGGCAAGGGCGACCTTCGACGGCTTGTCATCCATAAGGACGACATCTGCCGCCTCGATGGCAGCATCAGAGCCGAGAGCACCCATCGCGATGCCGACATCGGCACGGGCGAGCACCGGCGCATCGTTGATGCCGTCACCGACAAAGGCAAGCGAGGTGCCTTCCGGCTTCGCAGAGAGGAGCTTCTCCACCTCGGCAACCTTGTCCTGCGGAAGAAGGCCGCTCCGGTACTCATCGAGCCCGAGCTCTGTGGCCACATCATGCGCCACTTCCTCGCGGTCGCCCGTGAGCATGACGGTCTTGTGGACGCCTTCTGCCTTCATGTCACGGATGGCTTCTGCTGCATCTGGCTTGACCTCGTCGGAGATCACGATATGTCCCGCATACCTGTGGTCGATTGCGACATGGATGCACGTTCCCATGTCATGCTCGCACACATGCCACTTCGCACCTTCGGCGTCCATGAGGCGGATATTGCCGACCGCAACCCTCTTGCCTGCGACCGTGGCCACGATGCCCTGGCCGGCAATCTCGGTCGTGTCCTTGATCTCGCAGCCATCGCCGACGCAGGGGAAGGCAGAGCGCAGCGCTGCCGCAATCGGGTGCGTCGAGAACTGCTCGACATGCGCTGCCAGATGCAGGAGCTCCTTCTCATCCACCTTGTCAGGGTGCACGGCGCTCACGACGAATGTGCCCTTCGTGAGCGTGCCCGTCTTGTCGAACACGATCGTGTCAGCCGTCGCAAGCGCATCCATGAAGGTGGAGCCCTTGATCAGGATGCCGCTCTTCGAAGCGCCGCCGATGCCGCCGAAGAAGGTAAGCGGCACGGAGAGCACGAGCGCACAGGGGCAGGAGACGACGAGGAACGTCAAGGCACGCAGAAGCCATGTCGCGAAGTTCGCCCCGAAGTCACCCGAGAAGAGGGGCGGCAGGAACGCGACAGCGATGGCAGCATAGACGACAATCGGCGTATAGACCTTCGCGAAGCGGGTGATGAAGTTCTCGGAGCGCGACTTGCTCTGGCCCGCATGCTCGACGAGGTCCAAGATCTTTGCCGCCGTGGACTCGCCGAAGGCCTTCGTGACCTTGACGCGCAGGACTCCCGACACATTGACACAGCCCGAGATGACAGCATCGCCGGGGATGACATCACACGGAGCGGATTCGCCCGTGATCGCGACCGTGTTGAGGCTCGAGGAGCCCTCGAGGATGACGCCGTCCATCGGCACCTTCTCGCCCGGACGGATAACGATGGTCTCGCCGACCTCGACATCATCAGGGTCGACGACCTTGACCTCGCCATCGCGCTCGACATTGGCCGTGTCGGGGCGGATATCCATGAGCTGGGAGATCGAGCGGCGCGAGTTGCCTTCCGCAATCCCCTCGAAGAGCTCTCCTACCTGGAAGAAGAGCATCACGAAGACGGCTTCGGCGAACATGGGCTCGCCACCCGGAATGAAGCCGATCAGAAGCGCTCCGACCGTAGCGACTGCCATAAGGAAGTCCTCGTCGAAGGGATGGCCCTCTACGATGTTCTCCCCTGCCTCCTTGAGGACAGACCCTCCAGCGACAAGGTAGGACGGCAGGAAGAAGATGAACTGGACCAGAAGCGGGAACTCCCAGACCCTGGTCACGATGACGGCAGCGACAAGAAGGATGGCCGAAATCAGGATCTTCTTCTTGAGGACAGCTGGGTCCTCATCATCGTCGTCCTCGTCCTCCTCGTCTGCCTCGCAGCACGAGCAGGGCTTCTTCTCGTCTTCGTCGTGGTCGTGAGCGTCATGTCCGCAGCAGCTGCATCCCATGGCCCTCTCCTTTCTGGAAAGCATGGCTTTCCCGGCCCAGTGCCCTTTGGCACCATCTCTTTCCTGTGCATATGAATGTCTGCTCATATGTTCAAGAAGAAGTATAGAAAATGCTGATTCAGCGGTCAATGAAAGCCGAGCCACATTTTCTGCTCTGGCGACACATCAGCTCCGAATGGTCGGAAACGAGCAAGGAGCTCATGCAGAGCACGCATGGATTCCTGCAGAAACAGCAGGACCACAGCTCGTCCATACGGGTCAGGAACACGAGAAAGACAAGGCTTCTCTTCCGGACAGTTTCTCCATAGCATGCAGGGCACTGGCAAGAAGGGTCACCTGCGGCAGATGGCTTCGTGCTCTCATCCATGCTCCGGCAAAGCCCTGGCCTGCTCGGAAGCGGTAACACGCCAGCCCAAATCCCCTGGCCGAAAAGATCTGCCCGAACTTCTGCATGAGACAGTGCCAGGGTATGAGGAGGGCACAGCATCGCTGAGGCTTCTGGTCGAGCAGCATCTTGGCTGGTTCGTACCAGATGAAAGAGAGGAGGGATAATGTCAGGAGGCGTGAAGGAATCGGACTGGAAGCTCTTCCGGAAGCTGCTTCCCCAATGGCAGGCGCAGGCAATGGAGCGGCTCTGCCATGAGTACCAGGAGATCCTGTCTGATGATTCCAAGCCAGCATCCGAGCGCTTCTGGAAGCTCGACGGGCGCATCAGGAAGGACCGGAGGATGGCATGCGTGGAATGCACCCTCTCGCGCTCGACCATGGACAATGTGCTCCACGAGCTTCTTGCCGAAGGAGCGATCACGCTCGAAGACCTTGACGGCATGAGCGAAGAACTCCAAGAGCGTATGAAACGGTAGGCAGAGATAATCCTCGAGTAAGGCAGAGCGGGCAGGAGACAAGCCCTTCTGTCTCCTGCCCGCATTCCCACTCAGTACTTGCGCCGAAGAGTGAATAAGCTATCTATCTGCGGTTTTGTTGGTCGAGGAATCCCGCGTTGGAAGAGTTTTGGAAGAATGCTTCTGCTGATGGAATTGGGGTCCGGACGAGGCCGGAGAAGAAAACTCACTTGGTGGCGGATGAGCGATTTGGTCCCACTACCTGCACTGGCATGATTATACCCCCTGGGGCAGATGGCGGCTCAGGGGGTATCGCTGTGCTAGGACCGGCCGGCTTGCTCAGAAGAGCTTGGACACGGAGGCGACGGCCTCTCGCTTGGCGTCCATGTTGGCGTGGGTGCACACATCCATCGTGATCTGCGAGCTGTAGTGGCCCGCCAGCTCCTGCATGGCCTTGGGATGCACGCCCTCCTCGGCGAGGAGCGTCAGGCAGGTGTGTCCGAGCTCGTGGAGGGAGGAGCCATCGAGGCAGTAGTTGCCGCGCTCGAGCGGCCACCATCGCGACAGCGAGCTCGGCTTGATGCGCTCGCTGCACTTGGCCGTAATCACGGACGTCTCGTCGGTCTGCTCAAGGTGCCACTCGGAGCCGGTCTTTCCCTTCTTTCGCCGCGACTCGTTGATGCGCTCGAAGTACTCGGCCTGGAGCCCCTTGGCCGTGAGGGGTCCCTCGCCGTGATGTCGGGCAGCGGCAGCAGGCGCGTACCGGCCTTCGCCTCGGTGCCCTTGAGGTTGCCGAGCTCGTCGTAGGAGTGGCGGATGCTCACGACCCTGCGGTCAAAGTCGACGTCGCCCCATGACAGCCCGCATACCTCTCCCCGCCCGAGCCCCATGGTGGCGGCAATGAGCCAGGCGAGCTCGTGGGGGTTCGACGGGTCGAGCGAGTCTATGAACGCGCGCGCCTTGTCGGACGGGACGACCTTCTTAGCTCGCGCGTCCATCTTGGGCGGCGTGACCTTGTCGCAGGGATTCTCGGCCAGGATGCCCTCGGCCTTGGCGGCCTCGAACACGAGGGTGATGTTGTCGTGAATCTGGTTGACGTAGGAGCCGCTGGAGGGCTTGCTGGACATGGTGTCGCCCCGCATCATCGCGATGTACATGTCGTTGAGCATCGTGGGCGTGACCTGTTCGAGCTTGACGTGTCCGATGTGGCGGCAGGCCGCCCCGAATTGCCATTCCTGCCTTCTCTTCGTGGTGGGCGCCACTTCCCTCTTTGCGGCGCGCCTTGAGGTAGTGCCGACAGTAGGCCTCGAAGGTGTAGTCGGTGCGGCCTTGGACGTGGTCGCCCTCTATCTCCTCGATGAAGGCGCGCAGGGCCTTCTTGGCCTCGGTGTAGATGCCGTACACCACGCGGGTGCGCTGCCTGTACTTGCCGGTGCGCGCGTCCACGCCGATGGGCACGCGCAGCTGCCAGGTGCGGCACTTGGACTTCGGCTTGTCCTTCTCCATCTGGATGATGGAGCCCTCTCCCGTGACCTTGGCCATGGCTACCGCCTCGCCCGGGAGTCCTCGGCGTCGCGGTGCTCGAGGTAGTCGAGGTAGTCGTCGAGCATGCGGCGGCTCTCGCGCGTGAGGGCACGAGCCCTGTCGTCGAGGGTAACGGGTCGGGGCCTGTCGATGTCCTCGCGGCCGACCACGAGGTCGATGGAGCAGCCGAGCTTGTCGGCGATCGCCCAGGCGTTGGCCATGGAGATGCCGCACTGCGGCGTCTCGGGCGCCCTCTCGTAGCGGGCGTAGGTGGTCTCGGGAATGCCGAGCTCGGCGGCGAACACCTTCGCGCTGGGGTAGCCGGCGCCCCTCCTGAGCCTCTGCAGGGTCCTCCTGCCGCCCGCGACGGGGCTGCCCCCGCCCTCGGGCGTGTGCGTGGTGGTGGGAGATGACATATACTGTCACCGTCCTTTCTGGAATATGCCTTTGGAATGGACAACGGGCCCGTGGGAGTGCCAGCTCCCGCGGGCCGCCTTCTTTCTCGGGCTACCTCCCGGCGAGACCTCCCCCCTCGTAGCCGGGACCCGCCTCCCGTGACCAGCTGACGAGCATGCCGTGGTCGTCCACGAACGACTCGTGCATGCGATCGTAAGCAGCCATGACCTCCTCGAGCGCCTCTTCGTCGCGCACCTGGGGCGCGAACCGGTTGAGCGGTCCCTTCGCCCCGACGACCCACGCGCGGGCGAGGTTCCGGAACCCCTCGCGCAGCTCCGCGTCGCTCCCCGTGAGCAGGACCGGGTCGGGCCCACCCGGCTTCTCGGAGAGTCTGCCGAGGTAGGCGCGCTCGATGCGCGAGGATACGACCTCCCACACGCGCCTCGCCCTCTCGGACTGCGCCTCCCTGCTGCGGGCGTCACGCTCGGCGAGGTAGGCCATGAAGTCGGCCGCCTCCTCCTGCGAGCGCGGCGACAGCGCGTCGAACGCCCTCTGCTGCGCCCCGCGCGGGTCGCCCTTGGCCTCGGTGTCGCGACCAACCACCTGGTCGATGGTCACGTGGAACCGGTCCGCGAGGTCCCAGGCGACCTTGAGCGGGATCTTCTCGGGGTTCGACTCGTAGCGCGTGTAGGTGGACTCCGCCAGGCCGGAGGCCTCGGCGAACTCCCTTGCCGTGGCGTACCCCGCCGCCTTGCGTATCTCGAGCAGCCTGCTGGACATGACCCTTCCCTCCGCGCACGTTCCGTGGCGCCCCGATGCCGTTTGCCGATTGCGGGACATAACACTTCGCAACATAGTCTATCAGATTATGACTATTCTTACAAGCGTTTATCGCTTTATTCTACCACTATATGCGGACATCCTCACACTATGATATTTTCTATGCTAGCCTACACGTCGCGGGAGGCAATGGTGCGCCATCGGGTGGCACGCCGGCAGCACCCGCCCCATTCCAAAGGCATGATTCGAGAAAGGAAGGCGACCTATGGGCATCAGCGATCTCCCTCCCTTGGTGACTCAC
Organism: uncultured Olsenella sp.; assembly: GCA_900314535.1. Lineage (GTDB taxonomy): Bacteria > Actinomycetota > Coriobacteriia > Coriobacteriales > Atopobiaceae > Olsenella_L > Olsenella_L kribbiana. Next base: position 15,979 of record OMVT01000005.1, on the reverse strand, counting down.
CGAGTGCTCTCGGAGCTCACGGGCGAGCACGTGGGGTCGATCACGCGCGGCATCCGGGAGGGCCGCATCCCGGCGGACAAGGTGAACGGCCGCTGGCTCATCCCGATTTACTGCGTGCTCCCGAACGCCCGGCGCGCCGGGTGCGGCCCCCGTCAGCCGAGGGGGCGCAACCGTGGAATCAACTAGGCCCGAGTCCCCCTCGCACGGGAGGCAGAAATGGATCTGAGCAGGGTGCCCGCCGAACTGAGGGCGGAGCCTCGCTGGGTGTGAGCCCTGTCAATATAATGGACAGGGCTCAGACACAATCCAGGAGTTCGCACCGGCGCTGAGGACCGAGGCGCAGGGCAAGGCGTTCCGCCTGGCGCTGCAGGTGCTGGGCGACCTCGTGGGGCTGGGCGTGAACTACTTCGACCTGGACAACGTGGGGTACGTGAAGACGGCCACGGAGATCTCGAGCGACAACAGCGCCCTCATGCGCAATGTCCGCAAGAACGAGAACGCGCTGGAGGGCGCACTCGCGGGCGTCGCGCACGCCCTTCTCTCCTGCGCGCGGCACATGGGCGAGGCGCTTCCCGAGAAGGGCGGCGTGTCCGTGATATACGACGACTCCATCGTGCAGGACACCGCCTCCGAGAAGCGCCAGGACATGGACGAGGTCACGGCAGGCCTGATGACGCGCGAGGAGTACCGCAGTAAGTGGTACGGGGACGGGGCATAGGGACGAATCGACCCCCACGCGGAAGATTGCGTCGTCCCGGGCGACGCGGTGAAGGGCGGGAGGCCCTGCGACGCGCTGCGTACGGCGCGAGAGCCATGTGAGAGCTCTCAGGGGCAGGAATCCGGCGCCGGAGGGTCTCAGGTCCGTTTGAGACGCAAGTCCGGAAATGTCTCGTCTGAGGCTGTGCGCAGCCGGTGCAAGCGAGGCGGATCCCCAGTCCGGTTGCTTGCTATCGGTATCCCCACCCCACCATCCCGCGCGCCCCGGCGGAACGCCCGCAGCGGACGCGACTGCGGCGCCCCGACGACATCACCACCTGGCGTGTGGGATGGTGAGGTGGGAAATGGCTCTTCTCGTCAAAAAGGGGCAGTCGATGACGGTCCCTCGTTCTTCTCGCGCCTCTTGTCCCTCTCGCCTCGCTACGACGCCAGGACCTTCTCGTCCTTCACGTAAGGAACATTCCAGAATCCGAGGATCTCCGCGATGTCACCGATGAACAGGTCCTCCGCATCCCTGCGAAGCGTGTCAGCCACGTCCTCGAGAGAGTAGTCCTCGGTCTCACGGAGCGTGATGGTGGTCTCACGGGCGGGCGCGTCGTAGCAGAACTGCGTGATGTCGCCACTGCCGGTCTCCTTCACGAATGCCTCTTCCGTGTCGAGACGACCATACTCTAGCGTCCTGTTCTCATCGCCATACTCAAGGTGCAGGAATCCTTATCCATCATCGTGGTAATCTCCCCCAGCCGTGGCCCTAACGGATTCGTCGATGGTACATGCGCCTGACGCGCCCAGAGGATCCGTCGCCGCAAACGGTAACCTCAGCTTCCTGCAGCGAAATGGTTTTTCAAGAAGTCCGTGGACTTAATCGGTTAGCCTTTTGCAGCTTTCAACCGCGGATTGGCAATTCACTTATTCATTGGTGGATATCGGCAATCAGCGAGCGGCCTATCCGCATCTCCCGCTGACATGCATTGTCAGGCACACCGATTGCCTGATGGCATTTCTCTTGGCAGTATGCTATTATAATGGATTTTCTGTCAGTCGATTGCACGCTAGGGGCTTTTATCGGTACGTCCGCTTTGCTAAGATGGTCGCATTGGATGATGACATCCAATGCTTAGACTCTGAGCGGAGTATACAAAGAATGTATTGTGTCAAATGCAATCGCCACACCGATAGCGAAGTATGCCCTGAATGTGGCAGCAGAACCGTCGAGGTTGCACCCCATGCTATCTATTGGTGCAGTGATTGCAGGATACCTATTATACATACACCAGGCCAGAATCGAATTACCTGCCCTCGCTGCGGCGGCGAGGCCGGCTATCTCTGTGCTGACATCAGGCCCGTCTTTCCTGAGGAGCGGCTACTTTTTGAGTTGATGGTCGGAAGGCCCCTTGCCTTCAAAGACGACTCCGTGTGGGCCGTGGGCAGCAAATACTATGTCAATGGCAAGCCCAACAACATATCGGTGGCGACTATCCTCGCCACTGATCCCAACGACATACGCAAACAGCTTGAAGAATATGGACCCTTAAACTCTGACGATGGGTTCAAGCGTTACAAGACCGCCTTCGTCGAAGCCAACAAAGAGCACCTTGGTGCTCTCGTCCGTGAAGCCAGTGATTTCATCGTTAAAGCTTCAGAGGGTTATCCGGATGAGCACCTTGTCGTATCGTTCTCTGGCGGTAAGGACTCTACAGTCACCGCCGATCTAGCCGTGCGGGCTCTAAGCAACCCATATCTTGTACATATCTTCGGCAACACCACTCTTGAGTTCCCGAGCACAATCGAGTATGCCAAACGCTTTAGGGACAACCATCCGCTCGCGATATTCAAGGTCGCAAAGAATTATGAGCAGGACTTTTACGACGTCGCAAACGTTATTGGGCCACCAGCCCGCACGATGCGCTGGTGCTGCTCCATGTTCAAGACCGGTCCCATTTCCCGTGCGTTCAAGGGGCTCTTTGGCGATGAGCCAATCCTTACCTTCTATGGCATACGCAAGAACGAGTCCGTATCTCGAAGCAAGTACAATCGTGTAGAGGACAGCGCGGAGTCCGTCAAGATTCAGAGACAAAAGGTCGCCTCGCCCATCTTCTACTGGAACGACTGTGACGTCTGGCTCTACATCCTCTCCGAAGGCATCGACTTCAACGATGCCTACCGACTCGGCTATGAACGTGTCGGCTGCTGGATGTGCCCGAACAACAACCCACGGGCCCAGTTCCTCTCGCAAATCTACATGCCGGAGCAATCTGAACGGTGGCGCACATTCCTCGTGGACTTCGCTCGGAGAATCGGAAAACCCGACCCAGAGGTCTATGTTGACACTGGTAAGTGGAAGGCGCGGCAAGGCGGAAATGGCGTTGCAGCCGCCAAAACGGTTCAAGTCGAGGCCAGCCACTGCGCGACGGATGACAATGCCATGATCTTCTCTCTCGAGAGGCCTTACTCGGACGAGTTCGTAGGACTTATGACACCCATCGGTGATTACGCGCCGGGGCTCGGACGGCCGCTTCTGCACGAAAGCGTCATCGTTGACCACAGGACCAACGAGCCTCTCATCTCTGTAATGCCGTTCTCCCAGCCTGGCTACGAGTATGCGGCGAAGGTGCGAATTCTGAAGACCTCCGACAGCGAGGCTCTTCTTCGTATGGCCAAATACCAGGTCGTCAAATATAACGCCTGCCGCCAGTGCCTCAAGTGTGAGGCGCTCTGCCGTTTTAACGCGATCACCATCAATGGCAGCGGTTACCACATCGATCCCGCTAAGTGCGTGCACTGCCATCAGTGCGTAACCGACAAATACCTGGAAGGCGGATGCCTCATGCGCAAGTACCTGAGAGTCCAGGAGGGATAGGCCCATGCAGATGAGATTCAAGGCTCACCAGTCGTTCTTCGTCCGCAAGGGCTGGATCAGCAAAGGGCTTAAAGCCATTATCAAAGACAACCGGATGCTCATGCCCAGTAGCAGTAAAACGGCCATGGATGAACTTGGCCTCGGTGCCAACCAGGTCATCGCTCTGCGCTATTGGTTGCAGGCCATGGGACTTATCGGATACGCCGACGGACGCAAGCACGAACATGTCCTGACGGAACTCGGTAAGCTCATCCTCGAGCGAGACACTTATACCGAGGAAATCGGAACTCTCTTAGCCCTTCAGTGCAACCTTGCCTCCGCACAGGAAGAAGCGACAGCCTGGTATTTCTTCTTCAATGAATTCAACATGGGTGTTTTCGGCCGCGAGGACTTCACAAGAGCGCTAGAGCGATATGTCTTTACCTATAACGACCGTAAGGACGTCGCTCTGGCATCGCTGGAATCCGACTTCAACTGCATCATAGGCACTTACGTGCCGCACGACCGCATGAACGGCAAGCCCATCTCTCCGGAAAGTGTCATCGACTGCCCGCTTAGCGACCTCGGACTCATTGATATTGAGAGCCGCTCCAATCGCACGTTCCGCAAGACCCCGCCTAACCTCAACTCACTTCCCGCCATACTCGTCCTCTACGCCATCTGCTCGATGCAGGAACACCTTGACGATGACAGCGAGCGACAATCAGAAATCCCCATCGAGACGCTGCTCAACGGCCCGTTCTCTCCCGGTCGCGTATACAATCTCGACTCCGTTGGTCTCCTCGACAAGCTCTATGAGCTGCAGAACAACGACTACCTTCGCATCAACCGGACCGCGGGACTCGACGTGGTGCGCATCCTCACGGAAGACCTCTCCAAAGAAGAGTGCCTCCGCTGGTACTACGACCTAATCGGATAGGAGATCCCGTGAACCTCGACGAACTCATAGTGCCCAACCAGGACTTCCAGACTTCAGTCAACATCGATTACGACTTTGGGGACAGGAGCAAGGTCGAAGGCCTCATCCCTACCGAGGCGGTCTGCCGCTATCTAGAAGAGATCCTGAGCGCGGTTGTCGCGCCATCTAACCAGCGAGCGAAGCTATTCGTCGGCGCATACGGCAAGGGCAAGTCCCATGTCGTCCTCGCCGCCCTGGAAGCCATGTGGGACAAGGACCCCTCCCTTTTCCAGAAAATCATCGACGCCTACTACAATCGCGGTCTGGGGTTCGGCGAGACGCTGGAACACTTCGTGACCGACGGAGCCAGACTCCTCCCCGTGATTATCAACGGCAGCACCTCTGACCTTCGCCACTCCCTCCTTTCAGCGCTCCGCAACTCGCTTCGCGCCAACGGCTATGACGGCGTCATGCCCCAGACGAACTACGACGGCGCTATCGCCACGATCGAGCGCTGGAAAAGCGACTTCCCCGAGACGCTTCGCAGGCTCGAGGAGTCCTCGGGCCTGACCTTCGAATCCATGATCACCCAGCTCAAGAACATGGATACGAAGACTTACGAGACCTTTGTAAGCCTCTACCCTCAGCTCACCTCCGGCAGCTCCTTCGATGCCCTCGAAGGAGCCGACGTCATCGACGTCTACGAGAAGGTGATAGACCGGCTCTCTGATTCGGGCATCAGCGGCGTGTACGTCGTATACGACGAGTTCAGCAAGTACCTCGAAACAAGCCTTGACAAAGCCACCGTAGAAGACACCAGGCTGCTCCAAGATTTCGCCGAGGCATGCAACAGGAGTGCCATCGACAAGCAGATGCACCTGCTCCTCATCAGCCATAAGAGCCTGTCAAACTACATCGACTCCAAGCTCCCCAAGGAGAAGGTTGATGGTTGGCGTGGCGTCTCCGGGCGCTTCGGAGAAATCGTCATGCATGATGACGCCGGGCAGTACTACGAACTCATGTCAGCCGCCATCAACAAAGATCCCGAGACCTGGAATCGCTGGCTCTCGGATGGCGGCGGCGCAAACGATCGCAAGCTCCGCACGCTGGGCTCACGCTACCTTGCCAACGACTTGTTCACTGAGGACGAGGTGCGTCTTGTCACCTTCGGCTGCTATCCGCTGCACCCCATAACCGCATACCTCCTCCCCAGGCTCTCCGAGCGCGTGGCTCAGAACGAGCGCACGCTCTTCACCTTCATCTGCTCGGCGGGCGAGCATACCCTCGGCAACGTCATCGGTGACATCAAGATGTTCGTCACCCCCGATTACGTCTACGACTACTTCGAGCCACTGCTTCGCAAGGAACTCTATACGTCGCCGCTGCACAAGGTCTACGAGCTTGCTCGGGCGTCGCTCGTGCACGTTGGGTCCGACAGCCTAGAGGCGAAGATCATCAAGACGGTCGCCGCCATCGATGCCGTCGCGCAGTTCGATGCCGTGGCCCCGACGCGGCAGAACATCGCCGACATCTTCACCGATAGCGGCTTCCCAATGGACGAAGTGACCGGCGCGATTGATGCCCTGGTCGCCCAGGATTCCATAGTCTACCTGAGGCGCAGCAACTCATATCTCCAGCTCAAGGAGACGACCGGCGTCCCCATCGACAGGGAGGTGGCCGATCGCTCCGAGGCCCTCCGCAACTCGCTCAGCTGCGCTGAAATACTCAACTCCGACCTTGGCAGGCGCGCTCTTTACCCTTCCAGGTACAACGAGGACTACAGCATCGTCCGATACTTCGATTGCGGCTTCGTCGATGCGCAAGAGCTCTTGTCATGGAAACCCGAAGATGGGCCCATTCTCAAGAAGGATGGGGACGGCCAGATCGTCGCCGTCTACTGCTCGACAGCCGATGAGGTTCATGACCTAAAGGCAGTAGCCAAGGACTCGGTTTCTTGTGCCCCCATGACCGTCGTCGCTTATCCGAGATCATTCAAGAAGGTGGATGACGCCATCTACAAGCTCGAGGCGGCGCGTCAACTGAAAGACGAGGCCAAGGGCGATGCCGCACTTGCCGAGGAGTACGAGGTCGTCATCGAGGACTACGCCGAGATCGTCAACGGATACATAGCGGGGTTCTTCCAGCCTGAGCTCATGCAGACTCTCTACTTCATCGATGGCGGGCAGCGCAAGGTCATTACCCGCAAGCGCAAGCTCTCGGACGAGCTCTCGGCACTCTGCGAGAAGACGTACGGCAACACTCCGTGCATCACCAACGAGGCGCTCAACAAGAACGAGCTCACGGGTACCGCCTTCAGCAGCCGTACCAAGATTCTCAAAGCGCTTTGTGCGCCTACGCTGGCCCCTAGCCTCGGCTTCGTTGGCAACGGTCAGGAGACCTCTATGGCCAGGAGCGCGCTCGAGAAGACCGGTCTCATAAGCAGCCTGTCTGATGCAATCGATGAGCCAGGCACCCCCAGCAAGGAAATCGCCAGCGTCATACGCATCGTTCGGGACTTTCTCGAGCGTGCAGACGACACCCCGTTTTCCGACCTCTACCAGAGTCTCACCGGTCCCGAATACGGCATTGGCCTGAGGCGAGGACCCATCCCCATATACATCGCCTATGTCCTGAGAAGCTACCGCAACGAGATCAAGATCACCCTCGATGGCGAAGAGAGGCCACTGAGCGAAACGCTGCTGGACGACCTCTCGAAACGGCCTGAGTCTTACCGGGCCACGAGGCTCAACTGGTCTCCTCAGATGGAGTCCTACACGCATGCGCTCGCCGCCGCCTTCAAATGCGACAAGAGCGGCTCCGACCGCAGCTCAGTCGCCGAGGCAATCAGGCTCTGGTACGCGGCCCTTCCGCAGGTTACCCGGACATGCCAGTACGACCATGCCCATTCCGGGAAGGCGGGCCGAATCCCCGCTGCGCGAGCGGCCTTCTTCAGGGCCATCCGGCGCATCGATACGGATGCCGACGTGCTCCTGTTTGACGAGTTCCCACGGATCTTCGGCTCGCCCGTCGGCTCTGCTTCCCTTGTTGCCGCAATAGTTGCTGAGAAGGACGACTGTGACGCTTACCTCTCGGACTGCACCAAAGGCCTCACAAGCACCATCATGGGCATTTTCGAGCCGAACGCGCACGAAGGCTCCAGCCTCGGATCGGTTCTGAAGGACTGGCTTGAGGAGCATCCCGTCGTGTACTCTCGCTCGTTCACAGGGGTAAACCGAAAGATCCTCAACGCAATCATGGCGGCAAGCGGCGACGATCTGGTCACCGCCGGCAGAATCGCGAAGGCCGCGACATCCCTCCGTGTGGACGACTGGAACGACGCGCGCTTCGACGACTTCCCGAGAATCCTCTCCGGCATGAAGCGGCAGGTCGAGGGGACTGCAGAACAGCCCGAAGACATCGACGGCGACCAGCTCGGAATCGTGTTCATCGCCCCCGATGGCTCCCGCCAGCAGAAGACGTTCGCCCCCGTCAAGACCAGCGGGCGTTCACGTCTCCTGAAGAACGGGCTCATCGCCTGTCTGAGCGAGATGGGCGGGTCGCTCTCACCCGAGGAGAAGCGCCAGGTTGTGTTCGATGTTCTGAGGGGGCTCTGCTAGCCATGGGCGATATCGCATACTTCGACAACGCGGCGACGACTTTCCCGAAGCCTGCGAGCGTCTACGATTTCGCCGACTCCTTCTACCGCAACTCCGGGGGAAATATCGGTCGCGGTGGGAACGCATTAGCTGTTGCCGCCGGAAACGTAGCCCGGCAGGCGAAGGACAACCTGAGAGCGCTATACGGCTGCCCCGCGAGCGAGGTCGTCTTCACCGCCTCCGCCACCGACGCGCTCAACCGCATACTGCTCGGCCTTGGCCTGAGCGATGGGGATGCCGTCTATGTGACCCCCTTCGAACACAACGCAGTAACGCGCCCGATCCATCACCTGGCCAAGGTCCATGGCGTTGATGTGCGGGTATTGCCCTTTGACAAGGAGACGTTGCTACCAGATTTTGCTGAGATAGAGCGAAAGTTCGCGGAGCGGCCTCCTTGTCTCCTCGTGATGACTCATGCAAGCAACGTATGCGGCGCCGTTGTCCCGGTAGAGGATCTCTGCCGCCTCGGAAAATCCTATGGAGCGACGACTGTCATTGACATGAGCCAGACCGCCGGGCTTCTTCCCCTGCCGCTCGCGAGCGACGTTTTCGACTTTGCCGTGTTCGCTGGCCATAAGACGCTCCTCGGCCCCTTTGGCATCGGCGGATTCATCTGCAAGCGCGGAGCTCGGCTGGAGCCCGTCTTCTTCGGCGGTAACGGCATCAACTCCATTGAGCAGGACCTTCCCGACGACATCGTGCAGATGGAGGAGATTGGAAGCCAGAACACCTATGCGATTGCCGGCCTCAAGGCATCGACCAACTGGATCCTCGAGCGGGGAATCGAGCACGTCCATGCTGATGAGAACGCAAAACGCGACGAGCTTCTCTCCTTGCTCCGATCTTATGCATTTGTCCAAGTTGTCGGTGACCAGATGGAGTGTGACAGAATCGGCGTCGTCTCTGCCCTCTTCGGCGGCTACAGCCCCGACGAGGCCGAGATGGTGCTCGGCCAGTTCGGCATAGCCGTACGCTCCGGCATCCAGTGCGCACCCTATGCGCACAGATTCCTAGGCACCTTGCCTGCGGGCACCGTACGCCTCAGCGTGAGTACGATGACCACGGAAGAAGACATGATGAGGCTCAAGGGGGCTCTTGATATCATCGAGGCGACTTACTAACGACCTGAATCTCTCTGCCTTTTGTTGCTTCAACATTTGCCAAACACAGTCATCCGGTGACTATAGAGTCACCGGATGACTTTTTGGGTCGTATAATGGATGAGCCTGTGAGAATGAGGGGCTATCTTATGAGTTTTACCGACTTGGACATCAAGAGGGAATATAGGTCGCTGTCGCGCGATGTCGTTCGCGACTTCTATACCCCCGTCCTCGCTCGGTCCGTGCTCTACCGACGGGCCGTCGGCTTTTTCTCCTCATCCGCACTACTCAGCCTAACCGAGGGGCTCAAGGGACTCCTGCTTAATCACGGGCGAATCGATGTCGTGGCCTCGCCCAAGCTGTCACAGGAGGACATCGACGCCATCGAAGATGGCTATAAGCATCGGGATGAGATCATCCTCGACGCCCTTATCCGCGAGCTGCGGCAACCCGAGGGTAAGTTTGAGGAGGCCAGGCTCAATCTGCTTTCCAACCTTATCTCTTCCGGTGCGATGACGATAAAGATAGCCTTCCTCGAAACGGACGGCGAAATCGGCATGTTCCACGAGAAGCTTGGGCTCATGTACGATGACTCGGACAACGTAATCGCCTTTTCTGGTTCCATGAACGAGTCAGACAACGCTTTCCATCGGAACTACGAGGCTATCGACGTGTTCACGTCCTGGTCAAACGACGTCAATCGCGTAAGAGATAAAGAGTCTGCTTTCAACGCAATGTGGGGCGACTACGAGCCTGGCATCATCGTGCAGGACTTCCCGCAGGTCTCAAAGGCCATCATCGAGAAATACAAGATTGCCGATGGCATTAACCTCGGGGATCTGGCTATCTATCCGGCCGCTGAAACTGATTACGCGCAGGGTGATAGTCGCCAGGCCGAAGAAGGAATTCCGCGCATCCCCCAAGACCTGGTTCTGAGGGATTACCAGAACCAGGCCATTAGCAACTGGAAGGACAACGGCTTCCGTGGGATTTTTGACATGGCAACCGGTACCGGCAAAACCTATACCGCCTTGGCTGCCATATGCGCCCTTTCTGATGTCGTCAAGCATAACCTTGCGGTTGTCATCGTTTGCCCGTACCAACATCTCGTGGAACAGTGGAAAGGGGACATCCTCGCTTTCGGCCTCAAGCCAATAGTATGTTATTCCGCTTCTTCCCAGAAGAACTGGAAGGACCGAGTAAAGACGGCCATCGGTGGCTTCAGATTCGGAGGGATACCTCGCCTTTGTATCGTGACCACCAATGCAACATTCGAGAGCTCCTTCATGCAGGAGCAGATTCAGAAGCTTCGAGGCAACTGCCTCATCGTTGTTGACGAGGCTCATAATATCGGTACCGTTAGAGCGCTCGATTCCCTGCCGCAGCAATTCCCTTTCAGGCTTGCGCTGTCTGCAACAATTGACAGATACGGCGATGAGGATGGTACTCGGGCCATATTTGAGTATTTCGGTGCAAAGTGCATTGAATACTCTCTTGAAGACGCGATTAACAACGGTATGCTCACCCCCTACTACTACCACCCTGTCGTGGTGTGCCTTGAAGAGGACGAGCTCGAACGATATGTAGAGCTATCTAAGCAGATATCTAAAGCGATAGCGTCATCCTCCTCCAAACGCAAAGCAGACCTTCCGCCTTCCGTGAAGATGTTGCTCATTAAACGTGCCCGAATCATCGCTGGAGCGCATGCGAAGATTGGAAAACTGAAAGAGGTCATTACCCCGCACTCGTACGAGAACCATATGCTCGTCTACTGCGGCGCTACCACCATTCAGGACGATGGCTACATAGAAGGCCAACCAGATGAGGGCGACATCCGCCAGATAGACGCCGTCTCTCGAATGCTTGGCAATGATCTCCATATGAAAGTGGCGCAGTTCACATCGAACGAGAACGCCGAGAAGAGAAAGACTCTGACAGAAGAGTTCTCTAGCGGAAAGAACATGCAGGCCCTCGTGGCCATCAGATGCTTAGATGAAGGCGTCAATATTCCCAGCATAGAGAAAGCCTTTATCCTTGCCAGCAGCACAAATCCCAAGGAATATGTGCAACGCCGCGGGAGAGTCCTTAGGAAAGCACCAGGGAAGGACTATGCGATCATCTACGATTTCGTGACCCTTCCCATGCTTCCCGAAGACATCGATCTTTACCCTCCCACCGTCGTGCAGTCTTCAAAATCTCTGGCCATAAGAGAGGTCACCCGGATAAAGGACTTCTCTCTTATCGCCGAAAACCCCGCGGAATCTCAACAACTGATTTCAAGCCTCATAGAGGCCTTCGAAATTACCGAAGAAGACGTAAAGGATGAGCCTTATGCCTAAAGACGCCACAGAAACCGACCTGAACCCGCAGAAACTCGAGAGGATGAAATACGAGATTCTCCAGGCGGAGAGGCGAAACGACCATACCCGCGAGAGAAGTTCGGGCGAGATGGTTGACCTCATAAGGAAGACCATCATGAGCATCGCTGATGCGACTTACTAGGAGGAAGTTATGCTGCTTCAATCGTTAAGGCTCCACAACTTCCGGCAGTACCGGGGCGACCAGTCTATCTCCTTTTCTACTGACCCCCAGAAGAACGTGACTGTGATACTCGGGGACAATACCTATGGCAAGACCACCTTGTTGCAGGCGTTTAACTGGTGTTTCTACGAAAAGGTCATGCTCGACAACCCTGACGACCTCCTAAATTACGACGTTGCAAACGAGATGCAGAACGGGTCCTCTGAAGATGTAGAGGTACAAATCGAATTCATCCACGGTGGACTTAACTACACCCTCATCAGAACGCGCAGATACACAAAAACGGGTGCCGACATACATGGGTCGAAGCCCACTGTGTCCATGTCCTTCATAGACAAGGACGGGCAAACAAACCCCATCAAGAGCTACCAGGTAGACAACGTTGTCAAGTCCATATTGCCCGAAGGCCTTTCCAGCTACTTCTTCTTTGATACCGAACGCGTGGCAAGTGTAAGCACGCGCGGTGATCTCAGGGACTCGGTCAAAGGCCTGCTTGGTCTGACCGTCCTCGAGAACGGCATCAACCATCTTGGGAGTAAGGCGAAGCGCAAGTCCGTTTTAGGCAAGCTCTACGGTTCGCTCGACGAAGATGGCGACAAGCGCGCGAAGGAGGCGCTTGCAAGAATACAGGACTCCAGGGAACGCCTGGATGCTAACGACGAACGGCTGAAAGAGTGCAATTCCCAAATCGAGCAGCTTACTACCCAGAAGGACCAGTATGACGAGCTACTTCGAGAGAACAGCCAATCTAAGTCTCTCGAAGCGGAAAAAGAGAGGCATGAGAAGTCGGTCAGGGCTGCCTCTAGTCTTCGAGCAAGCACCATCACGGCCATGCAGCGGGGCTTCAGCTCATCCTCCATGCATTTCTTTTCCGCCCCTCTCATCGACCGTGCAGAGCAGCTCCTAAAGGACGCCCAGCTTGACGACAAGGGCATCAAGGACTTGACCCGTCCAACGCTTGAAGACATCCTCGCCCGAGGCATTTGCGTATGCGGTCTGAAGTTCTCCGAGCATCCCGAGGCCGTCGAACACGTCAGGGAAGAGATGCGGTATTGTCCCCCCGAATCGATAGGTACCGCGGTCAGAAACTACCAGGGTGAGCTTTCTCGCTTTGCCACAGATCAAGAGAGCACTTTGGCGAGCATGCAATCCTGGCTTGCTAACATCTTCTCTGCCACTCAGCAGATACAAGATGGTGACGAGCAAATAGGACTGCTAAGCGCGAGGCTCCAGCAACTCCCCAATCTCAGCAGCACCGAGACCGCACGCAACGGCGTAAAGAAGGCTCTTAAGAAGGCCCAAGACAAACGCGACTCCATCCTTCGCGAATCTGGTGAACTTCAGTCCACGATTGAGCGCCTGAATAGCGTATACGCGAAGACATCCTCGGCGAGCGCCAAGAACAAGAAGACTTTCCTTTACATACAGTATGCAGAGACCATTGCCAAGTGGCTCAATGATGAGTACACCGAAGAAGAGGGCGACATACGAGAGAGGCTACAATCTCGCGTTAACGACATCTTCAACCAAATGTACCATGGCCACAGAAAGGTCGTAATTGACTCCAACTATGAAGTCCAGCTCATTACCGACCTCGGTGAGAACTCCCGCTTTACTGGGGAATCCGAAGGCTTGAACAGGGTTAAGAACTTTGCCTTTATAGCCGGACTTGTCTCCCTGGCAAAGGAGAAAGTCGTCGCAAAATCCGGCGACACACAATATGACCTCTCCTCGGAACCCTATCCTCTTGTTATGGATGCCCCCTTCTCTAACACTGACGAGAGACACATTGCCAACATCTCACGCGTCCTTCCTGAAGCATCCGAGCAGGTCATCATGTTCGTTATGAACAAGGACTGGGTCTATGCAAGGCCTGTTTTACAAGATCGTCTAGGCGCGAGCTACGCGCTTGATAAGCGGAGCGAAGAATACTCCGTCCTCAAGAGGGAGGGGTAATGTCCGACATGTTTGACCACGACATTTCTCTACTAGGTAAGCATGCCACCTATACCAAGTACCTCGTTAAAGAGGCAAGGCTTTACGAGCGCAATATCGACGTCTACATGAACGGTGCCGTGTTTGGGCTGCTCTACAACAGAACTGCTCCCATTGATCGAGAAAGCAATGACTCAACAAATATTTTGACCGAGGTTCTGACAAAAAGCCGTGCTGACCTGATGTTCCTCTATCGTCTCGTAATGCTCCTCGAGCAGACAACTGACCTCGAAGCACCCGAGAGAATCGATCGAGCGTTCCGGGATGATGCCAACGACGATGAGCCTGAAAAGCTTAAAAACAACATGGAGCTCTTTGATTCGTATGTGCGGGGTGGCATCGAGCAGATGTACGAGGACTTCGTTGAGAAGGCCCCTGCAAACGCTCCAGAGGACTACCTGGAACGTGCTATGGATGTCATGCAAAGGTTTTATGATGACCTGAGCGGCAATGCTCCCCAGATTGATCTCAAAAACCTAGGCTAGCTCTTGATGGGTGTAGAACTAACTCTCTACGACTCAAATCCATGGCTTGAAGACGTTTTTTCTCTTCCGGTTGATAAAGCGGGCATCTGTTTCTTCTCGCACCTTGGCTATTGCGAGAAGAACATGCCCGTTAAGCTGCATGCTTGTCCTTCGAAGACATTTGTCTTTTCGTTGCTTTCAAAAAATCGCATCCTCAATGATTTGGATGTGGTGCATACCACGTCCATTCGCACAGGCTCCTACCTCTTTAGCCTCGATGCGGCTGATTACCCCCATGGCTCAGATGCTGTTGCCTTTTACGCCATCTCGATGGAAGATGTTGGGTACGCTCGTAGCGATGAGGCTTACGCGATTCATCGCATCTTCTCCAAGTTTGGCTCCCGTTGGAGCGTGGTGCTGTTCCGCCATCTAGACAGCTTGATGCTCTCGTTTCTCAAGCCTGAACAAAATGATGGTTACGCCATCTACCTTTCAGATTGGCTTTCTCTTTCCGACAGCGACCATGGACAGCTCGCACGTATCCATGTGGCGAATACCTCCTTGGATAGTCCAGTTGATTGCTTTGATGGACTTATGTTCGAGTCGATACGGCCCTATTATAAATACCCCATCATTAGGTCATCTGCCGTGTATAGCATTCTTGATACTCTGGACGTTTCCACGAAAATCGATCTCCCGCTTATCCCCCGTGAAGAGTTAGATAGCGCGGCGGATAAGGTGATGTCCGTCTATGTAGACATGTATGGGGATGACTACATTGAAGATAAGACGCTGGGTTATGATGACGACGATGATTTTGATATCGACGATGTTGAGTGGGAACTCGAAAACTCTGATCTCGACGAATCTGAAGTACCTGACGATCGACAGTTGAAGCTTCCTCTGTCTTTCGACAGCTCTCCTGACTCTCAATCAGCCATTCGAGATATCCCTGATGAAGTGATGGCTAGTCCTATAGCTCTCTTGAAATGGATGGAGTCGCATCCAGACTCAGAAGCACAGACTTCAAGCTCATCCTCAAGACAAAAACGCTTACGCATAGTTCCAATCGGATCTAGGCAACCCAAAACTGGGTCTTATGTAAGGCATATCTCCATGGGGAAAGGTGTCGTAACCTGGGCTGATGCTTCCCACGTCAAGATTGACTTCGGTGGTACACAGCGGGTTTTTCCTTTCCCAGGTGCCTTTGACAGTGGATGTCTCGTGCTACTTGGCTAATTTAAGGCTCTTCGACGTTTCTAGTGGGTAGCGCATGCCAGCTTCTTCTTGGCCGTGAAGTCCAGGCGGCCCAGCCGGAGGAAGATCATCGTCCTGAAGTAGGCGATGCTCCTGAAGCCCCTTGCAGCGCTGCGGACCGACTGGACGACGGAGCTGGGCCCTTCCAGGAACGAGTCTGCGGAGCCCCTCTTCCACCAGTTCAGGATTCCCTCCCGCTCCTTCCTGAGCGTCCTCGCCACGGTCTTCATCTCGGACACGTTGGAGTGCATCATCCATGAGCAGAGGCGGTCGCGGGCCTCCGCCGCCGATTCCCTGTCTGCGCATGAATTGACGTCCTGGAGCGCCTCTCCCATCTGGCATGCGCGTGCCGTCCTGAGATGGGTCTTCGCCGGTTCGGGCTCCCCCCTCTTGGTGACTAGTACGGTCAATTAGTACCTCGTTTCCATCTACCGAGTACCGGCATTCCGACTATGGGGTACCAGCTGCCGGCCGATAGCCTCTTCTCCAGG
>OMVT01000042.1 GCA_900314535.1 uncultured Olsenella sp. | reverse complement strand
CGCGATGCATTATGTGCTGGGCGCCGGATGGCCGGGCCCCTCCGCCTGCCGTCCGGCACCCACTCGGCACATAATCGCATCCAGCGCATTAGAGTCCTTATGTGCTTGAGCACATAAGGACTCCATCCTGGAGCTGTCCGGCGAGCAGCCCTTTCGCGACATCGATCGGGCTATGCCGGCCTCCTCGCAGATGCCTATCCACTCGGGCCAGCGGTAGTGGCAGCCGCAGTCAGAGTGGATCACGAGGTGGCGGCGCTCACGGTCCGTGGTCGCGTCGAGGCGATCAACAACAAGATAAAGGCCACCGTGAGGATGGGCTACGGCTTCCGGAACACGGACAATCTCGTCTCCCTGCTGATGCTGCGATGCTCCGACTGCAGGCCCCGGCTTCCCGGAAGGCAGGCGGCGAAGTAGGAGGCCTAGCCGGAGCCCCTACCCACGGGAACCAACGAAGTCTCAAGAAATATCTCTTTTATCAATCCACCATGTTTTGTCAGGGGTGATTGCAAGCAAGTCGACCCCTCCTCCAACGGTTTCGACAACATCCTTGAAGCGCATCGTTTCTATGGTCACGTCAACGGCGAATCTAGCAAAGTCGACCGCATCTTGTAGAGTGAAATAGTTCCACGCAATACACTCATTTGGAAGGGGGCTATAGCTTCCATCGTCTCTGATTATGGCGACATTCTGTAGCAATCGGGCGAGTGTGTTTATCTCGCCATCCCATATGGCACCTTGTGTGGAGGTATCTATATCTTCTACAGTGCCATCTTTTAGATGGCGGATTTTCAGAGCAAGTGCAACGCCTGTGAGCAAAAGACCTCCTGCGGGCAATTCCAGCCGAGGCGCCTGCGCGGTCTGCGGTTGAGCATGGCATAGGCCGCGTTCATCTCCGCGTCAGCCGTGCCATCCAGGCTCCTGCCCTTCGGGAAGAAGTCGCGCAGGAGCCCGTTGGTGTTCTCGTTGGTGCCCTTCTTCCAGGGGTGGCGGGGCGCGCAGAAGCAAGCGGGGATTCCGAGGCGCTCCTGGATCTGCCGCGCCAGCGCGAACTCCCTGCCCCGGTCGAGGGCGAGCGTCTGCGTCGGCACGTCCGCCAGCGAGCGCCCGGCCACGTTTGCGACCTCGTCTCTGCCCTTGCGGGGCGCGAGCCCTCCCGCAAGGCAGCTGCTGAAGTCAAGATAGATTTCACCAGACGGAACTACGGCGGACATCTTGGACTGTGCGTGGTGCAGGAGGATCCATGCAGTATCGGAAGTGTCTGGAGCTGGCAGCATAGGAATCAGGTCCAAATTGTCCACCGCAGTCCCATGCCGAAAAGGAGAATGAGGCAATCCGCTTTTCCAGGAAGTATCATGACAATGTGTCTGGGTTCATCCAGTTCATCTGTCACTCGCCATTCTCGGTGATGGGCACTCGTCGGGAGACCTGGTGCTTCATCGAAGCGGATGACAACTCTCTCAAGCGCCACTCAAATCTCGGAAATCTGTTTGCGTCGATCTGATGGGTCATTCCGGCTGGCATCGTCTTTCCATACCATGCTGCGGAGACTCTTTCGGTCTGAAGCGAATGCGATCATCGAAGATGCAAAGAGCAGACGGGCGGATTTCAAGATAGGGGCAGCGAGTGAGGCTTCAGGAAGAGACGGTACGTCTGATGCGTCTGCAGCTTCTGGTTATACGACATAGGAACTAGGAACTCGATGCGTGGCGCTATCATGTTTCTGAAAAAAGTGACGGGCAGACACATCTTCGGGCGCTGCAAAATCCATCAGGTGATGAAACATACCCTCATTATGTGAAAATCACCCTTTCTACATGCACTCATGCAGCTTATCAATAGAGGTTGCGATAAAATGTGCCGCGGCTAGTTGAATGCATAAGGCAACTGAGTAATGTAAGAGAGCCAATCACATGACACTTCTTGAGCTTTTCCGTCTGCTGAAAAAGCATCTGCAGATTGTGGTGCTGCTTCCTGTAGCATGCGCCCTGGTCGTAGGGCTGTATTCAGCCATCTTCGTACGGAACCAGTACACCGCCACTTCGAGCATGTATGTTCTGGCACAGAATGACAGCTCGAATTCGAACTCGCTGTATTCCGACCTCAATGCATCACAGATGCTTACAAACGATGTGGCAAAGCTTCTCAAGAGCGACCGCATTATCAACCAGGTCGGCTCCGAGATGGGAATCGAAGAGCTCAAGGGCTACTCGGTGAGCGTCACAAGCGAGACCACGTCCCGTGTCATCACCCTCTCCGTCACCGGCCCCGATCCGCAGACCGCCGCCGACATCGTTAACAAGATGATCGAGGATGTCTCGGGCGTCGCCCAGTCTGTCATGAATGTCGAGTCGGTGAACCCGGTCGACATGGCACAGGCCCCCGAGAACCCGAGCGGCCCCAATCGCCTGCTCTATACGCTCGTTGCATTCGTTGCCGGCCTCTTTGCCGCAATAGCGATAGTCATCGTGTCCGATATGCTCAATACGAAGGTGCGTGGCTCTGAAGATCTCGAAGAGCTCGTCGATGTGCCCATCATCGGCCGCATCCCCAATGTCCAGGGAGGGAGATAAGCCATGCTGGGACAGAGGAACTCCAAGCCTGACAAGGTTGTCATGCAGAATGCGCTCAAGACCCTTGCAGCAAACATCCGCTTCTCATCGGTAGACAACCCGGTACACAGCCTCTGCATTGCCTCGTCCATCCCCTCCGAGGGCAAGACGACCGTCTCCACAGGTCTCGGCAAGGCATTTGCTGCGGGCGGAGCGACGGTGCTTATGGTCGAATGCGACATGCGACGCCGTTCCCTTGCAAACGCTCTGGGCGTCCATGGCAGGCACGGCCTCTATTCCGTCCTCTCGGGACATCACACCGTCCAGGAAGCAGTGGTCTCTGCGGGCACGACCAATCTCTACTTCCTCGATGCAGAGCCGAGCATCCCCAATCCTGCGGATCTTCTGCAGTCCAAGCGCTTCCATGAGCTGGTCGAGACGCTGACAAGCATGTATACGTATGTGATCTTCGATACGCCGCCTGTCAACACCTTCATCGATGCTTCCATCGTCTCCTCCATCGTCGATGCAACCATCCTGGTCGTGCGTCAGGACTATACACACAGAGACGATGTGCGCGCCTCCTATACGCAGCTTCAGCAGGCTGGCGCGAATGTCATCGGTGTCGTGCTCAACTACGCCGATGCCGAGGTCTCCAGCAAGTACTACGACTACTACCACGAGAAGAAGGATGCCGACTACAGTGCTGTCCAGGGCGAGCAGCCTTCCATCGCTGCACGTCCGGAGACCGCGCCCAAGGCAACGGCTCCGGCAGCCGCTGCTGCAGGAATGCCTTCCTATCCGAAGACGGCTCCTGCTGCCAAGAAGGCTGTTCCGCGTCTCCATCCGCTGCCTGAACAGAACGTGCGGCCGGTACGGCCCCAGCGCAGCGCCTCTCCGGACGAGACGACCGAGCTTCTGCAGCAGGCAGGATATGCTCCCAAGCCTTCATCTCCCTATACGGTCCGCAGGCTCAGGAAGTAGCATCCGATGAGAGACCTGCACTGCCACATACTTCCCGGCGTCGATGACGGATCTCCCAATATGGAGTACAGCCTCCGCATGCTCGATGCTGCCAAGAAGGCAGGCGTCACATCCATCATCTGCACGCCGCATTGCCGCAGCCCCTACTTCAATTACGAGAAGATGATGGCTGCGTATGAGAGCTTCAAGGCTGCTGCAGACGGCTTTCCGGTATACATGGGCTTCGAGGTGAACCATACGAAGCTTCTGGAGCTGGGTATCAGCACCTGGGCACCGTATCTTGGCTTCGAGCAGACGGGACAGTTCCTGCTTGAGCTCAACACTGCCTGCACCGAAGCGAGCTTCGATGAGTATGAGCGCACGATTTACCGGCTCCAGGGCATGGGATACCGCGTGATCATTGCCCACCCTGAGCGCTATGACGCAATCCGCAAGGATGTGAGCCTCGCTGAGCGTCTGGTGGATCTGGGATGCGATCTTCAGGCATCAGCCGATTTCATCAAGGGTGGCAGGCTCGGTAACTCCAAGCGCACGGCCAAGAAGCTCTTCAAGATGGGCCTCTACCGCTACATCGCTAGCGATGCCCACAAGGTGGAGCACTATGAGATGCTGGCCAAGGCTAAGGAGGCCTATGGCCTCAAGGGGTCTCATTTCGCCTGATACACTGATGCTTCAGGCATTGCAGCACCAGAGATGGTGCACAAACGAAGGGACAGCAATCCATGGGAAACAGCACACCGAACGGAAACAGATTCCGCGGTGACAATGACACGCGGGCAACGAGAGTGGTCAGGCCTAAAGCTGTACGCACGACGTCGGGCGTCCATTTCAAGCCGGAAGAACCAAAGGACTATTTCGGTGCCACCGAAGGTCCTGTACCGGTACAGCCTGTCTATGGATCCCCTTCAGACTGGGATCCCTTCACGGCCCAGAGCTATGACGCGGGAAGCAGAAGCGCCTCGCACCAGCACCATCATCACCATCATCGCCACCACCGGTCACATGCCGTCCTGATCACAGTCATCTGCCTCGTCGTTGCCCTTCTGGCAGCGGCGGGAGTCTCGGGCTACCTCTTCTACCAGAGCGCCAAGGCGGTGGCAGTTGATGCAGGCTCGCTCGTGGCGGAGACCTCCACATTCTCCAAGAGCCTTGCGGGAGGCGACACGGCAGCCCTTTCATCCAGTGCGGAGAAGATCTCCGCCCTTTCCTCTGAGATGACGGAAGAGACCTCGAGCCCGCTCTGGAGCGTTGCCGAGAACCTGCCCCAGGTGGGGTCTGACATCGCGAAGGTGCGCACGCTGGTCTCGGTGGCATCTGACCTCTCTGCCAATGTCGTGACGCCGGCAGCGCAGAATCTCTCGGGCGTCACGATGGGAACGGTCTTCAGCAACGGAAAGATCGATATCGCGACGCTCCAGACGCTCTGCAATACGATCACGCAGATCCAGCCTGCCATTGCCGCTTCGGCTGTGCGTGTCGATGCACTCGGCACGCCCCAGCTTGAGCAGCTGAAAGGGCCGCTCGCGAAGGCAAAGACGACGCTCGATTCCCTGGACGAAGCAGCGACAGGGCTTGCAAAGGTCGCCCCTTCGCTTCCTGCGATGCTGGGTGCCAATGGCACGCGGAACTATCTTGTGATCGCGCAGAACAACTCCGAAATCCGCTCCACTGGCGGCTTCCCGGGCTCCAGGATGCTCATGACCATCGACAATGGGCAGATCGAGCTCGAAAGCTTTGAAGCGGTGGGCACGCACTTCCCGGCGGGCACTATCCCTCTGACTGACGAGGAATATGCCGTTGTGAATGACCTCATGCAGACCGGTGCCACCTTCGCTCCGGGCGACGTGAATGCCGTGCCTTCGTTCCCGCGTGCAGCGCAGCTCATGGAGTGGTGCTGGGAAGAGGAGGGCAACGACGATGTGGATGGCGTCATAGCGATCGACCCGGTCTTCCTCCAGAGCCTCCTGGCGCTCACTGGCGGTGTCACGACCTCTGACGGCACGGTCGTCGATGGAACGAATGCGGCCCAAATCCTTCTGAACGAGACCTACTATCTGCCGACAGACGAGCAGGATCCTTTCTTCAGCGAAGTGGCAGGCCTCGCCGTCAAGAAGATCATGGGCAGCCTTGGCTCTGTCTCCATGACAGACCTTGCCTCCACCCTGACAGCAGGCACCGAGCAGGGACGTTTCCTCCTCTATATGGACGACCCTGCAGAAGAGGCTACCGTCACCGACCTGGGCGCTGACGGAGAGGTCAACCAGGATGCAGCGAATCCCGTCACCGGCTTCTATATCTACGACAAGACCGGCTCCAAGCTTGACTGGTACCTCGATATGAGAAGCAGCGTGAGCGCACCTGTGGTGAATGCGGATGGCACGAAGTCCTACAACGTGACCGTGACGCTCCACAACACCACGACGCTCGAGCAGATGGAAGACGAGCTGCCTTCCTACATCACCGGCCTGACGCCTGAGGTGCACCACTACTCGATGATTACCTCCTACCTTGCGATGGCGCCTGCGGGCGGTACGATCTCGAACTTCCAGGTGAGCGCCGATGAGGTGAACGCCGAAGGCGAAGCGTCGCTCTATGGGAACGATGTGTGGGCAGGCTTTGTGAACATCTATCCCTCCAATACCGCGACCTTCACCTATACCGTGACGGTTCCGGCAGGCACACAGACAGACCTTGCGGTCTGGACGACGCCGACAGGACGCAGCTTCGAGTAGGGAAGCAGCTGCTCGAAAACCCAAGAAGGCTCCGGACACAGCTGTCCGGAGCCTTTCTTCATACCTCTTTGCCATTCATCGAAAGGCAGCGCTGCTGCATCCTTTGAAGGCTGTCTTCGAAGGCAGGAATCCTCTCCGCCAGGAGGTTATGTTCTGGAGGCACTGCTGCATGCTCGGACCTGCCTGATCCGCTCAGCCGATTGTTTCTGCCAGGGCCTGAATCCGGCATCCAGGCATACTGCTGCACCGCCAGAGGATTCAGGGCAAAGCGGGCTGTGCTGGCTTCATGCCCCGGAAGAAGCGTCCAGTGCTTCCTGCCAGAAGCAGCAGAGGCCGGATAACTCCTGATGGCATGAACCGATCGATGATGCCGCCTGTGCCCCGCTGCGGGCTTGGCATAGGGAAGCTGCAGCACAGGACAGCTGGGACGGACGCTGCATATGATATGGAGGGTGCCGTTCGGGGGATATTGGCTACCAGAGCAAGGCTCAGGAAGGCATATGACAGAAAGGACTCCCATGGACGAACTCGAGATCCTGGAAGAACGCTTCCGCACCCACTCTTCCCGCCATCCCTCCCTCACCTGGGACGAGGTGGCGTCTGCGCTGGATGACCCAAAGCTTGCGTCCCTTGCCTATATGGAGGAGACCGGAGGAGAGCCTGATGCCTTCGTCTTCGGAGGCGGGCTCTATATGGTCGACTTCAGCCATGAGTCGCCGAAGAGAAGATCCTGCTGCTATGACGGGAAGGCACGGACAGCAAGGAAGCGCAACCCGCCTGAGATGAGTGCCCAGGAGCTTGCAGAAGAGCATGGAATTGCGCTTGTATCTGAGGAGATGTATCTCGCCCTCGAAGACACAGAGCCGCTCGACGAGAAGACGACCAGCTGGATCCTGACGCCGAAAGACATGAGAGGGCAGGGAGGGGCGCTCTTCGGCTCCCGGAGATATGGCCGCACGTTCATTTACTGCAACGGAGCAGACTCCTACTATTCCTCCCGCGGCTTCAGGGCCTGTCTCAGGCTGGGCTAGCATGCTTTCAGGATAGCGCGGCAGAAGAAGGGCGCCCGCTGTTGCGGACGCCCTTTCGTGTGTGCTGGGATATGTCCTGGGTCCTAGAACTTGACCGAGGGAGCCTTTCGGGCTGCTTCGTCTTCCACTTTGAAGCCTTCGCGCTTCTTGAACGAGGAGCCGGCAACGATGTTGCCTGGGAAGGTCTCGATTGCGTTGTTGTAGGAAAGCACGCAGTCATTGAAGCTCTGGCGGGCATAGGAGACGCGGTTTTCCGTGTCGGTCAGCTCGGACTGGAGCTGCTGGAAGTTCGCATTGGCCTTGAGGTCGGGATAGGCCTCGGCGACGGCGAAGAGCTGGCGCAGCGCTGCCGTGAGCTGGTTGTCTGCAGCAAGGCGCTCGCCGGTGGTCTGTGCGCTTGTTGCGGCGGCGCGTGCTGCCGTCACAGCTGCAAGGGTCTCGGACTCGTGTGCGGCATAGCCCTTGACGGTCTCCACGAGATTCGGGATCAGGTCAAAGCGGCGCTGGAGCTGGGTATCGATCGTCTGCAGCGCATTGTCGCAGCGGTTGTTCTTCTCGATGATGCCATTGCGCAGGGTGATGAACCAGATAGCGAGGATAACCACAAGAGCGATGATGATGAGTGCAACTGCCATGGAACGTCCTTTCTGATCGGGGACGCCGCGTGATGCAGCATCTGTGCCGTACAGCAGGCCGCTGTACAAAAATGGCGGAGGGGGAGGGATTTGAACCCTCGAGACGGCTCAGCCGCCTGGCGGTTTTCAAGACCGCTGCATTCAACCGCTCTGCCACCCCTCCGTGGGTGCTCCATCATCATACCCCAAACGGCGCATCTTCAGAACAGGCAACTCCTTACAGCAGATCGGGCTCAAGCATGAAAGGGATGACTCCTATGTATTCAATGCCGCGCTCATCTACCCAGGGACGTTGATTGCCATCCACAATCACTATCTTCTGGTTGAAATCGCCGCTCTTCACGAGCGATCTTGTCTCCTGGGCGCGTTTGCCGGGGTCATCGACCGTGAGCGCTGTCTGGATATATATCTTTCTGTCACCCAGATTCACGACGAAGTCGATTTCGGCCATAAACTGGGTTTTCTTCCCATCTTTGTTCCCGTACATTCGCACTGCGCCGACGTCTGCTGCATAGCCGCGGCGGATCAGCTCGTTGTAGATGGCATTCTCCATCAGATTGCTTTTCTCGAACTGCCTGAATCCCAGCCGTGCGTTGCGAAGGCCCAGATCCGTCGCATACCACTTCGAGGGGAATTCGAAGTAGCGCTTTCCTTTGACATCCCAGCGCTTGGCCTCAGAGAACAGGAATGCGTCTTTGAGGGCATCCAGGTACTTCGCAACAGTGGCTTCGGTGGTGTGGGCGTGCATCTGGCTGTTGAGCGCTTTTGTCAGGCGTGCTGGATTCGTGAGGGAGCCAACGGAGGAGGAGAGCTCGTCTGCAAGAGCGTCGAGCACATAGCCGTTCTGGATCTTGTAGCGCTCGATGATATCTGCCCGGTATACGGTTTCGAACAGGCCGGACAGATATCTTCTTCGTTCCTGCTCGTCTTCTTCGAGCGCCGCGACGGGCATGCCGCCCCAGAGCAGGTAGTCTGCCCAGTCATCGCCTTTGTCGCCCTTCCTGAACGCATGGTATTCGGCGAAGCTCAGAGGCTGGACCCTGATTTCAGTGCCACGATCGCGGAAGTTCGTGACGATGTCGGATGACAGCATACGCGAATTGGAGCCGCTTACATAGACATCCAGATTGTCGCGTTTCACGAGATCGTTGAGGATGTCATAGAACGTCGTATAGAGCAGGTCCCTGTCTTCAGGAGGCACTGACTTCTCATCGACGTCTGATCTCTTCACGCGGTATGAGAGCTGTATCTCATCGATGAAGACATAGTAGAGGCCATTGTCGCGCACCCGGGCAAGGATGTGGTCGTACAGCAGGTTGGGGTTTCGCAGCTGCTCGTTCTGCTTGATGTCAAGCGCAACTTCGATGAAGTGGTCTTCAGGAACTCCTTCAGCACGGAGACGTTCCTTGAAAAGCTTCGTGAGGAGATATGACTTGCCGCAGCGTCTCGTGCCCGTGACAATCTTCACGCGGCCGTTCTGACGTTTCGACATGAGCCTGTCAACGTATGAATCGCGCTCGATCACGTCCATTGAGCTGCCTTCCAATAGACTTCATCTACTATTAGATAAAGTATATTATAGTAATGTAAATCTCATAATAGACTTTATCTAGTTTGCTGCAAAGTCTATTGCAGCAACGTTCGCTGCATAAGGCAATGGCACTGCTTCAATAGCTGATTCGTATAAACAGCCAAGCCTTGATTTGAGGCTCGAAGCCGTTCCTCGATGGGCGGCAAAGAAAGGCCCGCCCTGCACTTCCATATGCATGGCGGGGTCTTTGCAGTGCTCTTGCGAGAGATGGCAGCTCTACAGCGTATGCAGGTCCACCTTGGAGAGGAGCGACTCCACGACAGAACGCTCTGCTGCCTGGGTGCCCGACTGCATGACATTGGCAGAGCCGGTGGCGATGGCAAGCGTTGCAGTATCGGAGAGTCTGTATCCGCGCTCCCAGGCAAAGGCGATGGCGGCAAGCGCAGCGTCGCCAGCGCCTACCGTGGAGCCGACGGGCACATGCGGGGCCCTGGCAGAGATCGTGTGCTCCTTCGTGCAGAAGAGGGCGCCCTGCTGTCCCAGGGAGACCACGACGGTCTTGATGCCTCCGGAGAGGAGCTCATGGGCTGCTGCGACGATGTCTTCTGTCGTCGTGAGCTCCTGGCCTACGAGGTCGGAGAGCTCCTGGAGATTCGGCTTCACGAGCGTCGGGGCTGCATCGATGCCTGCGGTAAGCGCCCTGCCATCCGTATCGAGGAAGACAGCCGCTCCTGCCTGCTTGCTGGCACGGATCCAGGTGGCATAGGTGTCTGAGGGCACGCCTCTCGGCAGGCTGCCCGAGAGCACGACGACATCTCCCTCTTCGATATCTGAGGTCAGGCGCTGCAGGAGGTCGAGGAGCTCCTGGGAGTCCACGACAGGACCGGGTTCGTTGATGTCGGTATGGGTGCCGGTCTGGGTGTCGATGATCTTGAGGTTCGTCCTCGTATCGCCCTCGATCGCGACAGAGACGCAGCTTATGCCCATATCTACGATATCGGACTCTATCTGCGTGCCGACCGTGCCGCCCAGAAGCGCATAGGCGCAGGTCTTGCCGCCGAGCTTTGCCACGACCTTCGAGACATTGATGCCCTTGCCGCCTGCATCGCGGCGCAGGCTCACGATGCGGTTCACGTGGTCGATCTGGAAGCCCGCAATGAGGGCGGTCTTGTCCAGTGCGGGATTGAGGCAGACGGTTCTGATCATGGACATATCCTTTTCCATCCTGCCTGAGCATATGCAGGCAGGAGTTTGTGGCTTCCCTTTCAGAAGAGCCTAGCACGCAGCGCCGCGGGGGCCAGCGCTTGCGGCTCCCTGATTCGGTGGAGGACCCAAGCTCTGTAGCCGAGGGGAGCCTGCTATGCTTGGGATGCGGATGGAGGCCATACGGGCTCTGCATGGGAGGGATGCATGGAGGAAAGCGCGAAGGAGAACAGGCAGATGGAAGCAGACGAGCGCTTCATGTGCCTTGCGCTCGAAGAGGCCCGCCGTGCGGCCGCAGAAGGAGAGGTGCCCATCGGCGCTGTCGTCGTCTTGGACGGCGCGGTCATCTCTTCTGCGCACAACAGGCGCGAGCTCGACCATGACCCATCGGCCCATGCGGAGTTCCGGGCAATGACGGAGGCGGCGCAGAGGCTGGGACGCTGGCGGCTTTCAGGCTGCACGGTCTATGTGACGCTCGAACCCTGTCTCATGTGCGCAGGCCTTATGGTGAACTCGCGCATCGACCGCTGCGTCTATGGGGCAGCCGACCCCAAGGGCGGAGCCCTGGGCACGCTCTACGACGTGAGCCATGATGCACGCCTGAACCATGAGTTTGCGGTCACGTCAGGCGTGCTTGAAGGCGAGTGCGCTTCTGTCCTCAGGGAGTTCTTCCAGGCAAGGCGCGCTGCCAGGAAGGCTGCTAGACTATCTGGAACGTCAGGAAGTCCAGATAGTGGGTGTCAGGCATCCCCCACAGGATCGGATGGTCCGGAGCCTGCTGCCTGAGCTCGATCTGCTTCAGCTGCACATTCGCGTTGTGCGCAGCTTCGGCTATCGCTTCTTCCAGAAGCCTTGTTGTCATGAACCTCGAGCATGAGCAGGTCGCGAGATATCCTCCGCGGGGAAGAAGGCGCATGGCCCACTCGTTGATCTCGCGGTAGCCCTTCTTGGCATGTGCCACGGCAGAGCGGCTCTTCGTGAAGGCGGGAGGATCCAAGATGATGAGGTCGAAAGGACCTCCCTCTTCCTTGAGACGGGCCTTGCTCTTCACAAGCTCAGGCAGGTATTCCACGACATTGGCGCACGTGAAGTCCATCCTGTCGTCCAGGTGGTTGAGCCTTGCATTCTCCTGGGCAAGCGCGATGGCGGTATCGGAGATATCGACGCAACGGACGAACTCGGCCCCTCCTGCGGCAGCATTGAGGCCGAACGGCCCTACATGGCTGAAGCAGTCAAGGACACGGCGTCCTTTTGCAAGCTCTCCAACCGCCCTTCTGTTGTACTTCTGGTCGAGGAAGAAGCCGGTCTTCTGGCTGTTCTCTATGTCCAGATCGAAGAGAAGGCCGTTTTCCTGTGCCATGACACGGGCATTGTCCGGTGTGGGGACGCCTGGCTCTTTCCACCAGCCCTTGTGAAGATCGAGTCCCTCGAGCCTTCGTGCGGGCGAGTCTGCCCGCTCATAGATGCCACGGATCTTTTGGCCATCGGAACGCAGGACATCGAGGATCAGAGGGAAGAGCATCTCTTTCCTCAGCTCCATGCCATACGTCCCGACCTGCGCCACAAGCACATCCTCGTAGCGGTCGACAATGAGGCCGGGCACGCCATCCGCTTCGCTGAAGAGGATGCGGCAGCAGTTCGTGTCAGGCTCAGCTCCGGGAAGGGACCTGGCCCCCATGACAGCCTTCCTGTGCTCCCAGGCCCAGAGGATGCGCCTCCTCCAGAATCCCTCATCGAAGCGGTCGTTCGCGTTCTTCGAGAGCACGCGCACGCGGATCTTGGACTCCTCTGAGAGAAGCCCCGCTCCTTGCCAGGTGCCGTTCTCCTCGAAGAGGTCCACGATAGCGCCGTTTTCGACGGGACGTCCGCCAGCAGCAGGTGCGATGGATTCGACCTCTCCCTCGAAGACCCAGAGATAGCCCTGTGCAAGAGTACGGGCCGCCTTCTTCGTGATTGTGGCCTTCGGATAGGGTCGTGCCTGTTTCATGGGGTGGTGCTCCTTGTATCTTGAGATCAGCACTCGAACTTGTCCACGGTGCCCGTGGCATGGGCGTGGACCTTCGTGATGGTATCCGGGATGTCCTCGAGGCGGTAGGGCGTCATCTGGTAGACCCAGTTGAGCCAGTTCCTGTAGAGGAGGTTGGCATGTGCCCTCCACGTGAAGCGCGGCTGGTAGTTGGGATCGTCTCCCGGGAAGTAGTTCACGGGGAGCTTGATCGGCTTTCCTACATTCGCATCGCGCCAGTACTCGTTTGCCAGGGTATCCCTGCCATACTCAAAGTGCCCCGTCAGATAGATCTCGTGGAAGTCCTTCGTGGCAATGATGGCAGGTCCGCTCGTGATGCCCTCAGACAGCACCTGGAGCTCAGGATGGAGCCTGAGCTCTGCCTCATCGAGCATCGCATGCCTCGAATGCGGCATGTAGTGGAGCTCGTCGAAGCCGTTCGTCAGGAAGTTGTACTCGTCGCAGAGCCGCTGCGGAAAGACGCCGAAGAGCTTTTCCGGCAGGTCGATCTTGTGGATGCCGTACTTGTAGTAGAGCTTTGCCATCGCTCCCCAGCAGAGATACATGGTCGAGAGCACATGCTCATCCGCCCAGTCGAAGATCTCGGTGAGTTCTTTCCAGTAGTCCACATCCTCGAAGGGCATCTGCTCCACAGGGGCACCCGTCACGATCAGGCCATCGTAGTTGTTGGCCTTCAAGGTATCGAACGTCTCGTAGAACTTCACGAGATGGTCGCGCGAATGCGTTGCCTCATGGCTTGAAACGCGCATGAAGTCAAGGCTCACCTGAAGGGGCGACTTCGAGATGAGGCGCAGAATCTGCGTCTCAGTCTCGATCTTTGTCGGCATGAGGTTCAGGAGGACGACACGAAGCGGGCGGATCTGCTGTCTGGCTGCCACTTCCTCTTCGAGGGCGAAGATGTGCTCGTCGTGCAGGATCTTCTTTGCGGGCAGGCCGTCAGGGATATTGATAGGCATGAAAGGTCTCCAGAGTCACTTTCAAAGGGATGGATATGCGCAGGCGCCAAGGCGCCCAAGAGGCTCAGAGCCCCTGCATTCGATAGGAGAGCGTCTTCGGAAAGCTTCCCATTGCGCGTATCCCTTCTGGAGTACATCTGCGTATATGCGACTAGCGTAACACGGATTGAAGGAGAAGATTGCGTTGAGGAGCGGCAAACCCATGCCATTGCTACAGCTCCGTTGCCGCTGGCCGCATCAAGCGGTTAATGACTTCCCGTATACGCTACGCTGGTGAGGTTTGGAGCTTGGCTCCTATACAAGGCTGAAACGTCCAATGGAGGGGGAGGGGCAGCCTGTGACCATCGTAGACATGCTGCGGCACAATGCTGCGGCATACCCCAACGAGACCGCACTCGTCGAGGTGAACCCGGAGATTCAGGACAACCGCCATGTCACATGGCGCGAGTACGAGCTTGTAGAGACGACAGAGGACAATCCGTATCGGCGAGAGATGACGTGGAAGGTGTTCGACGAGAAGTCGAACCGCTTCGCGAATCTCCTGCTCTCCCGTGGTGTCCGCAAGGACGACAAGGTGGCGCTTCTGCTCTACAACTGCATCGAATGGCTGCCGCTCTACTTCGGCATCCTCAAGACCGGCGCCACGGTCGTTCCGCTCAACTTCCGCTACGCAGCAGATGAGATCGAGTACTGCCTCGACAAGTCGGATGCAACGATCCTTGTCTTTGGCCCCGAGTTCATAGGCAGGGTTGAGCAGATCGTTCCCAAGATCAAGAAGGGACGCCTCCTCTTCTATGTGGGAGATGACTGCCCGACCTGGGCAGAGAGCTACCGCGAGCTGGCTGCGCTCTGCGCTTCTACGGACCCCATGATCCCGCTTTCGGAGGATGAGGATGCTGCCATCTACTACTCATCCGGAACGACCGGCTTCCCCAAGGCCATCCTCCATCATCATCGCTCGCTCACGCAGGCAGCAGAGATGGAGGCAGTCCATCACAAGACCGTGCATGAGGACGTGTTCCTCTGCATCCCGCCCCTCTACCACACCGGCGCCATGATGCACTGGCTCGGCAGCCTGCTTGTGGGCGGCAAGGGCGTGCTCCTTCGTGGCGTCTCGCCGAAGTCGATCCTCTCCACGGTCTCCTCGGAGCGCTGCACGATCGTGTGGCTCCTCGTTCCCTGGGCACAGGACATTCTCACTGCCATCGAGCAAGGGACGGTCACGCTCTCCGACTATCACCTCGACCAGTGGAGGCTCATGCATATCGGCGCCCAACCCGTGCCGAAGAGCCTCATCAGGCGCTGGAAAGAGGTCTTCCCGAACCACCAGTACGACACGAACTACGGCCTTTCCGAGTCGACAGGACCGGGCTGCGTGCATCTGGGACTCGAGAACATCGACCATGTGGGTGCGATCGGCGTACCGGGATATCGCTGGCAGGCAAAGATCGTCGACGAGGCAGGAAACGAAGTATCCCAGGGCATGGTCGGCGAGCTCTGCGTCAAGGGTCCCGGCCTCATGGAGTGCTACTACAAGGA
>OMVT01000014.1 GCA_900314535.1 uncultured Olsenella sp. | reverse complement strand
GAATAGGCGGTTCCCGATAGGCGAAACGGCGGTACCGTCTGCCCGCAGAGGCGGTACCGTCTTCTTGGAATGTCGGTATCAAATGGCTGTGCTACTCAGAGATATAAATTTAGGATTTTTGTCATATACTCAGATTTAAATTTACGCATTTGTGTCTTACGAAGCGGAGAAGCAGGATGCTCAAAAGGAAAGCCTATAGGCTCTTCGAAAGCTGGCTCGAAGCGCCTTCCATGAAAGCGCTTCTTGTCATGGGTGCACGCCAGGTTGGCAAGAGCTATCTGGTTGATGCCTTCTGCAGCGACCATTTCGAGAATGTCGTGAAATTCGACCTAATCGAGAATGCTGATATACGAGACTCATTCTCCGCCGCCAAGAGTGCGGACGATCTCGAACTGCGCATGTCCGTAGCTGCAACGTCTCCTCTCGTGCCGAACAAGACTGCCATCATCATCGACGAAGTGCAGGAATGCCCCAACATCGTCACCTATATCAAATATCTGGTTCAGAAAGGCACATATCGGTTCATACTCACCGGTTCCCTCCTCGGCGTGCGCCTCGATTCGATCGATTCCCTGCCCGTCGGCTATGTCACGAAGGTGCAGATGTATCCTCTCGATTTCGAGGAATTCTGCTGGGCCAATGGTCTCAATGAAGCGGTATATCAGCAGGCCGTTCAATGCTTCGAGGAAAGACATGCTCTGCCTGAATTCCTCTACACAAGGCTGCTCGATCTCTTCCACCGCTACCTCATGGTCGGCGGAATGCCTGATGCCGTGAATGCTTTCCTTGCCACCAACAATATTGACTCGGTCAGGACTGTACAGCAGGACCTGCATGGCCTCTACCGTCTCGATATCACGAAGTATGCACCGCCCGAGCTGCGTCTGACCATTCGAGAAATTTATGACCTGATTCCAAGCCAGGCCCTCTCCAAGACGCGCCGCTTCAATTTCGGTTCCATACAAGGCGTCAAACGATTCACACAGGTCGAAAATCAGTTTCTCTGGCTTGTACAGGCGGGCGTCGCCTTGGCAGTCTACAATGTCGTCGCTCCATCCGCACCGCTTTTGGCTTACGAAGAGCGCAACAAATTCAAGCTGTTCTACCTTGATGCCGGAATGCTTGCCGCAGCATTGCCGAAGAGCAGCTATCAGGGCCTGCTTGATGGGAAGGCAACTGTCAACATGGGCGCTGCCTATGAAGCATTCGCGGCACAGGAGCTGGCAGCGCATGGATTCTCGCTACGCTATTTCACATCCAAGAGAATTGGAGAGCTCGACTTCCTGGCAGAGCACCAGGATGGCGCAATCGATGCGCTTGAAATAAAGTCAGGCGGATCGTACATGACTCATTCGGCGCTTGACCATGCACTCGAAGTGCCTGAGTATTCGATCGACAACGCCTACGTCTTTGCAGAATCGAATATCTTCGAGAAAGATAGCGTGCCCTATGTACCTGTTTTCCTTCTCGGTGCGCTTCATTACGAATCCTAAACGGGATGAAATCTATTCGCATCTTTCAACTGGCGCAAAGCTGCAAAGCAAACCTCCGGCGGAAAACTGCCAACAGACACATTGAGGCAGCAAAGATCCTCCTCGACCTCATCAGCGGCGCCGACAGAATAGATCCGCAGCAAGTCCTCCCCTGCACCGTGCAATGGGGACAGAGCACCCTGTAGTCATAGTCTCGCTGATGCACCTGCAAATGCCCCGCTTCGCTTCTCTGCAAGCAGGGCATTCTCATACCGCAGCGCCAAATGCAGAAGGATGCTGCCAACAGACGAAATTTCGGATTAGTGCCAAAATGAGCCTCTGAATATCTTGGAAAAGTGTCAGTTCTGGGCATTTGTAATCTCGTATCTATGCAGCGCATCGTTCAGAAGAACGTGCCAGCCTATCCTGTCATTCTCGCCATGGGCCCCAGCCTTCGCACTCGCCCTTCTGACCAGCGCATTGCATGCTATGAAGGTTTAGCCGACACACCTTCATTCCACACGTTTCCGGACTTAGCAGTCGCCTCCACGCCTTACATTCTGCTGCATGGCACGCGAACCAGCGTCACGAGCACATTCTCGCCAGCCACAACCTGATATCTGACCGCCAGAATGACTGACTCGGGATGGCTGATGTTCGTGTTTGCCTCTGCATGGATCATGGTCCGCTCTTCCCCGCACTTCAATGGCAGAACCTGGCAGGCCGCGTCGATATCCTCCTGGCAAGCTCCCTGCCTGTGCAGCATCGGAAGAGCATATGCATCGTTCATTCGGTTTCGCGTGCATGCCGCACATTTGTCGTACGTGCTCTGTGCAAGTAGCACACATTCTTCGTACGAACTCTGTGCAAGGCTCCCCCAGAAGGATGCAGGACCGCATCTGCAGGCAGGATCCCAGATACAGCCCGGTCCTCATCGATCAGGATGGACACATGGCCGTATGGAAAGCATGCCGGGGCTGCCACAGCGGCAGCCCCGGCAGAAAAACAGAAGAGCTTGGTGGCTAGTCCTCGATCAGGTAGGAGCCTACAATCTGGCCAAAGACCATGATGTGAGGATCGCAGTTGGAGCCGGTAGCCGAAGAGGATACATCCTGCGGATAGAACCTGCCTGCGATATCTTCAGGATAGAGCGCAAGATCCTGCACCTGGCGGTAGATGACCCTGCACTCGAGCGTGAGCGGAAGCTCCGCTATGCCCGGCACGCTCACCTCGTCGGAGTCGACAAGCGTGAGTCCTGCTTTCTCGACCTTGTCCACCTCGTTGCCATGGCAGCTGCCGCAGATGCCGACAATCTTCCTGTCGAAGCCCGTAAGCGGCACATTGACCGTGAACTCGGGATTGCGCTCGAGCATCTGGGCCGTATAGCGGCTCGTGCGGATATAGGCCTCGAAGACCGGCACCGACCAGTTCGTGCCGATCGTCCCCCATCCGATGGTCATCGTATTGACCCTGCCATCAGCCTTTGTCGTGAGAAGCACGCCCCGCGGGATTGCCCTCACGATATCCGATGCGAAATCCTGCCATTCCACCTTGCGTTTTCTCATCATGGATATCCTTTCTCCCAATACGTCACTGCGTAGGTTCTACCCTGTCATCCGCCACAACTTGCCGGCGTCCACAAGATGGCAGGACTGAGCAGATGCCGCAGCAAACGCCTGCTGCTGGCATCCGCTTGAGATGCTTGGGATCTGAGCCTGCCGGGCGCTTGCGAAGCGCTGAGAGAACCTTGTGCTTGCCGCACCGCTGTCCCCCTCTTTTCCCATCGCCCGTAAACGCAGTGACAGCTCCAGTGGCACGCTCTGGGCAGACACCCTGATGCAATCGGCGCAGCGCATGCCAGCCGCCTGCGAACCTGTCTGGCCTCCTGTGCCGTCCCCGCGTGCAGGGCATCTCCTGGCCGAGAGGCTGCTTCCCTTCATATGCCAAGGCAGGCAGCCTCACGGGGAGACTGCCTGCCCAAAGAGACAGATGGCCAGCGTCTGCGTCTACCGGCTCTGGACCTTCCTGCCTTCAGCTCTGTGCGCTGCTGCCCGTCCTGCCTTGTCGCAGGCAAGACCGAGCAGGATGCCTGCCGCAAGAGACGGCACGACCACGGGAGATCCTCCTGCCGCGAAGGTGGAGAACGACCCTATGAAGGCGCCGGAGATGAAGCCGAGGATATCGAAGCGTGCATCGGCACACATGAGATAGGTCGTCACGCATGTCATTCCAAGTCCGACCGCATACCCGAGGACGCCCGACCCGGCAAGCCCGCCCAGGAAGAGCGAGATGAAGGCAAAGAGGCTGCCGCTGCCGACGCTGGCAAAGAGCATCGGCAGGCCGTCTGCGCCCTTTCTGGGGCTCGTGAAGTAGGCGGTGCAGCCGGCAAAGCCTGCCCAGCCGACAAGGCCTGCTGCTGGCCCTATTGCCATCCACGCAGTGCAGAGAAGCGCTATCGCCAGAGACTGCGCACGGCCCATCAGCACACCTTCTTGGCAGCCGGATCTCCGGCAAATCCCGGCTTGATCACGACATCGCCCTTGGAGATGGCATGTGCAGGGCAGACGAGGGCGCAGAGATGGCAGCCGACGCAGCGCTCGCGGTCCAGCACCGGGCGCCTCTTCTCCTCATCCCACGCAAGTGCCTGATGCGCGCCATCGTAGCAGGACACGTAGCAGCGGCCGCACCCGACGCACTTGTCCATATCGAAGGCGGGATAGACCTTGTAGCTGCGGTCAAGCTCCTCTGCCGGCAGCATGTTTTCTGAGGCAAGCCCGACCAGATCTTCCAGATGGTCGACGCCGCGCTCCTCCATGTAATAGGCAAGGCCGCTCGTCAGATCGTCGATGATGCGGTAGCCATACTCCATGACAGCCGTGCAGACCTGGAGGTTGCGGGCACCCAGAAGGATGAACTCTGCTGCGTCCTCCCAGGTCTCGATGCCGCCGATGCCGGAGATCTGGACACCCGGAATGCGCTTGTAGAGCTCGTTCACGAAGCGCAGGGCGATCGGCTTCACGGCCTTGCCCGAATATCCCGAGACCGAGGACTTCCCGTCGATCATCGGCATGCCCACCAGGTTCTGGAGATCGAGATTGGCGATGGACTTCACGGTATTGATGGCGGAGATGCCCGCAGCACCGCCTCTGAGCGCAGCCTCTGCAGATGGCACCATATCGGTGATGTTGGGCGTCATCTTCGCCACGATCGGCAGGTCCGTGCCCCGCTTGGCAGCAGCGACATACTTTTCGCAGAGCTCGGGGTTCGTGCCCACATCGGAGCCCATCGCGTGTGTCGTCATCTGCGGGCAGGAGAAGTTGAGCTCGAGCATGTCGGCACCGGTCGCGGTGGCGCGGCGTGCCAGCTCGGTCCAGTCAGCCTCGGTCGGACCCATGATGGAGGCAATCAGCACCTTGTTCGGGAACTCCTTCTTGAGGCGCGCCATGTCAGCCATGGAATCCTCGAAGGGGCGCTCCGAGGTCTGCTCCATGTTCTTGAAGCCGACGAAATCCGTGCCCTCCTTCTTGAGGGTATCGAAGCGCGGAGATACCTCATTGATAACAAAGGAGGCAGGGGCTACCGATTTGAAGTAGACGCCGCCCCAGCCTGCCTGATAGGCCTTGCGGCACATCTCATAGCAGTTGCCTGCCGGCGAAGAAGCCAGGCAGAACGGATTGTCGAAGTGGACTCCCAGAAAGTCGATGGAAAGATCCTTCACAGCCATCAGCGCTCCCCTCCCAGATATGCATCGATCGCGGCCACGGCCTGCTTGGCGCAGCGTACGGCATTGACGACTGTCTTGTCGCCCGAGACGATATCGCCCGCGACGAAGACCTGAGGATCTTGAGTCGTGTTTCCTTCTGCATCGGACGCAAGATCGAGTCCAAGGCCCGAAGCATCTGCCTTCTGGCCGACAGCCAGAACGATAAGGTCAGCCGTGCAGGTGAAGCTGGCATCTGCCTCGCGGTGGCGGAAGGTCACAGTATGGCCCTCCACGCGCTCAGGCGCATAGCCGTCGATGATCGTGACGCCTGCGTGCTGCGCAGCCTCGAGCTCTGCCTTCGAAGCGCGGAACGCCGTCAGGAACTTGCGGCAGACGACCGTGACATAGGGAACACCTGCCTTCTTGGCAGACGTAGCGGCATCCATAGCGGAGTCTCCGCCACCGATCACGAGGACGCTCTTCGGAAGGGAGAGCGTGCCTGCCGACTCCTTGACCCTATGCAGGAAATGCACCGCCGTCTCTGCTGCCTCGTTGCCCTCGAAAGCGGGAAGCATCTTGGGCTCGGAGTAGCCGACGCAGACCAGCACGGCATCATGCGTGTTCTTGAGCTCGTCGAGCGTGATATCCTGGCCGACTTTCGTGTTCAGATGGAAGTGAGCGCCCAGCCGCTCGATGCGTGCAACCTCGCTGTCGACCACAGCATTCGGAAGGCGGTACTCGGGGATGCCATAGCGGAGGACACCGCCTGCTGCCTTTTCTGCCTCATAGATATCGACCGCATAGCCAAGAACCCGAAGCGATGCTGCTGCCTGAAGGCCGGCAGGGCCTGAGCCCACGACGGCAACCGATTTTCCATTCGGGGTGCCAGCAGCAAGGATCTCCATGCCACAGGATTCCTCGAAGTCGCAGACGAAGCGCTGGATGCCGCCGATATCGATCGGCTTGTCGATGCCGGTGCGCGAGCAGGCAAGCTCGCAGGTGCGCTCTGTCGGGCACACACGTGCGCAGACAGCACCAAGCGCATTGTTGCTGCGGATGGTTGCTGCAGCGCCCTTGAAGTTCCTGAAGCGCACGCTCCTGATGAAGCTTGCAGGATCGGTGCCTGCCGGGCACCCCTTCGAGCAGGGTGCGTCATGGCAGAGGAGGCAGCGTGCTGCCTCCTGGGCTACGGTCACGCCGGTATAGGCCTGGCCGAGCTCTTCGGTATAGGGAGTAGCCATATTCTCTCTTCCTCTCCACATCATGCAGAAACTCCCTGCCAGCTCTGCCCTTCCCCCGAAAATGCAGAGCCCTCAGCAGGGAGTTCTCACCTTAGTAACTATTCGGATATCTTTTGATAATTCTTTGTAAACGGTCATGCAATAAACTGCTGTCCATGCCGGAAAGATGTATACGCATCCATAGACATCTGGCACAGCGTCCGATGCAGGCACTCAGCACCCATTGCAGCTATGAGCTGCACCTTTGCAGACTGCAGGGGCTATGGCCATGTTCTTGGAAAGCGTTTCGGCAAGTCAGCAAAGCTATCCTCCCTATTCCGTGAACGGCATAAGACGCTCCGGCACATGTTCGCAGAAAGGCCTCAGGCAGCAAAGAAGGCCCGCACAGATGGCGGGCCTTCGCTTCCTATCTCTTCTTCTGTCCGGGCAAAAGGGTGTCTGGCTCATCACTGCCGGATGGTCCCTAATCCCGTGCTTTCTTCTTGAGCTTTGCCTTCCTGCGGAGACGGTAGACAACGATATCGAGGACAAGGGCAGCAGCGGCAACGGCCACGATAAGGACAGCCCATTCGCGGGCACCCCAGTGCCTGTTCTGAAGCATTGATGCTTCCTGTGCTTCCTCCTGCGAATAGTCGGTCCTCACGCAATGGACCAGAAGCCGATGGTCGTTCACGCCGTAGGGCGTGCAGGTAACAAGCGTCAGGAGATCCTGGCCTGGCTGGATGGCAAGCGATGAGGTCTCATCGGGCCAGACCACCTCCGAAG
Organism: uncultured Olsenella sp.; assembly: GCA_900314535.1. GTDB lineage: Bacteria > Actinomycetota > Coriobacteriia > Coriobacteriales > Atopobiaceae > Olsenella_L > Olsenella_L kribbiana. The sequence continues at coordinate 45,063 of OMVT01000014.1, read as the reverse complement.
AGGTGACACGGTAGGCCAGGACATCTCCCATCGTATGCAGCAGGACGATGTCGCCTTCCTCGAGCTCGTGGATATCGTCGAACATCCTGAGGTTCCGCATGCCGGAGTGTGCCGTAAGGACCGTATGCGTCGATGCGCCCCCGACAGGCAGGCTCGAGCCCTCAAGATGTCCCACGCCTGCCATCAGGACCGCATCGGAGGTGCCGTGATAGATCGGCATGCTGACATTGATCGAGGGAATCTCGATCCAGCTCATCATGGGGTCGTTCTCATAGGTGAGCTGCTGGCCATAGGAAACGATATCGTCCTCGGGTATCGAAGGCGCATCTCCGGCAAGCACGGCATTGTAGCTCTGTGCCTGCTGGAGATACCACTGCTTCTGGTCAGCAGGAAGCGCATCGACCTCGGCTGTGACCTTCGAGATCGTAGCGCCAACGCCCTGGCTTTCGAAGTAATCGACCACCCACGGCCACACAAGAAGGCCGACACCAAAAAGGATCACCAGAGCCGTGATGAGCCGGTCTGCCCAGCGCGGCAGTCTGCGCCGGGCTCTCTTCTTTCCCTCACCTTTTCCCAAACGATCTCACCTTCTCAAAGAACAGGCCCCGCAATGCGGGGCCTGCCAGAGCATGAATAACGTGCAGGGCAGATGCTACTCAGCGCTGTTCTCGTCACGCTTGCGGGAACGCACAAGGTGCGTGATACCGAAGGCAAGGACGACACCGCCGGCAACCCAGGTAAGGGTCACACCCGCCTGGCCGGTAAGGGGCAGCGTGCCGCCAGCCTTGTCGCTCACGACCAGGCTGATTGTCTGCACTGTGCTGTCTGAAGCAGTCTCTACGCCAGTGATGGCAACATTCGTGCTGTCCTCTTCTGCAGCAATCTTTTCGAGCTCAGTCTTCTCGTTGTTGAACACCGGCGTGATCGTGAAGGTGAAGTCTTGGATGGTATTGTAGCCACTCGGAGCCGCAGTCTCTTTCACCGTATAGGTACCCGCGTCAAGACCCTGCACACTGAAGGTACCATCGGAGCTTGTCTCGAATTCATAGGCCGTAGTACCAAGAGTGCCATTCTGCTGCACATACTTGCCAGTCGATGCCGTGTCGTCGGGGGTAGTTGCCTGAATGGTGAACTTTGCGCCGGCAAGCTTGTTATCTTCTTCAGCGTTGCCAATCTTTGTCACCTGCAGCTGGTAGGTATAGTCGCGGACAGTGGCTGGCGTCGTATTGCCGTGGCTCTCAGTTCCGGGATTGTTCGAATAGGTCAGATAGACAGTATTGTCATTATGCTCTCCGGCAATCTTGTAGGGCTTCGAAGGATCGAGCTTGGCCGAGTAGTAGACATTGATTTTGGTGTCTTTGTCGAGCGCTACGGTAGCTCCATCCTCAGTTGTTGCCGTCTTAAGATCTTGGAACGTGACAGCAAGCACGCTCTTGCTGGAATCCGTAGAATCGGCGATAAGGTCGGTAGTATAGCCAGAGCTGATGACCTTTTCGTTGCCAGCCTTGTCCTGGATCTTAACGACAACTGAGTCCTTATCGGCGGTAAGGCCGGCGTCAAGCGTATCCGTGAACTTGTAGTAGTAGGTATCATATGCTTTGATGGTGTCAACCACCGTACCCTGAAGCTTGTACTTCACTGTCTGATCGGCCTGGGAGTCTGCCGCCTTGACCCAGTTGGGGTTGTCGAAGGTCGAATCATCGTTGATCCACTTGTCTACCGTAGGCAGATTGGTCTTCTGCGTGATGTTGAGGTCACTTGCGCCTACAAGGGTATAGATAGGCGAGGTGCCGACCTGGTCCACCTTGGATGCATCGTCTGTGCTGGTCGTGTCCGTCAGGAAAAGCCAGTAGCCTGCATCGAGACTCGATGCCGTTCCGGGAGTTACAGCTGCTGTCGTCATGCCATCAGCAGTGCGGAGCGTCTGCGCCAGATTGTCCAGGAAGGAGTTGTAGTCGAGAACGACGCTATTGCCGCTTTGAGTCTGGTTGTCATGCAGCCAATCAGCTGCATCCTGGGCCGTTGTCCCGGAGTAGCTGTTATTGGTAGCAGCCTTGATTGCATTCTCCACAATCGTCTTCACTGAACCATTTGCCCATGCAACATTGGAAGCAACCTTCACGCCCTGTACGTCAGCGACGTCAGCAGTGAAGATCTGGTATCCCGTCATGGTCGTAGTATCACCATCTGCACGCTTTGCAATAGTGATGTTGCCAGTGCCAGAAGCAAATGCCAACGTTGCCGGCGCTGCCACACCTCCCATAGCCAGAGCGAAGCTCAGGCCCGCTGCGATTGCTTTGGCTGCAACATTGTTCTTGAGTTTCATGGTTCCCGTACCCTCTCTTGACGTACTGTCAATCTCTCTCTTGTTCATTCGCTATTTCCCGTGGTTCTTTCATCGACTTGCGTCGTGCTAACGCTTCAATCCTCCTCTTCTCCTGAGAACGATCGCTGCTATCAGGACGGCTGCTCCAAGGACCACAAGCCCCAGAGCAAGGCCAGAAGGGTTCAGATCGCTCATGTCGGGAAGGCCAAGCTTCTCGAGGATGGAAGTCTCTTCATGGATATTGGGCACCGATACCGTAGCCATGCCGCTTGCGCTGTCAAAGCCAGACGTCTTGAGCGGAGACTCTGCAGAAAGCTCGGCTTCAGCTGGAGTCCCCGTAGCAGGGCCAGACACGATCTGGTTCGGCTCGTAAGGAACCGCAAGCGTGATGGTCCGCGTCCCCGCAAATGCGCGGTATCCGGCCGGTGCCGAAACTTCCTCCACCGTGAAGGTGCCCGCGTCGACACCTCGGACGGAGATAGTGCCGTCGCTTCCGGTCGTGATAGTCGCCTCATTGGAAGACCAGGTGCCATCCGGGGTCAGATAGCGCCCCTTGTCGTCCCTGATCCTCAGCACCGCTCCGGACAGCGGCGTCCCATCGTCTGCATCGCGCTTCGTGAGGATGAGGTTCCAGCTATAGGCAACCGCCTTGGATTCCTGTGTAGTGGTCGTCTCGGTCGAATAGGTCGACTTTGGATAGATGAGCGTGACGGCGTTCACATTGCCGTTCCCCATGCCGGTCCCGAGAGATGCACTCAGGGGAGCATCATGACAACGACAACCTGCACTCCTTGGGAGGCATCGATTGCATGGGCCTTGACGGCCTCCACCAGATCAAGCGCGACCTTGAAGCTTCCGCCATCTGCTGCAGACGTATAAATGTGTGTATATTCCTCATCGCCGAGCTCTGTCCAGCCTTGGGAAACCTCAAGACCAGTCTCCCATATGTCTTCAGCTGCAGGAGCAAGGTAGACATGGATATCGGAAGGCTCGGCAAGACCGACACCAAGCGTGTCATCGAAGACGATCTTGTAGGAGGTGTAGCTCGTGAGGATGGAAGGCACCGTCGCATCGAGGCGCCAGTAAAGGTCGTCTCCTGCTGTGGCATCCGCCTGCTTCTGCCAGGTACTGTTCGAATCCTCGAGCACCTGCTTTTCCACCGTCGGCACGCCGGACTTGGCAGCAACCGTCACATCGGAGCCACCGACCACCACAAGGATGGCAGAAGTGCCGGACTGATCCTGGCCGATGCTCGAATCCTTGCTCACGACAATCCAGTAGCCCGCGCCCAGAGACTTGGGCACGCCCGCTTCAAGGGTCTCCCCATCAGCTGCCTTCTGCAGCAGAGCAGAAGCGATTGCGTAAGGAACAGAACCCTGGGGAGCAGCAGAGCCGCTTTGGACATGGCTTCTGATCCATTCAGCAGCATCGTTTGCATCTGCGACGCTTTCAGCACTTACCGACGGATTGACGCTCTTGATTGCCTCGGGGACAACCGAGGCGGCTATGTCGGTTGCCCACGCGATGTTCGCGACAGTCTTCGTGCCATTCGCGCCATCTGTCACATCAGCAGTGAAGATCTGGTAGGCAACAAACTCGGTCGATGAGCCACCGGCAGCATTGACAGTCAGATTTCCCGTGCCCGATGCATATGCAGGAGCAGGCACAGCGAGAAGGAGCGCAAAGGCTGTGATGGCAGCGAGGATGAGGCTGTGCCTGATGGCAGAGAAGCAGTTCTTCCTAGTCACGGCCATCACCGCCCTTCGCAGAAGCATTGCGGCGGATGTGCATCCAGGCTGCTGCTGCAGCAAGCACGGCAATGCCTGCAAGGTAGGTCAGCCCCACCCCATCGGATCCGGTAAGAGGAAGCGATGACATGCTGCGCGTGTTGGTGAAGCTTGCCTGAGACGTCACGCCCTTTGCAATCGTGCCTTCCGCATTCTCGGACGTGGTGGTGTAATTATCGTTTGGCTCCTCGGTCACGGTATAGGTAGCACCTGCCGGCAAATGCTCGGCAGTCTTGGTCTGGCCGTCAGCAAGCGTAAAGGTTGCCTCTCCGTTGGAGAATTCCATGTCACCGTACGTGCCCGTGAGGTTTGCACCCGTTCCGCCAAGCTTCACCGTAAAGGTGAAATTCCTCGTGGAGTTAACCTCGCCCGTCACGTGCTTGGTCACTGAAAGCGCGCCTTCCTGCACAGCATTGACGACCGCGACGGTCGCATCGGCCGAAAGCGTGCCTGAAGGCACAGTCTGCGTTCCGTTATACGTAACGTCGTACTTCAGGGCATTGTCCTCATTGCTCGTGACCTCTTGCACCGTATAGCTGCTGCCGGAGGGGATGCCCCCGATCGTGATCTGCTGTCCGCTGCGCAGACTGACCGATCCCGCGCCCTTGGCGTCGAACGTGATCGTGCCATCGGCAGGAGCTGTGGCAGAAGAGCCTGACACCGAGCCACCGGTATAGGCATACGTGCCGGAGAGCGGCTTTCCGTCTGCATCCTTCAGCGTGATCGTGAAGGCAAAGGCCTGCGAGGCATCTGCCGCTTGGCCCTGAACAGTCTTGCTCACCGTAAGCTTGTAGAGACGGGCGTTGGTGAAGGCGGCCGTAGCGGTTTCATCCTTCGCAATCGTGCCCGAGGCGCCCGTCGCAGTGGACGCATAATCCGCATTCGGCGTTTCAGCAACCTCGTAGGTCGTCCCTGCAGGTAGATGCTCGGCCGTTGCAGATTCGCCGTTCTTCAAAGTGACAGTCGCCACGCCGTTCGTGAACGCCATATCCCCGTATTGCCCGTTGATGGCAGTGTTGCCCAGCGTGACCGTGAAAGAGAACGAAGCTGCGGAGCCCGTCTCCCCTTCTACCGACTTAGAGACAGTGAGGCTGCCCTCCTTTGCAGGGATGAGCGTGAGCATGGCACTCACCGGCTTCTGTTTGATGACAGCGCCGATCATGTGCTGGAAATTCTTGCCGTCAGAGGCAGTATAGGTTTCGGGATTGGGCGAGTACTGGCGGTATTCCTGCAGCCAGGTGAGCGTGCTCGATGCCGTAATCTTCATGTCGGTCGATGTTGGCTTGGTCGAGGAGACCAGATAGAACGAAATTCCTGCGGCGATGCTTGTCGCTGTTGACCCATTTGCCGTCTGGGCCGTTATGCCCTCGGGCAGCGTGAGCGTGTACATGCCATTGTAGTTCGTGCCTTCGGTGATTTTCAGGGCGCCCGTCTTCCACGTACTCGAACTGGGATCGTATACAAAGGCCGCATCGCCTGTGATCGACACGTTGGATTCATCGGGTTCGCTGCGCAGAACCTGGTCGGCGGTCGCGTAGTTGAGCAGATTGACGGCAAGCTTCTTCTGCGTGACCTCGCTGCTATCCGACTTGAGCGTGTTGTATTCGATGCCGTAGTCGCCGAGCGCCGCCCAGATGGCATACTGGGTGGCCTCGTAGGCCTGTGCCTCGGTGACGTAGTACTCGCCCGAGTGAAGCGCGTCATACATGCCGAGCGGCGTGGTGTTGTACGAGTCCGACCAGGCAAGGCACAGCGCCGCTTGATAGAACGGCATCGACTGGATCTGGGCTGCCGTGAGGCCAGAAGTGCTCGTCGTATTTCTGAGGCTCATCATGATGACCTGCTGGATGAATTCGCTCAGCCTATTAAGGTGGTCGGTGTTCTTGTTCGTGTAGTCATCATAGGAAAATACTTCGTTGCCGATGGTGCCAGGGAAATCGGTGCGCAGGACATCAGGCACCGTAAGCATTGCATTGAACTGGTCCTCGGTAATGCCGGTGGCCTTATCAACGATCTGATACATGTTCAGGCCGTTATAGGGATAGCCAGCGTAGAGGATAGCGAGAAGCTTGTTCATGCAGGCTTCGTAGTCGGCCTGGGACTTGAATTTATCCGGCGTCAGATAGCCTTGGATATAGGAAGGCACAGTCGGGATGCTCGGGGTCGAGTGCGGCCAGTGCGACGCGTTGTTCATGCAGTAGAGGATGATGCGGCGTTGGCGCTTTCTGGATCCTCAACATAATGAATCTCGGTAGCTGTGTCATATTTGATTTCGATGCCGCCAGTTGCCGTCAAGGGCGATGCCAGAATCTGTGCAGCAAGTGTCGTGGCAGCATTATCAGAACTGCTCTGCTCGCCAGCAGAAGAGCTTGAGCTCCCAGGGTCTTCAGAAGCGCTCGAAGAGGATGACGAATCAGAAGATGCTGAAGAGGAAGAAGAGCTGGCGTCTGTCCCCGCTGTTGCAGACGAAGTGCCTGTAGCTGTTTTGGCAGACGTACTGTCTATGGAGCTGCCGGCAGTTTCTGTGCTATCGGCTGCAGATGGCATGACGGTGGCAGCTGTCGATGCCGCAGTCTCTGCTGCGTTTTCCTCACCCGCAAAGGTACGTATAGGCACCAGGAACAATGCCAGAACTATGGCGCACATTGCCACAATGAAGGCAATGCCGCCCCCTCTCCCCAATTTCATTTATCCGCCCTAATCTGCGCCAATCGCTATCCCTTAGTTTTGAGAGCTATCTAGTAACACTTATCGTTATGAATATTCCTATAATCAAGCTTGGAATTGTGCGGGCAGCAGCTGTTATTCATGCTGTCTCTACAAATGTTGGCATAACTGTCACATATTTTCAGGTGTCTGAGTCCATTTCTTCCTATGGAGACAGCTCCACGAACTCGGCAGATACAGTATCCTGAAAGAATCTGGGAAACATCTGTTCTGAAATCTCAGCCATAAGTTCTGGACAGCCTTTTCAGATTGACAGCATTCATGCAGGCATTCCCTGTCTTGAGACGCTCTGATGCCGCACTCATATGAACGCGGACACCCTGCTTGTCAGGATGAAAAGAAAGAAGCTTCCAGAATCGGATTTGTCCGATCTCGCTTTCCGTCCGCTGAAATGATGCCTCTCGGTCTGCAAAGGACCGGAACCCAAGACACGCCTGCAATGGCCCACGAGATGCAAGGATGCTGAAAGAGTGTATCTGAAAAGCAGTCTGCAGCATTTCTTGAATCTCTTCTAAATGCCTGATTCATCTCATCTTATTATTTTCTATATCAATTACTGTTTAGCTGCATCTCTCTGTAGTGTCGCTGCTGTCGCATGAGCATCACTTCCCGCCCTCCGATGTTCTGCAGCCAGACAAGCGAAGGGGCTGGCAGACATCAAGACGGCAGGCGTGCTCAGATACTCCCATCTGCAGTTTGAGGGCACCACCGAAGGTCTGTACCAGACAGCGACGTTTGAAGGACAGGATGTACTGCGGAAGAAGCCCGAAGCCGGCACTGTGCCAGATAGGCTTCAAGGCAGCAGTTGCCATACGCACGCCCGGCAAACAGGAGAACGGCAAAAAAACGGAGGCGTCCTCCTTTCGGAAGACGCCTCCTGGACAATGCTCTTGCCTTGTGAGCTTTATTCGTAGTCGCTCGCTGCGTCGATCCAGCTCTTGAGGAACTCCTCGTTGCCCTTGCGGCCACGGGAAAGCTCTGCTGCTGCAACAACCGGCAGCCAGTACATGATCTTCTGCTTCGGCACATCTGCCGTCACGGAATAGAGGTCGAGGTACTTGTCTGCGGCCTCGGGGAACTCGAGCTTCAGCAGCATGTATGTCATTGCTGCGTCAGCCTCGGGCAGGCCCACGGTCACATGCGTCCAGTCGCAGATGAACGGCTCACCTTCGCCGATAACGACATTCGTCGGATTGAAGTCGCCGTGGCAGATGGCAAAGCCGCGCTTCATGCGGTCGGCCTTCATCTGGAGGTCATAGCGCACGGAAGGATCGAGATCCTTGACGCGGGCAATCATGCGGACGAGCTTGTCTCCCTGAGCCGTGAGTGCGGCAGGAGCAGGCGTCTTCTGCACCTTGATCTGAAGATCGACGAAGAGCTGCAGGAGCTCGTCGAACTTCGGCGTGCCCTTGGCCTCGACCATCATCTCGTGGAGCGTGGTGCCCGGATGGTACACCATGGACAGCGCCCAGGAACCATCCATCACCTGGGAGACCTCGAGGACCTTCGGCGTATTGAGGCCGGCGGTCGCAATGCGGGCCAGGTTCAGGGCCTCGCGGAAGACGTCGATGTCGGGCTTCGTCGGGACGAAGACCTTGACGGTACGGTCGCCGTCCTTGTAGACGACCTTGTTGTGACGGCGGGCAAGCTCGACCTTGTCATCGGAAAGCTTCATGTTTTCCTTCTTCCTCTAGGAAAATGCTTCGACCCAGCTGCTACTCGGACTTCTTCTCGTCTGCTGCCTCTTCGGCCTCGACCTGGCCCGGAGCAGGCGTCTCCTTCATCTCTTCGCGGATCTCGAGGCCCTCATCCTCATAGGACGTCGCAGGACGGCCATAGTAGGCATCGAGGTACATGCTCTTGATCTCTGCCACGAGCGGGTAGCGCGGGTTGGCGCCGGTGCACTGGTCATTGAAGGCGTTGAGCGACATCTCGTCAAGCGTGTCGAGGAAGTACTTCTCGTCCACGCCGTACTCGGCGATGGTCTTCTTGACGCCGATGAATTCCTTGAGGTCCTCGATGCCCTTCATGAAGTTCTCGAACACCTCGTCGTCGTCCTTGCCGGTGAATCCGCAGAAGCGGCCCATCTCGGCGTAGCGCGCCTTGGCATGCGGATACTGGTACTGGGAGAACGTGCCCATGCGGGTCGGACGCTCAGCAGCGTTGTAGCGGGCGACACGGGTGAGAATGACAGCGTTGGCCCAGCCGTGCGGGATGTGGTGATAGGCACCAAGCTTGTGTGCCATCGAGTGGTTGAGGCCAAGGAAGGCGTTGGCGAATGCCATGCCGGCGAGGCAGGAGGCGTTGGCCATGTGGTCGCGGGCCTCGACGTTCGTGGGCTCGGCATAGGCCTTCGGCAGCCAGTCGAAGACGAGCTTTGCGGCCTTGAGGGCGATAGCGTCGGTGTAGTCCGATGCCATGATGGAGACATAGGCCTCCATGGCATGGGTGAGGACATCGATGCCGGAAGCGGAGGTGAGGCCCTTCGGCTGCGTCATCATGTTGTCGGTATCGACGATCGACATCGTCGGCATGAGCTCGTAGTCCGTGATAGGCCACTTGATGCCGGTCTCGGCGTCCGTGATGATTGCGAACGGCGTGACCTCGGAGCCGGTACCAGAGGAGGTCGGGATTGCGACGAACTTTGCCTTCTCGCCCATCTTCTTGAAGCGGTAGACACGCTTGCGGATATCCATGAAGTCGACAGCCATATCGTCGAACTTCTCTTCAGGATGCTCGTACATGGTCCACATGATCTTGCCAGCGTCCATGGCGGAGCCGCCGCCGATTGCAATGATCACGTCAGGCTGGAAGGCACGGAGGAGCTCCTCGCCCTTCTCGGCGTCCTGCAGCTTCGGGTCAGGAGAGATGCTCCAGAAGCTGGAGTGGGTGATGCCCATCTCGTCGAGCGGCTTCTCGATCTTCTTGGTGAAGCCGGAGGTGTAGAGGAAGGAGTCGGTGACGATGAAGGCACGCTTGCAGCCGTAGACTTCCTTGAGCTCGCGCAGAGCGACCGGCATGCAGCCCTTCTTGAAGTAGACCTTCTCGGGAGTCCTGAACCAGAGCATGTTCTCGCGCCTCTCTGCGACCGACTTGACATTGAGCAGCTGGTGGATATCGAGGTTCCCGGAGAAGGAGTTGCCGCCCCAGGAGCCGCAGCCCAGCGTCAGAGAAGGTGCCAGCTCGAAGTTGTAGATGTCGCCGATGCCGCCGAGCGAAGCCGGGGTGTTGATGAGGATGCGGCAGGTCTTCATCGCGTTGTAGTGCTTCTCGACCTTCTCGGTCTCGCGCGTGTCGATGAAGAGCGAAGAGGTGTGGCCGTAGCCGCCGTCAGCGATGAGACGGGAAGCCTTGGCAAGGGCATCGTCGAAGTCCTTGGCGCGATACATGCCGAGGATCGTCGTGAGCTTCTCGTGTGCCCAGGGGTTGGAGGGCTCGACGGAGTCGGTCTCGCCAATCAGGATCTTCGTCCAGGCAGGAACCTCGACGCCTGCAGCAGCAGCGATCTTCGTTGCTGGCTGGCCGACCATCTTGGCATTGACGCCGCCGTTGACGATGACGATGTTGCCGACCTTGTCTGCCTCCTCCGGATTCAGGAAGTAGGCGCCCCTCTTCTGGAACTCTGCCTTCACCGCGTCATACACGCCGTCGAGCACGATCACGTTCTGCTCGGTAGCGCAGATCATGCCGTTGTCGAAGGTCTTGGAATGCATGATGGAGCTGACGGAGTCCACGACGTTTGCCGTGTCGTCGATGATGGCAGGGTTGTTGCCCGGGCCGACGCCCAGAGCCGGCGTGCCGGAAGAGTAGGCAGCATTGACCATGCCCGGGCCACCGGTCGCGAGGATGATGTCAGCTTCCTGCATGAGCGTGTTCGTAAGCTCGATGGAAGGCACGCTGACCCAGTCGATGATACCCTTCGGGCATCCTGCTGCCTCTGCAGCATCGCGGACGATGCGTGCAGCCTCGGTCGTGCACTTCTTTGCACGCGGGTGCGGAGAGATCAGGATGGCATTGCGCGTCTTCAGGCAGATCAGAGTCTTGAAGATGGCCGTGGAGGTCGGGTTCGTCGTCGGGATGACAGCAGCCACGACACCGAGCGGCTCTGCGACCTTCGTCATTCCGAACGCAGGATCGCGCTCGATGACGCCACAGGTCTTCGTGTCCTTGTACTTGTTGTAGACGAACTCGGCCGCATAGTGGTTCTTGACGACCTTGTCCTCCATGACGCCGTAGCCGGTCTCATCGTAGGCCAGCTGCGCCAGAGGAATGCGCGCCTTGTTGGCAGCGAGAGCGGCGGCCTTGAAGATCTTGTCGACCTGCTCCTGGCTGAACGTCGCGAATTCAGCCTGGGCGGCACGCATCGTCTTCAGATGGGCCTCCAGCGTCTCTACGCTGTCGATGATGCTTTCCTGTGACATCCGTTACTCCTTTGCTTTGTACGGGTGTAGCTCCACATGCGTGATGCACCAGAAAGCAAGAATCCCCACCCAGCTTCCCAGCGCAGGCATACAGGACAGGATAGAGGCAGATGCTCTGCATCCATCCATCGATGCATTATAAATAATCTTCGATTTATTGTCCTTCCTTGACGATAATCAAGGAAACGGGCCTATTGATTATTAGTATGCATATATCCACTACTATATGCATTAATTTATATTATTAGCCTGGAGACAAAGCGTTTTATCTGTTACAGCCGTTTGCCGAAAACGTTTCCGATGCGCTTCCGCACGGATGCAGCACGTGCTAATCTTCCGCGGACAGCTCCTGTATCAGCGCATGGAGCTCTGCCTGCACGGCATGTTCCCTGTTCGTGCCGATGACGCGCTCGGCAATCTGCTTGACGGCGTAGCGGGCATTTCCCATCACATAGGGATGCCCCACGGCGCGAAGTATCGCGTAGTCGTTCATGGAGTCGCCGAAGGCAAGGACCTCAGAAGAGTCGATGCCGTAATAGGAAAGCACCGCCTCGAGACCTGTTGCCTTTGAGATGTCCTTGGGCATCACATCGATCCACGTATTGCCTGACGGCATGAACGTGAAGATGTCGCCGAGCTCGCGCTCGAGCACATAGACCATGTCCATGATCTCGGAGGAGCGCTCGCAGCAGACAGCTGCCTTGATGATGGAGACATCAGGCGAGGGCGGATCGAACAGACGCTGCGCATTCGGCAGATCCTTGTCGAGCTCCTTCACATAGCTCGACTGGTCGTCGAGCAGGAAGGTATGCTCCCAGTCATAGAGCACGAGATGGAGCTCATCGAATTCCTGGCAGGTGCGGAACAGCCGCAAGATCCCCCTTGTCGAGAAGACTTCGCGGTCAAGGAAGCGCCCATCAGCAAAGACCTGGGCGCCAAGCGCCGCTACATAATCTATCTCGTCAGCCACCGGTGCGAAGAACCAGCGAAGCGTCGAATAGCGCCTGCCCGAGCTCACGCAGAAATGGACACCCTGCTCCCTGAGCTCGCGGATGATCTTGAAGGTCTCGGGCGGGACCTGAGAATTCTCGTCGAGGAGCGTTCCGTCCATATCAGTAGCGACAAGCTTTATCATGTATCCCTGTATCCCTCCCAGCCAGCTGGTTGTGTCAGTGCCTACAGGCTACCATAGCACGCCCAGATGCCTGCCTTCTGCAACCTTCCGTCGGCTGATGGACCCGTTATCCGAAGCTGACCGGCACAAGACAGAAGCCTGTCCAAGATATTGCTGCCGTCTCAGCAATATCTTCCAGAAAGACGCTTCCCTTCCGTCCTTCTGGATCTATAATGATAATTGTTCCTAATAATAGATCGACAGGAAGGAATCTGCCATGTGGATCCTTGCAGCCTGCGCATCGGCACTCTTTGCCGGCATCACTTCCATCCTCGCCAAGTGCGGCATCCGCCATACGGACTCGGACGTCGCCACCGCCGTGCGCACGGTCGTCGTGCTTCTCTTTGCCTGGCTCATGGCAGCGCTCGTCGGCTCCATCTCGACGATCGGATCCATCTCTGCCCACTCGATGCTCTTCCTTGCACTTTCGGGAATGGCGACAGGTGCCTCCTGGATCTGCTACTTCAAGGCGCTTTCCATGGGTGATGTCAACAAGGTCGTGCCGATCGACAAGTGCTCGGCTGTCCTTACCATCCTTCTTGCGATTGTCCTGTTCGGCGAGACCGATGCCCTGGCCGTAAAGCTCATAGGCTCTGCCGGCATTTTGATAGGCACCTTCCTCATGATCGAGCGCAAGAAGCAGGACCACGCTGTCGAGGGCAGGTCCTGGATCTGGTACGCCGTGGGATCTGCTGTCTTTGCAGCCCTCACATCCATTCTTGCGAAGGTCGGCATCGAAGGCGTCGAGTCGAACCTCGCCACCGCCATCCGTACCTGCTATGTGCTGGTCATGGCATGGATCGTCGTTGCCCTGAAAGGAAAGCTCGGCGCGGTGCGCCATATCGAGAAGGGCGAGCTCGGCTTCATCTGCGCCTCTGGCCTTGCCACCGGTGCCTCCTGGCTCTGCTACTACTATGCAATCCAGACCGGCGTCGTCTCCATCGTCGTGCCGATCGACAAGCTTTCGATCGTCGTCGCAATGGCATTTTCTGCCGCCGTCTTCCACGAGACCTATACGAAGCGCTCGCTTGCAGGCCTTGCCCTGATTGTCGCGAGCACCATTGCCATGGCAGTCATCAGATAGAGATGCTGAACCCAAAAAGAGGTGTAGGCAGGATTGCATGTCTCTGCATAGAACCAAGAGGAACCATCACAGGAGCAGCTAGTCACAAGACAGAGAATGCAGGAATTAATATCCCATGCTGAGTATGGCGAAATAGACCTAATGCCGATTCTCGCACTCGTAATCAGGCTGATGCATTGCATGCTGCGGCGATTATCCAATTTCCGAGCAATCTCCGGCAGTCAAATACATGCTAAGCAATCTCTCTCAGATCCTTGAACAGTTTGAATAGTTGAGTCTTCTCATCGAAATACAGTTCGGAGAATCCTTGCTGCTCATAGTAGCCAAGTAGTTCTTCCCTGCAATCGACATACTCGATTGACCCACCTATACGCCTGATGCACTCACAAAACTGATCCTCAGCAAAGGGAAGCAGCATGGATGCATCAAAGTCATCATGAGAGAATTCATCGCTCCTTGCAAGCTGTGCTATCAGATAGCCAGGGAATGCGCTGCGCGTTGCGACACCAGGTACTTTTCCTAGAACTGCAGCCTTCTCCAAATCATCCACCTGGGAGAAATCAGCAACAGCCAGAGCTAGCGTGAGAAAGGCAACAATTTCCAGCCTTCCCTCGTCGAGAGACTTCTTCGAGAGCACAAGATATGTGCGACTTGCTCCCGTTTCTTCGTTGCGTAAAGACAGAGCTTTGAGAAAGAGCGAGATTCAGCATCCCGCTTGCACGAGAACCGAGCACAGGCCTTCCTGAGGCTTGACTTGGTGAAGCCACTTTGCAGCAGAGCCGATAGACTGAAGACCTCAACATCCATCTATGCTCCTGCTACTTGAACTTCTTCGGATCAAGTTTCCTGTCCGAAAGGACAAGCATCTTGCCAGATGCAGATTTGGCAGGACGCGCTGGCATGCTCATTATCTTCGCCATTTTCCTTGCTTGCTCACTCGTCAGAACAACTGGACGCCCAATACTGGATGTTGCCATACACCCCGCCTCCTTGATTGTCTTGCTCATATTCTGCCCTCCACTGCCATCTAACAACTACCCACAGCAAGCCAGTGGAGCCCCATTTAAGAGCGATCCGCTATCATGCCGATTGGCAAGCTCTCAATTGTCGTTGCTTTGACATCTTTGTCGCTGTCTACCACAAGACCTATTCGAAGCACCCGCTTGCAGTACTTAGCCTTATGGTTGCAAGTATGATGGTTATGGCATTTGCCAGATAGGAATCAACCGCGCCGCTGGAGCGTTGCCATTATTAAAAGAAGTCGAATTTATACACGTCGTAAATTCGACATTTTGTGATGCCCTACGCCTGGCAACGCCTCAGATCAGAGGATTCTGCAGAGCCATGCATTGCACCCCGACCTGTCTGGCATCTCTCTGTTCACTTCGGGCCGTACAATCCACTCTCCAGGTTCACCGGGATAATCCCCATCATTGCATGCTTCACCCAAGCGTTCTATCTCCTGATCGGAGACAGCATGACCGCCCTTGATCTTGTACTCAGCCACCTCTCCTCCAATCAGGTCAAAGCTACAGATTCATATTCGCTATGGGTGTCACTGTGCGCCTAGCAAGCATTTCTTCCCTCTCAGGCTCAACGCGCATCGTCTCAGACTTCCCATTCGCAAGCGCATAGAGCCCTTCGTCCTGTCATTCCTTCTGAAAGCAGGCGCATGCCCCCTATCACTCATCTCAATAGGATAGCCGCAAGCAGTGCCGTATTTATTTGCATCCTGTTCCCTGACCACGGTCTCAGATCTCTTGAATTTCTGGCCTCTCCGCACTACATGGTTGTTGGCAGGCATCATTCAAAGAAGGAGCGTTTCTCGACTCATATCGATATCGGTCCTATACTATTAGGTCCAACTATTGATATGAAAGACTGTGGGGTGGCAGATATGAGGATTCTCCTGATGATGGCAGTGCTTCCTGCTGCCTTCCTTATGGTCTACATCTGGCAGATGGATCCTGTCGACAAGGAGCCTCTGCCCCTTCTCGCAAAGCTCTTCCTTTTCGGCATGCTCTCCACCCTTCCTGCCATCCTGATCGAGACTGCAGCCTCTGATGCCCTGCTGGGAAGTGCCATGCCTCAGGACCTCGATTCCCTCCTCCTCATGAACTTCGCTATCGTCGCCGTGACAGAGGAATGCTCGAAATATGTGTTCCTGCGCCTTGCCTCCTGGCATGACCGGAACTTCGACTATGTCTTCGATGGGATTGTCTATGCCGTGTTCTGCGGCCTTGGCTTTGCCGTGGCAGAGAATACCAGCTACGTCTTCACCTTCGGTCCCGGTGCCGCAATTGTCCGTGCCTTCACTGCCATTCCCGGCCACTGCGTCTTCGCTGTCTTCATGGGCTCGTTCTATGGCAGGACGAAGCTTGCACAGGTACAGCAGCGGCATATCCCTCGCCTCTGGAATGGCCTTCTCTCCCTGGCAGTGCCCATCTTCTGCCACGGTGTCTATGACACGCTCGCAGGCATCGAGGGTGCAGATGCCGTCTTCTTCGTGTTCCTCCTCATCCTTGTGCTCATCGCCTCTGCTGTCGTGAAGCATGTCTCACAGCGTGCCGAGCGCATATCTGTCTGGTACTAGCGCAGGCTCAAGACCGCTTGTCTGCCCCTTCCTGCCATCCCTCAAGTTTTCGTTCAGCCTCTTTCTGAGCAGCGCCACAATAGATACTTCGCAGATAGATCTGCTGAGCGAAGAAGGCTGGATATCATGGCTGAGAAGTTCCATACAGGAGATGCCGTACTCGCAGAGGATGGCACGCACAAAGGCTCTTTCGGCATTGTTATGGACACCCACAAGAAGCAGGTGCTCGTCGACTTCACCTGCACGCAGGACCGCACGAAGGCAGAGGCTGTCCCCGCCTCCGAGCTCTCGCTCGTGCCGCCGGTCCTTCTGAGCGAAGATGAGCTCCGTCAGCTCTGCCGCTTCGAGCTCATGCCAAAGGCGCTCCGCAGAGGCGTTGCGTGGACAAAGCTCGAGACGAAGGTCACCTACGAGATGACGCTCGACGACTTCGAGGCGGCCTTCACAAACATCCTTGCAGCAGGCTCTCCGGACTCTGCCGATGCAAAGGACTGGTACGAGACGGCAATCGAGGGCTTTGCCGATGAGCTCTGCCTCATCGATACCTATGCCTTCCTCGATCCGGAAGGAGCTCCCGCCTCTGCCTCCACACCCGGCCTCCCCTCGGCTGATTCTGTTGAGCGCGACATCCTCGACGAGCTCTATCTCCGCTACGAGGCAGGACAGCCCACGAAGAGCCTCGAGGACCTCATCGCGGAGATCGAGAGCTTCAAGAAGGAAGAGGGAAAGCCTCTCTGCGAGCGCACCTTCACGACGCAGGAGATGGAGGATTTCCTCGCCGTCTGGGACATGGACAAGGTCGAGCGTGAGGCAACGCCTGAGATCCGCGCTCTCTATGTCCGCTTCGTCAATGCCCTTGCAGATGCCGGAGATCCTGCTGGCCTCTACCAGAAGGCCTATGCCTGCTACGGAAACGGCTGCGCCGGCTTCTCCCAGGACTGGGCCGCATCGCGCGACTGCCTCCTGAAGCTTGAAAAGATCGCTCCCGATCCAGGCTATGCCAACACCCTGGGCTACATCTACTACTACGGACGCACGACCGACGGCGTGCCCGACTACCAGGAAGCCTTCAAGTGGTTCTCCATCGGTGCTGCCGGCGGCATCATCGAGTCGCGCTACAAGCTCGCCGACATGTTCGTGCGCGGACGTGCCTGCCCGAAGGACCCGCAGACCGCCCACAGCATCGTGGCCGAGCTCTTCAACGACTCCGCCATCTCCTTTAGCCATGGACAGGCAGAGACGAAGTTCGCCGATGTGTGCCTGCGCGAAGCGGGACTTCTGTGCGACGGGACAGGATGCATAGCGTATCCAGACGACGCCTATGCGCTTGCCCTCCTTGCGAAGTGTGCCATCCGCATGAGAAGGCTTGCTGCAGACTGGTACGGCTATGCATCGGTCGAGCGCAACATCGACGATATGATTTCTGAACTCCAGCCCAAGACGGCCTATGCGGAGGCACAGGAGGAAATTGAGTTCGACGAGAGGCGCATCCCGGAGCTTCTGAGCTTTGCTTTGATGGATGGACGCCATGTCGCTGCCGACTACGAATGGGACGAGCATAAGAAGCTCTCGCTCTCCTTCCATATCAAGAGGCGCGGCGATGCCACACGTGACGAGAAGTTCCCCGTGGCTGTTCCGGAGGCGCACTTCGGCGGCTTTGTCGAGGAGCTTACGCTCGAAGGCACCGTGAAGCCGAAGCATGCGCCGGGCTTTGCGAAGACGCATGGCACGATCGTCTTCGACGAGATCGGCATGGACCCCTCAGGCGCCATTGCCTTCCTCCTCTACGGCGAGACCCAGGCCTGCCTTGAAGGCACGTTCACGCTCGCATGCACAAAGCTCTCAGGCAAGAAGCGCCGCTATGCTGCTGTTATCACGGACTGCGATACAAGAGCCTTCATCTATCTTGCACCCGACGACGGCATCCAGAAGGGCGACCACGTCCTTGTTCCTTGGGGCGACGGCGCGATAGAAGGCATCTGCGCCCGCACGGCTCAGCGCTATGACAGCGAGATGGGGCTTCCCAAGAGCTCCTACCGCAAGGTCCTGAAGAAGGTCGAAGCTTAAGCACCGCAAACAAGAAGATCCCCCGGAGAAGCTGTTTCTCCGGGGGATCTTGCATATCGCTCAGGAGAGTCTCCTACAGAGCCGCGAGTGCCTGGTCGAGATCGGCGATGATGTCGTCTGCGTCCTCGAGGCCGAGCGACAGCCTCACCATGGACGGGCTGATGCCTGCTGCCATGAGCTCCTCGTCTGTCATCTGCCGGTGCGTCGAGCTTGCCGGATGAAGGCAGCAGGTGTGGGAGTCTGCGACATGCGTCTCGATGTTGCAGAGCGCAAGTCCTGCCATGAACTTCTCTGCCTCCTTGCGCCCTCCTGCCACATCGAAGGAGACAACGCCGCAGCTGCCACATGGCAGATACTTCTCAGCAAGTGCATGATAGCGATCGCCCGGAAGGCCGGGATAGCGGACCGAAGAGATCTTTGGATGCTGGGAGAGGAACTCTGCTGCCTTCTGGGCATTCGCACAGTGCCTTGGCATGCGCACGTGCAGGCTCTCGAGGCCAAGGTTCAGATAGAACGCATTCTGCGGGCTCTGGATGGAGCCGAAGTCGCGCATAAGCTGGCTCGTTGCCTTCGTGATGAAGGCGCCTTCCTGCCCAAACTTCTCTGCATAGACGATGCCGTGATAGGACTCATCGGGCTTCGTGAGACCCGGGAACCTGTCAGCATGCGCCATCCAGTCGAACCTGCCGGCGTCGACGATGGCTCCGCCGACCGTCGCGGCATGGCCATCCATGTACTTCGTCGTCGAGTGCGTCACGATATCGGCACCCCACTCGATAGGACGGCACATGATGGGCGTCGCGAACGTGTTGTCGACGATCAGCGGCACGCCGTGAGCATGTGCGGCCTCTGCAAACATCTCGATATCGAGCACGGCAAGCGCCGGATTTGCGATGGTCTCGCCGACGACGCACTTCGTGTTCGGACGGAAGGCAGCGTCGAGCTCCTCCCTCGTGCAGGTCGGAGAGACGAACGTGCACTCGATGCCCATCTTCCTGAGCGTATGAGCAAGGAGGTTGAACGTTCCGCCGTAGATGGCAGAGCTTGCCACGACGTGGTCTCCGCACTCGGCGATGTTGAAGACAGCAAAGAAGTTCGCAGCCTGGCCGGAGCTTGTGAGCATGCCGGCACATCCTCCCTCGAGGTCTGCAATCTTCGCAGCGACGGCGTCGTTCGTGGGGTTCTGGAGCCTCGTATAGAAGTAGCCTGACTCCTCGAGGTCGAAGAGACGCCCCATCTGCTCCGAGGTGTCGTACTTGAATGTCGTGGACTGGACAATGGGAAGCTGGCGCGGCTCGCCGTTCTTCGGCGTATAGCCTGCCTGGACGCAGCGCGTTCCGAGAGAGGTCATGAGGTCTCCAATCTAGAGATAGGACCGGACAAACAAGAATCAGTATTGCTCATTCTGCCTCTCCCCTCTCCGATCTTTCAGCAAGCGTCTGCATGCATCGGTGCAAAGCATCTCCCCCTTTTCCCCGAGCAGAGAAAGGGCCGCTCCTGCATCAGGAAGCGGCCCGAAGAGCATCTCTATATCTCTATATGAATGTGCTAGGCAGCAAACTCCATATCCTTCGACTCCTTGATCATGAGGAGGGCAACGAAGGCGACGACGGACATGGCAACAAGGTACCAGCCCACACCCTGGATGCCGAATGAAGCGACAAGGGCCGTAGCGATTGTCGGAGCGAAGGCGCCGCCCAGGATCGAGGCGAGGTTGTAGGCAAGGCCGGATCCGGAATAGCGCACGTTTGCCGGGAAGAGCTCAGGCAGATAGGCACCGCAGGGCCCGAAGAGGCCGCCCATCAGGGCAAAGCCGACGGCGAGGAAGACATAGACGGCAAGGGAGTTCTGCGTCGTCAGAAGCTGGGGTGCAAAGAAGCTGAAGACGACCGTCAGGAAGGTGGCGAGCAGAAGCACCGGACGGCGTCCGCGCTTGTCTGCCTCGACGCAGCCGACGACGATGAAGACAGCGAAGAAGACGATAGCGGCAAGCTCGAGCTTGAGGAAGTCGGTCTGCGCAAAGCCAAGGGTCTTGACGCCGTAGGACAGAGACCAGGTGCCGAGCAGATAGAAGAGCGTATAGGTGATGCCCATGGCACAGGTGCCAAGAACGACCTGCTTCCAGTACTTGCGGAGCTCCTTCAAGGGGCTTTTGACGACACGGTCCTCCTTCACGGCCTTCTGGAAGACCGGCGTCTCGCTCATGCGGTTCCTGACAACGAGGCCCACGACGACAAGCACGGCAGAGAGCAGGAACGGGATTCTCCAGCCCCAGGCGACCATCTGGTCGTTCGTGAGGTTCGACTCGAGCATGAGGTTCACGCCGTAGGCGAAGAAGAAGCCAAGCGGAGCGCCGAGATTCGGGAAGGATCCCCAGAGGGCGCGCTTGTTGGCAGGAGCGTTCTCCGTGGCCACAAGCGCTGCTCCCGACCACTCGCCGGCAAGGCCCAGGCCCTGGCAGGCACGGCAGATGCAGAGCAGCACGACCGAGAGCGGCCCCAGCACGCTGTAGCCCGGCAGCACGCCGACGACAAACGTCGCTGTTCCCATCATCATGAGTGCCATGACCAGGGTCTGCTTGCGGCCAAGTCGGTCGCCGAAGTGGCCGAACAGAAGCGACCCGAAAGGTCGGGCCAAAAAGGATACGGCAAACGTCACGAACGACAGGAGCGTCGCGAGGAACGGATTCGACTTCGCGACATCCGTGAAGAAGACGAGGCCGAAGTAGCTTGCAGCAGCGATCGAGTAGCAGTAGTTGTCATAGAACTCGATAGCGGTACCGATCATGGAGGCCGCCATCACTTCGAGGACAGAGTCACGGTGCGGCTCTGCAGCATCTGTAGCCGCACGTGCGGCCAGCGTATCTGCTGTCATCTCTTTTTTCCTTTCGATAGATAGCGAGAGGCCCGGAACTGCAGATATGCAGCCCCGGGCCTCTCGTACCAAAGCTGCCTGCTGTGGTGCAGGCAGCCATGCATGGCAGCCTGCACCTAGATAATCACGATGTTGGTAATCAGGCGTGCCATGGTGAAAGATCCTTTCGGGTGTGCGTGCGCCCTGTGCGCTCGCGTTGAGTGAGACTATGACGGTCAGGAGAGGAAAACTTGGCAAGATTGAGCACTGCGTAATATGCATGAAACATTATTCGGCAGGATGTATCGTTTTGTCGGCAAGCGGTATGCATATGAGCTGGGAAAACGTTACTTTCTGCATGAAATGCGCTTTCTATTTAGCGAATACAGGTATATGGAGAAGCTGTTGTCTGCATTCATGCAGCGCAATCAGGCATGGACTGTCGTGCCGGAGAGCCCGTCGATCACATCCGGGGCCTTCACAAGCGAGCCTATGACGCAGGTACGGCCCGGGCGGCTCCGCACGAACTTGATGGCAGCACGCACTTTGGGCTCCATCGAACCCTTCCCGAACTCTCCTGCATCGGCGAGGCGCTCTGCCTCATCCGCCGCGATGTCCTCTATCTCCTTCTGCTCCGGCGTGCCGAAGCCGGTGCAGGCATGCTCGGGCGCCGTAAGCAGGATGAGCCGCTCGGCGTAGCAGTCCTCCGCCAGAAGCTCTGCGCCCATATCCTTGTCGATCACCGCAGCAACGCCCTTGTAGGCGCCCTTGTCCGAGTAGTCGCGTATGACGGGGATGCCGCCGCCTCCGCAGGCGATAGGGATGAATTCATTGTCGAGGAGGTTCAGGATGCTTGGCGCCTCGACGATCTTCTTCGGCTCTGGGCTGGCGACGACCCTTCTCCAGCCTCTCCCAGAGTCCTCCATGAAGGACATGTCAGGATGCTTTGCTTTGAGCGCATCTGCCTGCTCCTTCGTAAGGAAGGGTCCGATCGGCTTGGTCGGATGCGCGAAGGCAGGATCGTCCGGATCCACCTCCATCTGCGTCACGACGGTCGCGACATGCCAGCGCTTGTACGCCTTGTGCATAGCGACACCAAGGGCCTGCTGGAGGTGGTAGCCGATATATCCCTGGCTCATGGCACAGCACTCAGGCAGCCCCATGGCAGGAGCCATGCCCGCCTCGGAGGCATAGCTGAACGTGTCCTGGATCATGCCGATCTGGGGGCCATTGCCGTGGGTAATGATGATCTCGTTGCCGTGGGAGATCATCTCGACAAGAGACGGCGTGATGGCGCGCAGGCGCGCCATCTGCTCTTCCGGCGTATCTCCCAGGGCATTGCCGCCCAGAGCGATGACCACGCGCTGATCGGTATTGATACGCATGAAGAGCCTCCCTGCCGAGCCTGCCAGGACATGTGCCAGATTAGCGCAGGCAGAGCCGGCATCTCCCAGACCTGGAAAACCGTCACCCCCTAGCAACGTCTTGGCCATTGAGCAGAAAAAGTTGCTCGGGCCTGCCATCTGCTGCCATCCAATCCGCGTAGCATAGAGGACGGAAGACAACAATGCGCCAGAAGGGATACCCGCATGTACAGGCTTGTGGCAAGCGATATGGACGAGACGTTCCTCGATTCCGGCCATGAGGTGCCAGAAACGAATATCGAGGCAATACGCGTGCTCAGGAAGCTTGGCTGCCTCTTCGTCCCGGCATCGGGCAGAGCCTATGGCTCTGTCATGGAATCCCTCCATGCGATTCCCCCCGAGCTCCTCGAAGGCTCCTACCTCATCAGCTACAACGGCGGATGCCTGAACCGCATAGGAGACGCAGAACCTCTCTCCTACCACACGCTTCCCCATCAGAAGGCAGAAGCGCTCTATGTGTACGGCATCAAGCTCGGCTGCGTGAGCATGCACGTCTATGAGGTATCGGGCAAGGTCTGGGGCTGGAATCTCCAGCCTGAGGAAGTGGACTATCTTGCAGGCCACATGGATATCGAGCCGACAGATGCCACCTCGCTCGACTTCCTCGAGGATGTGCCCATTGCAAAGATGCTCTACTGCATCCCTGACGGGACAGAGGAACTGCAGAGAATCGAGCGCGAGATGCCCGAAGAGCTCAAGCGGGGCACCTCGACGACCTTCAGCTCGGGGCGCTATCTCGAGTTCAATCCCGAAGGCGTCGACAAGGGCCAGGGTCTTCGCAATCTCGCCAAACTCCTCCATATCGATCTTGCCGAGACGATAGCCGTAGGAGATGCTGCAAACGACGCAAGCATGGTGGATGCCGCAGGCGTAGGCGTCTGCGTCGCGAATGCACGCGACGGCCTCGACAGGATTGCAGACTATAGGGCTGCATCGACAAACGATGACGGGGTCATGAAAGAAATCCTGGAGAAGATTGTCCGCCCCGCAAACGAGGCATAGGGTCTTTCTGGCAGCCCGCCTCTCCCCTCCTGCATCCTAGCCTTACTGCATCCTTACGCGCTGCAGATGCCCTGCATAAGCAGGTCAGCTATCTTGAAGGCAGGACAGGTCTCAGATGATGGGGGCCTATGCACAAGACGTTCTTCATTCCCTGCAATCCCCATGCTGACAGGATGGCAGAAGCGATCGAGCAGAAGGCGAACAATCTCGAGCGGGATGCCTACGACGTGGTCTCTTTTACTGCCACTGCCTCTGCCAAGGTCATCATCCTGGCCAGGAAACGCGATTCCGGGGAGGCATGACCATGGAGAGCATCTCGAAAGCACTTGCAGTCATCGGCACCATCGGCGTTGCCTGCGGCATCATGGGCTGCATCGGCCTTTTTGCAGGCGGCCCCTTCGGCGATTTCATGCAGGGAGCCACGCCTGGCATCATGATCGGGCTTTCCGCCCTTCTCCTTATCATCCGCCCCAAAGCTGACTAGGCATCTCAAAACGAAGCTTCGGACCTTGCAAGCAAGATCGAGGCATCCCCCATGAACGAAGCCCCTCCCCGGCAATGTCCGGAAAGGGACTTCAATCTTTCTTGGTTCTTCCTCTATCTCCAGATGCCGCGCCTGTGGCGGATCGTGTAGTAGAGGTCGTTTTCCATTGCGAGGACTTCGGGGATGGGAACAGGCTTGCACGGAGCCATGTGCATCTTCTTCTTGATCCAGAACCAGGAGTAGATGCCAAGCACGGCAAAGCACAGGGCCGAGAGCAGCCAGATGGCAAGGGCTTCGTCCGGGTCGGACGAGATGTTTGCAATCATGAAGACCGTGCCGAGGATGCCAATGACGGGAATGAGAGGGCCGCCCGGGACCTTGAAGGCACGCGGTGCCTTCGGGAAGCGCCTCCTCAGGACGAGGACATCGATGTCGGCAAAGATGTAGGACACGAGCCAGAGCACCGTCACAACGAGAATCAGGAACGAGATCGCGTCAGAGGAGTCGCCCGAGAAGAAGGCGATGACGCAGATGGAGATCGTGACGAAGAGAATGGCCACAGCCGGTGCCCCATGCCTGTTCTTCTTCGCGAAGAAGTGCGGCATCATGTTCACCTTTGTCATCCCGTCCGTGATCTGGGAAAGCCCATTCACGGTCGAGTTCTGAGACCCTGTGAAGGCAAGCGCCGAGACGACGCACATCCAGATCTTCCCGAAGCTGCCCAGAAGGTCTTCGCCGTACAGCAGATGCGGCGTGGCGGACTCGGAAAGGTCTGCCCAGGGCACGTAGTTCGAGAAGCCGAGGACGACAATGGAATCCATTACGAAGATGAGGCAGAGCGAGAGCGCCATGCCGAGAGGGATGTTCCTCTTCGCGTTGCGCACATCCTTCGAGATAGGAATCGCGTACTCGGCGCCGACGAAGAGCCACGAGGCCGTGCCAACAGCGGCGATGACCGAAGCAGGATCGGTTGCGACAGCAGCCTCCTGCTGGACGATCTGGCCTGTGCCGAGCTTGAGGGCGCCGATGAGGCCAATCACGATCATCGAGATCAGAAGCAGGTAGGACACGAAGTCCTGGAGCTTCGCGAAGACATCGACACCCATGAGGGCACAGATTGCGATGACCGCCGAGACGAGCGTCGGCCAGAGCGCAGCCGGAATCGGGATCGGCAGCGTCCCTGCCATGACGGAACCGAAGATGGCAGCCTCGACGCCACCACAGAGGATGTTGCAGACAAGATAACCGCCGACCATCGTGACGAGCGTCGGAAGAGGTCCGAGTCCTGCAAGCGTGTACTGCACAAGTCCGCCTGTTGCATTGGGCATGAGGCTGTTGAGCTCTGCCATGCAGGCAGCCGAGCACAGGTTCAGGACGAGCGCGATTGCCATTGCGGGGATGAACATGAGGCCCGCCTCGCCTGCGCCCTGCCCGAGCGACACGAGGCAGCTCATCGAGACGATGAGGCCCATCGAGACAGAGACGACATTCCTGAGCCCGAGCGGCTTGTCCGTGTCGTTAGCCATGTTCCCTCCTAGATAGCGTCAATACCCTCATCGCCGGTACGGACGCGCACGACCTGTGCAAGGTCGCTCACAAAGATCTTGCCGTCGCCGATGTGGCCCGTATAGAGCTCCTTCTCGATCAGGTCGACAAGCTCGGGCACGCGCTTCGTCTCCACGACGACAGAGATCATGGTCTTCGGCAGAAGCTCCATCTCGTAGTTCTCATCGACCTCGTATTCCTTCGTGCCCTTCTCGACGCCGCAGCCGAGCACCTGCATCACGGTCATGCCGCGCACATGGGCCTTGCTGAGCGTGCGGCGCAGCCCGTCGAACTTCTCCATGCCGGTGATGATGTCGATCTTCGATACGTCAGACATTGAAGCCTCCTTCAGGCGCAGAAGCGCCCTTGTCTGGGACACGCCGTGCCCTGCTTTTAGGTTGGTTGATTGGATTCCTGGAGATGCCAGGCTGGAAGAGTCTAGGCTGCCGGAGAGACGGTCAGGCGGAACTGCCCTGGCGTCATGCCGGCGAACTCGTTGAACTCATGCACGAGATGCGACTGGTCCGCATAGCCGCAGGCAAGGGCGATCTCGGGAGCGTTCTGGATATCCTTCTCGCCGGAGATGAGCTCCATTGCACGCTGGAAGCGCACGAAGCGCGCATAGAGCTTCGGAGAGAAGCCGTGCACCTCGGCGAACGCCTTCCTGAGATAGTGCGAAGAGATGCCTGCAGCTGCTGCAACAGAGGAGATCGGAGCAGATCCGCCCGTGCGCAGGATCTCGTGGCGGGCGAAGCGCTCGAGCTCGCGCACCTTGGAGGTGCCAGGCTTTGCCGCAGGAATGCTTTCATCCTGTTCCCAGGTCACGATGGCAGAGGCAAGCACCTGCATGCGCGCCTTCTGGTCCGGAGCCTCGAAAAGAAGGTCTGCGAACCTGCCCTCCGAAACATCCTTGCCGAGCACGATATCGGCGTCGACGAGGTCTTCAGGAGAGAGCCCTTTCGGAAGCGGTGCCTCACCTGAACGGAAGCGGCAGCCCACCCAGGAACGCCTTTCCGTGAAGGCCCAG
This sequence comes from uncultured Olsenella sp., assembly GCA_900314535.1. GTDB lineage: Bacteria > Actinomycetota > Coriobacteriia > Coriobacteriales > Atopobiaceae > Olsenella_L > Olsenella_L kribbiana. The sequence continues at coordinate 18,549 of OMVT01000014.1, read as the reverse complement.
GTACGGGCAGAGGAGACCGTGCCGCCAATCACAGCAACGATATCGGAAGAACCAATGCCGAAGGAAAGGTCGACGCAGCCATCCGGAACGGCCCACGAATGCGCCGCCTCAGCTCCAGTAGAGAAGGCATAGACGAGCGAGGCGCTGCTGCCGGCAAGCTTCTGTTCGTGGTAGTCGAGAACACCGAGCGGAAGATAGGGCTGATGCGTCCTCTCGAGTGCTGGACCATCTTCCTGCGTACCTTCGGTCTCCTGCTTTGCGGCACCGGTCCCACTGGACACGCCGCATACACGCCTTGCAATTCCAGCCATTGCTGCCTCCCACAACGTGTCGGAAAGCAGCGTCTCCCTGTTGGCGCGGCTTTCCCCATTGCCTCAAAGGTACAAGCCGCGCTTTGCAGGGATTTGCGGGGGCGGTTACAGGCCTGTTGCCCGACCGTTTCGATTGCCACCCCACCGACCATCAGAACATCTCGGGCTTGTCCCAGAGGTTGAGCTTCACGCCGATGCCGAGCTCCTTGGCCTTGCGGTAGACATCGCCGCCCCAGGCGATGTCCTCGACCGGCATGCCGCCGACAGAGTAGACAATTGTCTGGTCCTCGCTCACACGGCCTGGCACCTTGCCAGTGATAACGTCGGCAATGTTCACGATCGAGGTGCGCTCGATCTTGCCCTCATGCGCAAGGTCGGTGAAAGCGCAGCCGATAATGCCCATCTTCGGATAGGTCGGATACGGATACTCCTCTTCCCAGGCATCGTAGAGGCCCATGTTGTCGACGACGAGGCGGCTCTTGAGAAGGAACTCCTCGTCGAAGAGGGCAGCCGAGGGCATGGACACGAGCGCGCCCGGTTTGATCCAGGAGCCATCGACCTTCGGGAAGGTGGAGATGTCGTCTGCCACGGTCGTCGTGAACGAGACGATGTCGGCGTCCTTCACGGCCTCCTCGATCGTATCGGCGACCTCGATCGTCTTGATGCTCGGAAGCTCTTCCTTCACGAAGGAGACGAAGGAGTCAAGCGAGCGCTTGCCACGGCCCTTGATGCGGATCGTGTCGAGCGTGGGGCAGGCTGCCACGAAGGCAGCAGCAGAGGTCTTGCCCATGACGCCAGGGCCGACGATAGCGGCGATTCTGGCATTCTTCGGTGCGAGGTAGCGGGCGCCGACACCGGGGATGCCGCCCGTACGATAGGCGGAGAGGAGGTTTGCGGACATGAGGGCAAGAGGGGCGCCGGTATCCTTGTCGTTCAGCATCATCATGAGGATGGAGCGCGGCAGGCCCTTGGCCTTGTTCTCCATGTTGGAGCCGTACCACTTCATGCCCGCCATCTGCCAGCGGCCGCCGAGGTAGGCAGGCATTGCCATGAACCTTCTATCCTCCCCGTTTCTCGGCATGCCCGGGAACTTCGGGTCGTCCGGGAACATGATCATCGTGCCATGCGAGTTGTGGTTCTCGCCGCCCATCACGTAGTCGCCCTTCGCAAGCGTGACGAGGAGCTCTTCCATGCAGTCGACGCAGGCAGGCATGTTCTTGACGCCGGCCTTGATCATGTCAGGCTCGCTGAGGTACAGAAAATCGATGCGGGTATCCATGGAATGGTCCTTTCTGTCAGGCGGCAGCACCGCACGTGAAAGCTGGAAATACCTGCCGTCTAGGCACGGGCATGGAAGCGGTCGTAGCGGAAGGCAGAGATGTCGAGCGTCGTCTTCTCATCGCGTGCAACTTCGGAGAGAAGCGTGCCGACAATTGGGGAGATACCGAAGCCGTGTCCTGTGAAGGCGCAGCCGACAACAAGCCCCGGCACTTCGTCAATGGCACCGAGCACAGGCACGCCGTCGATGCAGACATCCTCGTAGCCGCCCCAGGTGCGCACGATCTTCGCATCGGCGAGCTTCGGGATGTAGCGCAGGATGCCGCGGCAGATGGCAGGAGCCGTGATGGACGACGTCGCATCGTGGCCGTTGTCCTTGTTGACATCCTCGAAGCCGGAGTCGCCACCGAAGACGAACGAGCCGTGCTTCGTCTGGTGTCCGTAGAAGTCGGCGTCTGCCGTGCCGAGCATCTGCGGGAACATCTTCGGCTCCATCTCGGTCACAAGCGCCTCGATGAGGACATTGGACATCGGCACATCGATGCCGACGGTGCCCAGGATCTTGCGGGAGGCATAGCCCGCGCAGACAATCACACGGTCAGCCTCGAACGTGGCTTCGGGGCAGACGACCTTGCGGACAGCGCCGTGCACCTTCCTGAGCTCCGTGACCGGCATGCCGGAATAGAAGCGCACGCCGAGACGACGCGCTGCCATGTAGTAGGCATAGGTGGCCTTGAGCGGGTTGGCATGGCCATCTGTGGGGCACCAGGAAGCGCCTGCGACCTCGTCGGAGAGGTACGGGTTAATCTCGCGGACCTCGTCTCCCGAGATCATGCGCATATCGAGGCCCTGGGCCACTGCCTTGTCGCGCAGGCCCTCGAGGATCTTGATATGGCGGTCGGTCTTGCCGAGACGGAGATTGCCACCCTGGCAGTACTCGACATCGGCACCGAGCTCCTCGGAAAGGGTCGGCCAGAGATGCTTCACGGCATACATCGCAAGCGGAAGCTCGCGCGGGTCGCGACCGGACTGGCGCACGCCGCCGCCGTTTCTCGTCGATCCGCCGTTGCCGATGATGTCAGAGGCCTCGAGCACGATGACGGAGGTGCCTTTCTTTGCCAGATAGTATGCTGTCGCACAGCCGATGATGCCAGCACCGACGACGATCACGTCAGCCGTGCGCTCGGGGATGTCGGCCGTCGTTCCCTTAGCCATCTCACTCGCCATCCCTTCCACCTTCCTTCGCGAATACGCTCATCTCAATCGGACGCATGGGAGCACGCGAGCTTGCAGGCTCGAGCTCGTCAGGCGAGACAGCGAGCTCCCGGGCAACGATGCCCTTCACGAGACGTGCGCAGGTCTGTCCCTGGCAGAGGCCCATGCCGCAGCGCAGATACCTTCTGATCTCTGCGATCGTGAAGAGGCCCTCATGCACGGCCTTCCTGATCTCGCCCTGCGTGACCTCCTCGCAGCGGCAGACAATCATGTCATCTCCCGGCTTCGGCTCGAAGGGGCCGAGGTCCCTTGTGCGGTCGTTGATATCCTTCATCTGGAACACTCCCCCTCTAGGCTTCTGCGACAGCGTCTGCTGCCTTGAAGAAACGTGCCTTCATTGCCATGTCACGAGGCACCTTGACCGTGACGATCGCGGTATGGTCGAAGGCCTTCGTACGCTTGACGCCGGTGACCTCTGCCTCGCAGACCGGCTCGCCGGAACGTCCGAGCGCCATGCCCTTCTGGCCTTTCGCAGGCAGCGGCAGGAACTCGTAGGGGAACGTGACCTCGGCATATCCCGGCTCCGTCTCCTCGTTCACGAGGAAGATGGCCTGGCCCGGGCAGGACGCGACGCAGAGTCCGCATCCGATGCAGGTAGCATCCGGCTCAAGCTGCGGCAGTGCGGTGATGTGGTCGCCGACCTTGATGCAGTGCTTCGGGCACACGTCCTGGCAGGGGTTGCACGGGATGTTCTGCGTGCACTCGATGACAGGATGGATGCCGACACGGTGCGTGACGCCCGGGAAGCGCTCGATCTCGTCGTCTGCCACATAGCCGTGGAGCAGGAGGTTCTGGGAGACCGGGATGCCCTCTTCGGTCTCCTCAATCTTCTTGCCGCGGTTCTTCGGAGCGAACATGCCCTGACGGAGACCATCGAGTGCATGCTCATTCGCACCGACGCCCTCCTTCATCTCGCCCTCGGAGATGTAGCCGAGGTAGGAAGCAGCTGCAAGGCCGGAGATCCTGCCCTCGATCATGGCAGAGGAGGCTTCCTCGATGCCAGAGACATCGCCTGCGGCGAAGATGCCGGGGATGGACGTCTCGCCGAGGTCGTCCACGACCGGAACCTGACCGCCGCGCTTCCTGTCGTCCACGACGTTGCAGCCATCCATCTTGAAGAGCTGCGACATCGGGGAGAGGCCGACAGCGACACAGATCGTGTCGACGTCGAAATGCTTCTCGGTGCCGGGAATGAACTGGAAGTGGGAGTCGACTTCCTGGATTGTCACGCCGGTCACATGGTCCGTTCCCTCGGCACGCCTGATCGTGTGGGAGAGATAGAACGGGACGCCCGTGCGGGCGACCTTTGCGGCATGCACGCCGTAGCCACCGACATGCGGTGCTGCATCGACGAGTGCCACGACGTCGCAGCCTGCCTGCTTGAGCTGGTAGGAGACGACGAGGCCTACATTGCCGGTGCCAAGCATGAGGACACGCTCGCCCGGCTTCACGCCATGCAGGTTCATCATCGTCTGGGCAGCGCCGGCGCCGATGACACCAGGAAGCGTCCAGCCCTCGAACGTGACCATGTTCTCGGCTGCGCCCGTGGCGACGACGATTGCATCGCCCTTGCAGTGGTTCACTTCGGAGCCCTGGCGGACGACGATCTCCTTGTCCTGGTAGAGGCCGATAACGGTAGAGTCAAGCTCGACCTCGACACCGAGCTTTGCCGCCTCATCGAGGAGCTCCTGGCCGATAACGAAGCCACGGACCTTGGCGCGGTGCTCCTTCGAGCCGAAGAACTTGTGGATCTGCTTGAAGAGCTGGCCGCCCGGACGAGCGTTCTCGTCGAAGACGACGACGGAGACGCCGTGCTTCGCTGCCTCGATGGCAGCGGACATGCCGGCGGGGCCGGCACCGACAACGATCAGATCGTAGCGCTTCATGCCGCACCGCCTTCCTTTCCGTCTGTCTCATCGAAGGGGACATCCGTGACGCCGTACTGGGTCTCGACCTTCATGCCTTCCACCAGAGGCGTCATGCACGTCCTGACGTTGGGAACGCCGTCGACGACCATCACGCAGTCCGTGCAGCGGCCGATAGCGCAGAAGATGCCGCGGGGCTGGTGCTTCTTGGCCGTATAGCGGTGCACCATCACGCCCGCTGCCTTGAGAGCCATAGCGACCGGCTCCCCCTCATAGCCCTGGAGCGTCTTCCCGTCATAGGTGAAGCTCACGAGCTTCCCCTTCTCGGGCACGCCGAGTATTGGATGTTCAGCAATGCGCGTCCCCATGGTCCCCTCCCTGATCTTGTATGCAGAAGGCTTCCTGCCTTCTGCATTGCACTTGCTCTTTTCGCCTCTCCAAGGCCCTCCCTGGAGGCCTCTTTGCGTGGCTTGAGACTGTAATACGGCAGGTCAGAAGGCGGGTATTGTAAAAAAGGGACCTCTCGGCATCTTGAAACAGTGGTTTTGCGAGCGCGCAATCTTCGGAAACAAGCAGGAAATCCCGCCGGGAAAAGCCTGCAACAAGCGGTTCCTGCATGCCAGAAGGCATCCCGCAGAAGACAGGAGCCAGCCATCACCTGCTATCTGCGCACTCTCTGGGTCTTGCCAGGCAAGCCCCGATATCTGCCACCCATCAGCTACACTTTCCATTCGGCAGATGGCACGATTTTCCAGAAAGCAGCAGATACACGATGGCAGAGACATCCCAGAAGGCGGCCGTGAGCCCCAAGACGCAGAAGATATTCGGTTCCTGGGCAGGCATGCTTGCAGCCTGCCTCATTGCCTGTTTCCTCTGGGGATCGGCCTTTCCCTGCGTGAAGATAGGCTATGCCCTCTTCGGCATCGCCGCCTCCGATACCGCCTCGATCATCATGTTTGCAGGCGTGCGCTTCACGCTCGCAGGACTCCTCGTCGTGGCCGCCCTCTCGATTGCAAGACGTAAGCCGTTCCTGCCCGAGAAGCGCGACCTCAAGGTCATTGGCATCCTGTCGCTCTTCCAGACGATCCTCCAGTACCTCTTCTTCTATGTGGGCCTTGCGCATGCCACAGGCGTCACGAGCTCCATCATTGAGGCCACAAACACATTCTTCTCTGTCCTTCTGGCAGCGCTTGTCTTCAGAAACGAGCGCCTCACGACGAGAAAGGTTCTGGGCTGCATCGTCGGCTTTGCCGGCGTCGCCCTGGTCGACCTCGCCGGACAGACCGGTGCCGGCTTCACATTCACGCTCGCAGGCGAAGGCCTCGTCCTTGCCTCGACGATTGCTGCCGCCACCTCGAGCAACCTTGCAAAGCGCTTCTCTGAGGAGCACGATCCAGTGCTCCTGAGTGCCTGGCAGTTCGTCTTCGGCGGCCTCGTGATGCTCATTGTCGGCGCGGCGGCAGGCGGACACGTCGCACCTGCCCCTGCATCGGATCCTGTCGCCTCGAACCTTCTGCTCCTCTATCTGGCCTTCATCTCTGCTGCCGCCTACTCGCTCTGGTCTGTCGCCCTTGCCTGCAACCCGCTCTCGCGTGTCGCCGTCTTCGGCTTCATGAACCCGGTCTTCGGCGTCATCCTCTCGGCGCTCCTGCTGAACGAAGGCAGCGTACTCGACCCTGCGACAGCCATCATCTCGCTTGTCCTCGTGAGTGCCGGCATCATCATCGTGAACCGTCCTGCAGAAGAGCCGAAGCCAGCAAAGGCCTAAAAGGCAGGAAACAGGCTATCCCTGCGGCGCATCGAGCTGCCTCATCCCGTCATAGAGGTATTCCTGGGCGCTTGTCTGCGAATGTTCGTAGCCATCCACCACGAGATAGACGAGGTCCGCGGCAAGCGTGCCATCTGCATCCACAAAGCCATCATCGCTCGTGCTGAAGGCATCAGTGCGCTCCTTCAGGCGGTCAACCATCACGCTCATGTTCTCGTACGTGATATCGGCTGTGCCATCTGCTGCAAAGACGAGATAGTCCTCCTTCGGCATCCCCGATGCCACAGCAGCATCAGCCACGGAGTCTGCCTGCGCGATGCACTCATCGTCGGTCGATTCGTACCTCATGTTGCCGCAGAGCGGCAGGTAGTACTTGAACCAGGGCAGGTAGTGGATGAGCACATACCACGTCTCGTAGGCTCCCATGGAGAAGCCGCCGAAGTAGCGGCGCTCGCGCGATGCCGCAAAGCCTGCATCGTCTGCCGTTGCGGCAAACGTGCGGTAGTGCGTCTCGACTGCCGGCATGAGATCTCGGCCAAGCTCATAGATGTAGGACGTGAACTCTGATGCCCAATGGTCATTCCCCTCAGGGATGGAAGGCGTCACGACGATGGTCGGCCGCACGAGCCCGTCTGCCATCAGATGGTCCAGGATCCTCTTTGCATCCGAACCAGACGTATGGGGCTCGCCAAGCCACGAGCTCTCATCCCCGCCTGCTCCATGCTGGAGATAGAGGATATCGAAGGGCTTATTGCCGCTTGCACTGTAGCCATAGGGCAGATAGACATTGCAGGTCTTCGTGAACGTCTTGCCATCCCCTGCCCCGTCATCCCCGTAGGTCTGAGTCTCATACTCGAAGGCCTCGATGGTTCCTGGATGGTCGCAGTCCTCGAAATAGCTCTCCGGCACCGGCTGGATATCGGCATGCACCGCCTTCGTCATCAGATCGGCATCTTCGATGCTGCGCTCGGCAAAGCCATGCGCATCGAAAGCAGAATCATCGCCGCTCTCTGTGCCCACGCCTGCATCCGCTGCTGCATCTTCCTCGACTGAGACTCCGGAATCGGAAGATGTGCCACCTGCAGCTGAGCAGGCAGAGATGAGGGCCGTGCCTGCCAAGAGGCCTGAAGCCTCGACAAAGCCTCTCCTCGAAATCGTCCATCCTGCGTTCCTTGTGCCAGTCTTCATCTCGGAGCCTCCTGTCTCTGAGCTGATTCTAGGCCGAAAGCAGAGATGCCGCCTGCTGCATGCTTTGCCGCACTGCCGCGCATTCCCGAATCTTTCCGCTCCTGAAGCCATACAGCAATCCCTGCCTCTGCTGACTGGCCCGGACCTATACTTCAGGCAGCAGCAAACGGCAGAAGAAAGGGGCTTCATGAAGGCAGAAGACATCAAATGTGCCGCATCGGTCTGTGCAGGCGTCATCGGCTACAGCTATGCGCTCAAGTTCGCAATGGGAGGGCTCGAGGTCTGGGCACAGAACAGGACCGAAGAGTCGAGCGCCCGTGCTAAGGGCCGCGTCGAGGAGAGCCTCTCCTCGCTCGTGAAGAACGGCGTCTACACCGAGGATGAGGCAAAGGAGGTTGCGGGGCGCATCCACTACACGACATCCATCGCAGAAGCCGTGAAGGAGGCCCAGTTCATCCAGGAGAGCTCGGCTGAGCACTACGACGTCAAGTGGCAGATCGTGGACGAGATCGAGGCCGCGGCCGCCCCTGATGCCATCATCGCAAGCTCCACCTCAGGCCTGCTTGTGACAGAGATTGCCAAGAATGCGAAGCACCCCGAGCGCTTCTGCGGCGGACACCCCTACAATCCGCCCCATCTCATCCCGCTCGTCGAGATCACCCGCGGTGAGAAGACAACGGAAGAGACCGTAGAATGCGCCAAGGCCTTCTACCAGAAGCTCGGCATGGAGCCCGTCGTGCTCAAGAAGGAAGCGCTCGGCTTCATCTGCAACCGTCTCCAGATGGCCCTCTACCGCGAGGTCGCGAACCTTGTCATGTCCGGTGTCTGCACCGTCGAGGATGCAGACAAGGCCGTCACGTTCGGCCCAGGCATCCGCTGGGGCATCATGGGACCGTCGCTAGTCTTCGAGCTCGGAGGAGGTGCAGGCGGTGTCTCTGGCCTCATGAACCACCTGCATGACTCGACGACGCTCTGGCTCCAGGACATGGCAGACTGGAAGGAGTTCCCTGCCGAGTGGGCAGACATCGCGCAGAAGGGTGTCGACGAGGAGCTGGCACATCGTTCTGCAGAGGTCGGCAACACCCCTGAGACCCTGGCAGAATGGCGAGACAAGATGCTCATCGAGGAGCTGAAGCTGCACCACAAGCTGTAGAGATAATCGCTTCCCTGCAATGAAAGAGTGCCGACCCGCGGACTGCAGGGCGGCACTCGGCTTTTCTGGGTGCAGCAGATCTATCCAAGCATCTCTTCGAGCTCTTCAGGTGCGAAGACATAGTTTGCGCCGCAGAAGTGGCAGTGGACATCGGCAGACCCGGCCTTCGCGATCAAGTCGCACGGTACGGTACATGTTCCTAAAACCAGAGACCTAGAACAGGCACGCAGCCCTTCAATCCTGTCGGTCCGGCATCTTATAATTCAAAACAACTCGCTTCATTCGCCAGCAAGGAGGGAAGACAGCATGGACGTGAAAGAAGCCGTCAAGATCGCTGCCGCCTATGTAGCCAATTTGGAAGGCATGGCAGCAGACGAACAGGGAGAAACAGACCGGGACAAGGTTCTCCGGGACATTCGGTTTGCTATCGAAGGCACCCGCTACGACGACGAGCACAAGCTCTGGGATATCACTGTTGGATTTGCTCGCAAGTGGGACCAGGCAAGCGCTTCTCCTCTGGCAGGCCTTTCCGCAGCCCTGCAGCCTCCCCGAGACAACCGCACGTTCAAGACAGTTTGCATCGACGACGTATCCGGAAAAGTCGTTTCATATGGTGATAAATAGACCAAGGAGAGTCGTGCTCGATGCGAATATGCTTGTGCTGCTTGCCTACGGCACAATCGATCGCAATGCGCTTGGCAGAAAGCGCAGGGTACGTGCCTACATGCCGGAAGACATCGATATAGTGCATTCGGTTATTGCACGGTTCAGCCAGATGGTCGTGACGCCGAATGTGGTCACCGAATGTTCCGATCTTATGCCTGACAAAGGCGATGAAGCCGAGAAGACATGGCTCAGATTGTTTCTCCAGGCAAGTCCTGAAGTGAGCATCGAAGAATATGTTCCAAGCAGGACCATTGCAGATCGAGATAAATATCTTTGGCTCGGGATTGCGGACTGCTCGCTACTCTCGCTCATAGATAGCGATACCGTATTGTTCACTGCGGATGGCAGGCTGCATGATGTCGCAGCACGCATCAATCCGCTCTGTATCAACTTCAATCACCTGAGAAACTTTGCATAAACGTCGCCGGCGCATGCTATAGAAGCATGACAGAGCGCTCCGCGGTCCAGCGCCCGACGAAATACAGCTTAGCGTTTCGCAAGAGAGCACTTCGCCGGGTCGCATCTGTTCTATCTAAGGCAGGCAGCTCGATCCGAGCATCTCTTCGAGCTCTTCAGGAGCGAAGATGTAGTTCGCGCCGCAGAAGTGGCAGTGGACATCGGCAGGCTCGCCCTTCGCAATCATGTCACGCATCTCATGCTCCCCCAAAGCCATCACGCACCGGGCTGCGCTCGAGCGGTCGCAGCCGCAGTGGAACTCGGCAGGCATGACAGAAAGCTCCTGGAAGTCCATGCCACGCAGCAGATGGTCAAGCATGTCAGTGGGGCTCATGCCGCTCTCGAGCATGTCCGTGACCGACTTCACGCCACGCATATTGCTCTCGAGGTCCTCAAGCACATAGTCGTAGCAGCCCGGCATTGCCTGGATAAGGAAGCCGCCCGCCTGGCGCACGGAGAAGTCCGTATCCACAAGGACACCGACGCCGAGCGTCGTGGGGATCTGCTCGCTCACGGCGAAGTAGTATGTGAGATCGTCTGCAATCTCCCCTGTGACAAGGCCGACCGTGCTCGAATAGGGGTCCATCCCCGGTATGTCATGCACGACGGAAAGCGTGCCGGGCGCAAGCGAACGTCCGACATCGAGATGGCCGTCTTCCCTCAGCGGGAGCCAGACATTCGGATGGTTCGCGAATCCCTTGACCTGCCCCCTGTTGTTCGCGGTGACCGTAAGGCCGCCGACCGGGCCATCGCCGCGTATGCTCAGCGTCACGAGCTCGTCGTCCACCTTCGACATTGCGCCGATCATCTGTGCTGCCATCATGAGGCGTCCGAGCGCTGCCGTCACGACGTTGCTCGTATGGTGATGGTCGCTTGCTGCCTGCACGGTCTCGCGTCCGGTGATAGCGAAGGCACGGAGCTGCCCGTCTGCTGCCGTGCCGCGGACGATATGGTCATGGGCGCGGATCTTTGCATCCGCAAAATCGATGATGGTATCTGCCATGGAACTCTCCTCTGCCTGCGTGCCATAAGGCACCTCTTCATTGGCTTGTGTGATACCCCAAAACATCATCCCTGTCATGCAAGAATTGCGACCTCACAGGCCGCACATCACATGTTCACGGCAGCCATGCCTGGAAGCTCTGTGCGGAAATGGAAAAAGAGACTCGGTAGAATGATGGAGCCTGAAACCACGAGACAGCAGAGACTGGCAGGCCAGCCACAGAGAGGAAGAATCTGCTCATGATGGACACAGATGAGGCTCTCTCATTCCTGCACGAGACGGTCGCCCCTTCTCTTGGCTGCACCGAGCCTGCCTGTGCCGCACTTGCTGCTGCAGCGGCAGCAGCCACGCTCGAAGGCGCGCCAGAACATATCTCCCTCACCGTCAACCCCGGCCTCTACAAGAACGGCATGTCTGTCGCGATTCCTGGCTTCGATGCTGTCGGCATGCCCTATGCCGCAGCCCTGGGCGCCCTCATCGGCACAACCGAGCATGGCCTTCAGATCTTCTCTGGCATCACGTCCGAAATCGTGAAGGCAGCCCATGCGCTCGTGGAATCAGGCAAGGTGGAAGTAAAGGTCGACACAGATAAGAGCAGCATCTATGCTCGCTGCACGATAGCATCTGGCGAAGAGACAGCAGAAGCCCTGATCGAAGGAGCACACACGAATATCGTCGAGGTCACACGCGACGGGAAGACCTGCTTCGAGAAGGATGCAGAAGCGAAGAGCGAAAAGCCAAACCTCACAGCTTCGCTTGAAGACATGACCATAGCCGAGATAAGCGGGCTCGCAGACCGCATGGACCCGGCAGACATCGACTGGCTCGTCGATGCTGCAGAAATCAACAGTCAAGTGGCCGCCTACGCCGAGGAGCATCCAAGCCCTGTCGGCATCGCCTCCGCCCTCTCCAAGACCACATTTGTCGGAGAGGCAGACGAGATGATGCGTGCCGTCGGCTCTGCCATCGAGTCGAGGCTCGATGGCGCACCCTGCACGGTCTCGAGCAGTGCCGGTGCCGGCAGCAAGGGCCTTGCCCTCACGCTTCCGCTCACCATTGCCGCAGAGCATGCAGGATCCGACCGCACCAGCCTGGCACGCTCCCTTGCCTTCGGACATCTGCTCAACAGCTACATCAATGCGAGAATAGGCAAGCTTTCGGCTGTCTGCACCTGTGCAGCCGCTGCCTCCACTGCAGCTTCCGCTGCGCTCGTGAAGCTCTGGGGCGGCAGTACCGATGAGATGGGCTTTGCCATCCGCAACATGACGGGCACCATCGCCGGCATGATCTGCGACGGCGGAAAATGCGGCTGCGCAATGAAACTGGCAATGGCAACGAATGCGGCCTATCTATCTGCGAAGATGGCATGCGCAGGCTCGGCACTTCGTGCAAGCGATGGCATATGCGACGTCACACCAGAGCAGAGCATCGAGAACATGGCCCGCATCGCCCACAACGGCATGAAAGATGTCGACCGTGAGATCCTCGAAATCATGCTTGCCAAGAAGGAGCAGCGGGACTGCAGAGAGCGCTGATTGCAGGAGCATCATCCAAAGCAGGAGTCTGCTCTTACCGTACGCTGCGCTGACCTGGTCCCCATAAGCTGAACATGGACCCATCCTCAAAATGCAGGAGCGCCATGGATATCGAATACAAGGTCGAGTTCAGCTACGAAGAATTCCGAGGGATGCTTACGAAGATCGGCAGCTTCTCTATTCGCAAGATGCGGATAGCCAGGCTCGTGTGCATCGCGCTCTGGGCCGTCATCTGCCTTTCCATTCTCCTCAATGCATTTAGCCACAGCATGCTCGATCTCGCGCAGCTCTTCTATATCGTGTTGGCTCTCCCTAGAAGAGATTGCCATGCCGGAGGAGATCCTGAAAAAGCATCCCGCCCTTCCCCAGAAGATATCGGAGGCCATACGGCAGCAAACAATGCAGCTCGCCAATGCATTGGAGACGCATGACAAGGCCTGGGCAGATGATCTGACAAGCTGGCTTGAAGCTGTCTGAGAACGGTGGGCATATGCAGGCCCTGCCTGGCCAATCATCCTCTTCAATCAAGTCCGCTGTCATTAGGATGCAGCATCTTCTCCTGCAACAATTGGGGGCAAGCCTATGAGCTGCCCCAAGTGGCAATACGTTGCAGCCGAAATGTTTGAGGTCACAGTCTATGGAGGTGCATTGCCATTGTTAAGCACCAGGCGGTCTTAGATGACTCTGCACGGAGCATCTAACTGCTCTGATAAATAGCTTCGGTATGCCGCTAGCACGTTGGAGGATACTCTTGTCTGCTATCCCAATCGCCGCAAGCGCGTCCAGCTTCCAGCTCAACTCCTGTTCGCGTGTTCGCTCCTGCGCATAGCCGGATAGCTCACCCGAGGGGTTGTCTCCTCCCTTCCCCTCAGCAGATGCTACACGAAACATCCCCATATCCATATGCGCCACTCATCCACCGGAAGAGCACTGAGCGGGTCTGGATACCATCGGTCTCGCTTCCTTGATAAATCAAGTTTTCTTCACGCTGATTTAAAGAATCATTGTCTCAAAATCATGCTCGGTCAGGCGCATGCCTCGCAGAAGCGATTCTTCGAGGCCGGCATCAGCTGCACCCACTTCACGCAGAAGCGCCAGCACCTCACAAGCATAAGATGAAAGGCGCTCGGCAGGAACCACGGTACTCATAGCGCGCAGCAGTTCTCCAAAGCCCTTATCGATGTTCTTACCAGCTCGGGCACAATACAACCTCTCCCCGTGAGCACAGACGTTTCTGAACTCAGGTAGGGTGTGGTAGGCATATTCGAGTGCCCGCTGCTTGACCACCGGACGTCCCAGGGCACGTGCCAGCGCCACGCAGGTGCGAGTCTTCACAGACTGCTCTTGGAAGTCGAAGAAAGCCGACATTGTCCCGAACGTGAGACACTTAGAAGCCACCCACAAAGGAACGACGTGATAGTTTTTATCGTAGTGGGCAATGTAGGCTTTGTGAGGTCGGTTGTCACGTACCCCCTGCAGAGTCGAAAGAAGTCGAATGAGCCCTTTGGTGTACCGCCATTCTGGTCTGTAATCGGACTTGGAGCAGTAGCATGCAGGATCCAGGTAGTCATCTGGCCCGCCATGTACCGAGCAGAAGGCGTAAACGGTTGCTGTGCGCATGGCAGCTTCGGCCTCGAGAAGTATTGCCATGGTGACGTCGCGCAGCTCCTTGTCGAAGATGAACACACGGCTCAAGGCGTCGAAGGTAGATCCATCACGATAACGGTCCTCACCAGCAAGGTTGGAGGCTTCAAGGTCAAGAAAGGCATCCTTGTAGCCATTCACGACAGCATAGTAGTTTTCGCGCAGGAGGAAGGCAGCTGCGCGATTCTGATCGCTGATGCCAAGCCCACGTGACCGCAAGATTTCGACCTGCTCGTCGATAGTCTTGAAAGGCTTGGGATTTTCGCGCGACATACTACACCACCTCCCTATATACAGAGAAACCGCCAAGTGCCTCCGGCACCTGACGGCTCTCCTGCCCACAGCTCGAATCGAACGTGTGAGCGTCTCAATGGCTAAATAATAAAGCATCCCCAGATGTAGGTCAACGCTATCGCAGCCTCCGAAGAGAGTCGCAGCTGAAGCGCAGCAAGCGAGACATTACATGAGCGTTTGCCTTGTCCGAACGGGACTGCGGTGGTGATCCTGGACCGAATCCATCCTACGCTGCCAGCAGGCCCAAGTCCCTGCGGTACTGCATGGGGCTCCTGTAATCCAGATCGCCCTTTGTCCTGACATCCCTATGCCATCTGAGGTAGGCGTCGAGCATGTCCATGAACTCCTCGATCGTGACCCCGGCCCAGTCGCAGCCGTGGAAGAATTCTATCTTCAATCTTCCGAAGAAGCCCTCGCACCTCGCGCTGCCGGGGCTGCAACCCTTCCCCGGCATCGACCTGGCCAGGCCATTCTCATCGCATATCCTTGTCCATCCCGGCCAGCGGCAATGGCAGCCGCGGTCCGGGCGGATCCTGGGATGGCCGCCCTCGCCGAGCCGCCTGCACGCGCCGGGCAGCGACGGGCTGGCCATCTCGGCGTCGGGCGAGGTGGAGACCGGCCAGCTCGGCGGCATGCCGCCGGAGCAGCCCGCGATGGGCGAGAGGCACGCCTTGCCGGCGGGGATGCGGGACCCGGTCACGTCGGTGATCCACAGCTCGTTGGGCCCGTCGGCATGGAAGTGGTGCTTGCCCCGCTCGTCGCGCAGCAGGTTCTCGGGCGCCTCCGTGTTAATGGCAATCTAGAAGCTACCAGTCGGAGATGCGGTGGGAATCTTGGACCGAATACATCCTATGCTGCTAGTCCCAGATTCTTGCGATATTGCATCGGATTGACATGGCCCAGGTCGCTCTTTCGGCGCCTGTCCCGATACCAGACCATGCAGCCGTCAAGCTTCCCCATGAACTCATCCATTGCAACGCCTTGCCAGTCCCTTCCGCAGAAGAACTCGACTTTCAGCCTGCCGAAGAACGAGATGTCCTGCGGGAGGGGCTGGGAGGGCGTCAGCCTGGAGGAGCTCGGGAAGAGGATCGATGGCTGCATAGAGTGGTACAACACACCCGGTGCTGCTCTTCGGCCTGGGCTCCCCGCACCTGCCCGCCGGCCTCTCCACCGTCATGGCGGCCGCCGAGCTCCCCGCCGGTCTCTTTATCGCCATGATCGTGCTCGGCGAGCCCCTCGGCGCCGTCGAATGGCTGGGCGTGGCCGTCATCCTCGCCGGCATGTGCCTTGCGCAAGTGCCCGCGCTGAGAGGGGTCCGCTCACAGAGACCGACGGTATAGCCATGCCAATGAGACGGCTGCGGATTCGGAGCGTCCAGCTGGAGGGAGCAGTCAGCAAGGATAATGGGGTTATTCAATCGGAATGTGACAGGAGCAGGCATCATGGAACTGAAGAAGCTCGATCAGGATTTCTCGGTATGCAAGGTGAAGGACTACTCGCTGGTAGACCTTGGCGCAGAGTACTGCTTCATCGGCAAGACGGATGAAGAGGATTCCCTGGTATGCGCCACCAGCGATGTCCCGTCGAACGTTGTTGAGCGTGACGACGGGTGGAAGGGCTTCCGCATCCAGGGGGTGCTGGACTTCTCCCTCATCGGGATACTGGCCGGCATCGCGGAGATCCTGGCGGAGAACGGCATCTCGATCTTTGCCATCTCGACCTACAACACCGACTACGTTTTGATGAAGAAGGAGAGCTACCAGAAGGCGCTGGACATTCTCGGGCGCACGGGATACGAAATCGTCGAGTGACAGCACCGCCTTTTGCCGAGCAGCGTCTTTGAGGTGCGCCTGCTCCTCACGTAGCAAGGCGCGAGGTTTCTCTATGGCTTTCCCAACCCTTCGAGGAGATTTCGGCGTGCCGCGACGCGCCCGACGGGAGGGCGCTTTTCCAAGTGGTCTTGAGAGGGCCTAGGCAGCCAGGTAGGGGAGCTGGTCGAGCATGATGGCGTAGGCCGCTTTCAGGCGCTCGCGGGCAACTGCCTCGAGCGCCTTGTCGCGCCACATGCCGCACCCCCAGCGTTTCTCGTAGTACCTGCCGAACTCGCCCATCGCCTCAATTTGATCGGGCGATGCATGAGGCTATGTATGCCGCCATGGGAAACCGCGAGCCAGCGAATCGCTTGCACGCCACGGCGACCTCGAATCGCGCCAGGAAATCCTTCCCCTGGCCAACCAACCCGCCATGATTGCGGGATTGGTAATCGCCCCAGCCTATTTTTCGTTGACGTTCAGCTCGAGGACGTCCGGGCGTGCGTAATGCCCGACCACGTCATGCTCCATCTTGCAAGATACGGTCAGGCCCATATCGAGCTCCGCGTAAATAATAGCCTCCTCATCCCAGACCGGTTCCGTCACGTAATGTCCGCGTGGATCGATGATGCAGCTTCCGCCCCTGCAGACATATTCCGGAAACCGCGACGCGACATCCCCCTCATGCAGGTCTGAGGGATACGACTCGCGCCTGATGACCATATCAGCGTTAACGAAGAAGCACTTGCCCTCTATCGCTATGTGCTGAATGGTGGCCTGCCACTCCGGGTTGTCGTTAGTGTTGGGCGAGATGTATATCGTGATGCCCTTTTGGTACAGAGCCACGCGAGCGAGCGGCATGTAGCTTTCCCAGCAAATCAAGCTGCCGATCGGCCCCCACGGCGTTGAGGTGACGGGGAAGTACCCCTTGTCGGCATCCCCCCATACAACCCGCTCGGAACCCGTGGGCTTTAATTTTCTATGCACCTTGCACGATCCGTCCGGCTCAAAAATGGCGTTGCTGTTGTAAAGCGTCCCATTGACGGCGTCCCTCTCGGAAAAGCCGATGCTGATGTAGGCACCGGTGTTCCGTGCCGCCTCCGCAAGCCGCTGAAACTCCGCTTCCCCCGCAACGGCAGAGGCATCGTAGTAACGCTTCCAGTCCTTCCTACCCTCCTCGCTTCGCCTCCCTATGCTGAAGCCGAAATTCATCCCAACGGGATACCCGGGGATAAAGAGCTCGGGAAAAACGATGAGGTTCGGATGATGCGCCGCGGCCTCGTCGATGCAGCGAAGGGCCTTCTCGAGCGAGGCGCTCTTGTCGAACATCACGGGCTCCGCTTGCACCACTGCGATTCTGCAGATGCTCTCTATGTCTTTCATGCCAAACGGCTTACCCCCACTCTAAAGTAATCAGAGTTTGTACTGGGACACCCTCCCGTCTCTGCAGTGTCTCAGTGTCTATCATGTTCACGGATTCACCCCGAAATCCATGTCTGCGTTGAACTCAAATGAACTCAACGCGTTTTTATCGTTCGGGGGCTTGCCGACGGAAGTATGCACAAAGGCCAATTCCGCAAGCGACCGCCAGTTAGTCATTTTATCAAACGGGCCGTCAAGCCACAGGCGTCGCCCGCACCGCGCTGAAGCCCTTCCTCGAATCCAGCGCAAAATGGCCCGTTGTGGGGGCAACCGTTTTCCGTTTCGCGGGGATTGCCCCCATAACCGCCGAATTCTACCTTCCGGTGAACCCGCGCTTCCAGTCGACGTACTCCTCCTCGGAGATCTCCCCCGAGCCCCTCCGCGCGCGCATCGCCGCCCACGCCCTGACCGCCGCGTCGAGCTTCTGGGCGCCGGGCGCGGCGGGGTCGACGACGACCCGGGCGCCGGCGGCGTCCGCCTCGGGCCTCGCGCCGAAGCCCTCCTCGAGCCGGAACAGGACCTCTGATCTGTTTCAATATATCGGACAGGCAATCGGTCGGTTCTAGGCGGCCATCGGCATCGCCCCTCGTCCTCCGAGAAGGCCCGCTCCGCCCGTTCCATGAAGGCCGCCATCCGATCGGCCGGGACCTGGTAGCCGATGGTCGAGTGGGGGCGCCGGCGGTTGTAGTAGGCCTCGATGAGCCCCACGACCGCGTGCCGGGCCTCCGCCCTGGTCGCCCACGGGCGCAGCGAGTACATCTCGTTCTTGAGCGTGGCGAAGAAGGACTCTAATGCGCTGGATGCGATTATGTGCCGAGTGGGTGCCGGACGGCAGGCGGAGGGGCCCGGCCATCCGGCGCCCAGCACATAATGCATCGCG
>OMVT01000002.1 GCA_900314535.1 uncultured Olsenella sp. | reverse complement strand
GAATAGGCGGTTCCCGATAGGCGAAACGGCGGTACCGTCTGCCCGCAGAGGCGGTACCGTCTTCTTGGAATGTCGGTATCAAATGGCTGTGCTACTCAGCACGTCGTCCTCTTCGCAATGGCACTCGGCAGGCAGCAGTGGCTCTCGGCAGCCTATCTTCTGCTTCCCATCGGTGCCTATTTCTTCGGTTCCTTCCTCTCCGAATGGATGGGCAAGACCATCAAGCGCATGCACTTCCTGCGCTGGGACACGCTCCTCATCGCACTCGAGATGTGTGCTGTTGTCTTTCTTGCCTTCATGCCGGCTGCGTGGCCTGATCAGATCTGCCAGGTGACGCTCAACTTCGTCTGCGCGATGCAGTTCAATACGTATCGCCAGATGGAAGGCGTGCCGGCGGCTACGACGTTCGTGACGAACCACATCCGCCAGATCGGATCGAATCTCGCGAAGCTCATCAGGCATCCTGAAGACCATGGGCTGCGCCGCAAGATGAAGGTGCATGCATCGCTTCTGCTCTGCTTCATGGCAGGTGCTGTCGTTTCCACGATGCTCTGCGAAGCATGCTCGTACAGTTCGCTTCTGGGCGCTCTCATCCCTCTTGGCTGCACCCTCATCCGTCTTGTCCATGCCGACCTCGTGCTCGAGCGCGGACAGCTCGATATTGTGCCGCATGGCCACTAGGGGGAGCGCCTGTTTTCGGACAGCAGCCTTGCTGCTTATGGCTTCCAGCCAGCATCAGGCCTTTTCTGCATCCAGGATGGATGCAGCGAGAGGATTGGCCCTGCGCTGTCGGATGCTCTGGCTCCTGGCTGTATCGTTGCCGGTGCGGACGTACCTGCCGTCGTTCCTGCTGCAGCCTTCGTGCCCAGCTTCGATGAAGCGATAACACGTTAAGGGTTTTCTGGAAGGCTTCCTTTTCGGGGACGCTACCTCGGACTGCAGGTCGAAGGCAACTTCTTTCGCCTTCTCCACGGTCAGGCTTCAGGGAACATCACAGGACAGCAATGGCAGAGGCTTACAATGCCTGAATGTATGGCATGCACAGGCAGCGATGCAGGAGGCAGATTCCCGTGCTCCATGTGACGATAGCGGCAGAAGGCGAAGGCAAGGCGGTGCCTGAGGTGCCGCATGCAGACCAGATTGCGCTTCCCGAGGCGGGGGAGCCGGCACGCATCGAGACCTATTTCCCCGATGTCCTCGACAAGGTCGACCCTGATGTGAAGCGTCCCTGCGTCGCAATCATTCCGGGCGGTGCCTATGCACGGGTGTCGGCCAGGGAAGCAGAGCCGGTAGCGCTCCAGATGGTGGCACGCGGCTTTGCTGCCTGCGTCATCTCCTATAGCTGCGCGCCTGCCCGCTATCCTGTGGCGCTCGTGCAGGCGGCAGGAGCGATTGCCTATCTCAAGCGCCGTGCAGAAGCGTTCCATATCGACCCTGGCCATATCTTCCTTATGGGGTTCTCTGCGGGAGCACATCTGGCCCTGGATCTTGGCTGCGAATGGATGGAGCCCTGGCTTGCGGAACGTGTTGGTGCAGCGAGCGAGGAGATGTGTCCCTGTGGCCTCGTCCTCGGCTATCCCGTCGTTACGTCAGGTGCATATGCGCACAGAGGTTCCTTCGATAACCTCTGCGGCGACGACGAAGAGCTGAAGCAGAAGCTCGCGCTCGAGAACAGGGTCACGAAGGATACGCCTCCTGCCTTCATCTTCCATACGCTCGAGGACACATCTGTTCCGGTCGAGAACAGCCTCCTTCTGGCTGAAGCGTATAGGCATGCCGGCGTCTCGTTCACGCTCCATATCTTCCCGTACGGAGGGCATGGGCTGTCGCTGGGGACGGCCGATACCGTGCAGAAAGGGAAGAAGCCCCAGCCGCTCATGCAGTGCTGGCCCGATCTTGCAGCCGCCTGGATGCGGACATTGTAGCCCTGTGCAGATGCTTCACTTCAGCGCATGGATACGCAGGACGTGCGCTCGGCCTTCTGGGAGAATGGGATGAAGCCAGATGCACTCTGCCAGAGAGGACAAGGATGCTCGGTGCCCAGTCGCTCGATGTGATGGTCTGCTGCGACGATGTGGAGGCGTGCAGGGTCTGCTGGACGGAAAAGCTTGAATTCGAGGAGGTTGGGGTGCGTTCCGGTCCTGCAGGGGCAGATGTTCCCGTGCTCTCGTTCGGGTCCGAAGATGCCCATATCGTCCTTATGGACCGTGCCCTCGTCGAGAGATTCTCTCCCGAAGTGAGCACTGCCACGCCGTCGCTTCTCTTCCATGTGGCTGATATCGAAGCGGTGCATGAGAAGATGGAGAAGGGCGGCGCTACGGCATCGCCGCTTGTGGACATGGGCGGCATGCGGAGCTTCGGCTTCTCAGACGACGAAGGACACTGGATAGCGGCAGCCGAGAGCTAGCTTTCATCCTTAGCCAGAGCGAGATATTCGGGCGGTATCGGGTCTGCAAGCCAGACGGATCCGTTTCCCTCATAGAAGCCTATGCCGGAAGCAGAGGCCCGCTTCGCATCGACAATCAGGAGGGCAGGTTTCGCATCTCTTCTTCTGCCTACTTCGAGTGCCGTCGGGATATCTGCCGAGAGGTGCACATACTGCCTTTCCATAGGAAGAAGGCCCTGGTCGAAGATCGAGGGAAGAAACCTTCTGGCAGTGCCGTGGTAGAGGACAGAAGGGGGCACCGCCTGCTCGTGCACGACCTTCTCCTTGCATGAGTGTCCATAGAGCGCACGGATGCGGGTGCCGGAGATTTCGTGCCGCTTCTTTTCGGAGGTGGCGACGATCTCCTCGAGGTCGGATGGGGTCACAGGACGCCTGCCGGGATGCTTCGCATTGACCGCAGCCAGAAGGTCGGCAATCTCGACAAAGCCTTGGGCGTCGAGCGCAAGGCCATACTCTTCGGGATGATGCCGGAGGGCATAGGAGATCTCCTTGCTGATATGCGTAAGCCTGGAATTCATGGCGCTCCCGGAATGGTAGGACTGCAGCTCTTTCCATCATAGACTGTGCTGGCAGGCGTCCCAGCTGTTTCTGGCAGGACGCACGCGTGATACGCTGGGGTCTTGAAAGCGCTCAGGAAAGGAGATCCATGCCAGAGACGGCTATCGTGCAGAGCGAGATGAAGATCGTACATGGGGGAGAGGACATGGCGGCCCCCATCATCTATGCAATCGATGCTCCCGAATTCCCGTTCTCGATCGAGCCTGCCTGCGAAGGAATCAGGGCTCGGGTCGTGAAGGTGCCGGTAGCGTCGTGGGATGAGAACCTGACGCCCTGGACAGCCGAGTCGCCCTTCCGGGGACGTCCGGACTATGCGGGGAAGGCTGACGAGACTGCAGCCGAGCTGCTCGATTGCTGCCATGCGTTTGAGCTTGCTCAGGGATTGGCACCTGCGCAGCGTGGTCTTGCCGGCTATTCGCTGGGCGGCCTCTTTGCCCTCCATGCCTTCCTGCACAATCCGTTCTGGGATGCATGTGCCTCGCTCTCCGGTTCGCTCTGGTATCCCGGCTGGACAGAGGCGATGGAGCATCTGGCGCTTGTGCGGGACGTGGATTTTGCGAGACGCTCTGCCTATCTATCCGTCGGCGCTCGCGAGGCAAAGGCGCCACAGCCCCAGCTCCGCCATGTCGTGGAGGGGATGGCAATGACGGCACTGGCGCTCGAGATCCACGGATGCAATGTCAGGTGCGAGATAGGGCCCGGTGCCCATACGCAGCATGAGGAGGATCGCTGGAGAAAGGGCATGGCAGCGCTTGATGGCTTCCTGGCATAAAGGAGGCACAGGAAAGAGAGGCCGCTCCTGGAGCTTCCTCCGGGAGCGGCTGAGATGTGTCCTGATATGGTGCTTTGCTACTTGATGCCTTCTGCGGCAATCCAGGTCGTGCCGTCCTTCAGATGCGACCTGGCCTTCGTGAAGCCTGCGTCAAGAAGCATCTCCTCGTATTCTCCGGGCGTGAGCACCGTGAGGTCGTAGTGCTCGATGTTTGCAAGCGTGCTCGGAGCGAGATCGGGCCTGCGGTAGACGTCTGCTACCAGGAGGAAGTGTCCTTGTGGCTTCAAGACGCGGGCAACCTCCTTCAGGCAGTCTTTCGGATGGGGCCAGAAATAGAAGCTCTCGACCGTCGTCACGATATCGAACGAATCGTCCGGGAAGGGCAGCGATTCGACGGAGGCACAGGTCACATCCATCTGTCCTGCCACGATGGCATCCCTGTTGTACTGCCTCGATGCTTCGCAGGACACTTCCGAATGGTCGATGCCGCTGACGTGTCCTGCGCCGCCTGCTGCCTCGATGCGCTCTGCGAGACGCTCCATCGTGGCTCCGCCACCGCAGCCGATATCGAGGGCACGCATTCCCGCCTTGAAGGAAAGCTGGTCCAGTGCCCACATCGTGACATCGGCGTGGCTTCTGTTCATGCGCTCCAGCATCTTTTCGCCGTAGGTGCCCTGCGGATTGCCGGGGTTTCCGGCTTCGGTCACCGCACGCTCGTCCATATGCCTGTCCGAGTCTGCCATGGCAGCCTCCTTTGCTTGGTATGAAAGATGTCGTGTCTCCTGAGTCCTGGCTCCTCTTGGGGACGAGATGATTCTATGCTGTGGGGAGATGTCTGGCTGCCGGGACCGATCGTCTTTGCCTCTGGATTGCGGCGTCTGGCTCTGCATCTCCTGCTTGTGGAAGGGCAGTCCCTGCACAGACGTTCCGGCAGGACATGCCAGTCAAGAAAGGCACATCTCTTCGGGAGGCTGCATCGAAAGGCCGTGTGCAGGCGCATGGCGTACTTCCGATTCTGAGACAGTGGCGAGCTGTTCGGCGGCAGCATTCGGCAGACATCCTGGCAGGGGCGTTGGCGGCATCCAGGATATCGACAAGGCAGAAGGATTCGGTCCCCGCATTGCCTGCGGCCGCTTCTGCGCCTGAGTTCATATCATGAGCAGCGCGTCGAGCACGGTCACGAAGATGCCGATAGCGAGAAGGCAGATCTTCAAGGGCACGCTGTTCGCATAGGCGCCCATGACCTTGGGGGAGCTTGTGAGATAGATCTGCAGGAACACCGTGATCGGCAGCTGGAGGCTCAGGAGTGCCTGGCTGACCAGAAGTCCCTGGAAGGAATCCTCGACGAGCAGGCAGGCGACGAGCGCAAAGATGAAGCAGAGGAGGATGCCTCCTGTCGAGTGCCGGTCATGGATGTCATATTCCTCGCCGAAGGCGCCGGCCGAGATTGTGCCTGCTGCCATGCCTGCCGTGATGCTGCTCGAGAGACCGGCGAAAAGCAGTGCCAGCGCGAAGATGAGCCGTGCTCCCGGGCCGAGGATGGGGGAGAGCGTGTCTGCTGCGACGGCGAGGTCGTCTACGACGATGCCCTGCTGGAAAAAGGTTGTCGCAGCGAGGATGACCATTGCGGAGTTGATGGCCCAGCCTACGATCATGGAGAGGAGGGTATCGGCAAACTCATACTTGAGCCTCTCCTGCATGACTGCCTCGCCCCTGCCTTCGAAGTGCTGGCTCTGAATGACCTCGGAGTGCAGAAAGAGGTTATGGGGCATAACAACAGCGCCGAGGACGCTCATGACAATGGGACCGGAACCTGTGGGAAGCGAAGGCATGACCCAGCCCTGGGCGGCCTGGGGCCACCCCACCTTCACGAGCGCAAGCTCTGCCAGGAAGGCAAGGCCGATGAGCGAGACGAAGCCGATGATCCAGCGCTCTATATGCTGGTAGGAGTTCGTGGCAAGAAGGACGAGCGAGACAGTGGCCACAAGGATGCAGCCGATCTTGAGGGGAAGCGCAAAGAGCATCTGGAGCGCGATGGCAGCACCTAAGATCTCTGCCAGAGCCGTCGCCACTGTGGCAAGCCAGGCAGTGGCGAGAAGGAAGCGGGACAGGATGCGGGGAAGGTGCTTCGTCGTGGCTTCTGCAAGGCAGTCTCCCGTGACGATGCCGAGGTGCGCGGCATTGTGCTGCAGCACGATGAGCATGAGCGTCGAGAGCGTCACGACCCACAGGAGCGCATAGCCGAACTCGGATCCTGCTGCCATGTTCGATGCCCAGTTGCCCGGGTCGATGAAGCCGACAGTCACGAGAAGGCCGGGGCCGATATGCTTCAAGATCTCGAGGCCGCCGTGGCCTCCGGTATGCTCGCCCCAGTATCTCTGGGCGAGCTCTTCTGTGCGGCGATGTCCCATAGCATGCTCCAATGAGCAGGATTGCTCCTGCATAGATGATCTAAAAGTAAACCGAAGGTAATACATTGGTGTGTATATCCCTGCAGCTTGCCTATAAGTTAA
Organism: uncultured Olsenella sp.; assembly: GCA_900314535.1. Taxonomy (GTDB): domain Bacteria; phylum Actinomycetota; class Coriobacteriia; order Coriobacteriales; family Atopobiaceae; genus Olsenella_L; species Olsenella_L kribbiana. Next base: position 129,617 of record OMVT01000002.1, on the reverse strand, counting down.
CCAAAGCATACTATTTTCAGCAGAGAGAATGATTCGGAAGGGATGGTGTCCATGTGCGGTGCAGAGGCGATGGAAGCAGGCGCACGCTATGCGGAGATTCCGGGATGCAGTACGGCAGAGAGCATCCTCTGCCGTGACTTCGCCACGACGCTCGTGAAGTGTGCAGCCGGTGTGCTCGAAGGGACGAAGCCTCTGGCGCTGTTCTCGTTTGCACCGAAGCTCTGCTGGAGTGCAGATGACCGGAAGCTCAAAAGCCAGATGATCCGCAGCATCGTGAGTGCCTACCGCGAGGGTCTGGCAGCTGCCGGCATCGGCCTGGCTGTCGTCCAGGATCTCTCATGCCGCACCATGCTGCTTGCCTGGCGCGCGGACCTTGTCCAGGACATTCTGGCAGATGCCGAGAAGCGGCGCTTCCTCGAGCATTCCGGCTTCTGTGTGCAGGATGCAGCTGCGCTTGTGCGTTCTGTGCGCCAGAAGCTTGCCCGGTATTTCAATGGCATGCATGGTCCAGGGAGCGGCGGGCCTGCCTCCAGCTGCCGCTTTCCGCATGAGATGGGCATCCTTTTCGGCTATCCGCTCGAAGATGTCGAAGGATTCTGCGGAGGGCGGGTCCCTACCTGCCGTGGCGCCTGGCTGGCGTACGGCGACGAGAAAGCAGCACGCAGACGCTTCGAGGAAGTGCATGCTGCAGAAGAGGTCTGCCGCACGCGATTCCGAAACGGTGCGACCCTGGCGGAGCTTGTCGCATAGGGCAAGCCGCTGGACGGAGCCTGCGGCGGGGAACCTGCCTGGTTCGTGCTCGCCTCTGCGGGCCGAACGGGGCAGGGCAGCACGCGATGCTGCCCTATGCGGCTTTGTTGCCGGTGTCCTGCTTCTCGTCTTCGGCATCTTCGATTTCAGGCTCTGCTGCCTCTTCGTTGGTGCCTTCCATGCCATCACGGACATTCTTGACGGTCTTGCCCAGAGCGCTTCCGAGCTGCGGGAGCTTGTTCGGACCATAGATGAGAAGGAGTGCGACGAGGGCTGCAATGAGCAGATGTTCAGGATTCATGGGGTGCCTGCCTTTCTTGGAGCTTGGCCTATCTTCTGCCGGCATCCTGAGCATAGGTTCGTCCGAGTAGCGATGAAAATATATGTTCATCGTTCCCGCCATACAGGCCTTATATAAGGCTGCCATCACCTGCTGCTTCCCTTCGTCCCCCTCTGCTCCTGTCATTGACTGGGTGCGTGCTGTTCACGGTGTGAGACCCATGCTGCAATGGCATGGAAATGGCAGTTGGGAATGATGGAGCAGAAGATGGACGGGAATGCGCTTCCTGTCCGCAATCCGGAAAGGGGGTCCACCATGGGATCTCTGCTTGTAAGGGATGGTGTTGTGGTCGACGGCACGGGGGAGCCGCGCTACTGCGCCGATGTCCGCATCGAAGGCGGCAGGATTGCGGATGTGGGCTATGGCCTTGCACCGCATCCTGGAGATGCCGCGCTCGATGCCCATGGCCTCATCGTCGCGCCTGGCTTTGTCGCAGCACCCGTATTCAGCGATGCGGGACGCACACGCGAGGAGCGGCTCCTGCAGGGCATCACGACAGAGATAACAGCGATGTCCGAGGATGTGGCAGCAGGGGTGCTTGCCAAGCGTCTCATCAACAAGGGCCTCCTCATTCCGCTCGCATCGCTCGAGATGCAGGCGCGGACACGGGAGAGCATGACAGCTGGCAGCGTCCTTGCTGCAATGGCAGGCCTCCTTGCGCAGGAGCTGGAGCGGGGCGCCTTTGGTCTGGCTGCCTCTGCCACGTCGAGCATAGACGAGGTGAGCGCAGAGGCGCTCTGCCAGGTGCTCGAAAAGTATGGCGGGATGCTTGCGCTCTGCACCGATGGTACGGACGATATGGCACCAGGAGTCCTCGAGATGGCAGCGGATGCGGCAGGCGTGCAGATCGACCGGGCGCCTTTGGACTGCACAGGCGTGCCCGATATGGAAGAGTGCCTCGGCGACAGAACGAAGCTGCCGCTCGAGGAGGGCATCTGCCGGCTTTCTGGCGAGCCCTGCCAGCGCTATCAGATCAGAGGCCGTGGCAGGCTCCGTCCGGGATACCGTGCCGATGTCTGCATCTTCGAGAAGCCGAAGAGCGGCTCGGGCACGAATATGCGCTATGTGCTTGTCGATGGTGTGCTCGAGGTGGCAGAAGGCCAGATGCTGAAGTCCTGGGGAGGACAGGCGCTCAGCAGCCGCTGCGCATAGAGGAGGCTTTCAGGAGCTCCGAGAGCACGGCACGGACACGGGCCAGGTCTTCTGTCGGCACATATTCGTTCGGCTTGTGGGCAAGCTCAAGTGAGCCTGGTCCATAGGACATGCAGTTCTTGTTATGGCAGAGCCCTGCCACGACGGCAGAATCCGTATAGCCGGTGAAGATGCCCATTTGCGGTGCTGCCCCGGTGGCAGTCTCGATTGCCTGGCTCAGGGCAGAGAGGAGGGGAGAGCCAGGGTGCGTTTCGAGAGGGGGCCTGTCGCCTGTGCAGACAAGCGAGCCTGTGCAACCGGGCACGGCTTTCTCTGCATGCGCAATGGCCTCTTCGCAGAGTGCGCGGGCAGTGTCCGTCGTCGCTGGCGGCACGAGGCGCATGTCGATCGTCACATGGCATCTGTCCGGCACGACGTAGGGGCTGTAGCCTCCTTCGATCTGCCCGAACGTGACGGTCGAGCGTCCCAGCTCGGGATGCTCGGGCAGCTCGTTTACGGCATTGCGTATATACGAGATGGCCTCTGCCATATCGGCAATCGCATCGGCACCCTTCCAGGGCGTGCTTGCATGCGCCGTGACACCGCGCATATCAAGCTCGAACCAGGTACGTCCCTTGTGCGCCTGACGGATGAGGCCGTCTGTGGGCTCGCAGTCGAGGACCCAGCCGTTGCTTCCGAACCAGCCAGCGTTGATGGCAGCCTCGACGCCACGCATGAAGTCCTCTTCGTCGACTGTGCAGACAAGGGCAAAGGAGCGCTTCGGGAGCCTGCCCTGCCTGCCTATGGTGTGCAGAAGGTCGCGCGCTGCAAGAAGGGCGCAGGCAAGGCCACCCTTCATGTCGCAGGACCCTCTGCCATAGAGCTTTCCGTCCCTGGTCTCGCCGCCAAAGGGGTCTGTGCCTTCATCCCAGCCGGAACCTTTCTTTACGGTGTCCATATGGCAGAGGAGCGTGAGATCCGCTGCGCCCCGCTCGTCTCTGTGCCCTTCTGCCGGGACGAAGAGGCGGATGCATCTTCTGCCTGGCAGAGCTTCGAGCTCTTCGATCGAGATTGTGCCGGCAAGCGTGCCTGCGCAGTTTCGCGCTTCGAGCATCCAGCCATGCACGGAGCGCTCGATTGCTCCCTCATAGGCTCCAGGATCGGTGCTCTCAATCCTCACCAGCTGGCTTGTGAGCTCTTCTGCTTCGACATCCCGTTTCATGCCTGCCATCTCCCATTCACGCCTCCTTTGCGCCATCCGCCGACATTCTCTGGTTACGCTTGACAAAGGCGGATAGGCTCAAATTGCTAATAAATAGTAAGACAAGACAACAAACTGTTTGTAAGTCTATCACGTCTGCTATTTGATATTCGGAAACTGGCTGCACCGAAGGAGAGGGTGGCGTATGGCCGAAAGCACGAAAGATTCTGTACTGTTCCAGAGAGAGGGAAAGCCGCCTGCAGGAGAGCTCCTGCCGCTTGCCCTGCAGCATGTCGTGGCTGCCGTTGTCGGCATCATCACGCCGGCCATCATCGTCGCAAATACCTGCGGCCTCACGGCTGATGAGAAGACGATGCTCATTCAGGTCTCCCTGGTGATGGCAGGCCTCATCACGCTTGTCCAGGCACACCCGCTCTTCAATGGCAAGATCGGCTCTGGCCTCCCCATCATCATGGGCGCTTCCTTTGCCTATGTGCCGACGCTCACCTCGATCGGCGGCAGCTTCGGTATCGGTGCCATCATCGGCGCCGAGCTCATCGGCGGCCTTGTGGCCATCGTCTTCGGCATCTTCCTGAAGCAGATCAGGAAGCTCTTCCCGCCCGTTGTCACCGGCACGGTCGTCTTCTGCATCGGCCTTTCGCTCTATACCGTTGCTATCGGCTACATGGCAGGAGGCAAGGGCTCTGCGAACTTCGGCAGCGCCCAGAACTGGATTGTCGCAATCATCACGCTCGTTGCCTGCGTCTACTTCGGCAACTTCACGAAGGGCGTGACGAAGCTCGGCTCGCTTCTCTTCGGCATGCTCGTCGGCTACGCCGTCGCCCTCTGCTTCGGTATGGTCAACTTCTCCGATGTCGCTTCTGCCGGCTGGTTCCAGCTGCCGTCCGTCATGCCCTTCGAGGTCAAGTTCGTGCCTTCTGCCATCGCAAGCATCTCGATCATCTACGTCGTCGCTTCCGTCCAGGCCATCGGCGACTTCTCCGGCGCTTCGATGGGCGGCATGGACCGCGAGCCGACCGATCAGGAGCTTGCCGGCGGCATCATCTCCCAGGGCATCCTCTCGATTATCGGCGCCGTCTTCGGTGCCCTTCCGACCTCGACCTATGGCCAGAATGTCGGCATCGTCACCCAGACCCGTGTCATCAACCGCAACGTCTTCACGACGGCAGCCCTGATCCTCATTGCAGCAGGCCTCCTGCCGAAGTTCGCCGCGCTCCTTTCCGGCATTCCGCAGGCTGTCATCGGCGGTGCTACCGTGAATGTCTTCGGCACGATCACGATGACGGGCATCAGGATCCTCTCGCAGAAGGGCCTGACCCCGCGCAATGCCTCGATTGCTGGCCTCTCGGTCGCTCTTGGCATGGGCATCGCCCTCACGAGCGGCTGCCTTGCTGGTCCTGGCATGCCTGAGTGGATCTCTGAGGTCTTCGGCGACTCTGCCGTGATCGTCACCGCTATCGTCGCTATCATCCTGAACCTCGTCCTGCCGAAGGGCGGTCCGGATTCCGATGTCGTGGAGGCCGTCAAGGGTGCCCAGCAGATTGCCCAGGAAGGCGTCTCTGCCCTCTACGAGAGCGCAGCCAAGGGCACGCCTGCCGTCGAGCTCCAGCAGGAGAAGATGGAAAAGCAGAAGAAGGAATAGGCGGCATCCTTCATAGTGCACGTCATGAGAAAGGGGACGGCTTCGGCCGTCCCCTTCGTCGTAGAGCTGATGTTGAAGCAGGAAGGATGTGTCTACTGGTCGCCCTTCTGGCTCTTGGCTTCGTCCATGTAGCTGTAGAGCGTGTACTTGGAGATGCCGAAGTAGTTGCAGACCTTCTGGCCTGCCTTCGTCACGAGGAAGGCGCCGGAGTCATTGAGGAAGCCTATAGCCTTGACCTTGTCTTCCTTTGTCATGAGCGCCACGGGCTTGCCGACGATGCGGACGCTCTGCTCGATGAGCTCGTCAAGCAGGTCGGTCACGTTGTGGGGGATGGTCTCAGGCTCCTGCGGCATGCTGCTCGAGAGAGCCGTGAAGTCCTCCAGGAAGTCCTTCATTGCCATGAACAGCGTCGTGTCGAAGTTGATTGCAAAGATGGCTTCGGGCTCGCCGTTCTCATCCCGGAAGAAGATCGTCGAGGAGCGCAGGACCTTGCCGTTCTCCGTCTTCGTGAGGTAGGCCAGGTGGTCATGGAGCTTGGCGGGGTCTGAGCGCAGTGCCTTGAGCACGACGTTCGAAGGGCCGTCGCCGATCTTCCTGCCTGAGATGTGGCCGTTCTCGATCGCGACGATCGTGCTCGTCGGATCTTCCGATTTGAGGTCGTGGACCACAACCTCGCAGTTGCTGCCGAACTGGGCCGCAATGCCCTTCGCAAGGCGCTTCAGGAAGTCGATATTCGATGCATGCATGGGAATGCTCCTTGGCCTGTCTGCCGAGCCACGAGAGCTTGAAACAAACAGAAAGTTTGTTAGACAAACACAGTGTTATTAAATTATAGCAGAAACAGGAAAAGCTGAATCTGCTCCGAGCCTGACAAATGTTCCTGCCCATGCGTTCGCAGGCAGACATGGACCGTTCACGGAGCAGAAAAATATTAGTAAGGAAACATGACAAAAAGTCTGTTAAGATGGCAGCACGAAAGCGTTCCACGGGAATCCAGGGACCCCGGCGCAGGAAAGGGCCTGCTGAAGTCTGGACGGCGGTGCAGGAGAGGGCCCGCCGATCGTGAGCGTGGCCGTAGCTGATCTGCGGCGTGTAGCAGGGGAGAAGACTCATGCTACTGGTTGGAAATGGGCGCCTTGTCACCCGCTCGTCCGAACTTCCGTATCTCGAAGATGGCGCTGTGCTGATCGACGGGGAGACGATCTCCGCTGTCGGCACGACTACAGAGCTCAGAGCAGCGCACCCCGAGGCAGAATTCGTCGATGCCCATCGTGGCTTCATCATGCCTGGCCTTGTGAACTGCCATACCCATATCTATTCGGGGCTTGCCCGCGGCCTTGCAATCAAGGGCTGCAACCCGCACAACTTCCTCGAGAACCTCGAGCAGCAGTGGTGGGCGATTGACCGCAAGCTCTATATGGAGGAGACGAAGGCCTCTGCCGAGGCTACCGTCTTGGAGAGCCTGAAGAACGGTGTCACGACCATCTTCGACCATCATGCAAGCTTCGCCGAGATTCCGGGCTCCCTCTTTGCAATCAAGGATGTGTGTCAGGAGCTCGGCATCCGTGCGTGCCTCTGCTACGAGACGAGCGAGCGCGATGGCAAGGAGAAGCTCGATCAGGCCATCCAGGAGAACGTCGACTTCGCGAAGTGGGCAACCCAGCAGGACTCCGGCATGATTGCCGCCATGTTCGGCGGACATGCGACGTTCACGCTCTCCGATGAGACGATGGACAGGATGGCAGAGGCCAACGACGGCCTTGTCGGCTTCCACATCCATGTCTCGGAGGGCATGAACGATGTCTGGGATTCACGCGAGAAGCGTGGCGGCATCCCGCCTGTCGAGCGCCTGCTCCAGCATGGGCTGCTTGGCCCGGACACGATGCTTGGCCACTGCATCCATATCACGCCTGCCGAGATGGACATCATCGCCCACACCCGCACTTCTATCGTCAACAATCCCGAGTCGAACATGGGCAATGCTGTCGGCTGCGCCCCGGTGCTCGAGTTCTTCCGCCGCGGCATCAACGTCTGCCTCGGCACGGATGCCTATACGCATGACATGCTGGAGAGCCTGAAGGCATTCCTCACGATCCAGCGCCGCAATGCGGGCATGCCGAATGTCGGCTGGGCCGAGGATATGCAGATGCTCTTCCAGAACAATCCGGCCATGGCATCAAAGCACTTCGGCAGGAAGATTGGCACGCTCGAGCCGGGTGCCGCTGCCGATATCGCGATCTTCGACTACCGCCCGTTCACGCCGATCTCCGAGGCCAACATCGACGGCCACATGCTCTTCGGCTTCGAGGGCAAGGACTGCACGACGACAATCGTTGCCGGCAAGGTCCTCTATCGTGACCGCCAGTTCGTCGAGGCAGACGAGGAGCAGGTCCGTGCCCACATCCTGGAGCAGGCAAAGAGGCTCTGGGGCGACCTCAACGGCGTGGCCTACTAGCCGGTGCCATTTTCTTGCCCAGCCAGGGGCAGCCACAGAAGAATGAGAGGGCGCCGATGCGCCCAGCGAGAGGATACATCATGAGCGATATCATGCGTCCGATGCCGTTTGCGCAGCTGATGGACTGGATTCTTTCGGAATATGCAGAGCAGGGCTCGATCTTCGGCGAGTCCCGCATCGTGAAGAAGCGCACGGGCCATGCCCGTCCGATCTTCGACGAGAAGATCGAGACGCCCTACGGTCCTGCAGCCGGCCCCAACACGCAGCTTGCACAGAACATCGTCGCTTCCTATGTGACGGGCGCCCGCTTCTTCGAGCTCAAGACCGTCCAGAAGATGGATGGCGCAGAGCTCTCTGCCTGCGTGAACAAGCCGTGCATCCTGGCATCGGATGAGGGCTACAACTGCGAGTGGTCGACGGAGCTCACGGTCCACGATGCCTTCGGCGAGTACGTGAAGGCCTGGGTTGCCATAAAGCTCCTGGCAAAGGAGCTCGGCCTCGGCGATCCTGACGGCTTCGTCTTCAACATGTCGGTCGGCTACGACCTCGAGGGCATCAAGACCGAGAAGGTCGATACCTTCATCGACCAGATGATGGACGCCACAGGCACGCCTGCCTTCGAGGAGGCTATTGTCTGGGCAAAGGGCAATCTCGACCGCTTCCAGAATGTCGATGAGGCATTCATCTCCTCCATCACGCCGCATATCTCCCGCTCCATCACGGAGTCGACGCTCCATGGCTGCCCGCCTGATGAGATCGAGCGCATCGCAACCTACCTCATCACGGAGAAAGGCCTCAATACCTACGTCAAGTGCAACCCGACGCTTCTGGGCTATGAGTATGCCAGGAAGACGCTCGATTCCCTCGGCTTCGACTACATCGTCTTCGACGAGCATCACTTCAACGAGGACCTCCAGTGGAAGGATGCCGTGCCGATGTTCAGGCGTCTCTCTGCGCTCTGCGCAGAGCGTGGCCTCGAGTTCGGCGTGAAGCTCACGAATACGTTCCCGGTCGATGTGACGAGGGGAGAGCTGCCGAGCAGCGAGATGTATATGTCCGGACGCTCGCTCTATCCGCTCTCGCTCACGCTGGCCTCCCGCATCGCCGACGAGTTTGACGGAAAGCTCCGCATCTCCTATTCGGGCGGTGCCGATGCGAACAGCATCTATGCGCTCGTCGATGCCGGCATCTGGCCGGTGACGATGGCTACAAACGAGCTCAAGCCCGGCGGCTATGCACGCTTCAGCCAGATTGCTGAGGTGCTCGATCGGATCGATGATGAGCCATTCTCTGGCATCGATACGGCTGCCGTGCATGCGCTCGTCGATGCTGCGCTCCAGGGTCCGCGCTATCGCAAGCCCATCAAACCTTTGCCTGACCGCCACATCGCAGGCTCGCTTCCCCTCATCGACTGCTTCACGGCACCCTGCCGCGAAGACTGCCCGATCCGTCAGGACATACCGGGCTACATCCGTGCGGTCGGCGAGGGCAGGTATGCCGACGCTCTCAAGATCATCCTCGAGCGCAACGCGCTTCCGTTCACGACGGGCACGATCTGCCCGCATACCTGCGGAAACAGCTGCATGAGGAACTACTACGAAGAGCATGTCCACATCCGCGATCTGAAGCTCAAGGCAGCAGAGGAAGGCTTCTCTGAGGTCATGCCGAAGCTCGAGAGGCGTGGCGATATGCCGAACAAGAAGGTCGCTGTCGTGGGTGCTGGCCCTGCCGGTCTCGCGGCTGCCTCGTTCCTGACGCGTGCCGGTGCCGATGTCACCGTCTTCGAGCGCACGGAGAAGGCTGGCGGCGTCGTCCGTCATGTCATTCCTTCCTTCCGCATCGCTGATGCCTCTATCGACAAGGATGTCGAGCTCTGCTCCGCCTACGGCGCAAAGTTCGTCTACGGCAAGGAAGTCAAGGATGCCACCGAGCTCCTGCGCGAGGGCTATACGGATGTCGTCGTTGCAATCGGTGCCTGGGCAGAAGGCAGGCCAGCTCTCAAGGACGGCAAGGCGCTTGACGCCCTTGAGTTCCTCTCTGCCTTCAAGGATGCGCCTGATGCGCTTGCCCTGGGAACGGATGTCGTCGTCGTGGGCGGCGGCAATACCGCGATGGATGTTGCCCGTGCTGCCAAGCGCGTTGCCGGTGTCAAGCATGTCCGCCTCGTCTATCGCCGCACGAAGCGCTATATGCCGGCAGACGAGGAAGAGCTTGCTGAGGCGCTCGCCGACGGCATCGAGTTCCTCGAGCTCCTGGCGCCGGTGACGCTTGCTGACGGCGTGCTCACCTGCGATGTTATGGAGCTGGGCGCCCCCGACGAGTCCGGACGCCGCCGTCCTGTCGCGACGGGCGAGACGCGCAAGATTCCTGCCACGGCCGTGATTGCTGCGGTCGGCGAGAGGATCGATGACAGCATCTACGAGACGTCGGGCTGCAGGGTGGATGAGAAGGGCCGCCCTGTCGTGGATAAGTGCCTCGAGACGACCGTTCCGCATGTCTTTGCTGCAGGCGACTGCCGCCGCGGTCCTGCCACGGTCGTCAAGGCCATCGCCGATGCACAGACGGTTGCAGGGGCCATTGCCGGTGCCGACTTCGAGGGTGCCGTTGCCTCGAATGTGGATTCTGACTACTTCCGTCCGCTTGCACAGCGCGGCAACCTCTGCGCTGACTGCGCACACACGGAGAAGACCCGCTGCCTCGGCTGCGCCACGGTCTGCGAGACCTGCTGCGAGGTCTGCCCGAACCGCGCGAACGTTGCGATCAAGGTGCCGGGCAAGCGCGAGCGCCAGATCGTCCACATTGACGGGATGTGCAACGAGTGCGGCAACTGCGCCGTGTTCTGCCCGTACGGCGAGGGCCGTCCCTACAAGGACAAGTTCACGCTGTTCTGGAGCCGCGAGGACTTCGACAGCTCCACGAACGAGGGCTTCCTGCCGGAGGGCGAGCTCTTCCGCGTGAGGCTCGACGGTGCCGAGCATGTCTACAACGTGAACGATACGTCCTGCGGCCTGCCTGAGGATATCCGCCGCCTGATTGTCGCCGTGCGCGAGCACTATTCGTACCTCATGGCTTAAAAGTTCTGCACCACGGAAGGGGAGCGAGGGAGCTTCCCTTCCGCATGGCTGTTTTTGAAGGAGAGGGCGCAAGCATGAAGAGAGCACCGATGGTGGCAGTCGTGCACTGCCTCGGCGGGTCGGCCTTGAAGGACGGCATCGTCCGCGAGGAGCTGCCGCATGACTGCTCGGCAATCCTCGAGCTCCACCCTGATGGCATCCGCCTCTGCAGCTATGGGTGCCTCGGCGGCGGGTCGTGCGAGAGCGTATGCCGCAAGGGAGCGATCAAGGTCTCAGACGAGGGCGTCGCGCACGTCGACCGCGAGCTCTGTGTCGGCTGCGGCCTCTGCGCGAAGGCGTGCCCGCAGCACCTGATCGAGATCGTGCCGACAGACAATGCGATCCAGCCGCTCTGCGCGAGTGCGGACAAGGGCCCTGCCACCCGCAAGGCCTGCAGCACGGGCTGCATCGCCTGCGGCATGTGCGAGCGGGTATGTCCGGCTGATGCAATCCATGTGATTGACGGCCACGCCCAGATCATGCAGGAGCGCTGCGTCGCCTGCGGCATGTGTGCCACGAAGTGCCCCCGTTCTGTCATCCATGATGCCCATGGCATCTTCACGGTCGCATTCTAGGAGGCTGGCATGAGCGAATATACCTTCATCGTGAACGGCGTCGAGCATACGACATCCGAGAACAAGTCGCTGCTGCGCTATCTCCGTGACGACCTTCATCTGACATCTGTCAAGGACGGCTGCTCCGAGGGTGCCTGCGGCACCTGCACCGTCGTAATCGACGGCATCGCCACCAAGGGCTGCGTCATGACCACGGCGCTTGCGCAGGGAAAGACGATCGAGACGGTCGAAGGCCTCTCGGATGCGGAGAAGGAAGCCTTCGTCTATGCGTTCGGCTCCGTCGGTGCTGTGCAGTGTGGCTTCTGCATTCCCGGCATGGTCATGAGCGGAGCGGCTCTCGTGCGCAGGAACCCGAATCCCACCGAGGATGAGGTCAAGCGCGCAATCCGTGGCAACATCTGCCGCTGCACGGGCTACAAGAAGATCATCGAAGGCATCATGAAAGCGGCCGCAATCCTTCGCGGCGACGAGCGGATAGACCCTGCACTCGAAGAGGGCGGAGACTACGGCGTCGGCGAGCGTGCATTCCGCGTCGATGTGCGCCGCAAGGTGCTCGGCTACGGCAAGTATCCGGACGATATCACAGAGCTCGACTTCCCGGACATGGCCTATGCATCTGCCGTGCGCTCGAAGTATCCGCGTGCCCGCGTTCTTTCGATCGATACCACGAAGGCGGAGGCTGTGCCGGGGGTTCTCGGTGTCCTCACGGCAAAGGATGTGCCGGTGAACCAGGTGGGACATCTGATCCAGGACTGGGACGTGATGATTGCAGAAGGCGACATCACGCGCTTCATCGGTGACGCAATCTGCCTTGTTGTTGCAGAGGATACAAAGACGCTCGAGAAGGCAAAGAAGCTCGTCAAGGTGGAGTATGAGCCGCTCGAGCCCATCCGCAATATTGTCGAGGCAAAGGCACCAGGCGCCCCGCTCGTCCATGAATCGTTCAATGCCTTCGGCAGCCATGTCATCCTGAAGGACAATGTCTGCCAGTCCCGCCACATCACGCGCGGCGATGCGAAGAAGGCGCTCGAGAACTCGGCCTACGTCGTGACGCATGACTTCGAGACGCCGTTCACGGAGCATGCATTCCTCGAGCCTGAGTGCGCGGTCGCCTTCCCCTACAAGGGTGGCGTCAAGATCATGAGCACCGACCAGGGTGCCTACGATACGCGCAAGGAAGTCGCCCACATGTTCGGCTGGGACAAGACGCCTGAGAAGGTCGTCGTCGAGACCATGCTCGTCGGCGGCGGCTTCGGAGGCAAGGAGGATGTCTCCGTGCAGCATCTTGCTGCGCTTGCAGCTGTGCATTTCCAGCGCACCATCAAGTGCCGCTTCACGCGCCAGGAGTCGATCGACTTCCATCCGAAGCGCCACTACATGTATGCGACGTTCACGCTCGGCTGCGACAAGGATGGCATGCTGACAGGCCTTGACTGCGAGGTCGACTTCGATACAGGTGCCTATGCAAGCCTCTGCGGACCTGTCCTCGAACGTGCCTGCACGCATGCGGTCGGTCCCTACACCTACCAGAACACGGATATCAGGGGCTTTGGCTACTACACGAACAACCCGCCTGCCGGCGCCTTCCGTGGCTTCGGCGTCTGCCAGACCGAGTATGCCCTTGAGGCCTGCATCGACCTTCTCGCCGAGAAGGCAGGCATCAGCCCCTGGGAGATGCGCTACCGCAATGCTATCGAGCCGGGAAAGGCCCTGCCGAATGGCCAGATCGCAGACTGCTCGACCGCACTCAAGGAGACGCTTCTCGCCGTCAAGGATGTCTACGAGAAGAACCAGAGCCATGCGGGCATTGCCTGTGCCATGAAGAACTCGGGTGTCGGCGTGGGGCTTCCCGATGCGGGCCGTGCCAACATCAAGGTCGAGCATGGCCGTGCGGTCGTCTACTCGGCGACCTCCGATATCGGCCAGGGCTGCAACACGGTGTTCCTGCAGGATGTCGCAGAGGCTACGGGACTTCCGCTCTCCTGTCTTGCAAACGGCGAGTGCTCGACCGAGATGGCGCCGGACTCTGGCACGACCTCGGGCTCGCGTCAGACGGTCGTCACGGGCGAGGCAGTGCGTGGCGTCGCATTCCTGCTGCGCGATGCGATGCTCGACGTCGAGGCAGGCAGACCTGTGGCAGCGGGCCCGGTGCGTGCCCACGGCGACGGCAAGACGATCGAGTACGACGATGGCACGCCGTATGAGGGTGTCGGCTATGCAGACGGCTCTGCGCTTGTCGCAGGCCACGGCATCCATCCGAAGGATCCTGCTTCTGCACTCAAGGCGCTCGAAGGCCATGAGTTCGGCTATGTCTACTTCGAGCCGACCGACAAGCTCGGTGCCGACAAGCCGAACCCCAAGAGCCACATCTGCTATGGCTTCTCATCGACCGTCGTCGTGCTCGAGGACAAGGGCAAGAACAAGGGCCGTATCAAGGAAATCTGGGCTGCGCATGATTCCGGCAAGGTCGTGAACCCCATCGCAATCCAGGGCCAGATCGAGGGCGGTGTCCTCATGAGCATGGGCTATGCCCTGACAGAGCGCTTCCCCTTGAAGGACGGCGTGCCCCAGGTCAAGTACGGCACGCTCGGCCTTTTGCATGCAACCGATATCCCTGACATCCATGCCATCTACGTCGAGAAGGAGCACCTTCTGCCGGTAAGCTACGGCGGCAAGGGCATCGGCGAGATTGCGACGATCGGCACCGCACCTGCGGTCGCGAATGCCTATCACCAGCTCGACGGCGGGCTCCGCTGGCGGCTGCCGCTCCAGGACACGCCCTATACGAAGCGTCCTATCGAGGGCGATGAGCGCCTGTCGCTTCTCCAGGAAGATGCAGCTGAGGATGCATCCGAGACTTTTTAATAAACGATACTAACTATTGTTAGAACGATATCCTTTACGGGTATGCTCCGCTCAAGGCAGGGAGGCACGGCATCCCTGCCGCTGATTCCAGCCGCATCAATTGGGAAGCCAGGCAAGCACGCTGTGGCGCCAATCGGAAGAAAAGAGGTCGGACATGGATATCAAGGACGTGAAGAAGGTCACGGTCGCCGGTGGCGGCGTGCTCGGAAGCCAGATCGCTTTCCAGAGCGCCTATCGGGGCTACGACGTGACGATCTGGCTGCGCTCGGAGGGCTCCATCGGCCGCTGCCAGCCGAAGATCGACCGCCTGCATGAGACATATCTTGCATCGCTCGAAGCGTTGAAGACCGACCCTTCGGCCTACGCCTATGGATTCATGGGGAAAGACGAAGTGTCGCCAGAGAAGATCGACGAGGCGAAGGCTGCCGTCGAGCATGCCTACAAGAATCTCAAGCTCACGACCGACTGGGATGAAGCCTTCGGGGATGCCGACCTCGTGATCGAGGCCGTCGCAGAGGACCCGGCACAGAAGACAGCCTTCTACGAGGAGCTCAAGAAGCACCTGCCTGAGCGTACCGTCGTGGCAACAAACTCCTCGACGCTTCTGCCAAGCCAGTTTGCCGAGGCGACAGGGCGGCCTGAGAAGTATCTGGCCCTTCACTTCGCAAACGAGATCTGGAAGAACCCTTCTGCCGAAGTCATGGCACAGAGCAAGACCGACCCTGCGAACTTCGAGCTCGTCTGTGCCTTTGCTGCCTCGATCCGCATGGTCCCCTTGAAGGTCATGAAGGAGCAGCCGGGATATCTTCTGAACAGCATGCTTGTGCCGTTTCTCAATGCTGCAGAGAAGCTCTGGGCGACAGGCGTCGGCTCGCCAGAGGATATCGATCTTGCCTGGAGGCTCGGCACGGGCGCTCCTGCCGGCCCCTTCCGCATCCTCGATATCGTGGGCCTCGTCACGGCCTACAACATCGGCCGGATGAATCCGGCAGCCCAGCAGGAGGGCACGCCCGAGCATGAGATCGTGAAGCTCCTGAAGGAGAAGATCGATGCCGGCGAGACCGGCGTCGCGGCCGGCAAGGGCTTCTACGACTACACGAAGTAGGGGAGGAAAGGTCCGGTTCGTCCGGGCCTTTCTGCCATCTGCAGCCTTCAAGATGCCGTTCGCAGACAACGCCTAAATATTTGTCAGATATGCTTGCAAATAGTTTGAGCTGTGCTTTAATAAGGTAGACAAACAAAAAGTATTGTTGCAAAACAATATGTCATGTCTGGGAGGATGCAGCATGGAGCCTGAAATCAAGTGGGTTGCCAACAGGATGCCCAAGAGCGAGGACAAGAACCTCGAGATCATGTCGCTCGAGAACGTGAGCAAGGCCCGTGCCTTCCACCAGAGCTTCCCGCAGTATTCTGTGACGCCCCTGGCCAACCTTTCCGGCATGGCAGAGCGTCTGGGCTTGGGCGGCCTCTTTGTCAAGGATGAGTCCTACCGCTTCGGCCTCAACGCCTTCAAGGTGCTCGGCGGCTCCTTTGCTATGGCCCGCTACATCGCAGAGGAGACCGGCAAGGACGTCTCCGAGATGAACTTCGACTACCTGACGTCCGACCAGCTTGCCCATGACTTCGGCCAAGCCACGTTCTTCACGGCGACGGACGGCAACCATGGCCGCGGCGTCGCCTGGGCAGCGAAGCGCCTCCATCAGAAGGCCGTCGTGCACATGCCGAAGGGCACGACGAAGACGCGCTACGACAACATCGCGAAGGAAGGCGCCCAGGTCACGATCGAGGACCTGAACTACGATGACTGCGTCCGCCTTGCTGCGAAGGAGGCCTCCGAGACCGAGCACGGCGTGATTGTGCAGGATACGGCCTGGGATGGCTATGAGAAGATTCCGAGCTGGATCATGCAGGGCTACGGCACCATGGCAGCAGAGGCAGCAGACCAGCTGCGCGAGCTTGAGGTGAACCGTCCGACCCATGTCTTTATCCAGGCAGGCGTCGGCTCTCTGGCATCGGCCATGGTCGGCTACTTCACGAACCTCTTCCCGGACAATCCTCCCAAGTTCGTGATCATGGAGGCTTCCGCGGCTGCCTGCCTCTACAAGGGTGCTGTGGCTGCAGATGGCGATCCGCGCATCGTTGGCGGCGACCTTCTGACCATCATGGCAGGCCTTGCCTGCGGCGAGCCGAATACGATCGGCTGGGATATCCTCCGCAATCATGCAACGGCCTTCACGAGCTGCCCCGACTGGGTCTCTGCCAAGGGCATGAGGATGCTCGCAGCTCCCGTCAAGGGCGATCCTGCCGTCACCTCGGGAGAGTCCGGCGCTGTCGGCATGGGCGTCATCTCTTCCATCATGTCCGACCCTGCCTACGCCGACCTCAAGGCCGAGCTTGGCCTTGGCCGTGATTCCAAGGTGCTCCTGTTCTCGACCGAGGGCGACACCGACCCGGTGCGCTACCGCGAGGTTGTGTGGAACGGCGCCTGGTCGAGCGAGGACGACCCTGCAGAGCGCTAGCGCTCCCTTCATATCTGCTTCCCTCATGCAGCACCTGCTGCATGCACAAGCTCCTTTCCAGCTGACAGGTCTGCCTCCCATCCGGCGGGCCTGTCTTGCTATAGAGACACCATGAAGGGGCCTGCCGTCCGGGGCGGAAAACATGCCGTCTGCGGACAAAACAAAAAGTTTGGTAACCACACTTGTTTTTAGAACTGGCAGTGCTTTAATACGTAATAGCAAACAAAAAGTTTGGCTGACAGAAATAAGGTCTGTCTGATGGCAGTGGAGCCGAGGCGCTCCTGCCCCAAGAGTTGGAGGTAGCGATGAAGGAGCTGGACTACGACAAGATCAAGGCAGCAGCCGCAGCCTACAGCAAGGACATGACGGCGTTCCTGCGTGCCATGATCTCCCACCCGAGCGAGTCGTGCGAGGAGGGCGAGGTTGTCGCCTGCATCAAGGCCGAGATGGAGAAGCTCGGCTTCGACGAGGTCAAGGTCGATGGCCTTGGCAATGTCATGGGCTTCATGGGCACGGGCGACAAGATCATCGCAATCGATGGCCACATCGATACCGTCGGCATCGGCAACCGCGACAACTGGGATTTCGACCCCTATGAGGGCTTCGAGGACGACCAGCTCATCGGTGGCCGTGGCGGCTCCGACCAGGAGGGCGGCGTCTGCTCTGCAACCTATGCTGCCAAGATCATGAAGGACCTCGACCTCATCCCCGAGGGCTACAAGATCATGGTCGTCGGCACGGTCCAGGAAGAGGACTGCGACGGCATGTGCTGGCAGTACATCTACAACAAGGACCATATCAAGCCGGAGTTCGTGATCTCGACCGAGCCGACGGACGGCGGCATCTACCGCGGACACCGCGGCCGCATGGAGATCAGGGTCGACGTCCATGGCGTCTCCTGCCATGGATCGGCTCCTGAGCGCGGCGACAACGCCATCTACAAGATGGCTGACATCATCAATGATGTGCGTGCCCTCAACAACAATGGCGCTGACGAGTCCACCTCCATCAAGGGCCTCGTGAAGATGCTCGACCCGAAGTACAACCCCGAGCACTACGAGGATGCCCGCTTCCTCGGCCGCGGCACCTGCACGGTCTCCCAGATCTTCTACACGAGCCCGTCTCGCTGCGCTGTCGCTGACTCCTGCGCCATCTCCATCGACCGCCGCATGACGGCAGGCGAGACCTACCAGTCCTGCTTGAAGGAGATCGAGGATCTGCCGGCAGTCAAGAAATACGGCGACGACGTGAAGGTCTCCATGTACATGTATGACAGGCCAAGCTGGACCGGCGAGGTCTACGAGACCGAAGCCTACTTCCCGACGTGGATCAACAAGGAGACCGCACCGCACGTGAAGGCGCTCGTCGATGCCCACAAGGCGCTCTTCGGCGACAAGAGGATCGGCTGCGAGAAATCCATGGACAAGCGCGAGGGCAGGCCTCTCGTCGACAAGTGGACGTTCTCGACGAACTGCGTCGCAATCCAGGGCCGCTATGGAATCCCGTGCGTCGGCTTCGGCCCGGGTGCAGAGTCCCAGGCACACGCTCCCAACGAGGTCACCTACAAGCAGGACCTGCCGACGGCAGCTGCCCTCTATGTTGCAGCCGTGAACCTCTACGACCCGACGACGGCAGACGCGTCTGATGCAACCGAGTTCCGTGCATCCCTTACGGACAACGATATCAAGTAGCTCCCAGAGCATAGAGACATATCAAGGACCTTCAGGAGAGGACAGACATGGCAGACACCATCAAGCCGTATCTCGACGAGCTCGGCAAGCTCGATTTCAAGGACATGTACAACAACGACTTCCTGCACACGTGGGACAAGACGACCGACGAGCTCAAGGCGCTCTACACCGTTGCCAACGCCCTCCGCAATCTCCGCGAGCGCAATATCTCGACGCGCATCTTCGACTCCGGCCTCGCCGTCTCGAACTTCCGCGACAACTCGACACGCACCCGCTTCTCGTTCGCATCCGGCTCGAACCTTCTCGGCCTCCAGCTCCAGGACCTCGACGAGTCGAAGTCCCAGATCGCCCACGGCGAGACCGTGCGCGAGACCGCAACGATGATCTCGTTCATGGCAGATGTCATCGGCATCCGCGATGACAAGTTCATCGGCGAGGGCGACGCCTATATGAAGGAGGTCGCAGAGTCCGTCGACGAGTCCTGGAAGGCAGGCATCCTCGACCACAGACCGACCCTTGTGTCCCTGCAGTCCGACTCCGACCACCCGACGCAGTCCTCTGCCGACATGCTCTACCTCATCAACGAGTTCGGCGGCCTTGAGAACCTGAAGCACAAGAAGGTTGCCGTGACCTGGGCCTACAGCCCCTCCTACGGCAAGCCCCTCTCCTGCCCCCAGTCCCTCATCATGCTCCTCACCCGCTTCGGCATGGATGTCACGCTCGCACACCCCGAGGGCTATGACCTCATGCCCGAGCTTGTGAAGCAGGCAGGCGTCTATGCCGAGGAGAACGGCGGCTCCTTCAAGCAGGCCCACACGATGCAGGAGGCCTTCGAGGGCGCCGACATCGTGATCCCGAAGTCCTGGGCACCGTATGCTGCCATGGAGAAGAGGACGAAGCTCTACGCAGCTGGCGACTCTGAGGGCATCGACAAGCTCGAGCGCGAGCTTCTTGCCCAGAACGCGACGCACAAGGATTGGTGCTGCACGCAGGAGCTCATGTCCACGACCGCCAAGGGCATGGACACGATCTACATGCATCCCCTGCCTGCCGACATCAACGGCGTCTCCTGCGAGCACGGCGAGGTCGAGAACGAGGTCTTCGACTATCACCGCGACGGACTCTACAAGGAGGCAAGCTACAAGCCCTACGCTGTGGCAGCCATGATCTTCCTGCAGAAGGTCAAGGATCCGGTGGTCACGCTTGCAGCACTCGAGGCAGCAGCCAAGCCGCGCTGGAACCAGGCATAAGACACCCGGCATACGCACGCTATCGGCGCCCGCCTGGAGCCTTCGGGCACAGGGCGGGCGCCCGCTTTTAGGACAGGAGAGGAAGGATACCCATGGGAAAGCGCATCGTCGTGGCGCTGGGCGGCAATGCTCTCGGCAAGAACCTGCCGGAGCAGATGGCTGCCGTGAAGAAGACGGCTACCGCTATCGTCGACCTCATCGAGGAAGGCAACCAGGTCATCATCGCGCACGGCAACGGACCGCAGGTCGGCATGATCCAGGAGGCGATGACCCAGCTCACGCGCTCGAATCCTGAGAAATACATTCCGTGCCCGCTCTCCGTCTGCGTCGCAATGAGCCAGGGATACATCGGCTACGACCTCCAGAATGCCCTGCGCGAGGAGATGCTCGACCGGGGACTTTCCAAGGGCGTCGCGACTGTGCTCACGCAGGTCGAGGTCGACCCCAATGACCCCGCCTTCGCACATCCCACAAAGCCCATCGGCGCATTCATGACAGAGGCGGAAGCGAAGAAGCTCGTGGATGAGCGCGGCTACGATGTCGTCGAGGATGCAGGACGCGGCTGGCGCCGTGTCGTCGCCTCGCCCAAGCCCCGTGGCATCGTCGAGATCGACACGATCAAGGCGCTCGTCGATACGAACCATGTGGTCATTGCCTGCGGTGGCGGCGGCATTCCGGTCTTTGCAACGGAAGGCCACCATCTCAAGGGCGCTGCAGCCGTGATCGACAAGGACTTCGCCGCAGAGTGCATGGCAGAGCAGCTTGACGCCGACGACCTCGTGATCCTGACGGCGGTCGAGAAGGTCGCCGTGAACTTCGGCAAGCCGAACCAGGAGTGGCTCTCGGCGCTTACGCCCGGGAAGGCACGCGAGTACATGGCAGAGGGCCAGTTCGCACCGGGCTCCATGCTTCCGAAGGTCAAGGCAGCAGTGAAGTTCGCCGAATCCGGAGCCGGCAGGCGCTCCCTCATCACGCTCCTCGAGAAGGCACGTGACGGTATCGCCGGCCGCACGGGTACGATAGTCGAAGCATAGCAACTGGAGCTTCGGCGGAAGGACAGCCATGGCAGAGCTTGGTGCGAACGCGCGCTTCTGGATTGCAGCAGAAGATGGAGAGCGGGCCTTCGGGCCAGGACCTGCCGAGCTCCTTGTCCATATCCAGGAGCTTGGAAGCATCCGCCAGGCCGCTTGCGCGATGCAGATGTCCTATACGAAGGCACTCCGCATCCTCGAAGGATCCGAGACTGCGCTCGGCGTCTCGCTTGTCACGAGGAATGCCGGAGGTGCCGACGGCGGAGGAGCGAAGCTTACACCGCAAGGCGCCGACCTTGCCCTGCGCTATAAGGCTTGGGAAGAGGCTTCGAAGAAAGCGGCGGAAGAGGCCTATCAGGCTGCCTTTGCAGGGCTTCTGGCACCCCGCCTTGGCTGCTGCATCCTCGCTTCAGGCAGGGGCGTCCGCTTCGGCGGGCAGAAGCTCCTGGCCCCTCTGGGCGATGGCACGGTCCTGGGCAAGACGCTTGCGCAGGTGCCGGAAGACCTTTTCCGCATCGTCGTCGTGACGGCAGCGGATGAGGTTGCAGAAGCTGCTGCAGCGGCAGGTGCCGAAGTCGTGGCACCTGAAGGGCCCCTCCAGAGCGATTCGGTCCGTGCCGGTGTGCGTGCGCTTGGAGAATGCGCCGGCATCCTCTTCTGCCCGGGAGACCAGCCCTTCGTCTCCGAGGCGAGCCTGCGTCGGATGGCAGAGGCGTTCTTTGCGCATCTCGCATCTCCTGTGCGTCTTGCCTGGAAAGGGGAGGGCAGAAGCCCTGCCATCTTCCCGAAGAGGCTCTTCCCGGCACTTCAAGCGCTTTCGGGAGATGCGGGAGGTGGCGCCCTTCTCAGGGCACGTCCTGACGAGGCGGCACGCACGGTCCTTGTCGAGGCAGCAGGCGAGGAGGAGCTCTTCGATATCGACACGGTAGAAGATCTTGACCGTGCCGAAGCCCTGATTGCAGGGCAGAAGGAGGAGAGATGAAGATCTTGAGAGGCGGCGTGCTCGTCGCGCCCGGAGGCCTCATGAAAGGCGACCTTGCCTTCGACGACGGAACAATCGTCCAGGTTGGAGGACACATCGAGGCGACAGCCGACGACGAGGTCGTCGATGTCTCTGGTTCCTATGTCTTCCCCGGCTTCATCGATGCCCATACGCACATGCAGTGCTGGACCGGCATGGATTGGACAGCAGACAGCTTCGAGACTGGCACGCGCGCTGCTGCCTGCGGTGGCACGACGACAATCGTCGACTATGCGACGCAGGACAAGGGCATGACCATGCCGGAAGCGCTCGAGGAGTGGCACAGGCGCGCCGATGGCACCTGCACGGCAAACTATGCCTTCCATATGGCCATTGCCGACTGGAACGAGCAGACGAAGCGCGACATCCCCGCCATGAGGGAAGCGGGCATCGTCTCCTTCAAGACGTATTTTGCCTATGACCACCTGAGGCTCGACGATGCTCAGACGCTCGAGGTGCTCGAAGCCATCCGCCCATTTGGTGGAATCCTCTGTGTGCACTGCGAGAACGGGACGCTTGTCGACGCCCTGCAGAAGCGCGTCTTCGCTTCCGGCATCACAGGTCCTGAGGGACATCCTCTGAGCCGGCCTTCTGCCTGCGAAGCAGAGGCCATCTCGCGCCTCACGTATCTCGCTGAGCTTGCCGATGCCCGCATCAATATCGTCCATCTCTCGACAGCAGAGGGACTAGAAGCCATACGTGCTGCCAAGGCACGTGGCGTGCACGTGAGCGTCGAGACCTGCCCCCAGTACCTCCTGCTCGACGATACGCGCTACCTCGAGCCGGGCTTCGAAGGTGCGAAGTACGTGATGAGCCCGCCACTTCGAACGCGGCATGATGTGCAGGTCCTGAGAAAGGCGCTCGAGAACGGCGAGATCGATACGATTGCGACGGACCACTGCTCGTTCAACCTGCATGGACAGAAGGACCGCGGCATCGGCGACTTCCGGAAGATTCCCAACGGCGCCCCCGGTGTCGAGCATAGACCAGCCGTGATCATGACAAGCTTTGCAGATACGCTGGGACCGACCGACTTCTGCCGCCTCATGAGCACGAATCCGGCAAAGGTCTTCGGCATGTATCCCAGGAAGGGCGTGCTCCAGAAGGGGTCCGACGCCGATATCTGCGTCTGGGATCCGAACGTGCGCTGGACAATCTCTGCGGCGAAGCAGCACCAGGCCGTCGACTACACGCCGTATGAAGGCTTCGAGGCCACGGGCAGGGCGCATCTCGTCTATGTGGGAGGCGAGCTTGTCGTGCGCGACGGCGAGCCATTGGGTCCCAAGCCTGGAACGTATGTCGCCCGCTAGATGCGGGAACCATCCAATCCATAAGCGCCCGCGCCTGCGGGCAGAGAAGAAGGAGTGTCACATGAGCAAGAAGGCAATCGTCACCGACAAGGCCCCGAAGGCGCTCGGCCCCTATTCTGCGGGCGTCGTCTCGAATGGCTCTATCAACGTCTCCGGCCAGCTCGGCATCAATCCTGCCACGGGCAAGCTTGCCGGCGATGATATCCAGAGCCAGACCCGCCAGAGCCTCACGAATGTGAAGAACATCCTCGAGGCAGCAGGAGCCACCATGGCAGATGTCGTCGAGACGACCGTGCTTCTCGCCGATATCTCCGAGTTCGCTGCGATGAACGAGATCTATGCAGAGTTCTTCGAGGCTCCCTATCCCGCGCGTGCAGCCTTCCAGGTGGCTGCGCTTCCTGGCGGCGGCAGGGTCGAGATCAAGGCAGTCGCCCGCATCTAAGCAGAGAGCACTCCAGCACTTGAGCCGTGTGGAAGGGGAGGCAGGATTGCATGTCCTGCCTCCCCATTCTTCTGGCTAGGCAAGCTGCATAAGCTCGTGCGCCCGTATGCTTCCGGCATAGACGGGAAGCGCGATGCCGCAGGAGATGAGCTCTGCAGCGAATCTTCTCGCCTGCTCCAGGCGCTCTGTGCCCTCGGCCTGGTTCACGACGAGGATATCGGGACGGCAGATGCCATCCCTGCATTCGGCTGCGACTGCCTTGGCCACAAGCTCAGGTGTCGCTGCATCTTCTGGGTGCGCGCCTGTCAGGCGGCAGAAGATTTCGGGACGGTGCGCGGCTTGCTCGATCGGACGCCCGAAGCCGGAGGCACCGACGACCTCTATCGTCTCGTCGGTGCAGGCAGGGATGATGGGCTCCCAGGCAGCATGGGCCTTCAAGGGCAGGCGCTTCGAGCCATCGGCCTCGACGAGCACGATATCGGCAAGCTCCCTGAGCGTCTCCATGGAAAGTGCCGGAGCGGAAATCTTGCCGCCTGATCCTGCCATGCTCTGTCCAATGCAGACCGAGCGGTTCTGCGCAAGCGCTGCTGCGACCTCCTCCTCATGAGGGCCTTCGAGATAGGGGGTATCCCTCGGCGGAATCATGTGGGTCGTGGTCGTGAGGATGGTGCGTCCCGGAAAGGCAAGCGCAAGCTCATGAAGAAGCGTCGACTTGCCGCCGCTTCCGACCGCTGACACAAGCTTTGCATCCGTTCGCAGCAAATCCGTAATAATCATTTGGCATCCAAACAAAAAGTAATATTTACGCTATACTCAGGGTAGCGCATATGCAGGGAGATGTCCTTGCGGCATCTGCCTGCGTGGTAGTACTGGTGCGGAGCGTTATCCTTCAGATGATAGAACGCTTCGTTTCGTGGCTGCACCGCCCTGCTTGTGGGCAGAAGCCGGCAAGGAGAAGACATGGAAATCGATGCACGCAATCTCAAGTGCCCCAAGCCTGTTGTCCTGACGCTCGAGGCCCTGCCGAAGCTCAAAGACGGCGAATCGCTCGATATCCTCGTGAACGACAATGTTGCGCTCAGCAACCTCATGCGTCTTGCTGACTCGAAGAAGCTTGACTTCTATGCCAACCAGCAGGGTGCAGACACAGCCATCAAGCTCGTGCCGAGGACAGATTCCGAAATCGGCTCTGCTGCCGCAGAGAAGGAGGCACAGGCCTTCTGCGATGTGTCTGCGTCTGCTCCTGCACCTACGGTCGTCGCGGTCGATACGGACACGATGGGACGTGGCAACGAGGAGCTTGGCCACATCCTGATGAAGGGCTTCATCTATGCCCTGGCCCATCAGGAGAAGGTGCCTGACACGATGCTCTTCTACAATGGCGGCGCCCACCTGACGTGCGAAGGCTCCGAGTCCCTCGACGATATCAAGGAGCTTGCCTCCCGCGGCACCAAGATCTTGACCTGCGGGACCTGCCTCGACTTCTATGGAATCAAGGACAAGCTTGCGGTCGGCGAGGTCACGAACCTCTATGCAATCGCCGAGATCGTGAGCAGCTGCCCGGGCGCAACGGTCCTCTAGAAGAGCCTGCCATGCACGGCATATATCTGAACTGTGCAGCCACCTCTGCCTGGCATCCCGCCTGCGTCGCCGAGGCCATGTGTGCGGCGCTCGATGCATCCGGAAGCACGGGACGCGGTGCCGGTGCAGGGGACCTTGCAGCGGCGCGCGGCGTCTTTGCAGCCCGCGAGGAGCTTGGCAGCCTCTTCGGCATCTCCCATCCGGAGCGCATCGTCTTTGCGGCAAATGCGACAGTAGCGCTGAACATGGCAATCGCAGGCGCGCTCCATGAGGGGGAGCGGGCGGTCGCCACGGACTGGGACCACAACTCGATCCTGCGTCCGCTCCACTATCTGAAGGAACGGCGCGGAATCGAGAGCTCCTTCGTGCCAGCAGACCGAAGGGGAAGGCTCTGCTATGAAAGGCTCGAAGAGCTCCTGGCACAGAAGCCGCAGCTTGTGGTGCTGACCCATGCATCGAACCTTACGGGCAATGTAGCCGATGTGGCACGTGTCGCAGAGGCGGCACATGCAGCAGGAGCCCTTGTCCTCCTCGATGCTTCGCAGACGGCAGGCTCCTTCCCGATCGATGCAGAGGCGCTTGGCATCGACCTCCTCGCCTTCACGGGGCACAAGGCCTTGATGGGCCCCCAGGGCACAGGCGGCCTCTATGTGGCACCTGGTGTCGAGCTCGATCCCCTGCTTTCGGGCGGCACCGGCGTCCTCTCCTTCGAGGAGGGGATGCCTGAGAGCTACCCCGAGCATCTCGAGGCAGGCACGCTCAATGGCTGCGGCATAGCAGGCTTGGCAGCAGCGGTCTCCTATGTGCGCTCGATCGGCGTCGATGAGATCCATTGCCATGACCTGGCACTGGTCCGCCGCTTCGTGGCAGGCGTGCGGGAGATTCCCGGCATCGTGCTCTATGGGGACTTCCCGGAAGACCTCGATGAGCTCGACGGCAGCACGCCTTCGCGCGACCATGCACCGGTCGTTGCGCTCAATCTCTCTGGCTGGGATTCCTCTGGGCTTGCTGCGGCACTCGACGAGGACTATGGGATTGCGACGCGTGCAGGCGGCCACTGTGCGCCGCGCATGCATCGGGCACTCGGCACGGAGGCAACGGGCGCTGTCCGCTTCTCGTTCGGCTGGCAAACGGCGCCAGATGAGATCGATGCAGCTCTTTCTGCGCTCCGGGAGCTTGCGGAGGAAGCATGAGGAGGAAGAAGCTGCGCTCTGTCGTGGCATTCGACTCGACGCATGAGGCGCTTTCGGCAGAAAGCCTCTGCCATGCAGAAGGAATCGAAGGGCGGCTCATACCGACACCTGTCGCAATCAAGGCAGACTGTGGCCTTGCCTGGTCCATGCCACCCGAGGAGCGTCCGCTCTTCGAGGAGAGGCTCTCAGGCAAGGTGGTCTGGGCAGGGATCTATGAGCTCGAGCTATAGGAGGAAGACATGCTCGTCGTGATACGCGGGGCAGGAGATCTGGCATCGGGCATCGCGGTGCGCCTTCATCGGGCAGGATGTGCCATCTGCATGCTCGATATCGCCGTGCCGACTGCCGTGAGACGTACGGTCGCCTTCAGCGAGGCGATACGCCTCGGCGAGACGCAGGTGGAGGATATCGAAGGAAAGCTTGCCTCCTCGCCTGAAGAGGCGCTTGCACTGGCGCATGCAGGCACGATTGCCGTGCTCGTGGATCCAGAAGGCGCCACGATTCCGGCTCTCCATCCTGATGTGCTCGTCGATGCCATCCTTGCAAAGAGGAACCTCGGTACGACGAAGGACATGGCTCCTGTCGTTATCGGCGTCGGTCCCGGCTTCACGGCACCCGTCGTGTGCCATGCCTGCGTCGAGACGAAGCGCGGCCATGAGCTGGGACGCGTCTACTACGAAGGATCGCCGATTCCCAATACCGGTGTCCCGGGAATGATTGCGGGCCATGCAGCAGACCGGGTGCTGAGAGCTCCGGCCGATGGAATCTTCGAGCCTGTGCTCGAGATCGGCGATGTGGTCTCTGCAGGAGACATTGCAGCTACGGTTGCAGGGGTGCCTCTTCCCTGCACGATCGACGGCGTGATCCGCGGGCTTCTCCAGGAGGGCGTGCCGGTCACCAAAGGCATGAAATCGGGAGACATCGATCCGCGCGGCATCGTCGAGCACTGCTTTACGGTCTCCGACAAGGCACGTGCCATCGGCGGTGGCGTGCTCGAGGCAATCTGCGGGCTTTCTGGCACGTTCGGAAAGAGGATGTGATGGCAGGGAAGAAAGAAGACATCAAGCTCACGAAGCTGGCCGAGTGCGCTGGCTGCGGCGCCAAGGTCGGTGCAGGGCAGCTGGCCCAGCTCCTCTCGGGGCTCGAGGTGAGGAAGGATCCGAACCTTCTTGTCGGCTTCGACAAGTCGGATGATGCAGCGGTCTACAAGGTCTCAGACGATCTTGCAATCGTCTCGACGATCGACTTCTTCCCGCCGATTGCAGACGACCCCTATACGTTCGGAGCTATCGCGGCCACGAATGCGCTATCAGACATCTATGCAATGGGCGGAGAGCCGAAGCTTGCCTTGAACGTCATGGCCGTGCCAGAAGACATGCCGAAAGAGGTCGTGCATGAGATCCTGCGCGGCGGCTATGAGAAGGTCTACGAGGCAGGAGCCCTCATCGCAGGCGGACACTCGATCTATGATGCAGAGCCGAAGTACGGCCTTGCGGTCACAGGATTCGTCGATCCTCGGAAGATGTACACCAACGCTGGCGCCCGGCCGGGGGACGTTCTCGTCTACACGAAGCCTTCCGGCATCGGCATCGCCACGACCGCAGCGAAGGGCGGCCTTGCAGCGGATGAGGATGTGGAAGGTGCCGAGCGCATCATGCTCACACTCAACCGCTATGCCCGCGATGTGATGGTTGGCTATCAAGTCCACGCCGTGACCGATATCACCGGCTTTGGCATGCTTGGCCATCTCCTCGAGATGGCGCAGGGGGCAGATGTGGACATCCAGCTCTATCCGGAGGCTGTGACCTTCCTGCCCCATGTGCTCGAGTGGGCAGAGCTCGGCATACTGCCCTCCGGCATGTATAGGAACCGCCACTTCGCAGAGCAGGAGGTCGCGGCAGGCGATACGCCGGTGGCGCTTCAGGATGCGCTCTTCTCGCCCGAGACTTCAGGCGGCCTCATGATAGCCGTCGCTGCAGATGATGCAGAAGCGCTTGTCTCTGCTCTCAGGGCTGATGGGCGCGTGCCTGCCGCAGATATTGTCGGCACCATCGGTCCCCATCTCGGAGGCCCGCGCATCACGCTCGAGAAGGGACGTCCATGGCACTGACGGATTCGCATGAGACCCTGCGCGATGAGGCGTTTGTCGCAGAGCTCAAGAGCCATCTCGAGGCTGGAGAGCGCCTCGCCCTCTCCTCTGTCCTGGCGACGAGAGGGTCCATGCCTCGGCATGCCGGAGCGTGCATGGCAAGGTTCGAAGATGGCTCCTTTGCCGGCACGATTGGTGGCGGCCATATCGAGCAGATGGCGCTCGAGCGCTCCTCCGAGCTTCTGAAAGAGGCCGAGAGCAAGGACGTGCTGCCTTCCGAGCTCGAGTGGTACACCCATGCCAAGACACAGATGGCCTGTGGCGGGGATGCTCTTGTGGGCATCGAGGTCTGGGACTCAGAAAAGCTGCCCCTGCTCGAGGAGATCCTCTCGGCGCTCAGGGAGAAGAAGACGCGCTGGCTCGTCGAGACTTGGGAGGATGGCACGCCTGTGCTTCATCTCGGCAGGAAGGAGAGCTTCCCGCCTGAAGCGGCGAAGGAGTGCTCCGATGTCTGCTATTGGAACGAGGAGGCAAAGCGCTACTCGGAGCCTATCGGTCCCGATCCTGTTGCCTGGGTCTTCGGCGGCGGGCATGTCGGCGAAGCGCTCGTGCCAGTGCTCGCATCGGTGGGCTTCCGTCCTGTCGTCGTCGATGACCGGAAGGACATCTGCGTGCCTGAGCGCTTCCCGAAGGCAGAGCAGGTCATCCTCGCCGACTTCAAGGACCTTGCTCACGCAGGCATAGAGGTCGCACCCGAGGACTTCGTCGTCGTGCTCACGCATGGGCATGCCGCAGATATCGATGTGCTCGAACAGACCGTACCGGTGCATCCTGCCTACATCGGCTGCATCGGCAGCCGTGGCAAGGCGGCATTTGCCAGGAAGACACTCGAGGAGCGTGGCATCCCGAAAGCAGATGCTGCTGCCATACATCTGCCGATTGGCGAGGCGATCCTCGCTGTCACGCCGGCAGAGATTGCCGTCTCGATTGCAGCGGAGATGATCCGCTGCCGGGCAGAGCTCAGACCCGTCGTGCCCCATGCGGGCAGCCATTGATCTCGGAGCAGGGCTGGCATGAGATGCCAGGAAGACAGAGACACACAGGTGCCTATCAAAGGAAGGGGAAGAACATGACGGACACGATGGCACGCCGTGCCTTCATCGGGGGCAGTGCCGCAGCGACAGCAGCCATGCTGGCAGGCTGCAGCAGCGTGGGCGCATCCGGAGGCTCTTCCTCTGCATCCGACGAGAAGCAGAAGCTCATTGTCTTTGCGGCAGCATCTCTGACCGAGTCCCTCACGAAGGCAGGAGACTCGTTTGCCTCCCAGGAGAGCTATGAGATGAGCTACAACTTCGACTCTTCGGGCACGCTCAAGACGCAGATCGAAAATGGCGCCGAGGCAGATGTCTTCATCTCCGCCGGCCAGAAGCAGATGAACCAGCTCGACGCCGAGGCAGAGTCCGGAAACGACGAAGGCCTTGACTTCATCGACCATTCCACGCGCTTCGATATCCTCGAGAACAAGGTCACGCTCGCCGTGCCGGAAGGCAACCCGAAGTCGATCGCGGGCTTCGACGACCTGGCAGAGCGTCTCGCGGCTCACGATGTCCTGCTTGCTATGGGCAACTCCGACGTGCCGGTCGGCCAGTACACCCAGAAGATCCTTGCCTGGTATAGGCTCGATAAGACCGAGCTTGCGAATGCCGGCTGCATCACGTACGGCACGAACGTGAAGGAGGTCACGACCCAGGTCTCAGAAGGAGCCGTCGACTGCGGCGTCATCTACAAGACCGATGCAACGTCTGCTGGCCTCACCGTCGTCGACGAGGCGACAAAGGAGATGTGCGGACGCGTCGTCTATCCTGCAGCAGCGCTCAAGGAAGCGCCGAACGCCGATGGGGCTTCGGCCTTCCTCGAGTTCCTGAAGGGCTCCGAAGCTTCTGCCGACTTCGAGGAAGTCGGGTTCACGCCGCTTTCCTAGTCCCTGTCCTGCTTCCGTCCCTGCATCCGAGGAGGTGCTTCCGTGGATCTCTTTCCGCTCTGGAATTCGCTGCGCATCGCGCTTGTCGCGACGGTGGCGACGTTCTTTCTGGGCATCTGGCTCGCCGGCGTCGTCGAGCGGGCGCCCCGGGTGCTGAAGGGCATCCTCGATGTGATCCTGACGCTGCCGCTTGTCCTGCCGCCGACCGTTGTCGGCTACCTGATCCTCACGGTCTTGGGGCCGAAGCGTCCCCTGGGCCTCTGGCTCATGGAGACCTTCGGCGTGCGCCTTACCATGGTATGGCAGGGAGCGGTCGTGGCCTGCGTCGTCGTGAGCTTCCCGCTCATGTACCGTACGGCCAGAGGTGCCTTCGAATCGTTCGACCAGACGCTTGCCGATGCAGCAGCGACGCTCGGAAAGTCCGGCATCTGGACGTTCTGGCGTGTCAAGATGCCGGCCTGCCGTTCGGGCATCATTGCCGGCATGGTGCTCGCATTTGCCCGTGCCTTGGGCGAGTATGGCGCAACCTCGATGGTTGCCGGCTATACGCCGGGCTCGACTGCAACGGTCGCAACGACGGTCTACCAGCTCTGGCGTACCGGCGATGATGCAGGCGCCCTCACCTGGGTCCTCATCAACCTCGCGATATCGACGGTCGTGCTGCTTGCGATGAACATGTTCGAAGGGCGTGCGCGCAGCCAGAAGAGTGCAGCGAAGGGGGCATCGTGTCTCTCGAAGTCGATATAGAGAAAGATCTTGGCAGCTTCCAGCTCGATGTGCACTTCAGGACTGCCACGTCGCATGAGACATTCGCCCTCCTCGGAGCATCGGGTTGTGGCAAGAGCCTGACGCTCCGGGCTATCGCTGGCCTCATGAAGCCCGACCAGGGGCGCATCGTCCTGAACGGGCGGGTGCTCTTCGACGCGGAGCAGCACATCGATGTGCCGGCCAGGAAGCGCCATGTCGGCTACCTCTTCCAGCAGTACGCGCTCTTCCCGAACATGACGGTCGAGAAGAATGTGCTTGCAGGAGCTGAAGGAGCGACCCGCGAGGAGCGCCTCGAGCGTGCGCATAGAGAGATAGAGCGCATGCAGCTCTCGGGGCTCGAATCCCTGAAGCCGGCGCAGCTCTCGGGTGGCCAGCAGCAGCGCTGCGCGCTTGCACGCATCCTTGCAGGCTCGCCACAGATCCTGCTTCTCGATGAGCCGTTCAGCGCCCTCGATGGGTATCTCCGCTGGCAGCTCGAGCTCGAGCTCGCCGATACGCTGAAGTTATTCCCCGGTGGTGCCATCTTCGTGAGCCACAACCGCGACGAGGTCTATCGCCTGGCCGATGAGATCTGCGTGATTGCGAAGGGGCGCACCGAGGAGTGCGCGCCGGTCCACGAGTTCTTTGCGCATCCGAAGACTCTGGCAGCTGCCCTGATCTCTGGCTGCAAGAACATCAGCAAGGCGCAGGTGCTGCCCGACGGCAGGCTCGACTGCACCGACTGGGGCGTCGTGCTCGGGACCGAAGGCGCGGCTCCTGCAGACACGACCCATGCCGGCATCCGTGCCCACTGTTTTCGGGTGGCTGAGGCAGACGAGGCGTGCACGAACGCAATTTCGTGCACGGTCGTGCGCACGATCGAGTCGCCGTTCTCTGTCATCTGCATGCTCCAGACACCCGGGACAGCCGAGCTCCGCTATGAGCTCGGCAAGGACGAATGGGCACGTCTCGACAATCCGTCCGAGCTCGTGCTCTCCTGCGATCCCTCCTCTGTCATGCCCCTCATCTCGGATGCGAAGGGGGACGGCAGAGATGCGTGACCATGAGGGACGGACGATCGACTATCTTCGGATTTCTGTCACGGACCGCTGCTCGCTTCGCTGCATCTACTGCATGCCTGAGCAGGGCGTGCACAAGTGCGCACACAGAGACATCCTCTCCTTCGAGGAGATTGCAGAGATTGCAGAAGCCACGGCACGTCTCGGCGTGCACAAGATCCGGCTTACCGGAGGAGAGCCGCTCGTGCGGCGTGGCATTGCCGATCTCGTACGCATGCTTGTCCGGATTCCTGACATCGAGGAAGTGGACATGACGACAAACGGGGTGCTCCTGGCACCTCTGGCAGAAGAGCTGAAAGAGGCAGGGCTTACGCGCCTGAATATCAGTCTCGATACGCTCAATCCTGAGCGCTACCGGACAATCACCCGCACAGGCGAGCTCAGAGATGCACTTTCCGGCATTGCGGCAGCACGCGCGGCAGGATTCGAGGACACGAAGATCGACTGCGTCCTTCTGGGCGGTGTGAACGACGATGACTGGATGCAGGTCGCAGGGCTTGCAAGGAAGGATGTGGCGTCCGTCCGCTTCATCGAGCTCATGCCGATGGGGGAGTGCGCCACCTGGCCACGCGAGCGCTTCGTGTCGGCCGATGCGGTGCTCGAGAAGCTGCCGTTCCTTGTGCCTGCAGGCACCGATGGGGTGGCAGAGCTCTACTCCGCTCCTGGCTGGGAAGGGACGATAGGACTCATACGGCCCATGACACACAGGTTCTGCCGTGGCTGCGGAAGGCTCCGGCTGACCTCGGGTGGCAGGCTCAAGCCCTGCCTCCATGCACCTGTCGAGGTGCCGCTCAGGGGGCTTCATGGCAAGGAGCTCGATGAGGCGCTGAGACGTGCTATCGCGCTCAAGCCTGAAGGGCACCATATGGATATTGCAGATGGCCACACGAGCGAGTCGTGCCGGCCGATGAACGAGATAGGAGGCTAGCGTGGAGCCAGAGCTCACGCACATCAATGAGGAGGGACGCGCCCGCATGGTCGACGTGACGCCGAAGGACGTCACGCATCGCATCGCCCGTGCGGCTGGCAAGGTCTGCATGAATCAGCAGACGCTTGCCCTCATCAAGTCTGGCGGCATCAAGAAGGGCGATGTCCTCGCTGTCGCACAGGTTGCAGGAATCATGGCAGCAAAGAGGACGTGGGAGACGATTCCGATGTGCCACCAGATCCCGCTCACCGGGGTCGATGTGCACTTTGCCTACGAGGATGATGGCATCTCTGTCGAGGCCATCTGCCGCTGCGATGCGAAGACCGGGGTCGAGATGGAGGCACTCTCGGCCTGCTCTGTTGCCTGCCTCACCATCTACGATATGGCAAAAGCGGTGCAGCGGGACATGGTGATAACGGATATCCGCCTGCTCGAGAAGGATGGCGGGAAGAGCGGACATTTCCTGAGGGGAGAGGCATGAGCAAGAGGGACAGTATGCTGCCCGAAGGGCAGGTGCTCGCCTGCTGCATCAGCACGAAGAAGGGGACGAGGAAGACTCCGGTCGACCATCTTGACCTCGTCGTCGGCACAGGCATCAAAGGCGATGCCCATGCCGGGAACTGGCATCGCCAGGTGAGCCTTCTTGCCGACGAGGCGGTCGAGCGCATGCGCGAGCGCGGGCTCGAGCTCCATGCGGGAGATTTCGCCGAGAACGTGCTCGTTTCCGGCATGGACCTCAAAGAGCTGCCCGTCGGCACCGTGCTCGATGCGGGAACGGCACGTCTTGCGGTAACGCAGATCGGCAAGACCTGCCACAATGACTGCGAGATCAGGAGGCTCACCGGCATGTGCGTGATGCCGACAGACGGCATATTCTGCATCGTAATCAGGAGCGGTGTCCTGCGTGCAGGCGATACCATCCGCATCGTGCCCGAAGACGAGGCTTAAGGGGAGGCAAAGATGAAGCTCATACGTACCGAAGATGCCGCAGGACAGGTGCTCTGCCACGATATGACGCAGATCGTGCCCGAAGGGAAGGAGCGCTTCAAGGGTCCGCGCTTCAGGAAGGGCCATGTGGTTGCACCGGAAGATATCCCCGTGCTTCTCTCCATGGGCAAGGAGCATCTCTATGTCTGGGAGATGGAGCCGGGCATGCTCCATGAGAACGATGCAGCAAAGCGGCTTGCGGCGCTCTGCCTCGGCGAGGGGACCGTGGCTTCGGGCGAGCCCTCCGAAGGCAAAATCGGCATCAATGCAGCGACAGACGGCGTCTTCCTCGTCGATGCGGAGCGGCTCTTTGCCGTGAACTCGGTCGACGAGGTCATGGTTGCGACGCGCAAGGGCGGCTTCGGCGTGAAGACAGGAGATGCGCTTGCCGGCACCCGCGTGATTCCGCTTGTAGTGGAGGAGAGCACAGTTGAGAAGGCGGAGCGTGCAGCAGGAGGACATCTGCTCATGTCCGTGAAGCCTTACTCGATCTTGACAGCTGCCATCATCGCTACCGGCTCCGAGGTGAAGAAGGGCCTCATCGAGGACCGCTTCACCCCTGACATGGAAGAGAAGCTTGCTGCCTTCGGCGTCACGACGACATTCACGTCGCGTCCGGGAGACGATGTGGACGATATCGTGGAAGCGATAGATGAGGCACAGGAACAGGGAGCGGAGCTCATCCTCTGCACGGGCGGCATGAGCGTCGATCCGGATGACAACACGCCGGGCGCCATCAAACGCGCAGGGGCGCGCATCGTGACATATGGCGCACCGGTCCTGCCGGGAGCCATGCTGCTTGTGGGCTACCTCGAGCGTGGCCACGAGAAGCGCCCTGTTCCCATCCTCGGCGTGCCGGGATGTGCGATGTACAATGCGGCAACCGTGCTCGATCTCGTCCTTCCCCGCATCATCGCGGAGGTGCCGCTCGAGAAGCGCGACTTTGTCGAGCTCGGCGAAGGCGGCCTGTGCCTCAGGTGTCCGACCTGCACCTATCCTGTCTGCCCCTTCGGAAAGTGAGCATCATGGAAGAAGAGAAGACGGTCTATTCGGCCTTCGTCCTCACGGTGAGCGACCGCTCGTCGAGAGGAGAGCGCACCGATGCAAGCGGCCCTGCGCTCGTCGCGCTCCTCGAGGAGAAGGGCTACCGGGTCGTCGGCACGAAGATCGTGCCCGATGAGACGGAAGAGATCGAGCAGGCGCTGAAGGATGCAGCAGAGCAGGATATCGCCCTCGTGCTCACGACGGGCGGCACGGGCTTCTCGCCCCGCGATGTGACGCCCGAGGCGACAGCTTGTGTCTGCGAGCGCATGGCGCCTGGCATCCCCGAAGCGATGCGTGCAGCCTCTCTTGCCATCACCCCGCGTGCCTGCCTGTCGCGCGAGGTCGCCGGCATCTGCTCCCGCACGCTCATCATCAATCTCCCTGGCAGCCCGAAGGCGGCAGTCGAGAACATCACGGCCGTGATTGACGCCGTGGGACATGGCCTCAGAATCCTGCGTGGCGGACCTGCAGACTGCGCCGGAACATCCCATTAGCAAAGAACGCCATTCTGGCACCATCTGATTGCGACAGCATCCCCTCTCTCCGCTATGCTCTCCTCAAGCGGCGAGAGGGGATTTCCATGGATGCACAAGAGATTGCAGCCTATCCAAAGCTCGGATTCGGCCTCATGAGGCTGCCGAGAAGAGGTCTTTCCATCGATATACGCCAGATGGAGGAGATGGTCGACCTCTTTCTCTCAGCGGGCTTCCGCTATTTCGATACGGCCTATGTCTATCCCGGCTCCGAAGAGGCAGCGCGCAAGGCGCTTGTCGAGCGGCATGAACGCTCCGAGTTTGAGCTTGCGACGAAGCTCAATGCCTGGATGCTCGTAAGAAACGAGAAGGCGGCGAAGAAGCAGTTCGTGACAAGTCTCGGGCGGACCGGAGCAGGATATTTCGACCGCTATCTCCTGCATGGCCTCATGGAGCAGAACTACCGGAGCTATGACCGGTTCCATATCTGGGACTATGTGCAGGACCTGAAGCGGCAGGGACTCATACGCGAGGCCGGATTCTCGTTCCATGGAAAGCCCGAGCTCCTCGAAGAGATTCTCAATGATCACCCCGAGATGGATTTCGTGCAGCTACAGATCAACTATGCAGACTGGGAGAATCCGCGCATCGTCTCGCGTGCAAACTACGAGGTGGCACGTGCCCACCACATCCCCATCATCATTATGGAGCCGGTAAAGGGAGGGGCTCTCGCAAAGCCGCCCCGTCAGGTGCGCGAGCTCTTCGACAAGGCAGCGCCAGGCACTTCCTATGCCTCATGGGCGCTGCGCTTTGCCGCATCGCTTCCAGGTGTGCTCACGGTGCTCTCGGGCATGTCGAATGTGCAGCAGATGCAGGACAATCTCTCCTTCATGCGTGATATGAAGCCGCTCGATGATGCCGAGCGTGCTGCTATCGCACAGGCGCAGGAGCTCATGGGTCGCTCTTCCGGCATACCCTGTACTGCTTGCCACTACTGCACTTCTGGCTGTCCGAAGCAGATTCCCATACCTGAAATCTTTGCAGCGGAGAACCTGCGTCTCAGGGAAGGGAAGATCCAGGAGTCGCAGGAGGCGCTGGCCAAGATTTCTGGGCATGGCAGCTTTGCAGATGCCTGCATCCGCTGCGGCCAGTGCGAGCGCGCCTGCCCGCAGC
The DNA here is from genome assembly GCA_900314535.1 of uncultured Olsenella sp. GTDB lineage: Bacteria > Actinomycetota > Coriobacteriia > Coriobacteriales > Atopobiaceae > Olsenella_L > Olsenella_L kribbiana. The sequence continues at coordinate 92,985 of OMVT01000002.1, read as the reverse complement.
ACATCCCCATCATCTCAGAGCTTGCAAGCATCGCCGATAGTGCAGAGGCAGTCTGATCGGAGGCTGGCAAGGATGCTGTGAAGCCATGATGCTCAGATTGTAAGGGTATAGCGTCTGGTCGGACTTGTCGTGGCTCCTGGCGACACAGCGACCAGCCCCTTCTGCATAAGCTGCTTCAGGGCTCTTGATGCCGTGCTCCGGGGAAGTCCGGAGTGCTCGGCGATTTCTGATGTCCTTGCATCTCCAAGCTCTTCAAGTGCGGAGATGAATGCATCTTCGGATTTATTGGTACGGACCATCCGAGAACTGGCTGGTGCTGCCTGACAGGCTTTTTGGTTCCTGCGGAGCACGATTTGAAAGAGAGAGGGTCTATCGACCACTTCTGCTTTCGGCATGCTATGCTCAGCCGCAGACCGCGCAAGCGCCTCGGCTGGAAGTACCTGAGGAGGTCTTCTGCTCACAGGCGTTGCACTTGCTCTGAAAATCCGCCCCCAATACAATGAAAATTGAAGAGTAATTTAGATAGTAGGTAGATAGTAGCTATCCAATTGAGAGAGCTAATAGACAGTAGCGCTCTTCCCGCTCTGCATGAGAGATTCCTTGGGACGCTGTGGCGCAATCTGATAGCAGGCTGGCACACACTGATGTTCTGCGATGAGCCCCTCCCCCGTAATCTCTTAACCGTCAAGAAGAAGCGGCTAGGAAGGGCCGCACAGGGGAATGAACCTACATCATGAAGAACGCAACGCTCAGCAACGCAGCCCTCATCACCGGTTCCTACGGCGGGCTCGGCTCCTGCTTCTAAGACATCCATGCCAGCAAGGGTGGTGACCTCATCCTCGTGGGGCGCAGCCAGAAGAAGCTCGATGCCCAGGCCGAGGAGATGAAGGAGAAGCACGGCGTGAAGGCCGTGACCATCGCAGCAGACCACTCCAGCCCCGATGCGGCCCAGAAGATCTACGACGCCTGCCATGCCAACGGCTGGGAGCCTGATGCCATCATCAACAATGCCGCCTTCGGCGGACAGGGCGACTTCGTCCGCGAGCGCACGATGGAAGGGCATGCATCGGGCGCCTTGCCCGCTGCAAGCGCCTCATCGGGCCTATGGAGTTCAACGTGCATGAGGGGGAAGGCACGCTCTCGGTCGAGATGACCTGCGGGGATGCAGAGCTCAGGATGCCAGCATTCCGTGTCGAGGTGGAATTCGCCTTCCTCGTGAACCGCATCCGCAAGGCCACGAAGCAGGATATCTCGCCTGTCGCAGCCGAGATGCAGGAAGTGCCTGAAGACAGCTCGTCTGCAGCCTATCTGGGATGCGCTATCGAGGCGGGACCGAGGAATATCCTGTCCTTTGCCTCGTCCGACAGGGATATGCCGTTCGTGCGCGCAAGCGATGCGATGTGGAGCTATTTCGAGTCCGAGCTCGGACGCAGGCTTGCAGAGCTCGAGACGGACGAGTCGTTCTCGTCACATGTCAGGAGTGCCCTCATCGAGGCCTTGCCGGCAGGAGAGTGGGGCGCGGACGATATCGCGCGCCGTCTCGGCGTGAGCAGGCGCACGTTCCAGCGCAGGCTCTCAGACGAAGGCACGACGTTCCAGAAGCAGCTCAACCATGCATGCGAGCTTCTTGCAAAGCACCATCTGTCTGCTGCCGCCTTGGATACCGAAGAGATTGTCCTATCTTCTGGGCTATCTTGAGCTCAGCAGCTTCCTCAGGGCCTCCGCATCCTGGCGCGGCAGGAGTCTGCCGGAATGGCGGAAGGGGCACGCGGAATAAGGGATCCAGGAACCAGCCAGTTATGGTCCTTTGTCCCCGCGTTGGACAATGCGGCCTTCTGGCAGCATACTGACGGAAACCCGAACGACCGAGGAGCTGGCATGACTGACTTCGAGCTGCTGTGCGAACAGATCTCATCCATTGCCGAGGCAGAGCCTGCCTGGTACTGCTTCCTTCCGAATGCTTCTGCGCTCATCTTCGAGGCAATGGAGCGCATCAGCTGGGCAGGCTTCTATCTGATGAGGGATGGCCAGCTCGTGCTTGGCCCCTTCCAGGGCAAGGTGGCCTGCGTGCATATCCCCGTTGGCAAAGGTGTCTGCGGCACGGCAGCCCAGACAGACAAGACCCAGGTCGTGCCCGATGTCCACGCCTTCCCGGGACATATCGCCTGCGACAGCGCTTCCCAGTCGGAGATTGTCGTCCCCATACACAGCAAAGGACAGCTTGTCGGCGTGCTCGATATCGACAGCACCTTCAAGAACCGCTTCTCGGCTGCCGATGCCGAAGGCCTCGAGGCGGTCGCTCAGGCAATCAGCGCGGTCTGCGATTTCGGGGCGCAGGGCTAGTCCGCCATCTGACTTCAGACCTCCTGCAGCCTCATGGATAGACAGCAGCGATGGAGAACGTTCCTGGCAGAAGCAGGACGGATCTATGCCCTCCTGAGATCTTTTCTGCGGCCTGGCCGGAAGGCGAGTGTCTGCCGCCGATTCAGGGCATGCCTTTTTGGCCGTCCATCCACCCTGGGCGGCGACGATGCGGCATGTGCTTTCAAAATCTGTGCTGTGCTGGGGTTCGAGGAAGATGGCAGCAACGTGTTTCTGCGCCCCTCGATGCCAGGAGTGGCACTGCGGCCCTGCCGATGTCATGACAGACACCGGTGCGTGAATGCCCGTATACCATGCCATTCCAGGGGCTGGGGATTCGCCAAGCCAGTCTATCGGCGGCTATCTCCGATAAGCCGCCGATAGGATGGCTGCAATATGGGCACTCTTCGGCGAGCATGAAGAAATTAGTGCTTCCTTGGTTGCCGGAGCCCTTGGTCTGAGCGCCCGGCGCGTACGGGAAATACTTCAGCAGCTGACGGATGCCGGAGTCCTGATGAAGCAGAGCGACAGACGCAATGCGCGCTACATGCTTACGCCGAGGCAGAAACGGCAGTCTGATTGATATGTTCGGACAAAGCGAGAAGGCAGCCCTGCTTGTCTGCAGTGCTGCCTTCTGCTGAGGATGATGCCTCGCTCTAGGCGATATCCCGATAGTCGATGAGCTCGAGGTCTTCCTGCGCTTCGAGCCAGGCTCTGAGGTCAGGATCGATCAGGGCATCGACCTCTTTCGTACGGTTCTGTGTGAGGGAGGAATGTTCCAGGATGTAGGCATCGAGATATCCTGGATGCAGCACTATGACTCCGGTCTCGCCGTCCTTGAGGCCCTCTGCCGTGCGGTGGATGAAGTCTGTCGGATGGTACTGCTCGGGTGGCAGCATGTCCTCGCAGAACATGCGGACCTCGGTCGTGCCGCAGAGTACGTGGTTTGCGGGGTCGAAGGAGGCCTTCTGCTCCCTCAGGTGGTGCTTTGCTGCCACATCAGAGATTGCCTGGTTCAGCGTCTTCGACATGACGGCATGTGCCTCGAAGTAGTCGGGCTCCCTGCCCACGAGCTCGACAAAGCGGGCATGCTGCGCCTCGATCTCGCGCACCGCATCGTCGTAGTCGACGAAATCGATGCCCTCTCTGAAGCTCTGGCGGAAGGTCCTGCTGCTCTTGAGCTGGCCCTCTTCGTCCACCAGGCTCGGAATCGTCGCAGGGTCTGCGCACGGCGTGCCGAGGCAGACATTCGTGTGCTGGCCAATCGCGATGTCTTCGTTTCTGAGCCAGGAGAGCCCGCGTTTGGCCTCCGGCATGTTCGGCATGAGCCCCACGGAGCGTATGACCCCATCCTTCACGGCACGGACGATACCGAGATTCACGGCGTAGCTGTATCCCAGATCGTCAGCTCTCAGAAGCAGACGCTTCATGTGCAACCATCCTTTCTCTGCTTGCTTGCTCATCCATCTTATGCCCTGAGGGCTGCCTTCTTTGCAGCAGCCTCTTCTGCGGCCTGCCGGTCAGCTGCAAGCTGCTCCTTCGTGAAGCCGAAGCTGTAGGAGATGGCAGCGGCAGCGATGAAGGCGACGGCAGAGGCGACGCATCCCATCACCATGTTGAACGTGCCTCCGGCAACGAAGCCGACAATGCCCAGGATGTTGGTGGCGCCGAGGACATAGGTCGTCACATGGAAGATGCCTGCAAGGGCGCCGCCGATAGCGCCGCCTGCGATCATGCCGGCAAAGCAGTGCGTGTACTTGAAGCCGCAGCCATAGAGTGCAGGCTCCGTGACGCCGCCGAGGATGCCCGAGAGGAAGTAGCCGAGGTTGGCGCCGCGCTCATCGGGCTCCTTGAGCCTGAGGAAGGCGCCGAATGCCATGCCCCAGGTCGCGAACTGGGCGATGCCGCCCGCAACCATGACGCAGGAGTCGGAGCCAAGCGAAAGGAGCTGCATGATGCCAAGCATGAGAAGCACCTGATGCATGCCGGTCATGACCAAGAACTCCCAGAGGGCAGCGATGATCGTGAGGGCAAGGATGGTCGCGATGCCGCCGGCGTTGCCGAACGAGAACATGAGGTTGCCGAATGCATTGCCGAGCACAGAGCCGATCGGGGCGAGTGCGCAGAGGCCGACGGGAACCATCACGAACATCGTGAGGAAGGGCACGAAGACGGTGGAGAGCATGTCGGGAATCACGCGCTTGAAGAGCTTTTCCACCTGCCAGAGCACAGGCATGCAGAGAAGGATCGGAAGCACGGTCGAGGAGTAGGTATTGAGCATGGCGGGTATGCCATAGACCGACGTGAAGGCCTGGCCGGTATCGGCTGCGGCCGTGACGATGTTCACGAAATCAGGCGCGATGAGGATGCCGCCCATCATCATGCCGAGCATCTTCGAGGCGCCAAGCTGCTGCGCTGCCGAGTATCCGAGGTATATCGGCATGAAGTAGAAGCCGGCGTCGTAGATCCAGTTGTAGAACAGGTTATAGATCTCGGAGTCGGCAGGCCACACATTGAGCATGCCCGGGCCTGCGATGACAGCGATGGTGCGAAACATTGCTGCGCCCATCATGACAGGGATGGCAGCGATCATGGTCTTCGAGAGATAGTTGAGGATTGCCTGTCCGACACGTCTTGCCGACCAGGGCTCCTTCGGTCCATCTGCATCGAGGTTCTCGTCGATCGCGCCGCCGGCAGAGACGCCGAGCTTCACGATTGCATCGTAGACCTTGGGCACATTCTGGCCGATGATGACCTGATACTGGCCACCCGACCACTGGCAGCCGAGCACTCCCTTGATAGCCTTGATCCTGTCGTCGTCGGGGACCGATTCGTCCTTCAGGTTGATCCTCAGCCTTGTCATGCAGTGCGCGATGCTTGTGATGTTGTCCTTGCCGCCGACAGCGTCAAGAACCTCTGCGGCAATGCGTTCGTTGTCTGCCATCTTCTGCCTCCCATATCAGAGCGATGCTTCCTTGCTATCTGCTCTGGTTTTCGAGGAGGCGCCTTCCTCCGGCTTCGGAGGATGGATGCATACAAAAAATGCCCCCCGAGCCATACCAGAGCAGCAGGGCACACAGAATCTGTGCGTCCCAGCCTTGGTAATGCCTCGTGGAGCGAAGTCCAGTGCGTAGCACCCAATGCATGGGAAAGAATAGGGCAGCCAGAAGCAGACTGAAGGGGTCCAAAGAGCGAACGGTCGGAATCCTGTCGTGAACGGCAGGTGCTAGGGGCGTTTTGCCGTCTCACGCTCGAAGACGCGGTTCACATGCAGGATCAGATACACCCGCTCCTCCTCGTCGAGCGTCTTCATGAGATTCTGCCCGAGATAGTCTGCGACGGCATTGCCGCAGGAAGACACTTCCGGATAGCGCTCCAGAAGCTCCGGCAGAAGGGCGGCTGCGCCCGAAGAGGCATGCTCGCCAGAGATCAGCCGGCCTATCAGGTAGCGCATATGGGTCGCGAAGCGGGCATAGTCGAAGGAGCTGCGCTCGACCTCGATCCCGAGCCGCCTCTCCACTATCTTCGTGCTGCCCTCGATCAGGCGTTCCGTCATCTGCTGGCGCTCCGTATCGTGGGCGCTTGCAGAGACGGCGCTGTTCACGATCGAGAGGGCGATGCCGACAGCCTCCGTGCGGGGAAGATGCACGCTGAAGGTGCGCTCGATGCCATGCACTGCCATCTCGCCGATGCGGTACTCGGCCGGATAGCTCTGCTGCACATCGAAGGCAAGCGGCATCTCGACGACCATATGCTCTTCGGCGCGCTTGATTGCAAAGGCGACATGGTCGGCAAGCGTGACAGGCAGGTTCGGCGAGAGCTCGTAGGAAAGTCCCGAACGGGCAAGGTCTGCAAGCTGTGCCGCGAATTCGAGCACATCTTCGGGAAGCTCGCTCACAAGTCCCAGGTATTTGGGGTCGACGCCGTAGAAGGTGCGCTTGATGTCGGAGAGTGGGACCTCGCGGGGAACCGTGCCGAAGCCGATGCCATTTCCGAGCGCGATGAGCTCGCGTCCCTTGCCATCTACGCAGATGGCGGCATTGTTGTTGATGCTCTTGATGACGCGCATGGAGCTCCTCGGCAAGACGGCGGATATCTCCTGCATTGTAGCGGACGCTTTGCCGGCCCGCACATTCTGCTGGCGGACGGCGCTCCCAGACCCAGGAAGAAGGCGATGCCCCGAGGTCGGGATGCTCAGGGTCTGGAGGCGCTCCGAGGTGCAGCTCCTTTGTCCCTGCCGCACATCCCGCAGCTGCTCTCGGCCTGTCTCTTCCGGGGGGCGTGGCTGACAGGGGTCTCTATATAGGAAACAATGAATTCTGCAATCTGCCAAAGCGATAGCCAAACATAGAAAAGAGGTAGTAGGGGAGAGCCCATCTGGGCGCCTATGCTGAAATTTATGACCAGCTCCGGCTGGAGAGGGGAGAGGACATGGCAAAGATCGACAATGCCGCGCTCAAGAAGGGCGGCTTCATGGCGCAGAAGCAGAAAGGCTTCTACTCGCTGCGCCTCCATATCACGGCAGGACATCTGGATGCCTGCCAGCTTATCGGCATCTCCAAGGTGGCTGACGCCTTCGGCCATGGCTACATCCATCTGACGAGCCGCCAGGCCATCGAGATTCCTTTCATCAAGGTTGAGGACGCTGATGCCGTGAAGGCCCTGCTTGCAGAATACGGTGTCGAGCCGGGCTGCTGCGGAGCGCGCGTACGCACGGTCACAGGCTGCCAGGGCAGCGCGGTATGCCCCTCCGGCAATATCGATTCCTGCAAGGTCGCGACGATGCTCGATGAGCGCTACTTCGGACGCGATCTTCCGGGCAAGTTCAAGTTCGGCGTCACGGGCTGCCAGAACAACTGCCTCAAGGCCGAGGAGAACGATCTCGGCATCAAGGGCGGCAGGAAGGTCCAGTGGAAGCCGGATGCCTGCATCCACTGCGGCATCTGCTCCAAGGTCTGCAAGCCCCAGGCCATCACGGATGACGGGGAGAAGATCGTCGTCGACTACACGAAGTGCGTCTCCTGCGGCAAGTGCTCGCAGAAGTGCCCGGTCGCCTCCTGGAACTACCAGATGGTCTACAACCTCACGTTCGGCGGCCTCTTTGGCAACCACATCACGAAGGGCAGGAAGCTCCTGCCGCCCGTGGAGTCCGACGAGCAGCTGCTCGCCGTGGCCGATGCGACGATCCAGTGGTACGACGACCATGCGGTTGCCGGCGACCGCTTCAAGTTCTGTCTCGACCGCGAAGGATGGGAGAGCTTCGTGCCGGTGGTCAGGAAGGCCTACGACGAGGCGGCGCCCGAGGGCTGCCCCAAGGCCGATTCGGTAGAGGTCGAGCCGGCAGCGCCGGCTGCCCAGTAGGGGGTTTCCATGGCTGAGAGTGCATATGAGATAGCGGACACCGTCGATATTACGGATCTGGTGTGCCCGATGACATTCGTGACAGCGAAGGCAGCACTGGCAGAGCTCGAGATCGGCGAGGTGCTGAGGGTGCATCTGGCGGCAGGCGAGCCGATGCAGAACGTGCCGAGGAGCTTTGCCGATGACGGACAGAAGGTGCTCTCTCTCAAGGAAGCAGAGGACGGCGCCTACGACCTCGACGTGAAGAAGCTCGAAGACGAATAGCGCATAGCTGATGTCTGGATATGCGGGAAGGACAGCCATGAACATCACGGTAGGCGGAGAGAAGAAGAGCGTGCCCGAGAGGGAGACGCTTGCCCAGCTCATCGCAGACGAAAAGGTGGAGAACGCGGAATATGTGACGGTCGCGGTGAACGAGGAGTTCGTCGACCATTCCGCCTTTGCCACGACGGCGCTCCACGAGGGGGATACGGTCGAATTCCTCTATTTCATGGGCGGAGGCCGCTAAAGATGGCATTCTCTCCTGACGAGCTCGAGCGCTATTCGCGCCACATCATACTCAAGGAGGTCGGCGTCAAGGGCCAGAAGAAGCTCTGCGCTGCCAAGGTCCTGATCATCGGTGCTGGCGGCCTCGGAGCCCCGGCTGCCCTCTACCTTGCGGCAGCAGGCGTCGGCACCTTGGGCATCGTGGATGCCGACGAGGTCGAGCTCTCGAACCTGCAGCGCCAGATTATCCATGGGACATCCGATATCGGCAAGCCCAAGGTGGAAAGTGCGGCAGAGACCCTGCACGATATCAATCCCGGCGTGCATGTCGTGACGTATCGCGAGTTCGTCGACTCCTCGAACATCGCCGACCTCATTGCCGGCTATGACTTCGTTATCGACGGCGTCGACAACTTCCCGACGAAGTTCCTGATCAACGATGCCTGCGTCATGGGCAGAAAGCCCTTCGTGCATGCCGGCATCATCCGCTTCAAGGGCCAGCTCATGACCTATGTGCCGGGAGAGGGACCGTGCTACCGATGCGTCTTCCACGACATGCCGCCGAAGGATGCCGTGCCGACCTGCAAACAGGCGGGCGTCATCGGCGCCATTGCCGGTGTTATCGGATGCCTCGAGGCGCTTGAAGCCATAAAATACATCTGCGGCATAGGTGAGCTTCTGACAGGAAGGCTCCTCACGTTCGATGCGCTCAAGGGAGACTTCCACACGATCAAGCTGCCGCCGAGAGATCCGAATTGCCCGGTATGCGGAGACCATCCGACCGTGACCGAGCTCATCGACTACGAGCAGCCAGCATGCTCTTTGGCGCAGCATGGCACCGCGCTCGACTGAGAGGAGAGGCATGCTCCATCTGAGCGGCGAGACCTTCCACGAGATGGCAGAGTGGGCACGCTCGCATGCACCCGAGGAGGCCTGCGGCCTTCTGGCTGGCTATCGCGACGAGGAAGGCGAAGCCTTCGTCGAGCACGTGTTCTTCTGCGAGAATGCCGACCATACGGCAGAGCATTTCACGATCTCGCCCAGAGAGCAGCTGAAGGTCCTCAAGGAAGCCAGGAGCTCCGGCATGGAGATCTTGGGCAACTGGCACTCGCACCCTGAGACTCCTGCCAGACCATCTGAGGAGGATCTGCGGCTTGCACAGGACCCTTCTGCCATCTACTGCATCATCTCGCTCGAAGCGCCTGCCTGGCCTTCCATCGTTGCCTACCAGAAGGATGCATCCGGCGCTGTCTCGAGAGTGCTGGTAAGCCATGATGCGTGAGGGCATCGTCTTTGCAAGCTATGGCACGCTTGTGGATGAAGCGCGCAGGACCGACACCGCGCCTGTCGCAGAGGCGCTCGCGGATGCGTTTGCCGGCCTGCCTTTTGCTGAGGCCTATACAAGTGCCTGGGTGAGGGAGCATCTCGCAAAGCGTGGCATTGCATCCGCAAGCCTCGGCGAGACGCTTGCATCTCTTGCAGACGAAGGCGTCACGCGAGCCATCGTCCAGCCAGGCCTCATCGTCTGCGGCGATGCGTGGGACAAGCTTGCAGCAGAAGCGCAGGCTCTTGCTGAACGCTTTCCGGATGGCCTTCTCCTCGGACGCCCGCTTCTCGCAGATTGGCGCGACCAGATGGAGGTGGCTTCGGTTCTTGCCGAAGCCCTGCCGCCTGTCCCGGGCCATTCCTTCGTGCTGGTGGGCCATGGGACAAATGGCGTGGCAGATGCCGCCTATGCAGGTGTTGTAGAAGCGCTACATGCAGCAGGGCGCACCGACTTTGCCCTCGGCCTCATGGAAGGCACGCCCGATGCAGACGAGGTCGCGAAGAAGCTCGTACGCAATGGTACGCATTCGGCTACAATTGTCCCGCTCATGCTCACGGCAGGAAGCCATGTGCGCCGCCAGCTTGCGGGAGAGGGCGCAGCAAGCTGGACATCGCGCTTGAACGCAGCCGGCATTGCTACGGATTGCATGCTGGCGGGCCTTGGTTCCCTGCCGGGCGTGAGTGCCATCTTTGTCCGCCATGCACGGGAAGCCGAAGCCATCCGTTGAGACAGACAGCCTGCATCTTCATTGATACCGATATCGACAGAAAAGAGAGCGTTCCATGCTGAATGACAGCCGTCTTGTGCGCCCTGCCGCGGTGGCAGCCACGCTCCTGCTTGCCTCGAGCCTCGTGGCGCTTCCTGCCTGCAGCCAGACCTCGACCACCACATCCTCGTCCGATGCACAGAGCACGTCTGCTGCTTCCGACACGCAGAGCGTTACCTTCACGGACGATCTGGGCCGCGAAGTCACGGTCTCGAATCCGCAGCGCGTTGTTGCCTGTATGGGCTCCTTTGCGGGCGCCTGGCAGCTCGCAGGCGGCACCCTTGTCGGTGCCTCGGACGATGCCTTTGCGCACTACGGGGTTGATTCTTCGGCCGTTTCCGGTGTCGGCAAGTCGACAGCGCTCAATCTCGAGAGCATCCTTGACCTCGATCCCGATTTTGTCATTATGACTGGCATCTCTGACGGCAAGCACGCGACCGGCGTCTCGCAGGAGGACCTGGAATCCTCGCTCGACGAGGCAGGCGTGCCCGTTGCCTTCTTCAAGGTCACGACGTTTTCCGACTACGAGCGCATGATGGGAATCTTCTGCCAGATCACAGGCAGGGACGACCTCTACCAGCAGAACGTGGCCGACGTGAGGAGCCAGATCGATACGGACATCCAGACCTACTCCGTCGCAGACAAGGCGCCGACCGTGCTTGTCGTGAGCGCCTATTCGAAGGGCCTTGTCGTCCAGAACTCGACGGGCATGGCAGGAGCGATCGTGCGTGACCTCGGTGCCGTGAATACCGCAGACGAGAATCCGAGCCTTCTTTCTGACTTCAGCACAGAGGCTGTGGTCGAGGCTGATCCTGACTACATCCTCGTGCTTGCTGCCTCTGACGATGAGGCGACGGCACAGCAGTACTATGAGGACGCGGTCGGCTCCGATTCTGCCTGGGCAGACCTGACCGCTATGAAGGAAGGACGCGTCACGATGCTCGATGCGGCGCACTTCCTCTACAAGCCGCTCGACAAGTGGGCCGAGTCCTATGAGATCGTGGGCCAGGCGCTCAGCAAGTAAGGAAAGCCGTGGCTGCAGCTGAGAACAAAGAGATGAAGAGGACAGGGCACAGAGGCAGGCGCTTCGGTGCCCTGGCCCTTCTTTCTGTCGGGGCGCTTCTGGCAGCGATCCTTCTGGGCCTTGTCTTTGGCGCTTCCGGTGTCGGCGTCGGCGACGTCTGGGCGCTTGCGACAGGACAGGATATGGCGGCAAAGGCAAGAAGCATCCTCGTCTCGATCCGCATTCCCCGCGTCCTGGCAGGAGTCCTTGCGGGCGCCGCCTTCTCGGTCTCGGGTGCCCTCATCCAGGAGGTGCTCGACAATCCGCTCGCAAGCCCCAACATCATCGGCGCGAACTCGGGCGCAGGACTCGCCGTGCTCACGGTGAGCGCGCTGGCAACGGTCGGTATCGCGCTGCCGCTGCCTCTTCCGGCTGCTGCCTTCTTGGGCGCCCTTGTTGCTTCGGGACTCATACTGCTTGTGTCATTGCGGACAGGCGTCTCCAGGCTTACGGTCGTGCTTGCAGGGGTCGCCGTGAATGCTGTCTTCACAGCAGGCATGAATGCCATCCTCATCATCGCGCCGAATGCCTATCTGGGCTCTTCCACCTATCTTGTGGGCGGGCTTTCCGGCATCGTGATGTCAGATCTCGGCCTGCCTGCCGTCCTCATCTGCGCAGGCATCGTGCTTGCCTCTCTTCTGGCGCCACGTCTCAATGTGCTTTCGCTCGGCAGCCAGGCGGCGCATGCGGTCGGCGTGCCGGTGGCTCTCCTTCGTGCAGCAGGCCTCACGATTGCCTCGCTTCTGGCAGGAGCCTCCGTGAGCTTCTCGGGCCTCATCGGCTTCATTGGCCTCATGGTGCCCCATGTGGCAAGACGCTTCGTCGGGCACGACCTGAGACGCGTGATTCCGGTCTCCGCGCTCTGGGGCGCTGCCTTCACGCTCCTGGCAGATCTTCTGGCACGTACGCTCTTTGCACCCTACGAACTGCCGGTCGGCATCCTGATGTCTGCCATCGGCGGTCCCTTCTTCATCTTCCTCCTCATGAAGGGGAAGGGGTACCGCGATGAGTGATGTGCTCACGTTCCAGGACATCTCGTTCGGCTACGGGGAGCGCAAGCTCTTCGAGGGCTTTTCCCTTGCCATTCCCGAAGGTGGTATCACGGCCGTGCTCGGCCCCAATGGCTGCGGCAAGTCGACGCTTCTTGCCCTGACGGAGGGCATGCTGAAGCCTGCCTGCGGAGCGGTGCTCCTCTCGGGCACAGATACGCTCTCCCTTTCTGCAAAGGAGCGGGCAGGGCTTCTGGCGATGCTTCCGCAGGTGCACAGGACGCCGTCGATGAAGGTAAGGGACCTGGTTGCCTGCGGACGCTATACGCATATGGGGCCCTTCGGCCAGCTGGAGAAGGCGGACTGGGACAAGGTCGACGAAGCGATCTCGCTCATGGGACTGGAAGGGCTCAGAGACAGGAATGCCAGGAAGCTTTCGGGCGGGGAGCGCCAGCGCGCGTTTCTCGCCATGACGGTCGCGCAGGGAGCGCGTACGCTCCTGCTCGACGAGCCGACGACCTATCTCGATGTGAGAGCAGCCCTGGATCTCATGCAGCTCGTGAGAAGGCTTGCGGATGAGCAGGGGACGACCATCGTCTGCGTGACCCACGATGTGGATCTGGCCCTGCGCTTTTCCGATGGCATCTGCGTGCTCGGCAGTGCCCGTCCGACCCAGCTTCTGGCGAAAGGCACTCCGGAAGAGATTGCAGGGAGCTCTGTCCTTGCCGCATCGCTCGGCATCTCGGCTGTGCGCTTCGAGCATGCAGGGGACCAGGCGTACGGAATCTTTCCGGCAGACGAGGCATAAGGGCCTTCTGACCTGCATATTCATCGATGTGTAAGGCTTTTGTCAGCGGGTGCGCCCTGGATGTTGACGAGAGATCAATGTGATATCACAATGTAATCAGATTCAGGGGGCAGGCTGCCAGGTAGGCAGACTCTCTGACAGAAAGGATGCTCAGCCATGAGTGTCGAAAAGAAGGCCCATGCCGCAAGCGGCTGGCTCATGTTCTTCGTGGTACTTGCCATGTTCGTCGTATCTGTCGCGCTCTTCATCTTCGATGTCACATCTCTTGCAAGAGCAGACGATCTGCTGCTGCCTGAGCCTGCCTTCAGCATGCCTCTCTTGATCTTCACAATCGTCCTCTTCGCCGCCGCCTGCTTCCTCTCGAATGGCTTCTTCTCGCTCCAGCCGGGGCAGGCCCGCGTCTGTGTGCTCTTCGGCAAGTATGTCGGCACGGTCACCGACGAAGGGCTCAGGTGGGCCAACCCGCTCTACGCAAGGAACCTGGGGCTTGCCGAGGCAGGGCTTGACAGCGAGAAGCCCGAGCGCGGCAAGGGCGGATTGAAGAGCGTGCGCGGTTCTGTCATCTCGACACGCCTGAGGACCTTGAACGGCGAACGTCTCAAGGTGAACGACAAGATGGGCAACCCGATCGAGATCGCCACGGTCGTGTCCTGGAGGGTCTCCGATACGGCCAAGGCTGTCTTCGATGTGGATGACTACGAGTCCTATGTCTCCATGCAGACCGAGACCGCCCTTCGCCATGTCGCGTCCGTCTATGCCTACGACCACATGGAGGATGAGGACGAGTCTGCCTCCTCGATTACGCTGCGCTCCAACATCGAAGAGGTGAGCGATGCGCTCAAGGCAGAGCTTGACAGGAGGCTCGCGCCAGCCGGTGTCGCCGTCGAAGACGCACGCCTCACGCACCTTGCCTATGCACCGGAGATCGCCCAGGCCATGCTTCGCCGCCAGCAGGCTGACGCTATCCTTGCGGCGAGGAAGAAGATCGTTGAGGGCGCTGTCTCGATGGTGGAGATGGCAGTCGACAGGCTTTCCGCCGGCGGCGCCATCGAGCTCGACGATGAGCGCAAGGCAGCGATGGCACAGAACCTCATGGTCGTGCTCTGCGGCGAGTCCGATGCACAGCCGGTGCTCAATACGGGAAGCCTCTATGCATAAAGGAAAGAGGGCTTGGGCGTGAGCCGCAAGCAGTATCCGCTCCGCATCGATTCGGACATCTGGGATGCCATACAGAAGTGGGCAGCCGACGACATGAGGAGCGCAAACGGACAGGTTGAATACCTTCTGCGCGATGCCCTGAAGAGGGCAGGACGGCTGCCGAAGAAGGGCGGCCCGAAGAGCAGGGAAGAAGGGCAGTAGCAGGAAGGCGTATCAAAAGCCTAGATTCGGCCCCGCAAGCGATATCGGACATGGAGGCCCCGCTGCAGGCATCGCGCCTGCCGGCGGGGCTCCTGCATACAGGGGAGCAGGAGAAGCTTCTCTTCGTGTACTGCACGCTCACGTTCCCGCATCCGCCCCACAGGTGCGATCGCCCTTGGTATGGCATCACCGACAGGGAAGCCCTACCGCCGCGAGTCCCGCGTCGCGAGGATTCGCCTTCCATGATTGCCGAGACCGTGCGCAAGATTGACCTTGATCCCCGCTGGCCGGAGGAGAGGTGGAACGAGCTGTGTACCACCTACTTGGACATGTGCTCCAAGTTTGACAGTCAGCTGGGTCAACTGGTTGGCAAGCTCAAGGAGACGGGCCTGTTTGACGATACCTCCGTCTTTGTGTTCTCCGACCACGGCGGCTACACCTGCGACTATGGCCTGGTGGAGAAGGTGCAGAACTGCTTCGAGGACGCGCTTGTCAACATCCCGCTCATCGTGAAGCCGGCAAAGGGCATCGAGTGCAAGCCGCGCGTGACCCTGGCTCTTGTGGAGCTCAACGACCTCTGTGTCACGTTATCGGACATGACGGGGGTCGATCTTGGCTACGTGCAGTACGGCACGTCGCTGCTGCCGGTGTTTGCGGGCGACGATGCGGGCAAGGATGCCGTGTTCAGCGAGGGTGGCCGTGGCTTTGGCGACCGTCCGTCCATGGAGCTGGGCCACGATGATCCGTATGACATGTACTGGCTGCGCATCTCCACCCAGCATGAGGAGGGCCCCAACCATACCCGTGCCATGATGATGCGCATAGGCAACCTCAAGTACACCATGCGCCTCTACGAGCGCGACACCCTGTATGACCTGGACCTTGACCCGCATGAGCAGGTCAAACCGCATCGACGACCCGGCCTACGCCGAGAAGGTCGCACAGATGCGCGAGCGCCTGCTCACCTGGCACCGGGAGACCGCCGACTGGGTACCCAACCGCAAGGACATGCGCTAACCTGCGTATTTGAGCACCTGCTTGGGCTTTTCGCCAGCGGGTGCACACTTTTCCTTGAAAGAGGCTTTCCATGCTCTATCCCATCTATGCCTTGGTCATCATTGTGGCAACCACGCTTGGGGCAGTGGCGGGCCTCGGCGGCGGTGTCATCATCAAGCCTCTGCTCGATTTGGTTGGCGCTCATGATGCGGCTACCTTCAACATCTACAGCAGCGTGGCCGTCTTCGTGATGTGCTGCGTGAGCTTGACCAAGCAGCTGCGTGCGGGGTTTGAGTTCGATAAGAAAATGGTGTTTTCCGTTTCGGCCGGCTCGCTTCTGGGCGGCATCGCCGATGACAAGGTCTTCTCGGCGCTGACGGGCTCCTTCGACAACCATCTGGTCAAGGCCGTGCTGGCGGGCGTACTGGCCGCGGTCTTGGGTCTCAAGTAGGACCAGATGCTCAGCTGGAAGCTCACCAATCCCGTCACCATCTTTGTGGTGGGATTCCTGCTGGGAGCGCTGGCGGTCTTTCTGGGCATCGGCGGCGGGCCACTCAACGTGGCGGCACTCAGCCTGCTCTTTCGCTTGGCGCCAAGGAGAGCGCGGTCTACAGTCTTGCCATCATCTTCTTCAGCCAGCTTTCCAAGCTCGTGCTCTCTGCCACGAGCGGTGCGCTTTGGGCCGTTGACCTCACCTTTGTTCCGTTCGTAGTAATCCCGGCCATTGCATGCGGCTTCATCGGCACCCACTTCAATCGCAAGCTTTCTGAGGAAGGCGTGCGCAAGATATACGTCTTCGTGATGGCACTTTTGCCCCTCATCTCGCTCTATAACTGCGTGACCAACGTGCTCGCGCTGTAGCCATATCAAGAATCGAAGCACGGGACCAGAGGGTCGGGCCTTCTGTTCCCGCCTGGTCCCGTGCTACGCTTCTGTGCTCAGCCCGTCGAGACGCACCTTAGCATGCCAGCTATAGATGCAGCCTGCGACAAGAACGACTGTCGCTGCTGCCATGATGAGCCAGCCCAGGGTGATGAGCGCCGCGGAGGTCTGCAGGATGATGAGGCCCATGCCCGAGGCATAGAGGCCGAGCGCCGTTCGGGCGATGGCGAGGAAGGTGCGGATGAGCGCGAACTTGGTGCGATCGTAGGCCAGATGGTCGCGCAAGATCATGTCGTCGTGGTAGTTGGCATACAGGTACTGCATGGTTGGCCCTCCCATGGGCACTAACGAAATGCTGTTTACGAGCATTGAAGCATGCGGGGCCCGTCCGAGATGATGCCGGGGGCACACCTCGAACACCGTTGCGCCACAGCGGCACGTGCAGGCCGCTGTGGCGCAACGGTGTTTCGCGCTTTTGGGCTGCTTGCTGTCTCAGGTTGAAGAGAGAATCTGCCTTAAGATGTATCTACCGTGTTCTTCCTGATATAGGAGATGTGTATGCTTGTTGAACAGCTGCGTGAACAGGCGGGCTTCTCTCCGATTGAATGCTCAATCGCCGACTACTTCCTTGAAGTGGGAGATGCGCTTCATGACCAGAGCGCTCGCTCCATTGCCGCCAGGCTGCATACAGCACCTTCCACGGTGTCGCGCCTGTGCAAGCGGCTTGGCTATGAAGGCTACACGGACTTTCGGGATGCCTATCTTGACGAGCTGCGCTATCTCTCCTCTGCCTTCATCTCCATCGACGCCAATCAGCCCTTCCGAAAAAGTGACGACGCACGTACTATCGCGGCCAAGATCGGAACGCTGTATCGCGAGACGGTAGACGACACGCTGCAGCTCACTGAGACCGAAGCGCTTGGTCGTGCAGTAGAGCTTGTGGCAAACGCCCGAACTGTCTTCGTGCATTCAGCAGGGCCCCAGTCCTATCTTGCCGAGGACTTCGTGGATAAGATGGCCCGCATCGGGCGTCGCGTCGTCGTGGCGTACAAGGATGACACCTCGTACTTCTTAGCTTCTGGGGTACGCCCTGATGAGGTCTTCATCGAGCTTTCGTATTCCGGTGAGACCGGTAATGCCTTAAGAGTTGCCAAGAGGGTTAAGGAGGCAGGCGGAAAGCTCATTGCCATCACCTCCTACGGGCGCAATACCCTGTCCGAATTGGCGGACGTCACACTGCGCGTATCCACGCGCGAGAAGCTAGTGGAGAAGCTTGGGTGCTATGGCATGAGCATCTCCACCATGCTCTTGCTTGACGTGCTCTACTCCTGCGTGCTTGCACGCGACTATGACCGTAACGTGGTTCGCCGTGTCAAAATCACGCGCTCATATGAGCAGTTTCGCGATTCGAACAACCCCATCCTGCATGACCGACGCGAGTAGTCCGTAGCGCCCATCCCACCTCAGAAGAGGTTCTTCGGCAACAGCGTTGCACGCCTCAGGGCGTTTTCCAAACCAAACCGCGCAACGCTATTCGAAACGCGCGCTTCATGTGCAGCAATACCTTTCACCTGCGGTTTACTAGCCTCAGCAAGCAAGTCGGCAGAGGCAAGACCAACGGAAGGAAGGCAGTCGTGGCTGACTACAAAGCACTGGCAGAAACCATCCTCGAGCTCGTGGGCGGCGAGGAGAACGTGACCTCCGTGGGCCACTGCGCCACGCGTCTGCGCCTTGTACTCAAGGATGAAGCCAAGGCCAAGACCGCAGAGCTCAAGTCCACCAAGGGCGTCATCGATGTGGTGCAGGCAGGCGGGCAATACCAGGTCGTGATCGGTCCTGCGGTCGCAGACGTGTGCATCGCGGTGCAGGGTCTGGGGCACTTCGGCGTCGCTGAGGTCGTCGAGGACGAGGATGAGCAGAAGAAGGGCATCGCCGCGGTACTCGACGTGATTGCCGGCATCTTCTTCCCCATAGTCCCCGCCATGGTGGGCGGCGGCATGCTCAAGGCCATCATGGCCATCCTCGTGGCGGTTGGCGTGCTCACTAGGGAGATGAGCACCTTCAAGATGCTCAACTTTATGGGTGATGCCTGCTTCTACTTCATGCCCGTGCTCATTGGTGTCTCTGCTGCCGAGAAGTTCAAGGTCAACAAGTACGTGGCGGGCGCCCTCGGCGGCATGCTCATCTCGCCCACGTTCATCTCCATGGTCGCGGCAGCCAAGGAGGCGGGCACCGGCATTGCGCTCTTTGGCATACCTGTGCAGCTCGTGAGCTACGCTAGCTCCGTCATTCCCATCATCCTTACGGTGTGGCTGCAGAGCTACGTGGAGCCCTTCGTGCGCAAGCACTGCTTTGAGGCAGGCAGGATGATCTTTGTTCCCATGATTACCACGCTTGTCTGCGGTATCGCGGCCTTCTGCGCGCTTGGACCCATCGGCATGTGGGTCGGCAACGGCCTTGGCGCCTTCTTCGATCTGCTCAACAACTATGTGCCCTGGCTTGTTCCGACGCTTATGGGCGCCTTCACTCCGCTGCTGGTCATGTGCGGCATGCACTACGGCATCATCCCCATGGGCATCCAGCAGCTTGCTGCCACCGGTGTCGATACCATCGCCGGCCCCGGCATGCTCGTCTCCAACGTGGCTCAGGGCGGCTCCTCGCTGGCCGTCGCCCTCAAGGCCAAGGGCGCCGACCTTAAGTCGCTCGCTGCCTCCTGCTCACTCACGGCAGTCCTGGGCATCACCGAGCCTGCGCTCTACGGCGTCAATATGCCCTATAAGACTCCGCTCATCGGCGCTATGGCTGGTGGTGGTGTGGCAGGCCTCTTCCTGGGCATCATGAAGGTCGGGCGCTTCGCTCAGGTGGCTCCCGGACTTCTCGCCCTCCCCAGCTACATCAATCCCGAGGATCCCACCAACATGCATGCGCTCATCTGCGCCTGCATCGCCTGCGCCATCGCCTTCGCCATCGCCTTTGCCGTGACCTTCGTGATGGGCATCGAGGAGAAGGGCAAGTAGGCCTCTTCGCCTATAGAGCGCTGGGAGAACCCGTCTCCCAGCGGCTCTTACGAGACCTATGGGACGAAGGCTTTGGAAAGGGACATTATGGCATTTCCGCAGGGATTTCTCTGGGGCGGCGCCACCGCCGCGAACCAGTGCGAGGGCGCTTACGACGTCGATGGCAAGGGCCTCTCCACAGCTGACGTCATGACGGTTGGGGGACGCGGCAAGGCACGCCAGGTCACCAAGGACGGCATCAATCCCGAGCTGTACTATCCCAGTCACGTTGCCATCGACCACTACCACCACATGGCCGAGGACATCGCGCTCTTTGGGCAGATGGGCTGGAAGTGCTACCGCTTCTCCATCAACTGGACGCGCATCTTCCCAGAAGGCGATGAGCTGGAGCCCAACGAGGCAGGCCTGGCCTTCTACGATCGCCTCTTTGACGAGCTCGAGCGCTGGGGCATCGAGCCACTCGTAACCATCAGCCACTTCGAGACGCCACTCGGCGTAATCAGGAAGTTCGGCGGCTGGGAGAGCCGGCAGATGGTGGACTGCTATGTGCGCTATGCGCGCACGCTCTTCGAGCGCTATCGGGGCCGCTGCCACCTCTGGCTCACCTTCAACGAGATCAACAACATGAGCACCAACTCCTGGGTGGCCGCCGGCGTGGACTCCACCGACGAGGGCGTACGCGCCCGTGCCGCATACCACGAGTTTCTCGCGAGCGCGCTTGCCGTGAAGGCAGCCCACGAGATTGATCCTGCCAACCGCGTGGGCCTCATGTACAACGGCCACCTCACCTATGCGGCTACCTGCGACCCATCGGACGCCATCGGCACGATGAAGTTCGAGCACCTGATGATGTACTACTGCGACGTCATGTGCCATGGGCGCTACCCCGGCTACAAGCTGCGCCAGTTTGAGCGCGAGGGCATCGAGCTGCCGGTTGAGGCTGGTGACGACGCCATCCTGCGCGAGGGCACAGTGGACTTTGTGAGCTTTAGCTACTACCTCTCCCACGTGACCGGCCAGAAGACGCGTGGCATCTTCAAGGGGCTGCAGGGCATCCAGACGGGCTACGACAACCCGTACCTCGAGAAGAGCGCGTGGGGATGGGGCGTCGACCCGCAGGGATTGCGCTTCATCTGCAACCAACTCTATGACCGATACCAGCTGCCCGTGATGGTGGTGGAAAATGGCTTGGGTGCCGTGGACGAGGTTGTGGTGGAGGACGGCGTGGAGCGCATCCACGATCCGTATCGGATTGACTACTTACGCAAGCACCTTGAGCAGCTGCGCCTTGCCATCGAGGAGGACGGCGTGGACGTGATGGGCTATACCTGCTGGGGACCCATCGACATCGTCGCTGCCTCCACGGGCGAGATGACCAAGCGCTATGGCTTCATCTATGTGGACATGGACGATGCGGGCAAGGGCACACTGCGCCGCATCAAGAAGGATTCGTACGAGTGGTACAAGAGGGTCTGCGAGACTAACGGCGCAAGCCTAGAGGAGGAATAGAGATGGCAGAGGACATTCACAAGATTACCAACCCTGAGGGCATTGTCGAGTTCGAACGCGGCTACGTGGTGCCCGACTGCGTGGTGCTGGACAGCGCCTACTGCTCGATGGGCCGCATGGTGGCCCTGCGCGCCTGCGATGCCGCTGGGTGGACCATGCATGACAGCAACACTCTGCTTGCCTTGGTGCCCGAGTGCGGCGTGACGATGGATGACGTGGAGGCATTCGAGAACGAGGCGACGGCCGAGGGTGCCGACCTTGCGGCCCTGCGCGAAAGCGACGAGTACAAGCGCATCTCTGGCGCTTTCCGCCTAGCAGCTGAACGTGCCCTCAATCAGGGACCCTGTCTCATCCATGACCGAGTGACCAAAGCCTTCGTGGAGAGCCTCGGGAAGACCTGCGTGTCGGCCATGACCTACGCGAGCGACAGGCCCGCCATGCGTGTGCGTGCGCAGTACTCACCCTTGTACGCGCACCTTACCGACCCGGACGAGCTTGACGCCGCCATCGCCCATGAGGACGCGCGCCGCCGCACGTGGCACGCACTCGGCAGCGACGACACCCGTTGGGGCGATCCTGCGACCTATGACCTCATGCTATGCACCGATACCATCGGCCGCGACTTTGCGGCAGAGCTTCTCGCTCGGCTCATGCAGGGATAGGTGATCTGCCACTCGTTAGGGGAGGAGCCGTCACGCTCAGCCTCATATCTGCGCGGTCGACGTAATGGCGCGGTAGCAGCGGGCAGGAAGTGGTCGCCCAGGGAGGACCATGTCGCCTGGCATCTCGCCTAGTGTCCTGTGCCGAAGGGGAGTGAGTCGAGAGCAAGGCCTTCCGTATATGCCACACTGATGGCAAGGACACCTGGGGAAGAGGTGATTAATCGGGTGGCCGCAGGCGGGCCTCCCTGTAACCCGTCGCCGCGGCCGTCCGGCCGACCGCAGTTGGGGCTACGGCTGCGAGCGCGCCGCTCCCCGGGGCCAAATCTCGGGGCTGGCCCTGCCCCGCATCCGCCTACGCGGCCGCGATGGCCACCCTCCTGCGCCCGAGCATCAGCAGGTTCTCGATCGCGAAGCACATGCAGAGCATCTGGTCGTTCTTGCGCAGGCCCCGGTAGCGGGTCCTGCGGGTGCGCGTCACGTCCTTCACGTAGTGGAAGGGGTGCTCGACGACGCTGCACGCCTGCGATATCGCGTGCTCGCGGAAGCGGTCCTCGTCGGTCTTGACCCTGGACCTCCTCGAGGCTATGAACAGGCGCCTGCCGAAGAGCGGCCCGCCCTCGTCCGTGCTATCGGGCCTCTTCTCGAGCCCCGTGTACCCCGCGTCGAGGTAGACCTCGGAGTCGCACTCGCGCACGCATGTTAATGGCAATCTAGAAGCTGCCAGCCAGGGCAAAGCGATATTCCAGCCGGGGCAGTGCGCTTCCACCATCCAGGCCAATGCAGCTTCGCCATCCAGGGCAGCGAGAATCCGCTCCGTACGGATATGCGGAGACGGATCCGGAGGCAGCCAGGATGGAGGCCAGCCTGATCGGAGAGATGGATATGCTCAGGGAGATGGGCGTGCGCCCCAGCTTCCCGGAGATGGCGCGCAGATGCGGGATGGACCGGCATGCGGCCGCGAAGTGCTGGAAGGAAGGCGCAGTGATGGAGGACGGGCGCTCTGCAAGGCGCAGCGGCTCCGGCAGATGCAGGGATGAGACAGGGGACAGGGCACAGATTCCCGGCGTCACGATGAAGGCGATACACGAGTGGCTCTGAGCCCTGTCCATTATATTGACAGGGCTCAAAGTTCTCGCGCCCTCTACAGCGGGCTCGTGGCCACGCTCGAGGGTGGCGACGTGTTACGCGCGAGCGTGCCGGTGACGTGGTCCGTGGCCGGGTCGGGCCGCGACGAGATCAGCGACCTCGTCGCGTCGATCATTGAGCGAGACGGGTCCCTTGCCGCCGCCGAGCTCGCCAAGGTGGGAGGCGTGTCGGTGAGGACGGCCCAGAGCTGGATCAGGAGGCTGGCAGAGGGCGGGAAGCTCAAAGCGAGCGCGCGTGACCCCACCGATATGTCCTGCGTAACGCGGGTCAGGATGGCAAGGCGACATAGTGTCGCATGCATGTCGCGACACTGTCGCACGACGCGATGCCTCGCACCGAGGTCGAATACCTTCTGCGCGATGCCCTGAAGAGGGCAGGACGGCTGCCAGAGCTCTCGGGAGGAAGCATTCGGCAGGAGACGCCTGGCCAAGAGGCGCCGTCGTGCAATCTGGCGGTGCAGGACCGGGTTCTTCGCCATTTTGCTCTGCAGCCTATCGGCGCTACAATCCGCCTTGCAGCTTGAGATGATGGGCCATCTGAAGCATGCAGACACAGAGGGGAGCTGGCATGGGCCGGCTGAGAGGGGACAGATGGTCCCGACCCTTGGAACCTGATGCGGGCAATGACTATGACCCATGAATGCAATGACGGCGGCCTCTGAGCTGCCGTTTTCTTTTGCGGTCCACGAGAGTGCATGGAGGGCAGTCCACGAGGCCGTCTGGAATGTACGCCGAATCGGTGAGCGGACAAGAGGTATCTCAGGTGCAGCTTGTTTTCATGGATGAATCATATACCTACGTTGTTTTTCGTATATCTAAGAAAAACAACGTAGGTATATGATACTCGCAAGAAGAATGAAAGGGGAGGGGGCAGTGTGGACGAGAGGGCACTTAATGATGCAATCGAGTTGGTCCTTCTGCGCAGATGCGAGACCCAGAGCATAGAGGTGAAGGCCGCGCGTGGGGGCACGCCGCGCCTCTACGACACCCTGTCCAGCTTCTCTAATCAGGCGGACGGGGGCATCGTCATCTTCGGCATCGATGAGGATGCTGGCTACGAGGTCTGCGGCGTGTTCGACCCTCAGCGTCTGCAGAAGGACGTCGTCGAGCAGTGCAAAGAGATGCAGCCTGAGCTCCACCCATCCTTCGCGACGACGGTCTGGAAAGGAGCGATCCTCGTGGGGGCGTTCCTCGAGGGGCTGCCCGCCGGGATGCGTCCGGCCTACCGAAGGACGGCGGGAATCACGAAGGGCTCCTATGTGAGGGTTGGGGACCAGGACCTCCATATGACCCAGGCGGAGCTCTATTCCATCGAGTCGTTCAAGGATGGCGTGCGCAGCGACGTGAGCGTGAGCCCGCAGGCGACTCACGAGATGATGGACGAGGAGCGCGTCAACGCCTTCGTAAGGGACGCGAAGGAGGGTCGCCCCAGGTTGTCGCATAGGGATGCCAGTGAGGTTCTGTCGCTCACGGGTGCGGAGCGCGGGGGCGTCCCGACGCTGGCCGGCCTCATGTGCCTCGGCGATTATCCCCAGCAGGTATATCCCAACCTGTGCATGACAGCTGTGGCTGTGGCGGGAACCGAGATCACGCAGGCCGAGGACGGGACCCGCTTCCTTGACTCCAAGCGCCTGGAGGGAACCGTCGACCAGATTATCGAGGACGCGATGGCGTTCGTCCGTAGGAATACGAGGACGAAGGTCGTCGTCGAGGAGGGCAGGAGAAGAGACATTCCCGAGTACCCGGAGAACGCCGTAAGGGAGGTGGTCACCAATTCGCTCATGCACCGCGACTACGGACCTTACAGTGACGGCACCCCCTGCCGGCTCGCCATCTACTCCGATCGGCTCGAGTGCTGGAACCCCGGCGGGATCTATGGCGGGCAGAGCGTCGATGACCTCGGCCACGAGAACATGCCGACGAGGAATCCCACGCTCGTGTCCCTGCTCGAGATCATGAGGGTCGCGGAGAACCGACACTCGGGGATTCCCGTCATACGCGATGAGATGCGAAGGGCTGGCCTGAGGCAGCCGGTGTTCGTTGACTCGAGGGACACGTTCACGGTGAGGCTCTACAGCCTTCCCGAGGGGCGCCACGAGTCCATTGGCGGGACGGAAGAGCTGTCCAGGGAGGCGCTCATCGCGTTCTGCGACGTGCCGCGAAGCAGGCAGGAGGTGGCGGACCACTTCGGCGTCAACGTGAGCTATGTCGCGCATGCGTACCTGAACCCCCTCGCGGACGCGGGCGAGCTCGTCCGAACGCTGCCGGACAGGCCTCGTAGCAAGAACCAGCGGTTCGTCGCGAGGAGGCGCCAGCAGTAGCTGGAGGCGTCTTCGAAGAGGGGCGAACGCCCTTCGGGCTTGCGCCTGCTCCGGGCATGGGCGTTCTGTTGGGCGGGAACAGGCAAGCGTGTGATGAGATCTTGGCGGGGCGTCGTTTAGGAAGAGGTAACTCGAGCGATTCGTGTACGAGCCACCCATATTCTGATGTCATCGCTGCTTCCTCCATTTCCTCGGCGAATCCTCAGAGCAGGTGCAACGACTGGCGGTGGCAGACCTCCCAGGAGCACTTCCACCTGAGACGCTTGCGTGGTCTCCGGCTGAGCGGATCGCATGCCTCCTGCACCTCGCTGTCGCTGACATCGTCGAGGCTCTCGCCCTTCGGGAACCAGTCCCCGAGAAGGCCATGGGCGCTCTCGTCGGTGCCCCGCTCCCATGGATGGCGGGGATGGCAGAAGCAGGCCGGCGCTCCCAGCGCCTCCTGGAGGCCCTCTGCATCCGAGAGCTCCTTGCCCCTGCCGGGAAGCGGCAGCATGGACGGCCTCTCCCTCGAGCGCCCTCTCCATGGCCTCGCTGGCCTCGGCATGGGCCTTCCTGGCGGCCTTGCCGCCGACAAGGCATCCGCTCATCCTGCCGGCCTGGGCGACGAGGCATGCACCGCCCTGCCTGCCAGCGACCATATCGCCTTCCCAGTCGCCTGTCCGGCTCCTGGACGATGCCTCTTCCGGCCTCTCGGAGATGTCATGGGTTATGCGCACCTTGCCCCTGCGCTCCTGGCTTCCCTTCCTGTGCCTGCGTCTTCCATGGTGCCTGAGCAGCCTTGCGGCCTTCCTGCGCCCCGGAAGCTCGCAGTCCAGGGATCCCGACTCCACGGCACGGCAGATGGCGGAATCGCTCACGGCGAGGTCGGGCCGCTCCACCGAGATGCGGCCCGATATCTCCTCCGGGGACCAGTGCCCGTCCCGCATGGGCCTCACGGCCAGCGAGCGCCTCTCGGGCTTGTCCATGAGCCCGGGGCGCCTGCAGGCGAGCCTCCTCCTGTCCGCCTTCCTCTGTGCCGTAGACGCGCGGTAGCGGCGTCCTGCAGGGCCCTGTCAGCCGTTCCGCCTGATCTCGCGGGATATGGCCGGCCTGTCCCTGTGGAGCTCCCTCGCCATCTGGCTGACCCCCTCATGATCCTTCCAGCGGACCATGTGTCCTCGCGCTCCGCGATGCCAAGATGGCTGTAGCCGTCCACGGTGCCTCCGATGATGCATGTCTCCGCAAGCATCATCATCGGCCGTGCCTGGGCGGCTACCTCGCAATATCCTGTCGCACCCGGAGTGCGGATTCGCCTTCCAAAAAAGCTTGGTGATGACCAGATTGCACGCAGGGTCTTCCAGACAATGCGAGACAGCAAGAAGAGCTTGCCGCTGGCATTGAGAAGCTATAGCTGAGCCTTCTCTTCATTGGCGAGAAACACAGGCATCGGCAGCCAGCGGAAGCCCATGCGCCATGATGTGCCCTGCTCTCATGCCATGCTATGTCAGCGTTCCCTTGCCGTACCGGCCTGACAGATTCGATGAATGCGGCTATTGTAACGCTGTCCGTTCTTACACATCATGAGGCCATTCTGTCCAGGCTGGCATAGGGGTGCAAGGCTATGCGCCAGCTATACATCGAGACTGTTCGGGTCGAGCAGGAAGTCACGGACGCCAATCATGTAGATGCCTTGCTCGTTGTAGTGGGGCACAATGGGGTCATGGACGACAATGATCTTTCTGAATGAGTCTGCAATTTTCAAGAGAGAGGCTTGCTCCTGGTCGAGCTTGCGCCTGTCGGGAATGGCATAGGCCGATTGCACGTAATAACGCCTGTCTCCTTGGTTGCAGACGAAGTCTACCTCGCGCGTGGTTCTTGTGGTCTTGCCTGATGCATTCTTGCCGTAGCTCGTCACAATCCCGACGTCGACGCCATACCCTCTGGCCCTGAGTTCGGTGTAGATGACATTCTCCATGGCATGTGATGGCTCGGCCTGCCGGAAGTTCATCCTGGCGTTCCTGAGACCAATGTCTGCAAAGTAGTACTTGAAAGGAGAGTCGATGTAGTCCATGCCGCGTATGTCGTAGCGTTTTGCCTCTTCTATGAGGAATGCATCCTCGAAGTGGCCGATGTAGGCACGTACAGTATCCGATCCAGGACCTTTGCCGGAATTCTTGCTTCTGAGCGTGTCTGAGATGCGTTTTGGGTTAGTAAGCGAGCCTATGTTGGATGAGAGGACGTCGAGCACAGCTCTGAGGCCATCGTCGTCGTGCAGGTGATTCCTTTCCACGATATCAGCGAGATATATCTCGTCGAAAAGCGAAGAGAGATAGCGTGCCTTCTCCGCTCCATTTTTCATGGATACTGTGGCGGGCATGCCACCATATGTAGCATATTCCTCATATCCGCTGGCGGCATCGCCTTCGTAGGCAGACATGAATTCGGAGAATGAGAGGGGAGCCATGCGGATTTCATCGCCGCGGCCCCTGAACTCGGTAATGACATCCTTTGAGAGCAGATGGGCATTGCTGCCCGTCACGTATATGTCTACTCCTGGCTCAGACATGAGGTCGATGAGGACCTCCGCGAAGTTGCCGAGAAGCTGCACCTCATCGAGCAGCAGATAGCATGGCTTTCTTCCCTCGATGCGTTCCAGCGCCCAAGGAAGAAATATGTCCGGGTCTCGATATCTTCGATTCCGATAGCGGTCAAAAGCCATCTCGACGATGCTTGACTCGGACACGCCTTCTGCAAGAAGCTCCCCCTTGAATATTTCGCCCATCAGGTAGGACTTGCCACAGCGTCTCACGCCAGTGACGACTTTAACCTGCCCGTTGCCTCTTTTGCTCATGAGCTCCTGCAGGTAGCGAGGTCTCTCTATCCTCATCGTTACATCCAATCAATATGTGTACACACACAGATATTTCGGATATATGATAGCACGAACGGGATGCGGAAGCACTGACGGCGAACTCAGGGAGCATGCCGATGCAGGACCATGAAATCTTGTGACCGCAGCAGCCTTTGCCTCTCCAATCTCTGCCGGATGCTGCGATATGCTGGCCAGAATGCATACGGGTTCCTGCAGGCTGTGGGCAGCAGAAGATAGCGTACGCTGCTGACGATATGGAGTTTCGCTCATGGCTCTCTATGTGTGGTGGTGAGCTGCAGAAACGGCAGCACAAACAAGCCATGGACGTCCAGGTTCGCTCTCTTCCGGTGCCTGCCAGCGGAGCTCTCCCTCTGGAGACTTGCCATAAGGCACGCCGTACCAGATGTTCACCCTGTCCTCGTTCGTGCCCTTGACGGGACCGTATGCGGTCTTTGCGACCAGGCTGTCGCTCTTCGCGGTATCTGCCTGATTGGATGAGCTGCTCTGCTGCTGCGTGGTTCCGCAGCCGGCAAGCAGCATTCCCAGCGCTGCAGCCGAAAGACCACCTGCTCCGACGAAGCTCCTCCGCGACATCGTTCTCTTGTCCATCTCTGCTTCCTTTCTCCCCTGTATTCCGTCCCTCCGATATCTTTCGTCTGGATAGCCAAGCGCTATCGGCATAAACGGCCTTGATTCGGTGCAGAGGGCGCCGATGCCTGCCTTATGCATAGCGAGGGTCGTCTCGCGGTATGCCTCATGGTCTTCCCCGTGCACCCGGAGGAACGGGGCGATATGGTTCCCGCTTGTGTCCTGGAGCACTTCATCGGTCTTGCTTATGACTCTCCTTGCGCTTCTGCCATGATTCTTGAGGGTGCAGATGCCTTGCAGCTATGGCAGGAGCAGCACACCCCATTGACCGGATAGGACTTCTGCCGCACAGCCCTGAAAGCCCGCTATCCGAAGAGGCGGATGCGGGCCTTCAGGAGCGCAGGCGCCTCGCAGGAAAGGAGCTGGAGCTCGTCTCCGTTGAGCCTGCGCGCCTGCTGCCATTGACCATGTGGAACCTCCGGAAGCAAACAAGAAGGTCACTTCACAGCCGAGGATATAGGTTTCAGCGACAGACGGGCCTTCTGCCTGCCTGATCGGCAGGCTGGCAGGCCCTGCATCGAATCTCAGAAGCATGCATTCATCACTCGCCGACGGTGAGAAGCCGTGACATAGCGGATGGAAAGATGTCTTTCGCCTTTCCCTATGCTTTGTGCGCCTTCACCGCGAGCATGGTCGGGATATTGAGCTCATGGAGCCTGCCTTCTCCGTTCGTGTCGTCGAAGACATCGTCTATTGCAAGGCCCGCATGGAGCATGCCGCCCAGGATCTCTTCGGGGGAGTGGGAGAACTGCACGCCGGCATCCTGTGCGGCAAGCTCCTCCACAAGCGAGGGGTCGATGACAGGATCGAACGGCAGACTGTGTACGATGCGCTCCTCAGACTCGTCGACGACGTAGTTGAAGCCGCCGAAATCGAAGCCCGCAAGGAAGGTGCCGCCTGGTACCAGAACGCGTGCAACCTCGCGGAAGATGGGCGCACACTCGCGCACATAGCAGAGGCTCACAGGATTGAGGACCATATCGAAGCTTGCATCTTCTAAAGGCAGTCCCTCTGTCATATCTGCCTTCACGATCTCGATGTCGTAGCCTTCGCGCTCTGCGACAAGGCGCTCGCTTGCGAGCTGCGCCTCTGACTGATCGAGCACGGTACAGCGTGCTCCTGCTGCAGCAAGAATCGGCATCTGCTGGCCTCCTCCTGCAGCAAGGCCGAGGACATGTGCTCCCTGAAGAGGCGGAAACCAGCTTCTGGGTACGGGCTGTGTCGGCGTGAGCACGATCTGCCAGTCTCCTTCTGTGGCAGCCCTGTAGGTTTCATGGTCTATGGGCTTGCCCCACACCCAGCCTTCGCTGACCCAGCGGTCTATCGTTTCGGCGTTGATGTCCTGATAGCGTCTGTCATTCATGGCCTACGCACCCTTCTGTCTGGTTTCCAGATGAGTGCATCAGACGGACCTCTCCACTTTGCTATCCGCTGCATGGGTGCTACAATCCGCCTTGCAGCTGCAGATGAGGTTTCTGAAGATGCAGACATAGAGGGGAGCTGGCATGGGCCGGCTGAGAGGGGACAGATGGTCCCGACCCTTTGAACCTGATGTGGGTAATGCCAACGAAGGGAGCGCCATGACGCAGATGGATGCTGCGCGTGCAGGTACCGTGACCGACGAGATGCACGCAGTAGCAGTGGCAGAACACAGATCCGACGAATTCATCAGAGACGGTGTCGCAAAGGGAACGATCGCGATTCCTGCGAATCCGGCACACAAGGCACTCAAGCCCTGCGGCGTGGGAACAGGCCTGCGCACGAAGGTCAACGTGAATCTCGGCATCTCCGGCGATATCCAGAATGCACCTGAGGAGTGGGAGAAGGTCAGGATCGCCGAGGAGTATGGCGGCGATGCGATCATGGACCTCTCGAACTCTGGCAAGACCCGTCCGTTCCGCCGCGAGCTCATCTCCAAGACTCCTCTCATGGTCGGTACGGTTCCCATCTACGATGCAATCGGCTACAACGACAAGCCTCTCGTGAAGCTCACAGCCCAGGACTTCCTGGACGTCGTGGAAGCGCATGCCGAAGACGGCGTCGACTTCATGACCATCCATGCTGGCTTCAACCGCTCGGTCCTGAATACTCTCCTCGAGACGAAGCGCCTCACGAATGTCGTGTCGCGCGGAGGGTCGCTTCTCTTCGGGTGGATGATGACAACAGGGGAGGAGAACCCCTTCTATGAGCATTTCGACGACGTGCTCGATATCCTCCATGACCACGACGTGACAATCAGCCTCGGCGACGCAATGCGTGGCGGCTCCACGTATGACGCGACGGATGCCTCCGAGGTGTCAGAGCTGGTCGAGCTCGGCAAGCTCACGACGCGTGCCTGGAAGAAGGGCGTCCAGGTCGTCGTCGAAGGACCGGGACATATGGCCTTGGATGAGATCCAAGCAAACATGAAGCTCCAGAAGCGCCTCTGCCATGGTGCGCCGTTCTATGTGCTCGGACCTCTCGTGACGGATATCGCGCCGGGCTATGATCACATCACGGCCGCTATCGGCGGTGCCGTCGCCGCATCTTCCGGTGCTGACTGGCTTTGCTATGTGACGCCGGCCGAGCACCTGAAGCTCCCCAATGCAAAGGAAGTGCGCGAAGGCCTCGTCGTCACCCGCATCGCAGCCCATGCCGCAGATATCGCGAAGGGCATTCCGGGAGCCCGCGACATCGACAACAAGATGAGCGATGCCCGCCGCCGTGTCGACTGGGATGGCATGTTCGCATGCGCAATAGATCCTGACCGTGCGAAGGAGATCATTGCGGAGGCGCCTCCTGAGGAGGATGGCACCTGCACGATGTGCGGCAAGATGTGCGCCGCCCGCACCGTGAACAGGATCATGGCAGGTCTTACGGTCGACCTCGGCTAGAAGCGAAGAGAAGAAAAGCATATGAAGCAGCAGGGCAGATGGCAGCACCTGCTTCTCGCTGCATGGAGGAGCATACCTATGAATACGGAAGAGCTTGGTGCCTGCCTCGACAATGTCAGGAAGACGTCGCCTCTCGTGCACTGCATCACGAACTATGTCACGGTGAATGACTGCGCAAATGCCGTCCTCGCTATCGGTGCCAGCCCGATCATGAGCGACGAGCCGGACGACGTGGAAGACATCACATCCATCTGCAATGGGCTCGACCTCAACATCGGCACCCTGAACCGCCGGAGCATCGAAGGCATGAACCATGCCGCCGCAAAGGCAGCGTCTCTGGGCCATGCAATCGTGCTCGATCCGGTCGGTGCCGGTGCCTCGAAGCTTCGTACCGAGACGGCACAGCACCTGCTCGACACCTACCATCCCCAGCTGGTCCGCGGCAACATGAGCGAGATTCGTACGCTTGGTGGAGCCTCGTCCTCGACCCGCGGCGTCGATGCCTCGGCTGCTGACGTGGCGACAGAGGAGAACCTCGCCGAGGCAGCTGCCTTCGTGAAGAGCCTTGCCGTGGCATGGAAGTGCACGGTTGCCGTGACGGGCGCTATCGATATCGTGAGCGACGGCATGAGGACCTGCGCCATCAGGAATGGCGTCTCGATGATGGGCTGCATCACCGGCACGGGCTGCATGCTCTCGGCAATGCTTCCGGCCTGCCTGGCAGCGAATGAGGATGCATATATGGCAACGGTTGCCGGCATCTCGATGATGGGCATCTGCGGCGAGAAGGCACGTTCTCGCATGGCAGGGGAGGACGGTACCGGTAGCTTCCGCACGTATCTCATCGATGCGCTCTCGAACATCCAGGGCAGAGACCTTGTCGAGTCTGCGAAGGTGGCCGATCTCTGATGACAGAGGAGAC
This sequence comes from uncultured Olsenella sp., assembly GCA_900314535.1. Classification (GTDB taxonomy): domain Bacteria; phylum Actinomycetota; class Coriobacteriia; order Coriobacteriales; family Atopobiaceae; genus Olsenella_L; species Olsenella_L kribbiana. The sequence goes on along the minus strand of OMVT01000002.1, from coordinate 60,639 downwards.
GAAGCTCGGCCCTTGCCAGCGCAGACCCTGGTCAGCCGCGGACATCAGGAAGAGCATGCTCTGCTATGCCGTGACAGATAGAGCCTGGCTCCGCGGAAGGACGCTTGCCTCCTGTGTCGAGGATGCCATTGCAGGAGGCGCTACCTTCATCCAGCTCCGCGAGAAGAAGGCCTCCGTCGAGGAGACGGAGAAGCTTGCGCTCGAACTCAAGGACATCTGCGCTGCCCACCACGTCCCCTTCGTGCTCGACGACGATGTCGAGCTTGCAAAGAAGGTGGGCGCTGACGGCGTGCATGTTGGACAGGAAGACCTTGCCTGCAGCAAGGCCCGCGAGATCCTGGGCGAAGATGCAATCATCGGCGTCTCTGCCCAGACCGCGGATGAGGCTGTGGCTGCCTGGAAGGCAGGTGCCGACTATCTCGGCGTCGGTGCGCTCCATCCGACGCCGACGAAGCCCGACGCGGTCGATGTGACCTACGAGGAGCTGACCCGCATCTGCGCGGCGGTCCCCATTCCTGTTATCGGTATCGGCGGCGTCGATGCCACGACGGCGCATGAGCTCGAAGGCACGGGCGTTGCCGGAGGGGCAGCCGTCTCTACCATCTTTGCCGCAGATGACTGCCGTACGGCGACAGAGAAGCTCAAGGCAGAGCTTCAGAAGGTCGTCTCCGCATGAAAGCGGTCCTCGCTATAGCAGGGCTTGACAGCTCGGGCGGGGCAGGCCTGGCGCAGGACGTGGCAACCATCTCGGGAATGGGCCTTCATCCCAAGGTGGCAGCCACGGCCGTGACGGCGCAGTCGCTTGCGGCAGTGCATGTGGTCACGCCGCTTCCGCCCGAGCTTGTGCAGCAGCAGATCCGTGCTGCTTTCGAAGACCTTGTGCCCTCTGCCGTGAAGATCGGCATGCTCGGCACGCAGGAGATAGCTGCTGTAGCAGCGAAGACGCTGAGGCAGGTCGGTGCGCAGAACATCGTGGTCGATCCCGTGCTCGCGGCAACGAGCGGGACCCTGCTTCTCGAGGAGGATGCAGAAGAAGGGCTCTTCTCCCTCTTCCGCCTGGCTACGCTCATCACGCCGAATGTGCCTGAGGCGGAGAAGCTCCTGGGACATGAGATCGCTTCGCGGAATGGCATGGTCGCTGCAGCTGCTGAGCTCCAGCGCCGCTTCGGCTGCGCTGTCCTTCTCAAGGGCGGGCATCTGGGACTTGCCGATGACTGCCTGGCTGAAGAGGACGGCGTCTCCTGGATATCGGTCCCGCCTGTTGCAGGCGTCTCTGCCCACGGAACGGGATGCATGCTCTCGAGCGCCATTGCAGCGGGACTCGCCGCAGGCAGAGGCACGGAAGATGCGGTGAGGCAGGCAAAGATCGTGCTTGCCTGTGGCCTCCAGAGCAAGACGGTGCTTCCGGAAGGAGCCTATCTCGGACAGCCTCGTATCTAGCAGGCAGCCTTCTGTGCGCGGACCCAGACCTCTTCGGGCGTGAGGTCTATGCCGTCTGGCCAGACGATGGTGCCGAAGGCGGCATGTGCGCGCTCGAAGAAGGCCGGGTCCTGGAGCTTTGCCCAGGGACCTTGGCCCTTGATGTCGGAGAGGTCGAGGATGGCAGCGCTGCCGTTCTCGAAGGTGGCCTCTACATGGCTTGCGTCCAGAGCCTTGGCAGCAATGGTCTGCTGAAACGTCTTGAAGCTCGACATGGCCTTCTCCTCTCCGACAGAACGTTTCTCGCTGATGCCGGTGTCTGCTCCGGCACCGCCTCCTGTCAGGAGCGGCCAGACTCGCTATTTCCTGCAGCCTGCTGCGGCTATTTCAGCTGATATCTGGCGGACGCTCAGCATGCATCGAGCTTTGAGCTTGAGACATGATTCCGGACTGGGATATGCATCGGCCTTATCGGGGTGGGTATGCTCACTCCACGTTCAGGCAGCACAGGGCAGTTCATCGGGGCTGCGGAACCAAAGGCGCTCCAGCTGCTGGCGTATCGGAGGCGAGTGAGATGGTATTGCTCGTTGTCATGTTCGTCCTTCTGCTCATGGTGGGCTTCCAGCTCATCCGTGGCCTCTTCTTCCGTGGCGGCATGGGCATGGGAGGCTGGTTCGGTGGCTGGGGCAGAGGTGCCGGCGGGGGAGATCCTGGCATGCGTGGTGGCTGGGGACCTGAAGGCGACCCTCGTGGCCCTCATTGTGGGCGCCCGGACAGAAGAGGTCCAGGAGGTCCTGATGGGCGAGGCGGCGGCCCGGGAGGTCCGGGCGTGCGTGCCTAGATGCAAGACGTATTCATGAAAGCAGCGCCAGCTCTATATTCATGAAAGCAGCGCCAGCTCTCTGTGGCTGGCGCTGCTTCTTTTCTATCTGCTCGCTTTCGCCCAGGAAGACTTGAGGCCATGCACAGCGAGGTCGACCGCACGATAGGCACCGTCGTAGATGCCCATCTGGTTCGCTTCCTCGATGCGGTCGCACATGAACGAGATGAGGTTCCTGTCATGCTGGAAGGAGTCGATCATCGAGAGGACCTCTTCGGTCCTGTCCATCTCGTAGGTGCCGTCTCCTACCTCTGCGGCACGTATAGCTCCCCATGCCTCATGGCCGCCGATGCGGTGGATCATGAGCTTCGGGATGGGATAGAACGAGAATTCGCTTGGCTTCGTGACAAGGATATCGGAGCAGTGCATGAGGACATTGGAACTGTATACGGCTGAGAAGATGTCCTCATCGCAGAAGGCATGGATGCCCTGGACATCTCCTGCATGGGCTGCTTCGGCGAAGGCTTCCGTGCCGGCAAAGTCGCCGAAGTGGGTCTCAGCGAGAGCGGAGAGCCCATCGACGGATTTCACGAGCCCTTCCCAGACATCCTTGTGGTCGCCGACATTGATGAAGACGGCGGCCTCATGCTTCTTCACGTAGGGGATGAGGTGGGAGACAATGGCAGCAAAGAGCTCCTGCTGCGCTCCTGCGCCGCCGACAGAGAGGAGATAGCGCACGGGCCCTCCTCCGAGCACGCGCTCGCGGCGCTTCGCGCAGTCTTCAGGGATGGCAGAGACCAGCTCGTGGTCCACATAGTGGCCCGTATAGAACAGCGCATCTTCCGGCATGGGGGCAAGCTGTCTTTTCGGGTCCATGCCGCGGAGCTGGTGGTAGCCAAGATAGGCGCTCGGCGTCTGCACGGTGTGGATTGAGCCTTCTGCCAGGTGGAGCGCCATTGGCCAGTTGTCGGGAATCGCATTCACGACGTGCGTCATCCCGGCATGGACTGCTGCCTGTGCACACCACGCATGGGTGCCGATGAAGGGCGTGTCCTTTGCGATGTCGCGGAAGAGCGGCACCAGAAGCTCGCTCATCTTCTGGTCGCCTGCGTTGTAGGAGAGCTTGCGGAATCCTTCGCTGTTGAGCGGCTCCCAGAAGAGCTGGTTGAAGAGGGGAACCTGCTGCGAGACCTTCGAGCCCTTGGAATAGAGGTTGTTCTGCCAGGCGATGGCAGCAGATCCTGTCGAGCCTTTGAATGAGGCAAGGTCCATCCAGTAGGGGGTGTATCCCATCGCATGAGCAGCCGATGCCATGGCCATCGCAATCCGGTAGTGCCCGAATCCCATGCGGATATTGCCGACAATGAGAGGAGCGCCATGGGCGTCTTCCTGCGTGGCAGAGGTCTCGGGAGGCATGGGCGCCGCTGCGGCATCTGCCTTGATATCGAAGGCATCTCCGGTGCCTGAGAGCACGAGGTTCCGGACGCCGAGGGCGTCTGAGATCACCGGTACCGGCTTGGCCGCAAGGTGGTAGACCGCATTCGAGTCATCGCCGAAACGCTTGAGATAGCTTTCCTTGGAGCGGACGGCCTTCTTATAGGTGTGCTCGTCCTGGACATTTCCGAAGGCGCTTTTCGCCCGGTCCTCGTCTCTTTCCATGGATTCCTCCTTGACGGGTGGCGGCATGCTTGATAGTCTGACTATCAAAGTGATAGACAGACTATCACTCACGCGGCAAAGGAGTCAAGAATGGAGTACGCAGGTCTCGACACAAGCCTGCTGAAGCGGGGGATGCGTGACCTTTCGGGCTCTGCCGAAGAGAGCCGCGATGCCCATATCGTGGCCTGTGCAGCGGCGCTTTTCCTGAAGGATGGCCTGGGAGAGGTCCGGATGACCGACATTGCCGATGCTTCTGGTATCGGCGTAGCCACGCTCTATCGCCGCTTCTCCACGAAGACGAATCTTGCGATTGCGGCAGCGACGCTTCTCTGGCAGCGCTTCAATGACCGCATCATGGATATCGTGGAATCGGACCGCTTCCTTGCCATGTCGGGCGCAGACCGCCTCGAGTGCCTGCTGCGCGAGTATGCAGCGCACTATGCGGCAAACAGGGAATTCGCGCGCTTCCTCGACGACTTCGACCATCTGATGCTTGCAGAGCATGTCGGCCTTGAGGCGCTTGCCGACTATGGACGCGAGGTCGACTCGTTTTATCTCATCTTCGTCGATGCCTACCAGCTCGGCGTCTCCGATGGCACGGTCAGGCAGATCGACGATTTCAGGACGTTCTACCGCACGGTTGCCCATGCGCTTACGGGCCTGGCAGAGAAGATCTCCCGGGGCGATGTGATCCCCTCCGACCGTTTCGAGGAAGACCCCTCAGAGCTTGTCTGCCTTGTCGATATGGCAGTGCGTTTCATCAGGATCTAGGCACGTTTCAGCGAGAAGGGATATCCATGGAGAGCAGGCCGCTTGCAGATGGGAAGACCATCCGCCTCTTCGCGATCGGACAGCTTGGCTGGGCAATACTTTCGGGCATCATCAGCAACTGGCTCGTCTACTACTACATGCCCTCCGATACTCTGGTCGCAGAAGGCATGCCCATCTTCATCACCCAGGGCATCGTGTTTGCCGGTCTTACCGTCATTGGCATCATCACGGGCTGCGGACGCCTGCTCGATGGCTTCATCGATCCCTTCATCGCTTCGAAGTCTGACTCTCTTGCCAACCCTCACGGCAGGAGGATCCCGTTCATGAGGAGGGCGGCGATTCCGTTTGCAGCGATGACGGTGCTCGTGTTCGTGCTGCCGGGGACTTCGTCTGCGGTGGCGAACAATGTCCTGCTCTTCTGCTGCCTCATGCTCTTCTACATCACGCTCTCGCTCTACTGCACGCCGTTCAATGCCCTGATCCCTGAGCTCGGACGTACGCAGGAGCTCAGGATCAACATCTCGACCTATATCTCTGTGACCTATTTCGTCGGCACTGCCATGGCATATCTCGTGACGATGATCTCAGGCTTCCTCGAGCCGGCCTTGGGCCCTGCCAATGCATTCCGCGCGACGGTCGCCGTGCTTGCTGTCGTCGCTGCCATCTGCATGCTCGTTGCTGCCTTCGGGATCGACGAGGTCAAGTACGCCGATACGCAGCCGAGCTCGACTCCCATGGGGCAGTCGGTCGTGAAGACCTTCAAGAACCGCGAGTTCCAGATCTTCGAAGGGTCCGACGTCCTCTACTGGGTCTCAATCACGATGTTCCAGACGGGCCTTCCGTACTATGTCACGGAGCTCATGGGCTTCGACGACTCCTGGACCTTCATCTTCTTCGCTGCGATGACAGCGATATCGCTCCTGTTCTATGCACCGGTGAACATTCTGGCCAAGAAGATGGGCAAGAAGAAGCTTGTTGCCTTCGCCTTTTTCTTCTTCTGCCTCGCCTTTGCCGTGACAGCGGTCTGCGGCCAGTTCGGCATCCCCTCGCTTGTCTGGGGCATCCTTGTGGCCGTGCTTGCCGCCGTGCCCATGGCAATACTTGGCATCCTTCCGCAGGCTGTGCTTGCCGATATCGCAGAGGCTGATGCCATAACGTCTGGAGAGAACCGCGAGGGCATGTTCTATGCCGCACGCACGTTCAGCATGACCTTGGGGCAGACGCTTGCGATGGTCCTCTTCACGTCGCTCTCGACGGCTGCAGGGGGACAGATGGGCTACCGTCTCACGGCAATCGTCGCGACCATCTTCTGCTTCGTGGCGGGGCTTGTCTTCACGCGCTATCACGAAGCCAAGGTACTCAGGACGATTGGCGCCACGGAGTCGGCTTCTGCAGAGGAAGGCAGATAGGATGGCTTTGCTCGCACATATCCTGAAGGCGCCTTCCTGGAAGCTTTCCTGGCGGACAGCTGCCGGAAAGGAAGGAACGGCATCCGTCCTCGTGCCGGGAGTGCCTAGGCTTCCCTTAATGGCGGAGCTCGAGGAGACAGAGAACGGCTGCCGCCTGTGGATCGAGCCTCTTGAGCCTCTGATGGTGGCCTCCGTCGAGGCGACGATCGAGCCAGATATGGAAAAGGCCACGGCGCTCTTCCTCAATGGCTACAACTCCTGGACCGACTCCTGCGAGCGTCCGCTCGATGCTTCGATGGCCGGCCTTGCCCATACGCCGAAGGCGGCCATCCGCCATTGGGTGCTCGATGCCTCGGGTGACTACCGCTTCTGCCCCCAGAATCCCAAGAGTGGACATCAGCACGGCGAAGGCTATGGATATCTGCGCTACGGAGATGAGACGCTCCTCTTCGGAGAATGCCTGCCCGATCTTGGGCTCACGACGATCCAGGAAGATCTCGATGCGCAGAAGTTCAGGATCGTGAAGGAAGGGCCAGCCCGTCTCATCGAGCCCGGCGAGCGCATCTGCGTCTTTGCGCTCTGCCTTCTGGAGGGAACAGCAAAAGAGGCATTCGCTCGCTTTGTGACATGCATAGGGAAGAGGCGCAGGCCAGCTGAGCCCCTCGTCGGCTTCACGAGCTGGTACAGGCACTACGGGGATATCGATGAGGAAAAGCTTGTGCAGGACCTCGCTGGTGTCAAGGCAGCGCTTTCCAGGCAGGTGCCCGAAGGCATCCTTCCGGTCTTTCAGATCGACGACGGCTACACGAAGGTAGGGGACTGGACGCATCCAAGCACAGAGCGCTTCCCTCATGGCATGGGCTTCATGGCAGAGAAGATTGCTGCAGCGGGGCTTCTTCCGGGGCTCTGGATCGCACCCTTCGTCTGCGAGAAGGACTCTCGGCTCTTCCATGAGCATCGGGACTGGCTGCTGCGCGATGAGGCAGGAAACCCCGTGATGAGCGGCTCCCACTGGTCAGGCGGCTATGCGCTCGATACCTTGAACCCTGAAGTCCGCTCCTATGTGCATGAGGTGCTGGGACTTGCTGCAGGGACCTGGGGATTCCGGCTTCTCAAGCTCGACTTTCTCTATGCGGCAGCGCTCCTGCCGCATGGCGGGAAGAACCGGGGCGAGCTCATGGCAGACGCGCTCGACCTTCTGAGGGATTCCGTTCCTGAAGGCACGCTCTTCGATCTCTGCGGCGTGCCCATCATGTCTGCTATCGGCCGCACCGAGTACTGCCGCATCGGCTGCGACGTGGGGCTTGACTGGGATGGCGCGCCGTACATGAGGATATCCGGCCGTGAGCGCGTGAGCACGAAGAATGCTCTCGGCAATATCCGGGGACGTGCGCATATGGATGGCGTGGCGTTCCTCAACGACCCCGATGTTTTCTTCCTGAGAGACGATGTGAAGCTCTCTGAAGCACAGAAGAAGACGCTCCTTGAGGCAGATGCCTCGTTGGGGAGCGTCCTTTTCACGTCGGATGATATGGGCAGCTGGAGCAAAGAGCAGAAGCGGACATTTGAAGAGGCTCTGCACGCATTCGCTTCGAGGAAGCGCGGCTAGATTCTAGGACTTGCGTGCGGCATCCACGAAGGCATGCCAGAGCGCACGGTCTGAGGCGAGTGTCGGCCACGTGTATTCAGGGTGCCACTGCACGCCGAGGACGAAACGTGCCTCAGGAAGCTCGATGCACTCAGGCACGCCGTCTGTTGCCTCGCCGGAAAGGATGAGCCCCTCTCCCAGCTTCCCGACGCAGCAGTGGTGGGCCGAGTTCACCTGGATCTCTGGCTTTCCCACAATATGGGCAAGAAGCGTATCTGGCTTCACCTCGACAGGGTGGACCGGATCGGTCAGGACCTTGGCATGGCGCCAGAGCTGCATGCCTTCCCGTGGCTTGAGGCTTGGCACATCCATGCAGAGCGTGCCGCCGAGTGCCACGTTCAGGAGCTGCGTGCCGCGGCAGGTCGTGAAGAGCGGCTTGTCTGCAGCGAGGATCTTCTGCACGAGCGGAAGCTCGAAGGCATCGCGCTCAGGGCAGAGGAGGGCCGGATCGTATGGCTTGGTGCTGCCGAAGCGGGCAGGGTCCACATCGGGGCCGCCCTGCAGGGCAAAGCCGTCGCAGAGCTCTACAAGCTGGTTGATTGCATCTGCGTCATCTGTCAGCGGAAGCAGGATAGGCGTGCCTCCTGCATCGACGATTGCATCAGGAAAGCAGCTTGCCATCCCCTCGGTCGGGGCAAGCTGGTCGGGGACCTGTGCGGTCGGCACCTTCCTCTCCCAGCGGGGAGCGATGCCGATAAGAGGACGCTTCGAAGATACAGACATGGAAAAGGACCTTTCATGAGGACACCCCGCATCGTTTGCGGCTGATGCGGGGTGCCAGATGTGCAGTGCGGGATATCCTGGCTAGTGGCCCATGATGGAGTCGAGGAAGTCGCGGGCACGCTGGCTCTTCGGATGCTCGAAGAACTCGTCAGGTGTGCCTTCCTCGACAATCTGGCCGTCTGCCATGAAGACGACGCGGTCAGCAACGCGGCGGGCAAAGCCCATCTCGTGCGTCACGACGATCATCGTCATTCCCTGCTTTGCAAGCTCGACCATAACGTCCAGGACCTCGTTGATCATCTCGGGGTCGAGGGCAGATGTCGGCTCGTCGAAGAGCATGGCCTTCGGATGCATCGCAAGGGAGCGGGCAATCGCGACACGCTGCTGCTGGCCACCGGAGAGCTGGGCGGGGACCTTTCCTGCCTGCTCGGCCACGCCGACGCGTGCCAGGAGGTCCATGGCCTCCTTCTTGGCCTGCTCCTTCGGCTCATGCAGGACATCGATGGGACCCAAGGTCACGTTGTCCAAGATTGTCATGTGCGCGAAGAGGTTGAACTGCTGGAACACCATGCCGAGGTCGGCACGCATTGCAGCGAGCTCCTTGCCTTCCTGGGGAAGAGGCTTGCCTTCGATTAAGATCTCGCCTGAATCGATGGTCTCGAGGCGGTTGATCGTGCGGCAGAGCGTCGACTTGCCCGAACCGGAAGGGCCGATCACGACGACGACCTCGCCCTTGTGGACGGAGAGATTGATGTCCTTCAGGACATGGAGGTCTCCGTAGTGCTTCTCGACATGCCTGAGCTCGATGACGGGCGCAGAGGCTGCCTGTGTATCCATATGGCTCCTATCCATTGCCAATGTCTGCCTATCTTCCTGCTAGACGGGATTCTCGTTCGTGCGGGCCACGATCGAGGAGCCCTGCTTCCGGGCGAGGGAGATGGCGAACTGGTTGATGCCGTAATTGATGAGGATGTAGATGATTGCAACCACGAAGTAGGTGGAGACGAGTGCATCGTAGTTCGTGATGAGGACACGCGCATTCTGCAGGAGGTCGGGGAACGACACGACGTAGGCGACGGTCGTGTCCTTCACGACAACGACCAGCTGCGAGATGAGCGACGGTATGACCATGCGGATGGCTTGCGGGAACACGATCTTGAGCTTCACATGGAGCGGGCTCATGCCGAGAGAGAGGGCAGCCTCCGTCTGGCCCTTCGGCACGGCGTACATGCCGGCACGGAAGACCTCGGCCAGGACACCTGAGGCAGCAAGCGCGACCGGCAGCGTGATCATCCAGAACGAGGACATCTTGATGCCGTACTGGGGGATGACCAGGAAGAAGAAGTAGATCAGAAGCAGGCTCGGGACGCCACGGAAGAAGTTGATGATCACATGGCAGATGCCGGCCAGGATCTTGTTCTCGCTGATGCGGCCCATCATGAGGAGAAGGCCGAGAGCAAGGGCGATGATGCCTGCCGTGACAGCGACCTCGACCGTGCCGACAAATCCCTGGAGCAGGAAACGCCAGGTCGTCCAGCGCGTGAAGAAGGCCCAGTATTTCGGGGCGAGCTGGCCTGTGACATAGAAGCGCTGGACGATCGCGAAGATGCCCAGGGCGACGAGGACAAGCGCTATGGCCGTCCAGATGCGGATGCGGCGACGGGTCTTGGGACCGGGTGCCTCGTAGAGGGCGTCGCGCATGGAGACAGTCGTGGCACTCATCTCAGGATCCTCGCTTTCTTGTCGATTGCATTGCCGACAAAGCCGATAGCAAGAGCGGTCAGGGCATAGCCGAGCGCGGAGATGAAGAACGTGGCAATGCCGCCAGCGACCTGGGTGTTGATCGTCGAGACGATGCCGGTGAGCTCATTGGGATCGAGCGGGACCTGGGAGCCGAGTGCTGTCGTCAGCATGACGGCGATGAGCAGGTTTGTCATCGGCAGCACGGACGAGCGCAGGGCCTGGGGAATCACGATGCGGCGCAGGATCTGCGTGAACGTGAGGCCGATGGAGCGTGCTGCCTCGATCTGGCCGACGCCGATCGTATTGATGCCGCTCATGAAGTTCTCCGACCCGAAGGCAGAGCCCAGAAGGATCGTCGCAATGATCACGCAGTCGCGGTAGGACAGAAGGACCTTGAGATACGGCAGTGCATAGACGCAGATGATCAGAAGCGAGATGCCGGGGATGTTGCGGAAGATCTGCACATAGAGGTCGCCTACGACGCGCAGAGGCTTGATCGGGCAGACACGCATGATCGTGATGATGACAGAGAGCAGCATCACGAAGACGAACGAGATGGCGGTAAGCTGCCAGGTCGTGAGAAGGGCCGTGATGTAGTCCGAGCCATAGGCGCTCCAGAGCTCAGCGAAGCTCATGCATCCTCTCCTTCCTTTCTGTGAGGTGCCTTCTGGAAGAAGGCGTGTCTCTATAAGTATGAGGTTTCCGCCCGGGTGCAGCGGAAACCTCATAGTGTGCTAACAGCCAGGAAATATGCTGGATAGGGTGCCTATGCCTCGATGGCAGGAGGCTCGGGGGCGTTGTCGAGGCCCGTGCGGTCGCCGATAGCGATCTTCCAGAGCTGCTCCCACGTTCCGTCATCCTCTATGCTCTTGAGCCATGCGTTGACGAAATCGACGCCGTCGGAGTCGAGCGGGAGGCCAATGCCGTAAGGATCGTCCGGACCGAACGGGTCGCCGGCGATGCGGTACTTGCCCGGGTTCTTGACGACAGAGCCCATCTGGAGCGTCTCGTCGATCACGTAGGCATCGACACGTCCCTGCTCGAGAGCCCGGCGTGCCTCCTCGTCGGTGCTGAACTCCTGCTGCTTGGCATCAGGGGCAAGCTCGCTCACGATGCTGGGACTCGTGGAGCCAGACTGGACAGCCACGTTCTTGCCGGCGAGGTCATCGACGCTGTTGATATCGGTGTTGTCTGCGAGGACCAGGATGGCCTGCTGGGAGACGAAGTAGGGGCCTGCGAAGGAGATGACCTTCTTGCGGCTGTCCGTAATCGAGTAGGTTGCAAATACGGCGTCGACCTGGTCGTTCTGGAGCACGGACTCGCGGGTATCGGATGTGACCTGCGTGAGGTCGAGCTTCGTCTCGTCGCCCAGGATGTAGCGGGCCAGGAGCTGATAGAGGCCGGCATCGAAGCCGCGGACCTTGTTGTCCGTCTCGTTCAGGAGGCTGAAGAGGGTGGAGGTGCGGGTGCCGCCGACGCGGAACGTGCCGGCATCCTTGATCTTCTTGGCCCAGGCATTTGCGGAGATCGTTGCGTCGTCTGCGGTGGCGCCGCCAGCAATCAGGGAGTCATAGGCGTCGATATCGAGGTCGGTCGATGCGCTCGACGTGTCGGACGAGCTCGAGGACGAGGATGAAGACGCGGTGCTCGAAGAGGTGTCAGAAGAATCGCAGGCTGCAAGGCCGAAGAGGCCTGCTGCTGCAATGGTGCCAGCTCCTGCTGCGAGTGCCTGGCGCCTGGTGAGAAGAAGATTGTCAAGCTTGCGCATGTCAGTGCCTTTCTTTTCATTGTTCTGGCTTCCGCAAATCATGCTCCCCTGTCTCGGAAGCCATGGCAAAAGAGATAGTGCGTTATTTATACCGCCGTAGTGGCATTAAGTATTCAACCATTGGCCGAAGAGGTACTGTTCTGCAATGAATCTTTCAGACAGCTGGCTATATCCAGGAAAGATAGCGGGGATATTCTCTCTGATGCATTAACCATTCATCCGGTGCTGCGCGGCGTTCAGAAAAGAGCTATCTTCATAATTCTGAATGTTGCCTGCTGAAAAGGGCCTTCCTCATGCTGCGAATGCTGAACGGGCGGGTAACAGAAGAGGGACCTGATAGCGGCAGGGCGGGTGCGGGCGCGCTGTCCGGACAAGGAGGCGCCAATGGAGCCCAGAAACAGCAAGGAAGATATCGGCAATGCCGGCAGAGGGTGTGCCATGACAAGGAGGGGAGCGCTTGGCCTTGCGGCAGGCCTCGCAATGCTCGGCGTAGCCGGATGCTCCGGCTGCGGCAAGACGGATGACGCTGCAGACGCAGCTTCAGATACGCAGGAGAGACCTGCTGCAACAGACAGCACCGATGCCGGGACGCAGGAAGAGGCAGCTCCCGAGCCAACGGCTGAGGAGCTTGCGGCACAACATATAGAGGAGCTCTTGGGTGGCCTCACGACAGAGCAGAAGGTAAGCCAGCTCTTCTTCCTGAGGCCCGAAAGCCTTGTCTCGGATACGATGACGGAAGCAGGTTCGGAGGCGCAGCAGGCACTCCAGGCCTATCCCGTAGGTGGCATGTGCTTCTTCGGAAAGAATCTCGAGGATACGGACCAGACAGTCCAGATGCTCTCCGCCCTGAAGACGTATTCGAAGGATGCCTGCGGCATACCGCTTCTGTGCTCTACCGACGAGGAAGGCGGCACGGTCTCGCGTATCGGCGGAACTCCTGGCTTCGGCATTGCCAATGTCGGCGACATGCGCGCTATCGGCGATGCCGGCGACGTCTCGGCAGCACGGGACGTGGCGGAGACGATTGCGGGCTATCTCCTGCCACTCGGCTTCAATCTCGACTTCGCACCAGATGCTGACATCTGCAACAACCCGGACAGCTACACGATGGCACAGCGTTCGTTCGGAACGACTGCTGCCACTGTCGCTCCTATGGTGGCAGCGCAGGTCGAGGGCTTCGTCTCTTCCGGCATCGGGTGCTGCGCGAAGCACTTCCCGGGCATAGGGGGTGCGGTCGGCGACTCGGAGACCGAGCCTATCGTCTCCGAGAAGACGGCAGACGAGATGGCAGAAGAGGAGCTCAAGCCCTTCCAGGCTGCCATCGCGGCCGGTGTCCCCATGATCATGGTCGGTCACCTCTCCTGTCCCAATATCACAGGCACGTATGCACCTGCTTCCATCTCGAGGGAAGTCGTGACCGACATGCTCCGCGATCGTCTTGGTTTTGACGGTGTCATCATCACCGACTCGCTCGAGATGGGTGCCATCGTACAGGATTACACGATCGAGGAGATTGTACTCTCAGCGCTCGATGCCGGTGTCGATATGCTGCTCATGCCAAGCGATTTCGACCGGGCCTATGCGGCTGTGCTCAGCGCTGTGGAGGCAGGAGACATCTCCGAGGACAGGATCGATGACTCCATCCGCCGCATCCTCAAGATGAAGGTCGGCCTGGGGTTCGTGTAGCGCTCAATTCCATCGGATGCTCTCACAGGCGTATGATACAGAAGAAGGCTGATGTGCAGAGAGGAGCAGCCGATGGAGAAGGGCCGGGACGAGATTTCGCTCTTTGATTTCGCCTATCTCGGCGAGTGGGGAGAGACCTCTGCGCGTCTGGCACAGATGACCCTGCCTGAGCGGTGGGACTTCGCCGGAACAGGGCCTCGCCGCTACGAGATCCTGAGCGACTATCTGCGCTTCACGTTCCTTCGCCTCGAGCGTGAGGGCAAGGTCCTCATCAGCGATGATGAAGATTTCTGCGCCTTCAATACCGGCCTTGTCGATGAATCGTATGAGGACATCTTTGCCTGCTTCACGCCGAACAGGATTCCGGACAGGCAGCCCTGGTATCTCGAAGGCTTCGCTGCGGCAGGAGCAGACAGGCTCGGCGACAGGCTGCTCAGGAGCTTCCACGACCTGCCGGAGCGTGCGCGCTATCTCTTCAAGGCAGAGGATGTGCTCTACGACGTGGACCAGGTGCCGACGCCTGACTATGGCCATATCCTGATCGGCAATATCGACCGGCTGCCTGAGGCCTTCCTCGTGCGCGAGCTTGCAGACAATGAGGAAGAGCTGGCATGCACGAAGCGCGCGTTTGCAGCGAAGGAGAAAGATGCGCGCAGGGATGCCTTCGATGCGCTTGCAAAGCTTCTGGATGCCGACCAGCTGCGCTTCCGGCGCCTGAAGGACCGGCTTGATGCTGCTATCAGGCTGTCGGTCAAGCAGGTTGCCTGGAACTGGAGGTGGGCGGTGCCTATCTACTATCCTGCCAGAGACTGTGTGAGCCTGCTTCTGCCGCTCGACCTCACAGAGGACGAGCAGCCCGATATCGCGCTCGTGCTCGAGCGGACGCAGTCGGGCCGCTACATCGGCCAGACGATACTGACGGCAGAGATGGCATACAAGGATGCGCGCCTGATTGCATGTCCTGGATCCGAATGGCTCGATGCCTGCTTCGTGAAGTGAGACTTGAGCCCGAGTGGAAAGATAGGAGAGAGACTGATGATAAAGCCGGATACGCCCGCATGCGTCCTCTTCGACTTCGACGGCGTCTGTGCCGATACCGAGAGGTATGGCATAGAGCTCGACAGAGAGGTGTATGAGCTCTACGGCATCAATCCCACGAAAGAGGAGATGCAGTCGCTTGTCGGCACGACGGGGCTTGAGTCCATCCCGGCACTTTTCAGGAGGTATGGCCTCACGGTCACGGCGCAGGAGTTCTTTGCAAAGCGCCGTGACAACACCTGCATCTACCGTGATTTCCCGCTCGAGGCAGAAGCAGGCCTTCTGGATGTCCTGAAAGACCTTCGTGCCCGCCATATCCCGACGGGCTTGGTCTCTACGACAGCAGCTTCCTCCATCCTCTTTGCGCTCGACAGGCTCCATCTTACGTCCTGCTTTGACGTGATTGTCACAGGGGACATGTGCGAGCATCACAAGCCAGAGCCCGATCCCTATCTTCTGGCGCTGAGGCTCTTGGGAAAGGATGCGAAAGACTCCATCGCCGTCGAGGATTCTCCTGTCGGCATCCATGCCGCCAAGGCTGCGGGGCTCTATGTGATGGGGTATCGGGGCGCAAGCATTGTGCAGGACACCTCAGAGGCAGATGAGCAGCTCGAGGAGTTCCCATCATTCAGGGTCTAGCAGCCTGGCGCTACCGCCAGACGGAGCGTAGTGAGTCCGCCTTCGCTCATGACAATCAAAGAGCCTCCATGCTGAGTGGCAAGACGTTTCACAGCCTGGAAGTCTTCGAGGGCTGAGAGCTTCTCTGCTGAGGCGGGGATAGGCATATCGCATGAGATGAAGAGCATCCCGCCGTGCTGCTTCAGCGAAAGGTCTATGGCCCGTTCTTCTTGATTCTTGCCTCGGCTGGCAACAAGCATCGCAAGGCGTCCAATGCCCGTGACCAATGCATAGAGGTCTGTGCTGCGGAGTGCCCCGCCATCAATCCTGCCTGCCATGCACGCAAGCGTGATGTCCTGCTGCCCGCAGAGCAGCTCCATCTTTGCAAGCGCTGCATTGATGGCTTCGCTGTGCGTCCGGAGCGTTGCATCGTAGCTTCTGAGATTCTTCTCGACACGGTCGAGATATCCTCCCAATCCTTCGGTCTGCTCTGCACGCACACCCGCGACAATATGCCGCACATCGTGCATGAGGCTGCCCAGCCGTTCGAAGAGGGCATGGGAAAGATCGAGACTGGATTGCGCATCGGCAAGTATCTGCTCGCTTGCCCGCGCTTCCCGCGAAGAGATGACCTTCTGGCAGGCCATGTATTGAAGCGAAAGCACCATGATGCAGACCAGAAGGCTCATCCATACGGATCTGAGGCGAGAATCATCCTGCTGGAACAGCCCTTGGAAGCCAAAGGTGCAGAGGAAAAGCATGGCCAGAAGGGCAGAAGCTCCGAGCACGCCGTAGGGTTCGTCTTCGAGAAGCCGTCCTCCGGTCCTGGAGAGGACATCCCTGAATATCAGCCGGACAGCTGTGTACCAGACGATGCAGGCAAAGGCGCTCAGACAGAAATAGAGCGCAAGATTCCGGGTGAGGCTTGGCCATATCCAGAGCGCAAGCCATTCATGCACCACGATGTAGACAATGTGCTGGGTCGTGTAGGCAGTGGCTGCACTCCAGAGAAGATCGGTCAGGCCTATACGGAAGCAGCACTGCAGCGAGAACGTCATAGCAAACACAAGCGATAGGTACCAGAGGACGTTCATGGCATTGGGCAGCGCTGCCGAGACAACGAATTCCCTGAAGGGGAAATAGCCAAGCGAGACGAAAGAGAAGCCTGCAATGAGGCCCGCAGCCTTGAGTGCGGCCTTAGGCTTCGGCTCTGCCTGGATAGCAAGCAGGACAAAGGCAGCGGCAAGGTATTCCCAGACGAAGCGAAGCTCCTCGAAGATAGCGAGAGGGGTTGCAGCAGCAAGGAAGGCAGCCACGTCAGATACCTCCCGCACAGGCAATGAAGGCCTCGGTGAAGGCCTCGCGCCTCGACCTGCTCATAGCGAGCTCGGCTGCGCCGACCTTTACGCTGGAACCTGAGATTGCCTTGACCTGCTTGAGGTTCACAAGGTAGTAGCTGTTGCAGCGGGCGAATCCTGAGCTTTCGAGCTTCTTCTCGCATGCCGTCATGGTCTCGCGTGTGCGGTAGGTCTCATGAGCGGTGTGATACATGAGGTAGTGGCCATGCGATTCGATGTAGAGCACATCGCGGATCGGGAGGATCACCATGCCATCAGCAGTCTTGATGACAAGAGACTGCTCCGAGCGTTCTTGGACGCGGGCCAAAGCCCTCGTCAGCTTGAGCGAGAAGGTCGGGTAGGAGATCGGCTTGACCAGATAGTCGGCGGCCTCCACTTCGTAGCCTTCGAGGGCATATTGCGGCATGCTCGTGACGAAGACGATCGTGATATCGGGATTCACGCTGCGCAGAAGCCTTGCGGCTTCCATGCCGGATATGCCTGGCATGTCTATATCGAAGAACACAAGAGAGAACTGGGATGAATCCTCCCGCAGAAAGGAAGTGGCATCCGGAAATGCGATGGGCTCGATATCGGCATCATGGCTCTTTGCGTACTCATCGATATAGCGGACGAGATTGTCCCTGTCGAGACTTGAATCGTCGACGATTGCAGCCTGCATGCATCCCCTTTCCAGTTTGCATCCTCGCTACATCCTAGCCTATCGGCGGGGGCGGATTCGCCGTGCTGGCGACCGTTCGACCTTCCGGAATCCGCAGATGGCGCTTTTCCGTCGAATCCTGCCAGCGCGCTGCCGAAACGTGCCAGCCCGCTGTATCTGCATCCTGCTTCCGAAGAAGATGGCATCAGCAAGAAAGGGCCTGGAGGCCCATAAGTGAAGCCATCAGGATGAGGGAGGACATCAGATGACGGATTCGAAGAAGCCGCAGACCAAAGGCGGACTTACGAGGCGCTCTGTGCTGGGGCTGGGAGGCATCGGAGCCGGTGCTGTTGCCCTGGGTGTCGGCAACTACTATGCGAACAAGTATGCGCCGGTCATCAATACCTATCTCGGGCAGAAGAGCTACGAAGTCAAGGATGGTGGCGCAGGAGCTGAGGACAGCGTCTACTTCAAGGCGTCCTATAGCAGCGAGTCGGAGCGTCTTGCGGCAGATGCATCCATTGCCAAAGAAGTTGCGCAGGAAGGCTTCGTCCTCCTCAAGAATGATGGCGCGCTTCCGATGGCAGAAGGCAGGGTCACGCTTCTCGGTGTAAGCTCTGCAGACATCCTCTACGGCGGTGGCGGCTCCGGCGCTGTCGACTCCTCGACTGCTCCGACCCTGAAGTCTGCGCTCGAGGCTTCTGGCTTCGAGGTCAACCCGACGATGTGGAGCTTCTACACCGAGGGTGCAGGCAGCTCGATCCACATGGATGTAGCCGACATTGCAGGCACGGGCCGCTATGTCATCCATGAGGCATCTCCGGACCTCTTCACCGATACGGAGACCGCAAGTCTCGGCGACTACAGCGATGCTGCCATCGTCGTCTTTGCCCGCTCCGGCTCGGAGAGCTCGGATGTCCCGAGGGCATATGATGAGTCGTATCTTCAGGATGTCGATATCAAGGGCTATACCGGCACGGTCCATTCGAGCAGGCTCGATTCGGATGACGATCTTGGACGTCATTATCTGGAGCTCACCTCGAATGAGGAAGCGCTTCTGGAGTATGCTTCCCAGCACTTCGGCAGGGTTATCGTGCTGATCAATTCCGGCAATGCTATGGAGCTCTCGTTCCTCGACAGCAGCCGCTTCAACGTCGATGCCTGCCTCTGGATCGGCAACCCGGGCCAGGACGGCCTCTATGCCGTGGGCGATATCCTGACAGGCGCCGTGAATCCATCTGGCAAGACGGTCGATACCTACGCCCGCAACTCCCTGTCTGCGCCGTCGCTCATGAACTTCGGCTCGAATATCATCGCTGGCACAGACAATGCGCCATTCGTTGTCTACCAGGAAGGCATCTACGTCGGCTACAAGTACTATGAGACCCGCTACGAGGACTGCGTGCTCGGACAGGGCAACGCAGATTCCGCAGTCGGAGCATCCGGCTCTGCAGACAAGTGGAGCTATGGCAGCGAGGTGCAGTTCCCGTTCGGATTCGGCCTTTCCTATACCTCCTTCGAGCAGGTGCTTTCCGGAAGCGCCCAGAAGGATGATACGGTGACCCTTACCGTCAAGGTCACCAACACGGGGTCTCTTGCAGGCAAGGATGTCGTCGAAGTCTATGGCCAGAGCCCCTATACGGACTATGACCGCGCAAACGGTGTCGAGAAGGCTGCTGTCCAGCTGGTGGGCCTGGCCAAGACCGATGAGCTTGCACCTGGTCAGTCGCAGACGCTCGAGGTGGCCGTCTCCCTTGCAAGCCTCAAGAGCTACGACGAGGGCGGTAAGGGGACCTACATCTTCGAGGCAGGCGACTACTACCTCGCAATCGGTACGGATGTCCATGACGCCCTCAACAACATCCTTGCTGCCAAGGGTGCATCTGGCATGGATGCAGAGAGCGATGCAGGGAAGGCCGTGAAGCTCTCGCTTGGGGAGAGCAGCGACTACGCCACTTCTCCCTATACCGGTGCTGCAGTTCAGAACCAGTTCGATGATGCGGACATGCGGAGCTATGACGCAAGCTTCACCTATCTGACGCGCAGCGACTGGGAAGCCAGCTATCCCACGACCTACATCTTCACGGCAACTGATGAGGTGCTCCAGGCGCTTGCTGTACAGGAGGGACGGGACGATCCTTCCGCGGTGATGCCGACGACAGGTGCCCAGAATGGCCTCACGCTCGCGATGCTCCGTGAGGTCGATGCGGACGATCCGGCATGGGACGATCTTCTTGACCAGCTGACACCCGAAGAGATGTACAACCTGGTCCGTGTCGGCGGCTACCAGACTCAGGCGGTCAACTCGGTAGGCGCTCCAGCAACGGTCTGTGTCGATGGCCCTGCCTATGTCGGCAATGCTGGCACGACAGGCGTCAATACCGTCGAGAAGACCTATGCCTGGTGCTCCGAGGTCGTCATCTCCTCGACCTGGAATCCTGCCTGCGCCAAGGCAATGGGAGAGCAGATCGGCGAGGACTGCCTTGCTCAGGGCGACCTCAACTTTGCGGGCTGGTATGCGCCGTCGATGAACATCCACCGTACGCCATTCTCGGGACGCAACTTCGAGTACTACTCAGAGGATGGCTTCCTCTCCGGACAGTTCGGAGCTGCCACGGTTGCAGGTGCCCGCTCCAAGGGCGTCATGACATTCGTGAAGCACTTCGCTCTGAACGACCAGGAGACCAGCCGTACGACTATCGCCACGCTTTCCAACGAGCAGGCAATCAGGGAGATCTACCTTGCAGCCTTCGAGCCAAGCATCTCGGGAGGAGACGAGGGCACGCTCGGCATCATGCTGAGCATGAACCGCGTCGGCCTTGTCTGGTCTGGCGACAACAAGGGTCTCACGACGAATGTCGTACGCGGCGAGTGGGGCTTTAAGGGTGCCATCATCACCGACCAGGCATCCTACCCGCAGGCCTTCCCGCTGCTGGCCATCCGTGCAGGCCTTGCTGGCGGTACTGACATGTGGCTCAACTCCGGTACCGACAACTGGCAGATCGATGGCTATGCATCGAATCCGACGGTCATGACGCAGCTGCGCCAGGCCTCCAAGCACATCCTCTATGCCGTCTCCCGCAGCCTTGCCATGAATGGCATCTCTTCCACGGCAAAGGTCGTCTCTGTCATGGCGCCATGGCAGATGGCACTCACGGGAATCGATGTGGCAGCAGCGGTCGGTGCTGCGGCAGGCATCTACGCTATTGTCCGCGGGGCAAAGCGCCGCAAGGCTGAAGCTGCCGAGGACGAGGAAAGCTCAGACAGCAGCACGAGCGAGTAGGTTCATCGACATCTGGATCAGTGCCCCTGAAGCCATTGACAGCTTCAGGGGCACATCTGCATTGGGAGTGTTTTCGGATTCGTCCTTGTGGCTAGCTAAGTGCAAGCGGAGAAGCACATTGGGTATGAGTTCTCTTGAATGATGCAGGCTTTCTCTTGGAGGAGGTACTTATGGAAAATGCTCTTGAAGCAATCCATAACCGCCGCAGCGTCCGCGCCTATGAGGACAAGGCGGTGCCGAAGGACCTTATAGACAAGGTTATCGATGCTGGACTCTGGGCGCCAAGCGGCATGGGCAGGCAGTCTGCCATCGTCGTTGCTGTCACGGACAAGGAGAAGATCTCCTGGCTCTCCGAGCTCAACAGGAAGATCGGCGGCTGGAAAGAGGGGTTTGATCCTTTCTATGGGGCACCAGTCGTGCTCATGGTCCTCGGCAAGAAGGACATGCCGACCTATGTCTGCGATGGCTCCCTCATGATCGGCACCATGGGAATCGCAGCGGAAGAGCTGGGTCTCGGCAGCTGCTGGATCCATCGCGCGAAGGAAGAATCGGAGATGCCGGAAGTCCAGGAGTGGCTCTCCTCGCTCGGCGTGCCGGAAGGCTATGAAGGCGTGGGACATCTGATCCTGGGCTATCCTGTGAAGGACAAGGTGGCTGCTCCGCAGCCCCGCAAGGACGGCCGCGCCTTCTGGGCGGAGTAGGCGGCAGGAAGCAGGAATCCTGCCTTCGGTGGCTGAAGGGCCGGCCGATCAGGTCTTGAAGGAGGAGGCCTGGGATGGAGACAGTCCTTCCATGGCTCGTGAACCTCTTCACGCCGGCGACCCTTCTGGCAGAAGGCCAGGGCTGGCCGCTCTTCGGAGCTGTGCATGTTGCCTGGCTCGCGGCATCGTGTGCTCTCATCGCCTTCTGTGTCCTCCATTACCGTGCGCTGCCTGCTGGGCAAGCGCGGAAGCAGATGACATACGTCGTGGCGATCGTGCCGCTCATCCTTCTGGCTTCGCAGGATCTGGGTTTCATCGCTACAGGCACGTTCACGCCCAGCTGGTGGCCGCTCCATTCCTGCAATGCCTGCGAGTATCTCGGCATCATCTATGCGATATGGCCTGCCGCCTGGATGGGGGAGACGCTCTTCTGCCTTTCTGCCACAGGAGCCATCTGTGCCGTGCTGTTCCCTGGCTGGGCATGGTGTCCGCCTCTGTCATGGCCGGTCGTCTGTGGTTTTGCCGAGCATTCCCTGATGCTTGCCCTGGTCCTCATGAAGCTTGCGACCGGCGAGCTTCGGCCCAGCCTCGGACGTCTTTGGCAGGCGGTTGCCTTCACAGGTGCCTATCTTGTCTTCTGCCTTGCGGTGAATGCCCGCTTCGGGACAAACTTCATGTTCGTGCGCGTGCCGGCAGAAGGCTCCCCTCTCGAGGCCTTCTTCCAGCTCTTCGGCTGGCCAGGCTATCTGGTGCCCTATGGGCTGGGGGTGCTCGGCATCTGGATTCTCATGCATAAAGGATATGTTAGGCTGTGCCGGCATTGCACGCATGCAGGGGCATGCAGGCACTGAGATACGTGCCTCTGCACGGATGCGCAGACATCCTGCTGGCTGTGCATGTCAACACGATAAACTCTTCTTGAAGGAGCAGGGATGTGCTGGGATACTGTCGTGCTGCAACTGATGGTGGCAGGGCCTGGCATCCGAGGAACTCTGGCTTTTGTGCCCTGCCTTCGCGAGAAAGGGTGCAGATGGAAGCGCTCAAGCTCCTGGGCATCCTGATCGTCGTGATCGGATTTGCCCTCAAATGGGATTCGATCCTGACGATCATGGCTGCCGCTGTCGTCACTGCCCTCATTGCCGGCATGGATCCTCTGGTATTCCTGCAGACGCTGGGCAAGAGCTTCGTCTCGAACCGCAACATGCTCATCACGGTCGTCGTGTTCCTGCTGACGGGCACGCTCGAGAGGAACGGCCTGAAGGAAGCGGCGAAAGACGTGATGGCAAAGGTGAAGAATGCCACAGCCGGCATCGTGCTCGGTGCCTACGGCGTCTTCCGAGTGATCTTTGCTGCCTTCAATGTCAGCTTCGGTGGCGTTGCCGGCTTCGTGAAGCCTGTCGTCATGCCCATGGCAGAGGCGGCAGACGAGGCAGGTGGCCACAAGATGTCCCGCAAGCATCATGAGGAGCTCAAGGCCATGGCAGCCGGCATGGAGAATGTCGCCTGGTTCTTCGGCCAGGTGCTCTTCGTCGGCACGTCCGGCATGCTGCTTGTCCAGGGCACGATGGCTGACCTCGGCTACACGGTCGACCTTCCCCAGCTCGCTGCCATCCAGATCCCTGTCGCCGTCGTCGCGGTCGTCGTTACGACGATCTACTACGCGATCTGCGACAAGAAGCTCACGAAGGAAGATCCGAAGCAGCTCGAGGCTGAGGCTGCGGCCGGCGTGAAGGAGGAAGACTGATGGGTGTCATCGAATTCTTCCAGAGCGCCGATGTGACGCTTTCCCAGAAGCTCCTCGAGGTCGTCTACCTGATCATTGGCCTCGTCTGCATCTATGCAGGAATCCGCAATGCAAAGGACGAGACGAACGAAAAGAGGATCGGCACGGCCTTCTTCTGGTGCATTCTCGGCATCCTCTTCATCGTCGGCCCCTGGGTGCCGTATGAGGTGGACGGCGTCCTCGTTATCCTCATGGTCATCCCGCCGATTGCAAAGCAGGTCGGCAAGGGTGCAGACCGCACGAAGCCGACCGACACTGAGGCGCATGCCGGCTACAAGGACCTTGGCACGAAGATCTTCATCCCTGCCTTCTCCATCGGCGTCGTTGCCCTGATCTTTGCCCTCTTCACGAAGATCAGCTCGCTTGTCGGCATCACCGTCGGCGTCTTCATCGGCATGGCCGTCCTGCACTTCATGCGTCCGAAGCAGAACACCATGAAGGTCTATCTCGAGGATTCCCGGCGCATGATCGATATCGTGGGCACGCTGATCATGCTTCCGACGCTCCTTGCAATCCTGGGATCGGTCTTCACGGCGGCAGGCGTCGGCAACGTGATCTCCGATATCGTCGGTGCCATCATCCCGCAGGGCAACATGGTCGTCGGCATCGTCGTCTACTGCCTCGGCATGGCCCTCTTCACGATGATCATGGGCAATGCCTTCGCCGCCATCACGGTCATGACCGTCGGCATCGGAGCTCCCTTCGTGCTGTCCCTCGGCGCAGATCCCGTCATCGTCGGCTCCTTGGCCCTTACCTGTGGCTACTGCGGCACGCTCATGACGCCGATGGCAGCTAACTTCAACATCGTCCCTGTCGCGATTCTCGAGATGGACGACGAGTACGGTGTCATCAAGAAGCAGATCGTTCCTGCCCTCATCATGCTTGCCTTCCAGACCATCCTCATGATCTGCCTGGTTGCACTGTAGGATGCGCTGCATCTGGGTAGAGAGACGGTAGGAAAGAAAAGAGAGCCTGCCTTCCGGCAGGCTCTTCTGGGAGAGAGAAGGAATGCATGAAGAAGATTCTTGTGACGGGCTTCCAGCCGTTCGGTGGCGAGACCATGAACCCGGCCTGGGAGGCTGTCCGCAGGCTTCCTGACACGATTGCCGGTGCCTCCGTCACGAAGGTCGAGATCCCGGTCGTTTTCGGCAAGGGCCCCGAGGCAGTGGACAAGGCAATCGACGAGGTCCAGCCGGACCTCGTGCTCTGCGTCGGCCAGGCAGGCGGCCGTGCGAAGATCACGCCGGAGTTTGTCGGCATCAACTATGCCGATGCCCGCATCCCGGACAATGACGGGAACCAGCCGGTGGCAGAGCGTATCGCCGCCGATGGCCCCGACGCCTACTTCGCGACGCTTCCCGTCAAGGCGATGGTCCAGGCCATGACCGAGGCCGGCATTCCGGCGGAGGTCTCCTATACGGCTGGCACCTATGTCTGCAACGACGTGATGTATTCGCTGCTGCATACGCTTGCAACGAAGCATCCGGGTGTCCGTGGCGGATTCCTCCATGTCCCGTATGCGACGGAGCAGGCCTGCCATCTGCCATCTGCTACGCCGAGCATGTCGCTCGACATGATGGCGCGCGGCATCGAGCTTGGCCTGGCCGCTGCTGTCGAGCGCACGGACGATGTGAAGGCAGCGACGGGCACGACGCACTAGCCAGCAGTCTGTGATGGATCTGTGTGTGATGGATCTGTGGGAAGCCTCGGGAGATTCGCTCTTCCGGGGCTTCCTTCGTCTTGTGTGCCCTGCATAATTCCAGCTCAATGCCTCAAATGGACGCCTGTCCCATCTGAGACAGGCGTCCCAATCATGGGAAATGGTAAAGGGGCTGCACATTCTTCAGCCAGAATGGTTCCACAGATCCAGACAACAGGGACTTTCCGGGAGGCTTTCCATGGGCTATGCAGAACGCGAGCACTGGTGCCAGCGCGATGACAAGAAGATCTACGGAAAGCTCTTTCTGCCGGATGGGTGGGACGACGGCAGGCCTCGTGCCACGGCCATCTTTGCTCATGGGCTTTCGACGAACCATGGGGACATGGAGCCCTACGCCAGGACAGCTGCTGAGCGGGGCATGGTGACGTATGTCTTCGACTTCTGTGGAGGTGGCGGCTATTCGATGAGCAGCTGGCAGGATAACATGTCGCTCTTCACGGAGCAGCACGATCTCGAGGCAGTGGCTTGGGAGCTCTCGCGCGAGCCTTATGTGGATGAACACAATCTCTTCCTCTGCGGTGCCTCGCTCGGTGCCACGATCGCGCTCATGGCAGCAAGGGCGAATGTGCAGCTCGTGAAAGGCTGCGCCCTGCTCTATCCTGCCTTCAACCTGCATGATGCAGTGCATGGCGCATGCCAGAGAAGGGAAGACCTGCCTGAGCGCTTCCATGTGATGAGCATGGATGTGTCGGGAGACTTCCTGCGCTCCTGCTGGGACTACGACTTCTTCGAGCACATCCCGGCCTTCGCACAGGACGTGATCATCTTCCATGGGGACGCAGACCAAGTCGTGCCGCTCTCGTATTCCCAGCGTGCCCAGTCGCTCTTCCCGCGCTGCGAGCTCCATGTGATTCCAGGCGGTGGTCATGGCTTTGACGACCCCTATTACTGGCAGGTCGTGAACGAGGCGGCAGAGTGGCTGTGTGCCCACATCTGGCGCTAGCTTCTAGAGGCCTTCCGGCACCTGGGCATCTGCATCCTTGAACCAGGCAAGGATATCGCCGAGCGCTACCGGTGCCATTGCATTCGCATCGACGCCCACGTCGTAGCGGAAGATCCCTTCCTCCTTCATGCGGATGTTGTAGGAGCCGGGTGCCTGCTCGCCCTGGCCTGAATGGATATGGCCATGCAGCATGATGGCGCCCCTGTGCATGCCTTCCCAGGAGAGCAGTGGATAGTGGCAGAGCACGAGGATCTGCCCGTCCTCCGTCTTCATCCTCATGAGTGGCGCTTCGAGCACGAAGGTATGGGCGACTTCCGGACGCGACCAGTCCTTGTCGTGGTTGCCTGAAATCAGGTGGACCTTGCGGCAGACAATCTTCTTCCTGAGCGCATGGGCATGCTCGACCGTGCAGCGGTAGGAGAAGTCGCCGAGGATATAGAGCGTATCGGTCGGAGCAACCTTGATATTGATGTTCTGGATGATGGTGTGCTCCATAGCCTCCAGGGAGGAAAAGCCGCGCTTCTGGGTGGCGAGGCTCTCATGTCCCAGATGGAGGTCTGCGGTGAACCAGATCATGTAGCTCTCCTCTCCGATCCGTCAGGCGGCGGCAATCTGGCGGATATCTGTTCCTGGCTATACTCTATATGCTGAACAGACGCAGGAAGTCCCTGATGGTTTCGAGGCTTCCCAGATGGCGGAAAGACATGAGAGGCTTGCTATGAAGAAGATCATCCTCGACCTCGATACCGGCATCGATGATGCCCTCGCAATCGCCTATGTGCTCGGAAGCCCTGACGCCGAGCTCATCGGCATCACCGGCACCTACGGCAATGTCCTGATGGAGCAGGGCCTTGCCAACAGCCTTGCCCTGACCGAGCTTCTGGGCCATCCCGAGGTCCCGGTCTTTCCGGGCAAGACCCATGCACTGGCACAGGAGGGCTTCTCCGTGAGCGAGGCCTCTGCCTTCATCCACGGGAGAAATGGCATCGGCGGGGTCGAAGTGCCTGCTTCCCGGCGTGCTGCCGAAAAGACGCCTGCAGTCGATTTCCTGATCGAGGCAGCGCATCGTCTGGGAGACGATCTTGTCTATGTGCCGACCGGTGCGCTTACCAATCTGGCTGCTGCGCTCAGGAAGGACCCCTCGCTTTCAGCATGCCTGCACGTGGTGATGATGGGAGGCGCGCTCACGGTGCCTGGCAACGTGAACGCCTGGACAGAAGCCAATATCAGCCAGGATCCCGAAGCTGCCGACGAGGTGTTCCGCTCTGGCGCCGATGTCTTGATGGTGGGACTCGATGTCACGCTCCAGACGCTTCTCACAAAGCAGGAGACAGGGCAGTGGCGTGCGCTCGGGACGAAGGCGGGAAATGCCTACGCCGATATCGTCGACTACTATATCGGCGCCTATGCCAAGACCGCTCCCTATCTTGGAGGATGCGGCCTGCACGATCCTTTGGCAGCAGCAGTTGCCATCGATCCTTCGCTTGTGGGCTGCCTTCCCATCAACATGAAGGTGGACACCGAAGGGGCGACCAGGGGCCGCACGATCGGCGACGAGACCAGGCTGAACGATGCGAAGAAGACCATGAAGGTGGCTGTCGCTGTCGATACCGAGCGCTTCCTTGCCCAGTTCATGGAGCGCATCACGAAGCTTCTTGCAGCTGCCTGATCAAGAGAGACAGAAGCGAGGCTGCGGACCCGCCTGCATGCTGTGAAGGCATGCAGGCGCTCTTGATGCCTGCTGCCATCCAGATCCTGGCGACCGGCATGGCCCTGCTGCCACATTGTTCTGTGCCAGGCTGGCCGCAAGGCTTGCCTGCCAGGGATGGACAGAGGGCCTTGCTGCCAGGGGAGTAGCTTTGGCTCATGGCGGAACCATGGAGGCAGGATTTCCTGACCCTTTGGTCATATCTATGTTACTATCTCCTTAAAGGTCATATAGATATGACAATAGGTTGCTGTATGGGAGGTCTGCATGAAGAGGCTTGAAGGCAAGATTGCAATCGTGACCGGTTCGACAAGCGGCATCGGCATCGGCATCGCCGAAGCATTTGCCAAGGAAGGCGCCCATGTGGTCGTATGCGGCAGGCGCGAGGCGCGGGGGCAGGAGGTCGTGGAGGCCATCCATGAGGCATGCGGAAGCGCCAGCTTCCATCGCATGGACCTGAACGATCTGGCGACGGTCGATGCGCTGATGGCAGATACTGCTCAGGAATATGGCCGCATCGATATCCTCATCAACAATGCTGCCGGTGTGGGTCTGGCCGATGGCCGGGTGGACGAGATTTCGCTCGAGGACTGGGATGCCATGTTTGCCTCCGGCGTGCGCGGCACCTTCTATGCAATCAAGGCGGTCTTGCCCTACATGCGCGAGAAGAAGGCGGGATCGATCGTGAACATCGGATCGATGGCATCGGTTGCAGGGGATCTGGGCTCGACAGCCTATGCCTGCAGCAAGGCTGCGGTCGATATGCTGACCTCGTCGGTCGCGCTCCAGTATGGCAAGGAGAACATCCGCTGCAACTGCGTGCGTCCCGGGCTCATCGTGACGCCGCAGAACGAGGCCCATGTGCCGCAGCAGCTCAAGGACATCTTCCTCTCGAACATCGAGGTCAACCGCTATGGCTGCCCGGACGATATCGCGCAGGCATGCCTCTTCTTCGCCTCCGACGAGAGCGCCTATGTCACCGGGCAGATCATCAATGTGGATGGCGGCATGAACTCCCATGCCTCGACAGTGGCCCAGTTCCGTGCCATGGGCTCGAGGACCTGGTAGCGTATGGCAGAAGAGGAGCTGTCCGCATCCTGGAAGGACCATGCCCTGGAGCCGGCCTGGCGCATGCGCGCTGTCTTCGAGCAGAAGGTTATGGCGCCCTACCGCGATACCTACCGGGGCGATCTTGGGCCTGCCCAGGTCGAAGCCCTGGAAGAGCTCTACCAGGCAGGGAAGCTCCGCCAGCAGGAGCTCGCAGCAGCCCTCAGGATCACGAAGCAGCATGCATCGAAGATTGCAGCGCGGCTCGAGGGGCGTGGCTTCGCGAGGCAGGTGCCAGACGATGAGGACAGCCGCTGCCGCAAGGTCTGCCTGACCGATGCCGGCAGGGCCTATGTGGAAGCACACATCGAAGAGGGTTCCCAAGAGGTGCGTCGTCTGCTCGGACATCTGATCCCATCCGAGCGCGAGGAGCTGGCCTCAGCGATGGATACCGTGGCACGCCTTCTCGAAAAGGCATGAGGCTCGCAGGACCCAAGGAGGGGCTGGCGCCGTAAACTGCGCCCCGTTTGCCAAAAGCTTCAGCCTGTGCAGGCGCAGTGCGGCACAGAAAGCCACCCACCGAGCGGGTGGAAGCAAGCGATGCTATGCAGCAAGGTCCAGATTCCAGGCCGGGGCGTGGGGCACCCTGTCTTGACGCCATGCCCTCAAGACAAGCCAAACATCTTTTGAGTACCATGCACGAGGATATGAAGGGTTGGGCCTGTCTGCATGATGCAGACAGGGTGCAGCGGGCAGCCCCTCCTCATCGGAGCTGCATGCATCGCTTCGAGGTTCAGAGCTCGTGCCTGAGGGGACGGACCTTGCTGCCTGCAATCTCGAGGATCATGTAGGTGCAGCGCCCCGAGCCTGGTGCCGGCATGAGGGTGCCAGGATTGAGGACGAGGGCATCTCCTGGCTCTCCGGCATCTTCCTGATAGCGGTGTGTATGCCCATATACCACGATGTCGGCTCCCGCCTCAAGGGCCCGGGCGCGCAGGGCCAGAAGCCGCGGCGCGTGGTACCTATGGCCGTGGGTCATGAGGATGCGGTGGGCAGAGGATGCAGGACGTGGCGGCAGCGGGTCTGTGTAGCCAGCTGCATGGACGCCTGAGATCCTGTCGTCTTCGATATCGATTACAAGCTCGTCGGCAGGATCTGATGGCGCAAGCAGCGCATCGTTGTTTCCGTGGACGAGATAGAGAGGCTCGGGGATGTCCAGGCGGTCGATATCTTCCTGCGCTGCCTCGAAGTCGCCTGCGAGGAGGATGGCATCGAGCGCGCCTTCGGACCTGGCATTGTCCAGTGCCTCTTTGAGATGGTCGAGCTTCCGGTGGATGTCCGATCCGATCATGAGCCTGAGCATGGCCTCGCTCCTTCTCTTCCGCCGTCCTGCACCAGTGTAGGCGAAATCTGCGGCCGTGCGGTATCCCCTGCGTTTCGTTTTGCAATCCAATGCAGAAGCTCTGCATGTCCGCGCGGGCGCGAATCCTGGCGCAAGCTTGTGCCTGTGCCGACGATCCTGCATCTTCCAGAGAATCCAGACAAACAGGAAGGCACCAAATACGGAGGATCTTGCTGACAGGAAGCTGGATGACAGCATCTCTCATGCTGCGCATGCATGCGTGACTGGCCCCAAAGGCGTCGAGCCTCGTCGATGGACCACAAGCGGCTGGTGTGGCTGTCTTGGCTATGGTGCCTCTCATCCTGTCCGGCGGGCACCGACGGAAAAGAGCGCTGTGCCGAGGCTCTGGTCCTGGCCAGGTCCGGCAGTGTGGCGCATGCTTTGAAGGAAGTGCCTTTCAGGAGCGTTCTGGAGCGCTTTCAGCGCGCAGGCTGCAGGTGCTGACGGAATGCCCATGCGATGCAGCGTTGTGGGACATTGAATGCAGAAGATAGATGGTGCCTGCTCGGAGCAAGGCCTTGGTCCGAGCAGGCACGCCTGTCCGCTGCGCGGCATGAAGCAGGCAGGTTTCTGGGCGAGGCTGCCCTCTGTGCTGTACCTGCTACCATAGACGGCACTGCATATACGTGGAACCTGCCTTATGGGCAGATGCCCCTACTTCGACAGGATGGCTTATGGAGACGCAAGGCAGCTGGCTGGCACGCCCGCAGGAGCATCTCGGCACGTTGGGCCTCATGGTCCTGCTCGTCGGCACCTCGATGCTCATGCCGCTCTCCCTCGACATGTATACGCCTGCCGTTCCCCATATGGCAGAACGTCTCTTCACGACCACGGCGATGGTGAACCTGACGCTGGTGGGCTACAACTTCTTCTTCGCAGTGGGGCTCCTGATCTTCGGTCCGCTCTCTGACAGGCGCGGCAGGCGTCCGGTCCTTCTGAGCGGGCTGGCATTCTATGTGGCCGGATCTCTTGCCTGTGCCCTCGCTCCTTCGATCGAGGTGCTGATTGTGGCGCGCATCGTCCAGTCGCTTGGGGCGGGAGCTGCCGATGCAATGACAAACGCGATCGTGAAGGATGCCTTCACGGAGCAGAGACGCCAGCTTGCCATCTCCTTCATCCAGCTCATGTTCATCCTGGGTCCTGTCGTGGCACCCCTTGTCGGCGCCTGGGTCGTTATGGCCCTCGACTGGCGGGCTACATTCTGGATTCTGACGGCGTCGGGCGTGTTCCTGTCCGTCCTGGCATGTGCCTTCGAGGAATCGCTTCCTGTGTCCGAGCGTTATGTCTCGAGCGAGAAAGGGGAGACGGTGCGGCAGTTCGCTGCTGTCCTCAAGGTTCCTGCCTTCACGCTGCCTCTTCTCGTGTTCACGCTTCCAAACCTCGGCTTCATGGCCTATGTGTCGGTGGCCTCCTTCGTCTATGAGTCCTACTTCGGGCTCTCTGAGCTTGGCTATGGCATGTACTATGCAATCGCTGCCCTTGTGACCGTGCTTGGCCCCTTTGCCTGGGAGCTTGCTTCCCGCCATATGCAGGCCAGGACCTTCATCACAGCAGAGATCGGCGTGGCTGTGGCGGCAGGGGCGGCTCTTCTCGTCTTTGGCCATCTTGCACCCTGGCTCTTCTGCGCCGCCTTTGCTGTCTTTGCAATCGTGGAGGCGAGCCTGCGTCCGCTCTCGACAAATATCCTGCTGTCCAAGTTCCGCGATGCCGGCGGCACGACGGCTTCTGCCATCAACTTCACAAGCACGGTCCATGGGTCTTGCGGCATGCTTCTTGTCGGCGCTCTCGGCACGGACTATGTGTCATCTCTTGCCTGGACAATTCTCGTCAGCATGATCTGTGCTGCTCTTGGCTGGCAGGCGGTCCTGCGCCGCTATCCCCATACGGCAGAGATCAGGGCCTGGGACGAGTAGAAGGCTTGTCCTGCATCATATATGCGAGATACCCTAAGAGGACCTGAAGAGTCCTGGAGGCATGCATGCAGAACATCCCTGAAGCGATAGAAGTCAAAGGCGCGAGGGTCCACAACCTGAAGTCGGTCGATGTGCGTGTGCCGCTCCACGAGATCGTCGGTATCGCCGGCGTCTCGGGCTCCGGCAAGAGCTCGCTTGCGCTCGGTGTCCTCTACGCGGAAGGATCTCGTCGCTATCTCGAGGCGCTCTCGACCTATACGAGGCGCCGCCTCACGCAGGCAGCCAGGGCCGACGTCGACGAGGTGCGCTATGTGCCGGCAGCGCTGGCACTCCATCAGAGGCCACCGGTACCAGGCATCAGGTCGACCTTCGGAACGATGACGGAAGCGCTGAACTCGCTCAGGCTCCTGTTTTCCCGTGTCGGCTCCTATAGGTGTCCGAACGGACACAGGGTCGCGCCGTCGATGAACGTGGCGCTCGAGAAGCCGATCGTCTGCCCGGTCTGCGGCGAGAGCTTCTATGGGCTTGGCGCGGAAGAGCTTGCCTTCAACAGCGATGGTGCCTGCCCTGCCTGCGGCGGCACCGGCACGATGCGCGTCGTCGACGAGAGCACGCTCGTGCCGGACGAATCGAAGACGATCGACGAGGGAGCGGTCGCGCCCTGGGGCACGCTCATGTGGTCCCTGATGAAGGATGTCTGCCGCGAGATGGGCGTGCGTACCGATGTGCCATTCTCGGAGCTGACGCCGAAGGAACGCGAGATCGTCTTCCATGGCCCTCAGGAGAAGCGCCATATCGTCGTGCATATGAAGAGCTCGAATACGGCAACAGAGCTTGACTTCACCTACTACTCCGCCGTCGCTACGGTCGAGAATGCGCTTGCCAAGGCAAAGACGGAAAGCGCGGTCAAGCGCATTGCCCGCTTCCTGAAGGAGGAGCCCTGCCCGGCCTGCAAAGGAACGCGCCTCTCCGATGAGGCACGCAACCCCCAGGTCCTGGGCATCGATCTGGCTGAGGCGACAGCCAAGACGGTGGATGAGCTTGCCTGCTGGCTGCCCAAGGTCGTGCCGAGCCTGCCCGAAGAGGTGAAGGCGATAGGCTCATCCATCGTCTCGACGCTCGATGAGCCTCTCTCCCGTCTCCAGCAGCTCGGCCTTGGCTATCTTGCGCTTGACCGCGCGGGCTCGACGCTCTCGACAGGAGAGCGCCAGCGCGTGCAGCTTGCACGTTCGGTGCGCAACAGGACGACAGGCGTCCTCTACGTCCTCGACGAACCTTCGATCGGTCTGCATCCGGCAAATGTCGAAGGGCTCCTCGGCGTGATGGACGACCTTCTGGCAGATGGCAATTCGGTCGTCGTCGTGGACCACGATGTCCATGTGCTCGAGCATGCGCAGCATCTGATCGAAGTGGGGCCAGGATCTGGCAAGGAGGGCGGCCGCATCATCGCCCAGGGCACGCCTGCCGAAGTGGCAGAAAGCCCCGACTCCCGCATCGCTGCCTATCTGCTGCAGGAAAGGCCGAAAAGGATACGGCCTGTCCGCTCGGCGGAAGACATCTTCTCGCGCGGTGCGCTCAGGCTTTCCACGAACGCGCTCCATACCGTGCATCCACTCGATGTGGAGCTGCCGCTGGGAGCGCTGACGGTCGTCACGGGCGTCTCCGGTTCCGGCAAGACGACGCTTGTCCTCGAATGCCTCGTGCCGGCACTCGAAGCATTCTCGAAGGGAGAGAAGCTTCCCTCCCAGGTGAGGAGTATCGCTCCTGCCGGCATCCGCAGGGTGCATCTGATCGACTCGACGCCGATCGGCGCGAATGTCCGCTCGACGGTTGCCACCTATTCGGGCGTGATGGACGAGCTCAGACGTGCGTTCGCACAGGCTCCCTCTGCCAAGGAGCGCAGTCTCCATGCGGGAGACTTCTCATACAATACCGGGTCGCTGCGCTGTCCCGTCTGCGATGGCACCGGCACGATTTCGCTCGATGTGCAGTTCCTGCCGGATGTCGAGATTGCCTGTCCTTCCTGCCGCGGCGGGAGGTTCGGCGAGGCAGCATGGCAGATAAGGCGCAGCTTCGCCCGTGCGAAGAAAGGGACAGAGCCGAAGTCGTTTGCGCTTCCCGAGCTCATGGAGATGACGGTCGACGAGGCACTTGCAGCCATATCCTCGCTCAGGCGCGTCCATGCCCAGCTCCAGGTGCTCCACGATCTGGGCCTTGGCTATCTCACGCTCGGCGAGGCGACGCCTGCCCTTTCGGGCGGCGAAGCGCAGAGGCTCAAGCTTGCCGGGGAGATGGAGCGCGACCAGAAGGATGCGCTCTTCGTCTTCGATGAGCCGACGATTGGCCTTCATCCCCATGATGTGGAAGTGCTCGAAGGGGTGCTCCAGACCCTCATCGACCATGGGGCGACGGTGCTTGTGATCGAGCACGATCTCGATATGATCGCGAATGCCGACTGGATGATAGATATGGGACCGGGAGGCGGCGAGGCAGGCGGCCGCATCGTCTATGCAGGGGTGCCGGCTGGTGCCAGCAGCTGTCCGGCGTCGGTGACGGGCCGCTATCTCTGAGATGCTATGCTTGTGCCCAGAGGCGCAGGGGAAAGGCGGCGGCAGTGGACCTTGCAGGCGAAGGGATCTTCGTCGCTCTGACGGCAGTCATGGCCGGTCTGGGACAGCTCTGGTTCTGGCGGCTCCGTCTCGGCGAGGAGCGTACGGTCTGGCTGGGATGCGCAGCCCTTGTCGCAGCCGGCACGGCAGCTATAGCGGTCTCGCTCCTGCTCGTTGCGCTCTTTCCCAGGGATGTCTTCCCGTGGGTGCAGACGCTCGTTCTGGCAATCCTTGCTATCTTCTTCATCTTCCTCCTCATGTTTCCGATCGCCCTCGTCGTGACGCTCATAGCGACAGGCATACGGCTCATACGGCGAGAGGGGAGAAGCTTCCACAACATGCTCTCGCTTGGCCTTGGATGCGCGATGGTCGCCTATGTGACCATCTGGCCGTTTGTGCGGAGCGCTCTCGGCGACGTTCCGGTTTTTGGCAATGTCTTCGATTTCATCTTCGGCTTTCTGGCAATCCTCATAGGCCTCCTCGGCACCGCCTTTGCTTTCTATACGGTGGCAGGCTTCTGCGCGCAGCGTCCCCACAGGGGCCGGCGCTACGATGCTGTCATCGTCTTGGGCTGTGCTCTCAGGAAAGATGGGACCCCGACGCCGCTTCTGGCGAACAGGGTGAGGAAGGGCATCGCTTCCTGGAAGGCGCATCCCGAATCCCGGCTCATCATGTCGGGCGGCCAGGGTGCAGACGAGGTGCAGCCCGAGTCCTGTGCGATGCGGGATTTCGCGCTGTCTCAAGGCGTGCCAGAAGAGGCCATCCTCGTCGAGGACCGCTCGACGAATACCGAGGAGAACCTCCGCTTTTCGGAGGCTATCCGCGCAAAGGAGGGCCTTACGGCAGAAGGGCGCGTCCTCATCGTCACGGATGACTACCATGTCTTCCGGGCCCTGCTGATCTCGAGAAACCTTGGATTTGCAGCCGATGGGGCAGGCTCTCGGGTCCGGCTCTATTTCTCGCTCAATGCCCTTGTGCGCGAGTGGGTTGCCTATATCTATCTGAAGCGGGAGCTCTACCTGAAGCTCGTCGTGGTCCTTCTGGCGCTCTACTGTGCCATAGCGGTCCTGGGCGGGCTGGCATAGATGGAAAAGGAAAAGACAGGGCGGGCACCGAAGACCCGTGCGTGCCATCTGCGAAGAGGCGAAGATCCCGGACGGCAGCTTCTTCTATCAATTGCTGACCTCTTGGCTGGCGCTGGCATGCCAATCTGATTGCCGAACGCTACAGCTTAGGCCTTGGATCTGGGATTGCCGCTACCGTACGTCAATGCTGCCGAGCAGCGTGGCTATCTCCTCTGCCGACTCCTGCATCCCGCGCGAAATCCATTCCTCGATCCAGCCATAAGTCCCATAAGAGATGAAGGCGACGGTGTATGCGGCGACGTTTTCCAGATCGTCCTTTGGTCCCCAGATTTCCATGAACGCTCGCTCGAAGAGATGGAAGAGCCTGCGCCTCCTGAGCAGCAGGAGCAGGCTGGCATGCTTGCCGAGGAAAGCAAAGAGGCTCCCGTACAGCTCCGCGTTCGAGACAGGCGCATGCTCCTCGCAGGATGCAGACCACGACCCGAGCAGCTCCGAGAGATGCCGCACGAGAATGTCCTCTCTGCTTCCGAAGTTACGGTAGAAGGAGTTGCGGCTCACCTGCGCAGTCCTGCAGATTTCGGTCACAGAGATGTCTGAAAGCTCCCGGTCCTCGAGGAGCGCCAACGTCGCTTCTGTGATCCTGTTCTGTGCATAGGTATTCCGTTCATGGTTTCCCATGGTGGTACAGATGCCCCCTCCCTGCTCCATTTTCCATATGCCTGCTTCCGGCTTCCTTTCCGATGGTACATTTGTCACATCATTTGGGAAAGGCTGGATGGACGGGTGGCAGGATATGTCAAAACGAGTGGCGATTCTCATCGCGCTGGGGGCGCTCGGGGTGCTTCTGGGAAGGCTTGCAGTCAGGGCTGCGCTCAATGCGCTGCTCGGCGGGACCCTGTTTGGAGGCAACTTCCTATGAGGATAGATCGGATGAGCCGCAGGGCCTTCGTCTGCGCTGGTGCTGGAACGCTTCTCTTCGGAATGGTGGCAGGAGCTGCATCCAAGTTCGCGATCGCCCCTTCCTGGAAGAGCAGGTACGAGGCAGATTGGAATGACGCCGTCGGCAAGTCGGTCCTTGATATCCCTTATGGGGATGGAGAGGCAAATCGGTTCGACCTCTACCTGCCAGCGGATGTATCTCGTGAGAGCTACAGCCTTGTGGTCTATCTGCACGCCGGAGGATTCACTTCAGGCGACAAGGCGGACGATGCGTCGATGCTCCAGTGGCTCTGCTCGAAGGGGTACGTGGCATGCGGCATCAACTACACGCTCTTCTCCGACGCCCATCCTGAGGCGAGCGTGCGCTCCCAGTCGCTTGAGGTGCGCGATGCCGTGCCTGTGGTGGTCCAGCGCGCAGGCGATCTCGGCTATCCAATCGGCCAGATGGCTATAGCAGGCGGATCAGCTGGCGGCTGCCTCGCGCTCATCTATGCGTACCGGGACAGCGCAGCGGCACCGGTGCCGCTGCGCATGGTGTTCGAGGCGGTCGGCCCTGCATCTATGGACAGGGAGGACTGGACCAGCTATGACCTGGACAAGGATGACCAGGCGGCTGCTAGCCTGCTTGGGACCATGGCCGGCGTGCCTCTCAGCGCCGAGGATGTTCGATCGGGCGAATACCTCGAGAAGGTGCGGGACGTCTCTGCCGTTGCATGGGTCGGTCCAGATACGGTGCCCACGGTCATGGCATACGGAGCGAAGGACAAGGTCGCGCCGTTCCTCTCGTCCGTCCGGCTGGACGCAGCGCTTGACAGCGCCGGGGTCGACCACGAGTACTTTGTCCTGCCGCACTCCGGCCATGGCCTTCAGAACGATGATGATATCTTCAGGCAATACATGGAGGCCGTCGAGAGATATCTCGACACCTGTCTGCCGGTCTGCTGAGGGAAGTGCACCCATGTTCGGGCCTTGGGCCATGACGTACGCCGGACGTTTCTTGCTGACGCCGTTCCCCGTGTGCTCATGAGGTGCCGTCAGGGCCTTCCATCAGGCATTCCGCTGTTATATGGGGTGCATGGTACAGGGCTGAAGACATGCAGGGCGAGCATTGCAGTCTCGCTGGCCATGCTCGACGAAACGTGTGTGCTCTGCTCCTCTCCCGTCATGGCTATCATGGCCAGCAGCGTCTTCAAGGGAATCTATGGATGCAGGACAGATCGGCCTTGAGATGCCCCTTGTGTGGCTGAGATTGCAAAGCGTGGCGGGCTGCCCTTCTGAAAAAGGGCTATCCCTCTCTGTCATTTTTTCTGGAGCAGGCGCTTTGCGCTGCATACTGGAAAAGGCATATCCAGAGAAGAATAGGAAAGGTCCTGGCCCGTGCTTGCATCCATGCTCTTCGCCGTTCTCGGCGGTCTTGCCATCTCGATCCAGGTCCCTACGAATGCAGCACTCTCCAAGCACGTCGGCGCGCTCCAGACGACCCTCATGAGCTTCATGCTCGACCTCTGCCTGCTGGCCCTGATCGTGGCGCTGACAGGAAGCTTCCCGGGCATGGCAGGAGCGGTGGGAGTACCTCTCTGGGAGCTTCTGGGAGGCTTTGCCGGAGCGGTGAGTGTCTGCCTCACCGTGATTGCCACACCGCACCTCGGAGTTGCGCTCGAGCTCACGATGTTCATGCTGGGCCAGCTCCTCATGGGCATGGTCGTCGATGAGTGGGGGCTTTTCGGCTCTTCCGCGATAGCGGTCGTGCCGCTTCGCATCTTCGGCGCCATTCTGGTGATTGCGGGCATAGCATCCATCTACCAGGGACGCAAGGGCAGCTCGAACACAGGCAGGGCTCCTGAGCATCTGGCGCGCTTCTGTGCCGTCGCCTTCGCCTCGGGCGTGGCAAGCGCCATACAGTCGCCGATCAATGCGACCTTGGCAGGAAGCGCCGGCGTCTTCGGCGCTTCCCTCATAAACTTCATCGTCGGAACCATCTTCCTGCTCGTGGTGACCCTGATCGTCCAGAAGGGGAAGCTCCATTCCGTGAAGGGGCTTGCACCCTGGAAGCTTGTCGGCGGAGCGTATGGCATCGTCTATACAATCGCCAATGTCGTGGCGACCCCCATCATCGGCGTCGGCCTCATGATGGCATGCGGAATGCTCGGACAGCTCTCGGGCGGGATGGCCGTGGATACCTGGGGCCTCCTGGAAGCGCCCCGCGTGAAGGTCGACCGCTGGCGCATCGTTGGCATCCTTGTTATCGCAGCCGGTATCTGCTGCATCGCTGCGGCGAAGGTCCTGGGGTAGGGCTTCGGTCCCATCTTCACGGGTGCGGTCCCGGCCAGCATGAAAGCAGGCTGCTCTTTCAGGAAACCAAGATATTTGTCCGGCTTTTCCAGAGCCAGCGCTGGAGGTGGGCCCCTCTCAGAGGGGTTTCAGCGGCCGCCCCTATGCTCTTCTCCATGCTCATGACTGAGAGGCCACGAGGGAAGGAGTGCCTATGGAAACAAACCACGTACGTTCTGTCCAGCTTGTCTTCAAGCGCACGGAAGCGAAATACCTGCTCGACGGAAACCAGAAGGAGAGGCTCTGTGCCCTGATGGAGGGCAGGATGGTGCCTGATGAATTCGGCGCCTCGACGATACGCAATCTCTATCTGGATACGCCGTCCCTCCTCTTTGCCCGCCGCTCTGCCGAGCGCCCTTTCTACAAGGAGAAGATCCGCATCAGGAGCTATGCGCCCGTCCTTCGGGGAGATCTCGCTTTCCTCGAGCTCAAGAAGAAGTGCGACGGCGTGGTCTACAAGAGGCGCTGCCAGATGGTGCTCGAAGACGCGCTTGGGCTCTGCCAGGGAAGAAGGCGCCCCAAAGGGCAGATCCAGGAAGAGCTTGCCTATGCCGCCCTGCGCGAGGGCGGGGTCTCCCCGGTCTGTTCCATTGCCTACGAGCGGGAGGCGTTCTATGGGGCTGAGGACCGCGACCTCAGGTTCACCTTCGACCGCCATGTGCGCATGCGCTGGGAAAGCCTCAATCTCGTGAGCACGGCAGGAGATCCCCTCATCGCGTCCGACTGCCATCTTCTCGAGATCAAGACCGCGAAGGCCATGCCGCTCTGGCTTGTGGCCTTCCTCTCTGAGGAGCGGCTCCGCAAGACCTCGTTCTCCAAATATGGAGAGGCAGCACGGCGTCACCTGGAGGAGGCATCTGCTCCTTCCGGCACGCTGCTCCGGTTTCCGGAAGCAGGCCATTTCGCGGGCCAGCGGCTCGCCCGGTAGAGAAAGGCTCTCGCAATGCTCGATACCATCTTCAGCTCTGCCACGACGGCAACGGAGCTTTCGGTCCTGCCGCTTCTTGCCTGCACCTTAGCGTGCCTGGTTTATGGCGGGATCCTGGCGCTCGTCTATGGCTGGCGTACCCGCCATTCTGCTTCCTTCATGATGGCGCTCTGCGTGCTTCCCGCTATCGTCTGCATCGTGATTGCCCTTGTCAATGGCAATGTCGGCGCCGGTGTCGCCGTTGCGGGCACCTTCAGCCTCGTGCGCTTCCGGAGCGCACCAGGAACCGGTCGCGATATCGCCTTCGTCTTTTTGGCGATGGCGGTAGGCCTTGTTGCCGGCATGGGCTATGTGGCGCTTGCCGGCATCGTGACCCTGCTTCTGGGAGGGGCCTTCTTCGCGCTCCAGCTGATAGCGGAGCGCAGGGGCGATGCGCGCGAGCGGATGCTGCGCATCACGGTGCCCGAAGACCTCGACTATATGGGTGCCTTCGAGGACATCCTTGCCAAGGCAGCATCGAAGCACGAGCTCGAGGAGGTCAAGACCACGAATATGGGCAGCCTCTGCAAGCTGACCTACCGGGTGAGCCTGAATCCGGATGTGGATGAGAAGCAGCTGATCGATGCCATACGGGTACGCAACGGCAATCTCGAAGTATCCCTTTCCCAGAGAGAGGTGGCAGGCTATGAGCTCTGACAGAACCAGGCGAAAGGTCGTGTCCATGCGCTACCGGACGACGGTGCGCTCTGCCCTCATGGCGGGACTGGGGCTCGTGACAAGCTTGGCGCTGCTTTCGGGCTGCGCCTCTTCGGCGGCTACGGCTGCCTCGTCAGTCTTCTCCAGCGCCAGCGTCACGGCTGCATCGGATACGGCAGCGTCGGGCGAGGCTGTGACGCTGGTCGACACCTCGTCGGTCTTCTCTGACCGCGATCTCGACGCCAGCTACGATGAGGCAACAGCTACACGCATCGAGCTCTCCGATGCCGGCAGCACGTCGACAGGCACAGGCGTCACGATTTCGGGCTCTACCATCACGATCACGGAGGAGGGCGTCTATATCGTCTCGGGCACGCTCACGGACGGCCAGATCGTGGTCGATGCGGCAGATGACGCGAAGGTCCAGATCGTGCTCGATGGAGCGGACATCACCTCATCGGACAGCGCCGCAATCTACGTGATGGCTGCCGACAAGGTCTTCCTGACGCTTGCTGACGGCAGCAGCAATGCGGTGGCGACGAGTGGCACCTTCGCGGCGACCGATGAGGGGAATGCGGTCGACGGGGCGATCTTCTCGAAGACAGACCTCACGATCCAGGGCACGGGCGCGCTTTCCGTCAGCTGCGCCGAGGGCCACGGTATCGTCTCGAAAGACGAGCTCACGATAACAGGCGGCACCCTTTCGGTCGAAGCCTCAGGCCATGCCTTCCAGGCAAAGGATTCCCTCGCTGTCGCAGGGGGCACGCTCGACCTGGTGGCA
Source organism: uncultured Olsenella sp. (assembly GCA_900314535.1). Taxonomy (GTDB): domain Bacteria; phylum Actinomycetota; class Coriobacteriia; order Coriobacteriales; family Atopobiaceae; genus Olsenella_L; species Olsenella_L kribbiana. Next base: position 19,470 of record OMVT01000002.1, on the reverse strand, counting down.
GGGACCGATGCGCTCCACTGCGCGGACGATGAGGACACGGAGCACGGCTGGATCTATGTCTCAGATGGCACGATCGTGGCCGAAGCGGCATCCGACGGCTTCGACGCAGGAAACTTCCTCCAGATCGACGGGGGAGATATCACAGTCACGGCAGGAGACGATGGCCTGCATGCAGAATATGAGGCGGTCGTGAATGGCGGCACCATCACGGTCGCAGAAAGCTATGAGGCGCTCGAAGGGTCGGCGGTCACCATCACGGGAGGCACGCTCGATCTGGTCTCGTCGGATGATGGCATCAATGCGGCAGGCGAGCCTACAGAGACCAGCGAAACGGCAGAAGGTGCCTTCGGCACAGGCGGCATGCCCTCTGCCGGCATGGGCGGTGGCGCCGGCGGCATGGAGACAGATGAGACGGCTTCTGTCACGATTACAGGCGGTGCGGTCATGATAGAGGCGGGCGGTGATGGCATGGACTCCAATGGCGACCTCACGATCTCAGGCGGGCTCATCTCGATCAGCGGGCCCGAGACAGGCGGGAACGGCTCGCTCGACTATGCAGGCGAGGGCACCATCTCAGACGGCACCCTCATGGCGGCAGGAGCGAGCGGCATGGTGGAGACGCTCGAGGCAGCGGGCAGCCAGGGCGTCATGATGGTCACGCTCTCGGGCTCTGCCGGCGACACGATCGAGGTCTCGGACAGCTCGGGCACGCTGCTCTGCTCGATGACGGCGCAGACCTCCTATGGCTGCGTGGTCGTGAGCACGGAGGGCATGGTGTCGGGCGGGACCTATAGCGTGAGCAATGGATCGTCGACGGTTGAGGTGACGCTCGATGGCCTCAGCTACTCTGAGGGCGCGGGCGGCGCAGGTGGCGTGATGGAAGGGCAAGGACAGCTCGGCCAGGATGGCAGCGCTGCCATGCCAGGACAGAATGCCGGCAGCGGAGCTCCGTCCGCGGCGCAGGGCATGACAGGCTCTGAGGAGACCGAAAGCACGGAGAGCACGGAGAGCACGGAGAGCACGGAGAGCACGGAGAGCTCCTCATCGCTCAGGGCCTGAGGGAGATATCTGCAGGGAACGAGACGGGAGCCGGCGGGTGTGCCGGCTCCCGTTCGTCTGCCTGGTCCTGCTCCGTCAGAACCAGAAGAGGCGGGGAAGCCCTGCATCGAAGAGGCCCTGCAGCTGCTCTGTGCCCTTGAAGGGCTGCCAGCCGACACCTCGGGACCACTTGGCAAGGTCGATCCCATCCTCGTTGATGCCGTCTTCTTCCATTGCCTTGAGGAAGTCGTCAAAGCCATCGAGCCCTCCGACATCTTCGGGTGGCGTGTCTCCTGAAGCATCGGCGATGCGGGGCAGGGAGGAAGCCTCTTTCCAGGAAAGATCTTGTGCCGTGAGGGCAAGCGTCCATCCATCGCCGTAATCATAGTGGTAGATGAGTCCGGGGCCTGAGAGCGGAATGCTGGAGAGATCAGGTTGCCTCTTTTCCCTGATGGCTGCGATGAGATTGCGCGCCGCTACGTCCCCCACGAAATAGCAGCCAAGGGCACTTGTATTTGGCAGGAACGGTTCTGGGCAGTCAGGATTGAAGGAGCTGGAGTCTTCGATGGCAGAAAGAAAGTCATGGTAGAGCCAGCGGGGGCTGAGGCAGGTCGACTCTTTGAAGTCCGAAGCTCCTCCGCTGGCAAAACGCTCGCAGTGTTCCCGCTGTTCCGCCAGGGGACAGATGGAATCCGGGACCGGGCCTGCGAGGGACCAGAAGGCATCTTCGAGCGCCTGTTCGGCAGGCTTGGAAAGGAGCTGGAAGTCATGGAGGTGGTAGTCGCACCATAGCATGGTCCGCTGTATTGCGTAATGCAGCCACGAAAGCGGGGCATCGATGGGTACTTCGATGTCGCGCCAGAAGCCTTCGCGGCGCTCTCCCGCATAGGTATCGACCAGCTCGATCCGCAGCGTCAGTGCAGGAACCGAGACTCCTGCCACCTCATCCTGGACCTTCCTGCGGGTGACTGCGAGCGGCGTGACATAGCCGTGGGCAGCATCCTTGTCGGTCACGATGCTCGATGCCACGATCCAGGATTGATAGGAGTCGACCAGCTCGTTCGTACGTTCGGGACGGTTCAGATTGGGGTCCTGCTCGAGGAGGATGCGTGCCTGGTTGATGGCGGCAGTCGCCTTGCGGTTGCCGTTTGCCACCAGGACCAGCTGCGAGCCGGGGAAGCCATCGACGCCTTCCAGCCATATATGGCAATCCCTCATGAGGGAGCGGACGGTCTTCTGGCAGGCAGCCAAGTGGCGCTCGGTGGCGGCGGGCACGATGCTCAGCTCCTCCCAGAAGGAACGTATGCAGCAAGGAATGGTTTCGTCGAGATGGAAGAGATCGTGCGGGCTCAGCCCAAAGGTCACAACCATGGACCTGAGCTCTGCGTTGTAGATATAGCCTGTGAGATAGGTGCTTGCAAGGCTTCCTGACCTGGCCGGAGTATCAAGGATATCGAGGTTCCAGAGATAGGGTGCAGCTTCGGGATGTTCCTTCGTCCATTGCCTGACCTGGGCTACAGCATCCTTTCTGTCGATGATGGCGGGAAAGGGGCGCTCCTTCCCGATATAGCCTGTCAGCGCTGATCTGATGAGGGAAAGAGCCCGTGCAGAGCAGAAGACAATCATGGCGGTCCCTTCGGAAGAGGAGGATACGCATGGACCTGATATCGCCAGTGTATCGGTAAAGACTGCATTGGCTGCAGGAAATCCTGCATCTTCGAACTCTTCCGGAACGAGCTTCGTGCCGAAGGAATCCCGGATTCGAACATCCATAGCATCGACTTCGAAAGCCTCGATGAGGATTATCCGACCGATGCACGGACTTTGTACCGCTACCTCGTCGGACGCCTTTCAGCTGGTACCAACTACGTTTTTCTCGATGAGGTCCAGCACGTCGCTGACTTCGAGCGTGCTGTCGATGGACTTGCTCTTCGTGACGATATCGATCTCTACATCACGGGCTCGAATGCCTATCTTCTCTCCGGCGATCTGGCAACGCTTTTGACCGGTCGTTATGTGGAGCTGCGTCTTTTGCCCTTTTCATTTTCGTAATTCCTGCGTGCGCGACCCAGCAATTCGAACCCAGAGGCAGAATTCAACAGGTATCTCACCTACGGAGGGCTGCCTTTTGCGGCACGGCTGGATGATGAAAGAAGCATTCTCGACTATCTGGGCGGTGTCTTCAGCATCATCGTCCTCGAGGATGTGGCCCAACGATATCCACGTATGGACATGCGCTCTTTCAGGGATACTGCCGCATTCCTGGCGGACAATATCGGAAACGTGACCTCGCGCAAGCGCATAGCATCTGGCCTCACATCGGCAGGAACCAGGACAACTGCTGCTACAGTCGGCAACTACCTGGATATCCTTATAGATAACTATCTCTTCTTCAAAGCTGGGCGCTATGACCTGCAGGGGCGTGAATGCCTCGCAACTCTCGAGAAGTATTACCTCGGCGACCTTGGCTCCAGATTCTGGCTCTTGGGCAAGGCGCAGGGTGACATAGGGCATCGTATCGAGAATGCCGTCTATCTCGAGCTGCTGCGGCGCTACCGCAAGGTCTCAATCGGCAAGCTGGGGACAGCGGAGGTAGACTTTGTCGCTCTGGGCGATTCGGGACCTGAATACTTCCAGGTTGCCCAGACGGTGCTGCCTGACGAGACAAGGGAACGTGAATTCAGGCCGCTCCGTTCAATTGCGGACAACTATCCCAAGACAGTGCTTGCTCTCGATCGCGTGGGCGTCGGCGACTATGATGGCATCAAGCAGAAGAACATCATCGATTGGCTGCTGGAAGAAGACCGATAGGGGCTGAATGAGCTTTCGGGCAGGCACGGTGCTGTGTTCGCTGTGCATGCGTTATCTTGAGCCGATCTGCAGGGACATCTGCTCCTGCTTGACGCTGCCTGTTCTGTACTGTGCACCGAAGACGCTCGATTCTGCCATATAGGAGAAGGAGAAGGAAAAGAAATGGGGGACGGTCTGATGCGGGCGGAGCTTGATGGGGTGGCAGACGACATCAATGTCCTGGCAGCATATCTCGGACCCCGCGATGTCCCTGAGCTCACGCGGGAGAACCTCCGTGTACGCTGTGGCATGGAGCAGGCAGATGTCTTCGTCCTGTTTGGCGGCTCCATCCTCGAAGGCGGCAATGTGCTCGCCGAAGCAATCCGTGCGAAGGTGGCACGGACCTATGCGATTGTCGGCGGCGCTGGGCACACGACCGAGGCGCTACGCCAGAAGGCGCGCATGCTGGTCCCTGACATACCGGTTGCAGATGGAGCAACCGAAGCGGAGATCTTCTCTGCCTGCATCGCCCGGGAAGGTCTTGAAGCGGACCTTCTGGAGATGCACTCGACCAACTGCGGAAACAACATCACCTTCCTCAAAGCCCTGCTCGAGGAGCGCAGGATAGCTGCAGATTCCCTCATTCTGGCCCAGGATGCCACGATGGAGCGCCGCATGGTGGCGGGCCTCGGAAAGGAGATGCCGCATGCTCGCGCTATCGCCTATGCGACGTATGCGGTGCGTGTCGAAGCAGGAGAGGAGGGGCTCCGCTTCAAGAGCCATCCGTTGGGCATGTGGGATATGGAGCGCTATCTCACGCTTCTCATGGGGGAGATTCCGCGCCTCGAGGATGGGCCAGAGGGCTATGGACCTCGGGGCCGTGGCTATATCGCGCATGTGGACATCCCCGATGAGGTACTTGCTGCATGGCAGCGGCTCGCCGTGCGGTATCCCTGGTCGGTGCGGCGAGCCCAGAGCAGATTTGCTGCTCCGCTGGGAGAATGAGAAACAAACCTTAGAAACGTGCAGTTCGAGAGGTCAGATAAACCTTATAAACGTGTAAATGGTGAAGTTGGATAAATATAAAAAACGTGTGACCTTCTCGGTTTGCTTATCCTTGAAAACGTGCAAAATAGAGGTAGTGCCACGCATTGCTGCGTACCGCTATGGACAGTGCAGCGCATGTGCCAAGGAGGTTCAGGAAATCATGTTCAGGAGAAAGCAGTATCAGGAACTTCTGGCATGGAAGAAGCGCAGCAATGGATCGTCTGCCCTGCTCATAGAGGGAGCAAGACGTGTCGGCAAATCCACCATCGCAGAGGAATTTGCCCGCAATGAGTACCGCTCATATGCGCTTGTCGACTTCACTCTTGCATCTGAAGATTTCAAGCAGACCTTTCTGGACATGCGTACCGATCTTGATGGCTTCTTCCTCTATCTTTCCGCAGCTTATGGGGTGACGCTCTACCCGCGTGAATCCCTCATCATTTTCGACGAAGTGCAGCTCTTTCCGAAGGCGCGCGAGTTCATCAAGCACCTTGTGGCTGACGGCAGATATGACTACCTTGAAACAGGCTCTCTCGTCTCGCTCAGACAGAATGTGCAGGATATCCTGATTCCTTCTGAAGAGGAATCGCTCCGCATGGGGCCCATGGATTTCGAGGAATTTCTCTGGGCCATGGGCGAGGAGCCGCTTGCGGACTACATCAGGGCATCGTTTGAGCGCCGCCGCGCTTTGCCTGATGCGCTGCACAGGAAAGCCATGCGCTACTGGCGTGAATACATGCTGGTAGGCGGCATGCCGCAAGCGGTTGATGCCTATGCGCAGGGCCGCGACATGGCTGCTGCCGATCATGCAAAACGCCTGGTGCTCAAGCTGTATCGTGACGATATCGAAAAGTATGGCGGACTTGCAGCAAAAAGGATCAAGGCAGTCTTCGATGCCATCCCGGGGCAGCTCTCCAAGCATGAGAAGCGTCTTATCTATGCCCAGATAGAGGAGGATTCACGTGCACGGGATTTCCAGATGGCCTTGATCTGGATGCGTGAAGCCCAGACCGTGAATCTCTGCACTCTGAGCGACGATCCCTCTCTGGGCCTTGCGCTCAGCGAAGACGAGACGATGGTCAAATGCTATATGGCCGATACAGGGCTGCTCTCGAGCATGGCGTTCGGAGGGGATGGTCCCTCGCTGCCCGAGGTGTATCGCCAGGTGCTTCTTGGAGATTCAGCAGTCAACGAAGGGATGCTCGCCGAGAATGCCGTAGCCCAGCAGCTGGTGGCCAATGGCTACGATCTCCATTTCTATGCGCGCAATTCGGCAAAGAAGGAAGAGCGCATGGAGATCGATTTCCTGATTGTCCGTCCCTTCGAAGATGCCGCATCGAAGCCGAGGATCTCTCCCATCGAAGTCAAGTCGGGAAAGCGGTATACCACCGTCTCGCTCGACAAGTTCAAGAACCGCTTCGGAAAGCGGGTGGGGACAGGATACATCATCCATCCTCTGCCATACACAGAAAGGGATGGATACCGCCTGCTGCCTCTCTATATGTCGTTCTGCCTGTAGGGAAGAAGCCTGCTTGTGACGGACCGCCCCGGAATGGATTGCAGATTGCATGACAGCAGTCTGGCATAGCTGTCCGGCACTGAAGGAGCGGAGATGCGTAGACAGGCTGCGGGAGCAGCAATATCTGCATGCCATCTTATCTGGCTTCTGGAATCACATGTCGGCATGCCGATGCATGCAATGCTTCCAGCTGCATGCATGAGCTTGCCTGCTGTACTCCCAGAGGATATGCTGGCGTCGGGCTGCAGCAGAGCCTTTGGACATGCTGCCAGGGGCACTGCCTAGGAAAGCGTGGGGAATGGGGATGTCTGTGTTGAAATCCGACTTCATCATGCAGGATCTTCTGAGCCGCATCTATTGCCTGGAATTCAGATCCGGAAAGCTTCCTACGCAGCGCCAGCTTGCCCTGGAATATGGGGTATCGCGTTCGACCGTGCAGGAAGCTCTGCGTGGCCTCGAAAAGATCGGTGCCATCAGGGCGCAGCAGGGCTCTGGCATCTTCGTACGTGAGAAGCTGCTGCAGAATCCGCTTGTCTTCAATTCGCTGACCCGGGCGTCCTATACAGACATCGAGTCGCGGATGCTCTCTCTCGAACGTGTTTCGGCTTTGGTCGAAGAACAGAGGAGCTTTCAGATCGATTCTGGCGAGGAGGTTTGGCACTTCGTGCGTCTGCGTATCGTGAATCATGCAGCGGAGCAGATCGAGCGCTCGACCTTGCCGGCGCGCATCGTTCCAGAACTTTCCCAGAAGGATGTGGAAGGCTCGATACAGGCTTTCATAGAGGCAATGGGGCTGCGCATATCTCATTTCATAACAAGCTATGAGCCGGCCAAGGTCACGAAAACGGATGCAGAGCTTCTTGGCTGCAGACCCCACACTCCTGCCATGCACATCTCGAACCGGGGGATCCTGAGGAATGGAAAGGTCTTCGAGACAAGCTCCATCATCGCTCTGGACTACTCCGTCACCTATATACGTCCCTTCGACCGGGCCAACCATCGCACCCGGCTGGGAACATCTGGGGCATAGCAGACAAATTGCCTGATGGGTAGCCTTCTGTCCTGCCTGCAGATGAATGTTCGATAGGAAAGGGCCAGATGGTACCCGCTATCAATGCGGCTGCGGATGCCCCCTGGCTCGGCTCTGGGCCTGGCTTTGCCAATAGATATGGTGAATGGTCTGTCTAGGGCATAGCGAGGGTGCCGTCAGGAAGGCGGCTTGCTGTCCAGGGATGCTCCTTGTACTGCCCCGGAAAGGCATCTGCGAGGCTCTCGTCGAAGGTGATGCCGATGCCATCCGCTTCAGGTGCATAGAGGTATCCGCGGCGGGGAAGAGGGCTTCCCCCGAAGAGCCTGCGCGTATTGGCGGGGAGCTCTATCGTCTCCTGGATAGCGGCATTGTGCAGTGCGACATTGAGGTGCGTATTTACAGCCAGGCCGACAGGCGAGATGTCCGAAGGGGTGTGCCATGCGATGCGGACGCCCATAGCATCGCAGAAATGGGCGAGCTTCACGGCTGGCGTGATGCCGCCGATCTGGGAGACATGCACCCTGAGATAGTCGATATCGCGCTCAATGATGAGCTTCTCCCAGTCCTTGGGGCTCGTGAAGAGCTCGCCCGTGGCAAGAGGCGTTGCGGTCTGCTGCTTGATTGTATGGAGCCAGGCGGTATCTTCCTTTGACACCACGTCCTCGAGGAAGAAGATTCCATAGGGTTCGGCGGCCTTGCAGAATCTCAGCGCCTGCGCAGGGGAGAGCCGCTCGTGCACGTCATGCAGCATCTGGAAACGCGAGCCATAGCGATCGGAAAGCTTCGCAAAGAGGCCAAGCGTAGTCTGCATGTAGGCATCCGGATCGTAATATGACCCAGGGAGGGGATTTTCCGGGAGCGTCGCCTCGAATGCCTTGCCTCCGTAGAAGCCGAGCTGCACACGCAGATAGCGGTATCCCTCTTCGAGAAAGCCATCGATCTGGTGACAGAGCGTCTCGAAATCATCGGCTACCGCATGGGTGTAGGCGGGAATCGCCGTGCGTGCCCTACCTCCCAGCAGCTGATAGAGCGGCATGTGGGCAAGCTTTCCCTTGATGTCCCACAGAGCCATATCGATGCCGGAGATAGCGTTGTTGAGCACAGGCCCATCGCGCCAGTAGGAGTTGGCATGCATGAGCTGCCAGATATCCTCGATCTGGTTCGCATCGCGGCCGACCAGCAGAGGCTTGAGATAGCCAAGCACGGCATCTGCAACGGTCGTCGGCCTGAACTGGAAGGTGGCACAGCCCAGACCCGAGACCCCCCTGTCGGTATCCACCCGGACGACGACGAGGTTATGCTTGTCTGGCTTCACGATGAAGACAGCGATATCGGTGATGATGGTCGGACTCATGCAAACCTGCCCTTCGAGAGATTGCCTTTCCGGCTTTTGCTGGACTCTATTCAACAGGGAAGGGAGGCGGTGTGCCAGCGTGGGCTGGGAAAGAGTCGCAAAGCCGCCAGGATTTCAGTCCAATTGCTCCTTCCAGGGAAAATAGGAGCAGCTCATGGTAAACCTGCACCAGTGACAGAGCGCATTGGACTGGGTGCACACAGCTTCCCATGCGCCGCAATGACAGCGGGATTATAGGGAGGCTTCATGTCATACGACGATACCGTCAAGGCGATCGTTGCTGCCGCAGGCGGAAAAGACAACATCCAGAATGCCTGGCACTGCATGACAAGGCTCAGGTTCAGGATCAAGGACGAGGGTGCCGTCGATCTCGAAGGGATCGGCAAGATTCCGGGCGTACTGGGCACCAAGTTCGCATCGGGACAGCTTCAGGTGGTTGTCGGCACCGAGGTCGAAAGCTACTTCGCGGCACTCGCTCAGCTGCTTGGACTGAAAGATGGGGAAGAGAGCGGAGAGGGCGAGGAGGAAGAGAAGAAGGGCATTGTCGGCGTTCTGATGGATACGGTGTCCGGCATCTTCGGCCCTCTCGTGCCTGCCATTGCCGGCGCTGGCATGATCAAGGGCCTCATGGCAGGTCTTGTCGCAATTGGCGCAATCTCGAATGCCAGCGACACCTATGTCGTGCTTGACATGATTGCCTCGGGCGTATTTACCTTCCTTCCGTTCTTTATCGCTTACTCTGCAGCAAGGATCTTCAAGACCAACCCATTTGTCGCGGTCGCGATTGCAGCAGCGATGCAGTATCCGTCAATGACGGCAGCTGCAGCTGCAGGCGAAGTTGACCGGTTCATGCTGTTCGGCTTCCTGCCAGTTCCCGTCGCGAGCTATGCGGGAAATGTCATACCGATCATCTTTGCGGTCTGGGCGCTGAGCTATATCTACCGCTGGATCGACAAGGTGCTGCCCCGCGTCATGCGCACGGTGTTCACGCCGACCATCTCTCTTTTCATTGCGGGCATCCTTGCCTTTGTGGCAATCGGTCCTCTGGGCACCTATCTTGGCAACCTGCTTGGCTATGCTATCCAATGGATGTTTGCTGCCTCTCCGATCCTGGCCGGTGCCATCTTCGGAGCTATCCGCCCGATTGCCGTCTTTACCGGCCTCCATCATGCAATGACCCCTATCGCCCTCCAAAACTTCCAGACACAGGGCTGGGACCAGCTCATGCCGATGATGTTCATGGCGAACATGGCAATGATGGGCGCGACGCTTGCCATGTACTTCAAGGTCAAGGATGCTGACGAGCGGTCCAACATCGGTGCTGCGGCAGTCTCTGCGCTTCTGGGAATCACTGAGCCTGCCCTGTTCGGCGTGCTTGCCAAGTACCGGAAGGCATTCATTGCGGCAACCATCGGCTCTGCTGTGGCTTCTGCCTTCTTCGCAATCACGGGTGTGCGCATCTATGGCTATATCCTGTCTTCCATCTTCAGCCTCGTTGCCTATGTCGGCCCCTACTTCCCGCTCGCTCTTGTCGGCATCGCGCTCGCTGCCGGCGTCTCCTTTGGCGTGACGTGGGTGATGATTCCTTCTGAGGAAGACGCAGTCGAGGATTCCTCCCGTCTGGTGCTCAAGGCAGCAGTGGATGGCACCTATGTGCCGCTGGAGGATGTCTCCGATCCGATTGTCGCAGAGGGCCATCTCGGCAAGGGCTTCGCTATCGAGCCTTCTGGCTCCAAGGTCGTGGCCCCGGTGGCAGGCACGCTCACGGCAGTCTTCCCGACGGGCCATGCCTATGGCATCACGACTTCGCAGGGCATCGAAGTGCTTGTGCATCTGGGCGTCGATACCGTCGACCTCAAAGGGAAGGGCTTCACGCCGGCAGTGAAGACCGGCCAGAAGGTCAAGGCAGGAGATCTTCTCTGCACGATGGATGCAGACGCTATTCGTGCTGCAGGAAAGGATCCCGTCGCTATGGTCATCGTCACGAACGGGGACCAGGTCCTGTCGATGGAGCCTGCTGACAAGCTCGAGGGCGTCCACCATGCAGGGGATGCAATGCTTGACTTGAGCCTTGCATAGCCTGACTGCAGGATGCTGGCGCAGCCTTCAGGACATCCGTATAGATCTTCGTATTCCAGGGCGGAACCGCATGAGCGGCTCCGCCCTGTCTGCATGCCGCATCTTTCGCAGCGGCGGTGCGGAAAGCCTTGAGAACATGGAGATGTGCTGACAGCGGGCACATGCCATGCTGCCAGCACATTGCCTTATCTGTCCTTGGTGTCCGCAAGTAGTGTGAAATGGCTCTTGCGGAAGGCGATGTAGCCTTCCTTCTGCATCTTGCCGAGCTCCTTGGAAAGGGCGGTCCTTTCCACATTGAGGTAGTCAGCGAGCTGCTGGCGGCTGAACGGGATGTCGAAGGTACGGCTCCGGTGCTGGATGGCTTCGGCATTGAGGTATGCCATCACGCGCTGCCGGATGCTCTTCGGGGCAATGAAGAAGCTCCTCCGGGAGAGCCAGGTTCTTCTGGGCTGCATTGACAAGAAGCCGTCCGGCAAGCTGTGCTGTCCACCTTTTTGGAGCGGCCAGTACGTTGTCTCATGGCCAGAAGCATGGCGGGGAGAGATCGGCTGCTTCATCCCAAGGTATGAGAGGGAGGGATGGGGAATGGCATGAGAGCAGGAGGGATGGCCCTAGCGGACGGACGGCTTTGACAGGATCGTGAAGCGGTTCTTCCGATAGCTGATGTAGCCATCTGCCTGCATCCGGCTGAGCTCCTTCGAGAGCGCTGTGCGCTCGACGTTCAGGTAGTCGGCAAGCTGCTGGCGGTTGAAGGGAATCTCGAACGTGTTGGCCTTGTGCTTGATGGACTCCGCATTGAGATAGGCCATGACCTTCTCGCGGACGCTCTTCGAGGCGATGAGGAAGCTCCTGCGCGAGAGCATGAGGTTCTTCTTGGCAGCGTTCATGAGGAGGTTCTGGGAGAGCTGCGTGGCCCAGAGCTTCTGCGCTTCTGCATAGTGCGCAAGAAACGAGATCCTGATGAAGAGGATGCGGCAGGACTCATGTGAGCGCACATCGACGAGCAGCGGCTCCTTCGGCAGGAGCGCATAGGTCTCTGCGAAGGCCTCGCCTTTGCCAGCAAAGCCGAGAATCGTGCGGGTGCCCCAGGCATCGTTGCTCTCGATCGTCACAGAGCCTGCGAGCACGATGCCCAAAGACTGCGTGAGCGTGCCGGCACGCAGGATAAGCTCGTCTTTCCCGTAGCGCTCCTCATGCATCCGGAGCGCTTCTGCCATCTCTTCGAGCGCTTGGGCGCTGATGCCCCTGAAGAGCGGGATATCTGAGAGGGCAGCCATGTCCATTGCATCCCCCTTTGCCGCAATTTTCTCAAAATGTGGTCCTGGCAACGTACTCTAGCAGAGATGCAGCCAACAATGAAGAGGAAATGATACCGGATAGGAAACATATTCGGTGGATGGAGAGGCCTGCAGGTACGGATGCCTGCAGTGAAAGAAAGGACAAATAGCATGGATACGCCGATGTTCTGCTTCCAGTGCCAGGAGACTGCCGGCTGCAAGGGCTGCACGCGTTCGGGCGTCTGCGGCAAGACCCCTGATGTGGCAGCAATGCAGGACCTGCTCATCTACGTGACGAAGGGCATCTCCCAGGTTGCTTCGGCACTCCGTGCCGAGGGCAAGGAGGTCACGAAGGACACGAACCACCTCGTGACGACGAACCTCTTTACCACGATCACGAACGCCAACTTCGATAAGGAAGCCATCATCAAGCGCATCGAGGACACCCTCGTCGCAAAGAAGCAGCTTCTCGCCGAGCTTTCCTCCACCGAGGGCCTGCCTGAGGCAGCGCTCTGGGAGGGCACGCGCGATTCCTTCGAGGAGAAGGCACGCACGGTCGGCGTCCTTGCCACCGAGGATGAGGATGTCCGCTCCCTCCGCGAGCTCATCACCTACGGCCTCAAGGGCCTCGCTGCCTACTCGAAGCATGCCAATGTCCTCGGCCGCGATGCAGACGAGATCGACGCTTTCATCCAGCAGGCGCTTGCCAAGGTCACGGACGACAGCCTCACGGTCGACGATCTCGTGGCGCTGACGCTCGAGACCGGCTCCTTCGGCGTCAAGGGCATGGCACTGCTCGATTCCGCCAATACCGAGACGTATGGCAACCCGGAGGTGACCGAGGTCGAGATCGGCGTCCGCAAGAACCCCGCCATCCTGATCTCCGGCCATGACCTCAAGGACCTCGAGATGCTCCTCGAGCAGACCGCAGGCACCGGCGTCGATGTCTACACGCACTCCGAGATGCTTCCTGCCCACTATTATCCTGCCTTCAAGAAGTATCCTCACTTCGCTGGCAACTACGGCAACGCCTGGTGGCAGCAGACGACCGAGTTCGAGAAGTTCAATGGCGCCATCCTCATGACCACGAACTGCATCGTGCCGCCGAAGGCCAGCTACAAGGACCGCATGTGGACGACGGGTGCTGCAGGCTATCCGGGATGCGGCCACATCGAGGCAGACGAGAACGGCTACAAGGACTTCACGCCGATAATCGAGCAGGCAAAGACACTGCCGGCACCGACTGAGATCGAGCATGGCACAATCGTCGGCGGCTTCGCCCATGAGCAGGTCTTCGCGCTTGCCGACAAGGTTGTCGCTGCTGTCAAGTCTGGTGCCATCCGCAAGTTCGTTGTCATGGCAGGCTGCGACGGCCGCCAGAAGACGAGGAGCTACTACACGGAGTTCGCAGAGAAGCTCCCGAAGGACGTTGTCATCCTCACGGCAGGCTGCGCGAAGTACCGCTACAACAAGCTCAACCTCGGCGATATCGATGGCATCCCCCGCGTGCTCGACGCTGGCCAGTGCAACGATTCCTACTCGCTTGCTCTCATCGCCTTGAAGCTCAAGGAGATCTTCGGCCTCGACGATATCAACGACCTGCCGCTTGCCTTCAACATCGCCTGGTATGAGCAGAAGGCCGTCATCGTCCTTCTTGCCCTGCTCTCCCTCGGCGTCAAGAACATCCACCTCGGCCCCACGCTTCCGGCATTCCTCTCGCCGAACGTCGCAAAGGTCCTCGTGGACAACTTCGGCATCGCCGGCATCACGACGGTCGACGACGACCTCAAGCTCCTCATCGGCTAGGATCTCAAAGACTGGGTCTCAGACGGGCTTCCGGCAGCGTGCCGGGAGCCCGTTTTTCGCAGGGAAGAGGGTGCATATGGACTTCGCAGAGATCTATGAGGCAATCAGGCAGGATGAGCAGAACGTGTCCTATGCAGAGCGGGGGATAGATCCGCTCTACACGGCCTCTGCTACCTCCCGTGTCGTGATCGTCGGCCAAGCACCGGGGCGCATCGCAGAGGAGACGCATATCCCCTGGAACGACAAGAGCGGCGAGCGCCTGAGGTCCTGGCTCGGGATGGAGCCTTCCGTCTTTTACGACCCTGCCCAGGTCGCAATCCTTCCTATGGACTTCTATTTCCCGGGCAAGGGGAAGTCAGGAGACCTGCCGCCACGTGCAGGATTTGCCGAGAAGTGGCACCCGCTTCTGCTCTCTCAGATGCCCGACGTGAAGCTCCTCGTGCTTGTGGGGACCTATGCCGTGCACCACTATCTGGAGCTGCCGCAGAAGGTGAAGCTCACCGATATCGTGCGGGGATATGAGGACTATCTGCCAGGAGCCTTCCCTCTTGTCCATCCGTCTCCCAGAAACCAGATCTGGATGAAGAAGAACCCCTGGTTCGAGTCGGAGGTTGTGCCGGCGCTCCAGGATGAGGTGCGCAAGGCTCTTTCTTGATGCCTCTCTTGCTATGCATATCTACTATTGCAGAGTCAGCATGATAGGCAATTCACATTGCGCTTGTCCAATCCTATGCTGTAAGCGGCAAGAGAGAGGAAGGGACGGCAATGGATGCATACAGCGCAGTCAGGCCTGAAGATGCTGGGCTCACCGAAGCGGACGTCGAGGCTTTCGCAGGCCTTTCTGGCACGGCTGCCCAGGTCGCATTTCTGAGCCGCTGCCGGAACAGAAGGCTCGAGAGCCTTCACGCAGAGCAGGAGAAGCTCGAACATCTCGACTATCTGATCTACATGCTCAAGAAGTCGGAGAACGCATGAGGCTTCCTGCGCAGAGCAGGATGAGGAAAGGGATTGCAATGAAGCAGACAGCAGGACGCGATCAGCTCGGAACCTTCGCACCGGAGTTCGCCCATCTGAACGACGATATCCTCTTCGGAGAGGTGTGGGACCAGGAGGCGCTCTCCACGAAGACGAAGTGCATGCTCACAGTCACGACCCTCATGGCACAGGGCATCACGGATTCCTCGCTTCTCTACCATCTCCAGAACGCGAAGAAGCACGGCGTGACGCGTGCCGAGATCGCAGCCCTCATTACCCATGTCACGATGTATGCCGGCTGGCCGAAGGGCTGGGCTGTCTTCAACCTCGCGAAGCAGGTCTGGACCGAGGACGAGGAAGGCGCCGTGACCTCTCCTGAAGGCCTTTCCGAGGACTTTCCGGTGGGAGAGTCGAATACGGCCTATGCGAAGTACTTCATCGGCAACAGCTATCTGGCATCGCTCGGAGACCCGCAGCTCGGTGCCTGCAACGTGACCTTCGAGCCGGGCTGCCGCAACAACTGGCACGTGCATCACAAGGGCGGCCAGGTCCTCATCTGCATCGCAGGCGAGGGCTGGTACCAGGAGTGGGGCAAGCCGGTCCAGAAGCTTACGCCGGGCGATGTCGTGAGCATTGCACCCGAGGTCAAGCACTGGCATGGCGCAACAAAGGATTCCTGGTTCCAGCACATCGCGCTTGCCGTGCCGGCAGAGGGCGCCACGAACGAGTGGCTCGAGCCGGTCGAGGACAAGGATTACCTGGCACTTGCCTAGAGATGGCCAGACGGGAGGGCCTGGAGGCACCATGGCTCCAGGCCCTCTTCCCATAGCTGGAACATCTCGGCATCCGGAGTCTGCTGTGTGGCTTATCCGGTAGCGGGCAGGCTCTGCATGCACGGAACGGGCAGAGGTAAGGCTGCCTGTTCCTCTGCACGAAGGCAAAGACGGGAAGAGCTGTCGGGCTCTCCTGCTCCGTGCTATCAGATGCTGGCAGCATGCATGAGGTGCTTTTGCCACCAGCTGCAGCTGCCGCAAAGCCAAAGAAGCCGCGTCCGGGACATGGCGGCACAACCAAGCACTGACAGTCGTCTTGCAGCCAGCCAGATCTTGGAGGAGCGTGCCTGCGACGCGTGGACTAAATGGCAGAATCCGCTGCTTCGCGCCTGCCAGGCTCCTGCTCGGCAGCCGGATGACAGTGCCACGTTCTGAGACTCTGCAATCCTGTCTGAACTGCACAAGGAAAGGAACCTCTTCAGCACTCGGCTACGACGTGGCGCATCTCGCTGATGAAGGCCTCTCCTGTCTTCGAGAGGAGACGGAACTTCTTCCAGATGAGGTGGGCGCCTGCTGTGAGCGTCGGCTCGAGAGGCACGAAGACAAGGTCGTCAGGGCAGACGCCTTCGATCGAGATGGCAGAAGCCAGGCCATCGCGCACAAGCAGCAGGGCGTTGCCGATCATATCGAAGCGGGCAACGATGTGGCAGCTTCCCTCTTGGAGCACGCCGGAAGACCAGGAGATGAGGTCGAAGGTCTCGTGTGCCGTACGGGAGGAGACCATCAGGTCGAGGCCTTCGAGGTCTTCCGGATGGACGCTGGCTTTTCGTGCCAGCGGGTGGTCAGGACGGACAAGGAGACCGACACGTTCCTCCTGGGGAAGCTCGAGGTGGTCGTACTTGTCGACCTTGAAGGGATCAAGCACGACAGCAAAATCCACGACACCTCTCTCGAGTCTCTCCTCGATCGTGTCGGCATTGCCGGTCGAGAGGTTGAGATTGACTTTGGGGTGGAGTGCCTGGAGCTGGCGGAATGCCTCGACCACAGAAGACATGGCCTGGGTCTCTGCTGCGCCGATGCGGACCGTGCCCTGGAGCTCTGCACCAGGACCCACTTCGGACTCGGTCTGCTCCACAAGCGCCAGAATCTCCTCTGCACGCTGGCGGAGCCTCATGCCGTCTTCGGTGAGCGTCGTCGAGCGGTTCGTGCGCCTGAAGAGTGTGCATCCCAGTTCCTGTTCGAGCTCCGCAATCTGGCGCGAGAGCGTCGGCTGTGTCACATGCAGGACATTGGCTGCCTCTGTCATGCTCTCTTCGCGGGCGACCGCCAAGAAGTATCTGAGAGTCCTTATCTCCATAGCAACGCTCCATATCAAAACGTACGTTAACGGACTGTTTTGCCAGCTCGAACACATTATCTGCCAGAGATGGGACACATCGATTCGAAACGGCGGATAGCACCCCTGCTGGGATTGTTCTTCTGCGGGTTCTTCCATGCAATGATAAGAGATGAAACTAGGCGTATATAACGCTGAAGGAGAAGACGTGAAGCTCGGTAGGCAAGAAAAGCCTCAAAGATACCTTGCCTCGGGGATATAAAGGACAGTATCTAGATCTATTGCAGATAGCCCATCAGCACTCTGCTCGTATCGCGGCAAGCATGTCTTCGGCTGTCTTGTATGATTTGCCGGTCCCACCTTTCGCTATGGCCTCAGCTCCTTCGCGGAGAGCGGTGCTGGTTTCACCGTTCGGAATCGCGCTGGCGGAATTGGATGTGCTGCTGCGGGTCTGCTTTATCTGTTTCGGAAGGTTCGTTTTGCTGGAGCATTGACTGCCATCGCATCGCTCAGCTTTTTCTTGGGCGACCTGCTCGACGCCTGTCTCCTGATGCGCCTTCTTCCAGAGCTGCCGCCCCTCTTCTGGAAGGCCTTCCGGTCCCGCTTCCATGAAGCTCTCGCTGCCTGTCTGCTCTGCGGTGCGGTAGTACCAGAGCTTCCAGGAGATCATTGCGCGCGTGCGCTCGAGCTCGGCAATCTTCTCGTCCACCTTCTTCTGCCGCTCTTCGAAGAGATGCAGGCGGTCATGATAGGTATCAGGTCCTTCCTGGCACCATTCCATGAACTGCCTGATATCGCGGATCTCGAGTCCCGAGCGCTTGAGGCACTCGATCACCCTGAGGGATTCGAGCTGCTCCTCGTCGAAGCGGCGGATGCCTGAGGTGCGCTCGAGACCAGGGATGAGTCCCATCTTGTCGTAGTAGCGGATTGTCGAGATGGGAAGGCTGAACATCTCCGATACCTGGCCAATCGTATACATGCGTATCTCCCAGAATATATCTTGACCTGAAGTTAGGTTTAGATATTACAACAGAATGGCAAGGAGAGAGGGAAGATATGCCGTCCCGTTCGAGAAAGGCCTGCCAATGCTTGGAGATTTCACCTACCACAACCCCTGCTGCGTCCATTTCGGACCCCATGCCTTGGAAGAACTGCCGAAAGAGCTTGCGTCCTATGGACCTCGTGTCCTTTTGACGTATGGCGGAGGGTCCGTCAAGAGGTCTGGCCTCTACCAGAAGATCGTAGATATGCTGCATGATGCCGGCAAGACTGTCTTCGAGGTCTCTGGCGTCATGTCCAATCCGACCGCAGACAAGCTCCGTGAAGGATGCGCCGTGGCTCGGGAGAACGATGTCGACCTGATTCTCGCGGTCGGCGGCGGCTCTGTCATCGACTTCTCGAAGGGTGTGAGCGTGGGCGCCTGGACTGAGGGGGATCCCTGGGAGCACCTGTACCTCCATATGGAAGAGCCTGCCGGCAAGATCATTCCGGTCGGCGACATCCTCACGATGAGCGGAACCGGCAGCGAGATGAATGCAGGATCGGTCATCACGAACCATGAAGAGGGGCTCAAGATCGGCCATGTCTTCGGCGTGGATGTGATTCCCCGCTTTGCAATCGTGAATCCCGAGCTCACCTTCACCGTGCCTGACTACCAGATGCGTGCCGGCATCTACGATGCCTTCAACCACATCTGCGAGCAGTACTTCTCGGGGACTGATGACAATACGGGCGACTACATCGCCGAAGGCCTCATGAAGAGCCTCGTGCATGCAAGCCGCATTGCTGTGAAGGATCCAGAGGACTACGAGGCACGCTCGAACATCAGCTGGGTCTGCACCTGGGCGCTCAATACGCTCATTGCCTGCGGAAAGTCGACGGACTGGGAAGTCCACATGCTCGGCCAGGCTATGGGCGCCGTCACAGACGCGACGCACGGAATGACATTGTCTGCCGTGAGCCTTCCATACTACCGGCTCGTCCTGCCCTACGGTGTTGCGAAGTTCGCACGCTTTGCCCGCGAGGTCTGGGACGTGGATGCAGAAGGGAAGAGCGAGCGCGAGGTAGCCGAGGCAGGACTCGAAGCGATGAGCGCCTGGATGGATGAAATCGGCGTCGTGAAGCATGCACGCGAGCTCGGTCTTACCAAAGAGCTGATTCCTGCTGCCGTGAAGGCCACCTTCATCCTCGATGGGGGATACCACAAGCTCACGGCAGAGGAGGTCGAAGAGATCTTCCGCGAGAGCCTGTAGGTCCTTCTGGTATGCGGCCAGAGCATAGCAAGCTTCCTGCATGGGCATTTCACATGGCTGGCAGGCGGCCCTATCCTTGATGCAGGAAACAAAGAGAATTGAATAGTCAACCAGAGTGCGGATAGAGGCGGCCCGAATGGCCTGGCCGCCAGGCACGCCTGATGGTATGATCGCATCGCCAAACACGAAATCGC
>OMVT01000022.1 GCA_900314535.1 uncultured Olsenella sp. | reverse complement strand
TCGACCTCTCGTCGTTCGGCACATCGAACGTGCAGACAATGTCCAGCATGTTCAAAGGCTGCTCCTCCCTCGCGAGCCTCGACCTCTCGTCGTTCGACACATCGAACGTGGGGGACATATACAGCATGTTCGAAGGCTGCTCCTCCCTCGCGAGCCTCGACCTCTCGTCGTTCGACACATCGAACGTGAGGTACATGGACAGCATGTTCGAAGGCTGCCACTCCCTCGCGAGCCTCGACCTCTCGTCGTTCGACACATCGAACGTGAGGTACATGGACAGCATGTTCAAAGGCTGCTATTTGCTGTCGCTATTGCGTCTTGGAATCAAGTTCGTCCCAATGGACGGGACAGGTCTCCCGGAACCGCCCACCAACGATACATATAACGGTAAATGGGTCTGCCTTGAATACCCTTCAATCATCATTTCTAGCGCTGATCTTATGAAGGAATATCCTTCAGATAATGCTCCTGTAGGCACATATGAATGGCAGCGGAAGCAGCCTATCGTCATTTCATTTAATGCGAACGGTGGAGCTGGATCCATGGCGGCATATCAGTCCTATAGCGTGAATGTCGTCTTGCCTGAATGCGGGTTCTACAATGCAGAGCATGACTTCACTGGCTGGAATACCCAGGCAGATGGTAAGGGCACCTCATACCAACCGGGTGATATTTACGACACGCAGGGCACGAACTCGACTCTGTATGCGCAGTGGAAAAAGTCTGACAACACCGCGAAGGTGACGAACGGCCACTTCACCGTCACCATCAAGGCTGGCCAGAAGATTACCATCAAGGGTCTTCCTGGCGGAGCCACCTATACCGTGCAAGAACATAACCGCGCTGGCTGGGTGCTGAAGTCCTCGACGGGTGCTACTGGCAAGATTCCTGCATGTGGCGTTGCTGCAAGCGTGTTCACAAATACATACGACCAAAAAGCTACCTCCGTAGACATCTCTGCTACAAAGACGCTTGATGGCAAGGCACCGAAAGATGGAGCATACAGCTTCACGATGACAGCCAATACTGTTGGTGCACCGATGCCTGACGGTGTAACGGGGACCACAGCCACAGCTACCAACGCCGGCATACTTGTCGACTTCGGCCACATCGTATTCACGAAGCCAGGCACATATATCTATACATTGGCAGAGACAGCTGGCACAGACAGCACAATCAGTTACGATTCCCATACCATCAAAGCACGCGTTGATGTCTCTGATCCGACAGGGACGGGTGCTCTTGTAGCGCGCGTGTCCTACTCTCCTGACGACACCTTCGCTAACACTACGAAGCCTGGCACGCTGACGGTTACGAAGACTGTGACAGGAACCTCCGACACCTCGAAGGACTTCACCTTCTCCGTCTCCCTCATGGATGCAAAGAGCAATCCGCTCACTGGCACCTATGGCGGCGTATCCGTCACGGATGGTAAGGGCACCTTCACACTCAAAGCAGGGGAGAGCAAGCAGCTTGACAATCTTCCTGCCGGTACCCAGTATCAGGTAGAGGAGACTAATATCCCTGACGGCTACACGTCATCCTCAACTAACGCCTCCGGTACCATTGCCGCTGCCGGCAGCGCCACGGCTGCCTTCACCAATACGTATGCTGCTTCTGCAACGTCTGCCTATCTGACAGCGACGAAGTCTCTCACGGGACGCCAGCTCAAGGACAGGGAGTTCACGTTCGAGCTCAAGGATGCAAGCGGCAAGCAGGTCCAGACAGCGACGAACGATGCTGACGGCAATATCGCTTTCGAGGGCATCAGCTTCACTGCTGCAGGCGAATACAAGTACTACGTCGACGAGGTGAAGCCCGAGAATGCAGATGAAACTATCAGCTACTCGGATGACGTCTACGAGTACGATATCCAGGTCACGGACAACGGCGCAGGCGAGCTGCAGAATGCGGTGAGCACCTATGCCGTGGATCCCGCTACACATGAGCGCAAGGGCGACAAGGTTGATACTGCCAGCTTCACGAATGCCGTGAAGACGGGCTCCGTTAGTCTGACGAAGACGGTCGAGGGTTCCAAGGCGGTAGACAAGACGTTCACCTTCGATGTCTCCCTGAAGGACAGCGCTGGCAAGGCACTGGATGGCGAATACACGTGGACATCGAGCCGAAAGGGTACAGGCGGTAAGGCAATAACTGGCACGGTCAAGAACGGCGGTAAGCTGGATCTCCAGAAGGACGAGACTGTCACCATCACCGGCCTTCCTGCTGGAAGCACGTACGAGTTCACAGAGGAAGATGCAGCGGGCTATACGCAGAGTGCGAGCTCGAATCTGAACGGAACCATTGTGGCCGACCAGACCATTGCGGCCTCTGCGACAAACACCTATGCCGCAACGGGCGTAGCCCAGATCAGGGCAAGGAAGGTCGTCCTCAGGAGCGGCCAGGAGACGACCCCTGCTGCCAATGCCTTCAGGTTCTCGCTTACAGAGAAGAGCGGCGAGAAATCCAGCATGTATGACAAGCCTGTGGCAGTCACCACCACGAACGATGGCAATGGCAATGTCGCATTCATGAAGCTTGTCTACACGGCGGATGATGCCGGCAAGACCTTCGAGTACACGATTGCAGAAGTCGTCGACGGCCAGGGAGATGCGTACGACTTCGACTCCAACTCGTACCTTGCGGAGGTCACGGTGATGGACAACCACGACGGCACGCTCGACTGTCAGGTGAAGTACAGCACAGACGATGGCAAGACCTGGACGGATGACGTGCCGGTATTCCGTAACAACACGGTGACCAAGATGCCGCTCTCCGGTGCAGCCGGATTCGACGGACTGATTGCGGCAGGAGGCGCGGTCCTCGTGATCTCCGCACTGGCGTGGATCCGCAGGAGGCGTCGCAACGGCGAGGCATAGCTGAGCTGCTGAGCAGGCCGGATGCAGTGTCCGGCCTGCTTCGTGTTGGCGCTTGGAAGTATGGGCAAGGAAATGGGCGGGCACCGTTTGGTGCCCGCCCATTGACATTCTTGATGTAGCTGCTGCCTAGTACTGCGTCAGCTGGAGATAGAGGTCGCGGTACTGGGATGCAGACCTGCTCCAGGAAACATCCTTCTCCATGTCGCGCACGACCATCTTGTCCCAGGACTCGCGGCTCGTGAAGTAGAGCGTCTTGGCACGGTTGATTGCGTCAAGAAGAAGGCCCGGCTCATAGCGGTCGAATGTGAAGCCATTGCCGGAGTCTTCGAACATGTTGTACGGCTCGACCGTATCCTTGAGGCCGCCGGTCTCGCGGACTACAGGAATCGTGCCGTAATGCATAGCGATGAGCTGCGTGAGGCCGCAGGGCTCGAAGCGGGAAGGCACGAGGAGGGCATCGGCACCAGCATAGATGTGGTGAGAGCGTGCCTCGTCGTACATGATGCTCGAACAGACGGTGCCCTTGTGGGCATTCTCGAACCAGCGGAAGGAATCCTCGTACTGGGGTTCGCCGGTGCCAAGGATGACAACCTGGGTATTGCCGTCAATGAGCTGCTCCATGACGGAAGTGACGAGGTCCAGGCCCTTCTGGCCCGTGAGGCGGGAGATGAGGCCGATGACCATCTTGTCCTCATCCTGCTCGAGACCAAGCTCTTCTTGGAGTGCCTTCTTGTTCTCCTTCTTTGCATCGAGGACATTCTTCGTGTCATACGGAGCATCGAGGAGCTTGTCCGTTGCAGGATTCCAGATGTCGTAGTCGATGCCGTTCACGATGCCGCGGAGCTTGCCCGCGTGGTAGCGCAGATGGGCATCGAGACCCTCGCCGTATTCCGGCGTCTGGATCTCGCCTGCGTAGGTGCCAGAGACGGTCGTAATCATGTCGCAGTAGGTGAGGCCGCCCTTGAGCATATTGGCCTCGGTCCAGTCCTCCTGCATGACATCCTTGTTGAAGACATAGTCAGGAAGTCCGGACCAGTACTTGATGGTCGGGATGTTGTACTTGCCCTGGAAGCGCAGGTTGTGGATCGTGAGCATGGTCTTCGAGCGTGCAAGCTCCGTGTTCTGGAAGAGCGTGCGCAGATAGACCGGGACAAGAGCTGCCTGCCAGTCATGGCAGTGGATGATGTCAGGAATCCAGTCGAGGAAGAGAAGCGCAGAAAGCGCTGCCTTGTCGAAGTAGCAGTAGCGCGGGATGTCATCCACGAGATTCGTATAGGGGTTGCCGTTCGTGAAGAAGTCCTGGTTGTCGATGAAGTCATAGACTACGCCGTCAGGGGAGACGTACTCCATGATGCCGACATAGAACTGCCTGCCGTCAGAGCACAGATCCATCTGGAAGGCGCCCTTGTAGACCATCTTCTCCTGCCATTCCTGCTTGATGCAGGCATAGCGCGGCAGGATGACCTTCACGTCGCAGTTCTGCTTCACGAGAGCCTTCGGCAGGGCATACATGACATCGCCGAGGCCGCCGGTCTTCACGAAGGGATAGCACTCGGAGCCGATGAAGGCAATCGAGCGCCTCGGCTGGGGGAGCGGTTCAGGCTCGGGTTCAGGAGCAGGAACTTCCTCTGCCTTGGGCTCTTCCTTGGCAGGCTCAGCAGCCTCTTCCTTTGCTGCCGGGGCCGGTGCTGCCTTTGGCTCTTCGGGCTTCGCTTCTGCCTTGGCAGGCTTCTCAGGTGCGGCTTCAGCCTTCTCTGCCTTTGCTGGCTCTGCTGCCTTCTTCGGCTCGGGCTCAGCCTTGGCGGCTGACGGCGCGGGCGCTGGCTTCGTCTCAGCTGCGGGCTTTGCGGGAGCCTCTTTCTTCACGGCTGCCTTGGCTGCAGGCACCCCTTCTGCCTTCGGAGCAGGAGCAGGCTCTGCCTTGGTGGCAGGTGCAGCCTTCGGAGCCTCTGCCTTCATGGAAGGCTCTTCCTTCTTTGCAGGCGCAGGCTTTGCTGCCGGCTCAGCCTTGGCTGCTGCCTTCGGCTCCTCCTTCGGAGCTTCTGCCTTGGGCGCCGGCTTCGTCTCTTTTGCAGCGGGCTTCGGCTCAGGTTTTGCAGCGGGCGCTGCAGGTTTGGCTGCAGGAGCGGCTGCCTTGGGCTCTTCCTTCTTTGCAGGAGCAGCCTTCGGCTCCTCTGCCTTCGGAGCTGCCTTTGCGGCAGGCTTTGCTGCAGGCGCTGCCTTGGGAGCAGGAGCTGCCTTTGCTTCCGGCTCAGGCTTCTTGGCAGCCTTTGCGGGTGCCTCTGCCTTGGCAGGCGCCTTCGGCTCAGGCTTGGTCTCTGCCTTGGGGGCAGCGGCCTTGGGAGCTGCTGCCTTGGCGACAGGCTCCTTCTTCGGCTCAGCCTTCTTCGTTTCTGCTGCAGGCTTCGCTGCAGGAGCAGGTGCCGCTGCGGCAGCTGCCTTCTTCACGGGCTCTGCGGCCTTCGGAGCAGGCTCGGCCTTCGCTGCGGGTGTGGCAGCGGGCTTCGTCGTCTTGGACTCCGTTGCCTCCTTCTGAGCCTTCGGCTTTGCTGCAGAGCGGGAAGACTTCGACCTCGTGGATGTGCTGCGTGGCTTGGAGCTCCCTGACTTTCTCGTTGCCATGTTCCTTCTCCTCCTTGGGAAACGCTCACTGAAGACAGCTGCTGCATAGATGAGCAGGCGTTTGCTCCAATGATAACGCCTTGTAAGGGAAGAGAATGCGCAGGCAGGCGAAAGGAAAGCTTCTTAGGCATTCGGCAGCAAGCAAGGGCAGGACGGTCCTGAAACAGTAGGAGCGAGCAATTTCAATCAGGCTCTGCCCTTGGCACAATCAAAGATCTTGCTGCTCGTGGCAGCAAGAAACTCTGCAGTCTCATCCAGAGGTGTTGCCCAGGATGAGGCAATGAGCTCTGCTGCTGCAGCAAGAGAGCGTCCGTAGTCTTCGGGCTTGAAGTCTGCATGCTCGGGAGGATAGTCCGTCTCGAGCAGGAGCTTCTCGCGCGGAATGAGCTTCAGGTATTCCTTTGCGTGGCGGGTATGGAGGAAGGGCTCGCCGACGCTGAAGAAGCAGCCGAGCCTGATTGCCCGCCAGAGCTCGGGCGTAGAGCCCGAGAACCAGTGGAGGATGGGAAGCGAGCCTGATGCTTCTGGTGTGCAGCCGGTATCCTCGAGGATGTCGAGCATGAGGTCTGCCGACTTAACGGAATGGATCGAGAGCACCTTGCCGCCCGCCTTGGCAGATGCTGCAGCAATGCGTCTGAAGGCATCAGCCTGGCGTTCTCTGGATGTGAGGTTGACATGCTTTGGCGAGAGGTCGATGCCGATCTCACCGATGAGGGGAGCGTCTGGTATGAGTGCAAGAAGCTCCTGGAGCGCTTCCTCGTCCACCTTGCCATCTGCTACCCACCAGGGATGGGCACCGAGACCGAGGGCGACATTCTCCCGGTCCTTCCAGCTCTGCGCTTCTCTATATCCTTCAGGCGTGACCGTGCAGGAAAGGAAGGAGAGGCCAAGCGCATCTGCCGCATCGAGGAAGGTTTGAGGATTTTTCTGGAAGTCGATGTGGCAGTGCATGTCGTAGCACCTGATGGATTTGCTGGCACTCTCTCTTCCATCTAGCATTGCGGATCTTCTTCCTCATCTGTGTAGGGCATGGGCTCGAAGCCTGCAAGGCGGCAGATGACCTTGCCGGCAATCATCTGTCCCATGATGGGCGGCATGTAGCTCATGGTTCCGAGCGTCAGGCCCTTGTCAGGCCTCTTTCCATCCTCTGTCTTCGGAGGCTTGGGGCCATTGCCCTTCTCTGTCGAGTAGAGGACCTCGAGTCCCTTGATGCCGCGCTTCCGGCAGTTCTTGCGCATAGCCTTCGCAAGGCGGTCGCCTGAGGTCTTCTCGATCTTGGAGAAGGCAAGCCTGCTCGGGTCGAGCTTGTTGGCGCCCCCCATGGAGCTTAAGAGAGGAATCCTCTCGTCCTGGCACCATTTGGCAAGGACGAGCTTCTGCGAGACCGTGTCGATCGCGTCGATGATGTAGTCGGGACGCGGGAACTGGGAGAGCAACTCTTCCAGCCCATCTTTCGGGATGAAGGCCTGGAGCGTCTCTACCTGGCAGCTGGGGTTGATATCCAGGACCATCTTCTCCATGACCTGGCACTTGGGAAGGCCAATCGTGGAATGGAAGGCAATGGCCTGGCGGTTGATGTTGGAAGGGGCTACGGTATCACGGTCGATCAGGATGAGATGTCCTATGCCGCCACGGGCAAGGGCCTCCGTGCAGTTCGAGCCGACACCGCCCAGCCCTAGGACCATGACCGTGGCATTCTGGAGGCGCTCAAGCCTCTCCTCGCCGAGGACAAGTTTCAGGCGGTCGAACGGCGTCTCGACAGTGGCGTTTTCGGTCATGGTGCAGCACTCCTTGCATCAGTTCAAAATGATGTCCTCATGCTAGCGCAACGAGCAGATCAGCAGCCTGAAGCATATCGAGCGAAATGAGATAGGGCCTCCTTTCTGCGTGGAAAGGAGGCCCGGATGATATGCTTGCTTCTGCCTATGCGGGCAGCTGCCTGCAGCTCTTTGCTGCTAGTCCCTCTTCCCATGGAACCTGTCGAGCAGATCCTGGTACTCATGGCTGCGCTTGCGGAAGATGTAGGAGAACGTGAGGGTGAGGACAGCAAGGATGATGAGATAGAGTCCGGCAAAGCCTGCCCAGGCCTCAGGAATGCCTGCTGGCAGCCAGGAGCCAAGGAGAGCGCATAGCGAAAGCACGAGGAAGTAGGTGATGCCAAAGCCCGCAATCCGCCGGCCATAGCCCATGCGCAGTGCTGGCCTGAAGTTGAACCAGAGCTGCTGGAGGATGCCGCCGGAGAGCATGCCAAAAACGATGCTCAGGATCCAGCGGAGATCTGCTGCGGGCGTGCCTGCCGCAAGCATTGCAAGGGAGCAGGCAATGACTGCTGCCACAGCCCAGCTGGAGCCTATGAAGACACCCATCGCAATGGCTGTCCCCGCATGCTCGTTGAGCTCTCCTGTGAAGACGCCGTAGGCCTTGCCTGTATTGGTGCTGCTCATTTCCGGTCTCCTTTCTGCGGGATGCCGATACGTTCCTTCACTTCTGCCACGTGGCTTCTCGTCACCAGGACTTCCGTACCATCTGCAAGGCCAAGTACGAGGCGGCTGCCGAACTCGGGGCGGATCGTGCGTGCCTGTTCGAGGTTTGCGACCGTCTGCCGCGAGATGCGGACGAACGACCTTTTCGGAAGCTCTCCTTCGAGGGCAGAGAGCCGCTGCGCTGCGAAGAGCGTCCTTCCATCTGCCATATGGAGCAGAGCCTCCTCATCTGCTGCCTCGAGCGAGCAGATATCGGACAGGGACACGCGCTCCTTCGAGGTGCCCGACCGCTCTTGGTAGGCGAAAAGCGAGCCCTGGATGCTCTGCAGCGCCTGCACGATGCGCATCGCCTCTCGGTCTTTCGGAGCAGAGGCGATGGTGACTTCGGGCTCTGGGAGTTCTGGGTTCGTGATGAGCTTGAGCTTCATGAGGTGCGCCTCCTTCTCTTTCTGGCTATAGCTTAGGGGATGGCAGATAAGCTCTCTGTCAGGTGGAGCCGATATGCACGAAGAGGGGAGCGAGATGCGGAGCCCAGCAAGAGAGGTCTGTCATTCCGCTCTATGGGGCCTTGAAGCAACATCTGACAGCGTCTGCCTGCCTAACCTCATCGTGGTATCGTAAGAGGTCCATGCCGGACAGATATCTGGCATGAGGGAAAGCCAGTCTCGGACGAGGCGCGCGCTCAATACACGAGTGCCAACGCGGTCGGACGGGACCTGTCGGAAGGTACGTTGCTGTGAAAGAGATGCCGAAGACCTACGATCCCCAAGAGCATGAGCCTCAGCTCATCCAGCAGTGGATGGATGCAGGCTGCTACCAGAGAAGCAAGGGCGTAGGCGACTGCACCGTCGTTATCCCGCCTCCCAACGTGACGGGAATCCTGCACATGGGCCATGCAATGGATGACTCCATCCAGGATACGTTCATCCGCTACAGCCGCATGAGGGGCCGCTCCACCAGGTGGATCCTGGGCACCGATCATGCTGGTATCGCCACCCAGACCAAGGTGGACAAGAAGCTCAAGTCCGAGGGCAAGAACCGCCTTCAGATGGGCCGCGAGAAGTTCATCGAGGCCTGCTGGGACTGGACGCATGAGTACGGCGGAACCATCGTCAGCCAGATCAAGCGTATGGGCTGCTCCATCGACTTCTCCGATGAGAAGTTCACGATGAGCCCCGAGTTCTCCCGTGCCGTGCGCAAGGTCTTCTGCGACTGGTACCACGATGGACTCATCTATCGCGGCAAGCGCATCGTGAACTGGTGTCCCTCCTGCCGTACTGCCATCTCCGACGACGAGGCAGAGTACAAGGACGAGAAGGGCCATCTGTGGTACCTCCGCTATCCTCTGACCGAGCCGGTGGATGGCATCGAGTACATCACGGTCGCAACGACCCGTCCTGAGACGATGCTCGGCGATACGGGCGTCGCTGTGTCTCCGCAGGATCCCGAGAAGCAGAAGCTTGTCGGCAAGACTGTCATGCTTCCTATCGTGAACCGCGAGATTCCGATCTTCTCCGACTGGCATGTCGATGCAAACTACGGCACCGGCTTCGTGAAGGTCACGCCTGCCCATGACCCGAACGACTACGCTATGGGCCAAACGCACAACCTGCCGCAGATCAACATCTTCGACGAGACGGCACATGTCGTGGACGGCTACGGCGAGTTCTCCGGCATGGACCGCGATGAGGCCCGTACCGCTATCGTCAACTGGTTCGATAGCCACGGCCTGCTCGACCACATCGAGGAACTCAGCCATTCCGTCATGCACTGCTACCGCTGCGGCACGGCGCTCGAGCCCTGGCTCTCCGAGCAGTGGTTCGTGGCTGTGGACAAGCTCAAAGAGCGTGCTGCCCAGGTCGTGCGCGACGGCGAGGTGCAGTTCCACCCCGCCCGCTGGACGCAGACCTATCTCACCTGGATGGACAACCTCAAGGATTGGTGCATCTCGCGCCAGCTCTGGTGGGGCCACAGGATTCCTGTCTTCCACTGCGATGACTGCGGCTGGGAAGATGCCCTCATGGAGGACCCCGAGGTCTGCCCGAAGTGCGGAAGCAAGCACATCCATCAGGACGAGGATGTCCTCGATACCTGGTTCTCCTCTCAGCTCTGGACATTTGCAACGCAGGGCTGGCCTGACCATCCGGAGGAGATGGAGGGGCATCACCCGACCAAGGTTCTCGTGACGGCCCGCGACATCATCGCCCTCTGGGTCGCCCGCATGATCATGAGCTCGCTCTACTTCACGGACGAGGTTCCGTTCCACGATGTCTACATCTACGCCACGATCCTTGCCAAGGATGGCAGCCGCATGTCCAAGTCCAAGGGCAACGGCGTGGACCCGATGGACCTCATCGAGAAGTACGGCGCTGACGCTATGCGCTTCAACCTTCTGACGCTCATCACGACGAACCAGGACGTCAAGTTCGATGCCAACATCGACAAGAAGACGCGAAAGCTCATCGACTCGCCGCGTACCGAGCAGGCACGCTCCTTTGTCACGAAGATCTGGAATGCTTCCCGCTTCGTGCAGATGAACCTCGACGGCTATACGCCGGGCGCCCCGAAGGCAGAGACGGCAGAGGATGCCTGGATGCTTTCCCGCCTTGCCAAGGAGGTTGCAGAGGCTACCGAGCAGCTCGAGACCTACAACTTCGGCGACTACGCCAGGAATCTCCAGAGCTTCTTCTGGGGCGAGGTCTGCGACTGGTACATCGAGCTCTGCAAGGGCCGCCTGCTTGATGGCACGCCCGAGGAGAAGCTGCAGGTCCAGCGCAACCTCGTGTATGTCCTCGATGTCTCGATGAGGCTCCTGCACCCGGTCATGCCGTTCGTGACCGAGAGCGTCTGGGATGCCCTGCCGGCATCCGGCCTCGATGACCACAGCGCCGAGTTCCTGATGGTCGCCAAGTGGCCTGAGCCGGACGAGCTTGCCCAGTTCGTGAACGAGCGTGCTGAGCATGACTTCGATCTCGCAAAGCGCGTCATCTCCGTCGTGCGCTCCACTCGTGCCCGCTACCGCCTGTCTCCGAAGGCAGAGCTCGACGTGGCCGTGAAGTCCACGCCGGAGGATGCTGCCGTGCTCGAATCCCAGCGCGACTTCATCACGAGCGTCGGCCGTGTCGACCAGCTTGCTCTCGGCGCAGGGCAGACGAAGCCTGCTGGCTCTGTCTCCGTGGCTGACGGCTCGCTCGAGATCTTCGTCGCCCTCGGCGGCCTGGTGGATCTCGATGCCGAGGCAAAGCGCCTGAAGAAGGAGCTTGCCAAGGCAGAGAAGGATCTTGCTTCCGTCGAGCGCACGCTTGGCAACGCAGGATTCGTTGCCAAGGCAGCGCCTGCGGTCATCGAGAAGAAGCAGTCCCAGAAGGCAGAGCTCACCGCTACCGTGGAGCAGCTCAAAGCCCAGATTGCTGACTTCGAGTAGCAGCTGGAACAAAGTGCCAGATCAGGAAGGCCGCGCCAAAAGGTGCGGCCTTCCTTCTTATGCTGATGGCTCAATGCATGATGAACACAGTTCCGCGCGAATGGAAGAGAGCAGAGAAGCAGGCTGGCTCGGACTGTGCGGTCTGGATCAGAACTTGAAAAAGTGCACCTTCTGAGGAGCAGGATTGCGCAGCCATTGCAGCAGTCCCATCTCAGCTGTTAGATGGCGATTCTTGATACCATCGTCCTGCACCAGCGGTGTCCGGATGCGGGCGGAGCTCTGAGCAATTGGAGGGACGCCTATGGATACAATCCTTGAAATCCTACAAGCAATCGCGCTCTTTGCGGGAATCCTCAAGACCGCTCTCGAAGTTCTGGGGGAGGTGGAAAGGATCAAAAAGGAACATAAAGCATCGAAGGATGACGCACGCAGATAAGTGAAGCCCGGAGGCAACCGGGCTTCGCGAGTCGTTCACCGGCGCCGCCCGCCACCTAAGACTACCGGGCACCGCTGGTGCAACTCTATTTTACCCACTGGCGGAATCTGACTGCAATGGCCGCTTCTGGTTTTCATTCTCATGATCAGATGATCATGCAGCACATACAGAGCTGCTACTCTTGCTGAATTCGTGCACTTCAGCTTCGTCTTCCGTTATGGCCTTCCTGCATGGGAGCTATCTGCCTCATGAATTGCGTATCCTCTTGCTAGTCGCCTTTGCCGCTCGTTCGGCATATCTCCTCGTTCGCCAGCTTCTTGGAAACGTTCATGTTTCGGCTTTTCATGCATCCATGCTCCGAATGGTAAGGTACCGCCATCTTCAGGAGAGGGAGATAGCATGCACAAGGAATTCCTTATGGGCAACGAGGCTCTGGCCTTGGGTGCCCTTGCGGCAGGCGTGGATGTGGTGGCGGGATATCCCGGCACGCCTTCCACCGAGGTCATCGAGACCATCGTGAAGCGGCGTCCCGACCATGTCTACGTCGAGTGGTCGGTGAACGAGAAGGCTGCCATGGAGGTAGGAGCGGGCGCTGCCTATGCGGGAGCGCGCGTGCTTGTCACGATGAAGCAGGTCGGCCTCAATGTGGCATCGGATCCGCTCATGAGCCTCGAGTATGTCGGCGTCAAGGGCGGCATGGTCGTGATGGTTGCAGACGACCCCGGCCCCATCTCGAGCCAGACCGAGCAGGACACGAGGACATTTGCCCGCTTCTCGAAGCTTCCGGTCTTCGATCCGGCGTCGGTGCCTGAAGCCTACGCGATGATGGCAGATGCCTTCGCGCTCTCCGAGCGCATCAAGAGCCCGGTCTTCGTCCGTGCGACGACCCGCATCGACCATGGCTACGACGTCGTGGAGGTTGCAGACGAGGCAGAGTATGCAACGCATGAGATCGAAGGATGGGTCCGCGACCCGAAGCGCTGGGTTATCTTTCCGGCCCTCTCGGTGAGAAGCCATGCTGCCATCGAGAAGAGGAATGCCGAGCTCAAAGATGAGCTCTCGAGCTATCCCGGAAACGAGATCGTCGAGCCGAAGGCAGGACCGGTCCGTCTCGGCATCGCCTCTCACGGCATCAACTGGCAGTATGTCCGCGAGAATGTGGATGAGAGCATGCCGGTGCGCCTTCTCAAGGTGGCAACGCCTCATCCCTTCCCGGAGAAGCTGGCCCTTCAGTTCCTCGAAGGGCTCGATGAGGTGCTCTGCGTCGAGGAGCTCGATCCTGTCATCGAGCGCGAGCTTCTGGAATGCGCCGGAAGGCATCACCTCGCGGTCCGCATCCGTGGGAAGCTCACGGGTGACATCAAGCTCTCGGGAGAGAACTCGGTCGCCTACGTCGGCTCTGCTATCAGGCAGTTCATGGGAGCAGAAGAGCCGGAAAAGGAAGAGGAGGCTGCGCTGCAGCTTCCGGTGAGGCCACCCGTGCTCTGTGCGGGATGCCCGCACCGTGCAAGCTTCTACGATGTGAAGCGCGCCATGAAGGGGCAGAAGGCTGTCTTCTGCGGCGATATCGGCTGCTATACCCTGGGCAATGCCGCACCCCTCGATATGTGCGATACCTGCCTCTGCATGGGTGCCGGCATCACGGTGGCACAGGGCCTCTGGCATGTGGAGCCTGACATGAAGGCATTCGCCTTCGTCGGCGATTCCACGTTCTTCGCCTCCGGCATCACCGGTGTCGTCAATGCGTTCTACAACCAGGCAGATCTCACCGTCTGCGTGCTCGACAACTCGACGACTGCCATGACGGGACACCAGCCGCACCCGGGCACGGGATACACGGCTGAAGGCCAGAAGGTCACGCCGGTCTCGATCGAGCGCGTGCTTCGCGCCATCGGACTTGAGACGGTGGTCGAAATCAACCCGTTCGACCACCAGAAGGCGGTCGAGACCGTGAAGGAGGTATCGGCACGTCCCGGCGTCAAGGCCATCATCTTCAAGTCGCCCTGCGTGATGCTCGAGCGTCCGAAGGCAAAGTCGCATGTCGATGCCGCGAAGTGCATTGCCTGCGGACGCTGCATCCACGAGCTCGGATGCCCTGCCATCGTTCCTGCAGAGGATGGGAAGGCGCATATCGACAGCTCGCTCTGCACGGGATGCACGCTCTGCGAGTCCATCTGCTCTGTCCATGCCATTTCGGGAGGCGAGCGTCTGTGAGCACGAATATCGTTCTTGCCGGTGTCGGCGGCCAGGGCACGGTCCTGGCATCGCGTCTCATATCCGATGCGGCGATGGCAAAAGGCCTGCCGGTCAAGGCAGCCGAGACCATCGGCATGGCACAGCGCGGCGGCTCTGTCATGAGCCATGTCCGCATCGGCGAAGATGTCCACTCACCGCTCGTGGGCGAGGGGAGAGCAGACCTTCTCATAGCTTTCGAGCCGGCAGAGGCGGCAAGGAGGCTCGTCTATCTGAAGCCTGATGCCACGGCTATCGTCGCAGACGCTCCGGTCATTCCGGTCTCTGCGATGACAGGAGGGCCGGCCTACCGGAAGGAAGAGATCTTCTCCTTCCTCGAGAAGAAGGTGCCGGCAGCGCATCTCGTCTTCGTGGATGCCGCGAAGGCAGCGGAGGACCTGGGCTCTGCCAAGTGCCTGAACGTCGTGCTGCTCGGTGCGGCCCTGCGCTCCGGAGCCTTGGGACTTTCCGAAGCAGATCTCGAGGACGCTATCAGGCACCGGGTGCCTGAGCGCTTCTGGGACCTCAATCTCCGCGCTCTTGCCTATACCGCCACGCATTAGGGACTTAAGACCAGAAAGGGGCTGCCATGCAGATCACGGAAACGCAGCTCGATCTTGTGAACCGCCAGATCGCACGCCTCAGGGCATCGAACAACTTCTACGGCACCCGCCTCAAGGAGGCTGGCATCACAGGCGTCTCCTCTGCAGAGGAGTTCTTGAAGCTTCCGTTCTCGCAGAAGCAGGACCTGCGCGATGCCTATCCCTTGGGGCTTGCTGCGGTGCCGGAAGAGGAGATTGTCCGCATCCATTCCTCGTCGGGCACGACCGGCACGCCTGTCATCGTCCCCTATACCGCAAAGGATGTCGATGACTGGGCAGAGCAGTTCAAGCGCTGCTACGAGATGGCAGGTGTCACGAACAGGGACCGCGTCCAGATCACGCCGGGCTATGGCCTCTGGACAGCAGGCATCGGTTTCCAGGCAGGGGCGGAGCGCCTGGGGGCCATGGCAATACCGATGGGTCCCGGCAATACGGAAAAGCAGCTCCAGTTCATGGTGGACATGCAGTCGACTGTCATCTGCGCCACATCGAGCTATGCGCTTCTTCTGGCAGAGC
Source organism: uncultured Olsenella sp. (assembly GCA_900314535.1). Classification (GTDB taxonomy): domain Bacteria; phylum Actinomycetota; class Coriobacteriia; order Coriobacteriales; family Atopobiaceae; genus Olsenella_L; species Olsenella_L kribbiana. Next base: position 23,877 of record OMVT01000022.1, on the reverse strand, counting down.
AGGTCGAGAAACGTGGCCTCAAGGACAAGATCGCGCTGAAGCATGGCATCATAGGCTCCGAGCGTTGGGGCGCCAAGATCCGCCAGCGCATCATGGATGGCCTCGGCATCGATACCTACGATATATATGGCTTGACAGAGGTCTATGGTCCTGGCATCGGTATCAGCTGCAAGCATGACTGCGGCATGCATATCTGGGACGACTACATCTATCTCGAGATCGTCGACCCTGAGACCGGAGAGCCGGTGCCTGACGGCGAGTGGGGCGAGATCGTGATAACGACGCTCGTGAAGGAAGGGGCGCCGCTCATCCGCTTCCGCACCCATGACCTGTCGCGCATCATCCCCGGACAATGCCCCTGTGGTTCAAGATATCCTCGCATCGATACGCTGCAGGGACGCTCCGACGATATGTTCAAGATCCACGGCGTCAATGTATTCCCGAAGCAGATCGAAGAGGTGCTGGCGCTCTATCCGCAGCTCTCGAGCGAGTATCAGATCCGTCTCTCGCATCTCGAGGGACGCGACACGATGCGCATCTACGTCGAGACCGACGGCACGCAGGACTGGGCAGATCTCTCTGAAGAGGTGGCCCACGAGGTGAAGAACAAGATCGGCTTCACGCCGATGATCAAGATTGTCGAGCTGGGAGTGCTGCCCCGAAGCGAGAAGAAGACAAAGCGCGTCATCGACGAGCGCTACGAGTAAGAGGATAGGTATTCCTGCTTGTGGAAGGCCATGCCTGCGGGTGTGGCCTTTCCTCTTATCTGTAGGTCTGCCGTCTGGATTGTTCAGAGCGGCTCATTGCATCGAAGGTTTTCGACCTACGGTGGACTGCAAATTGCATCTCGCAGCATGCCTGCAAGTGCCATCTCTTTGAACTGACGACTGCGAGAAAATCGGAGGATTCATGGCAGCCCAGGCATCTATTCGTGAAAGACGTCTCCTGTACAATGCGTCGACAAGCCTGAAGCCTGCAGCGATATCTAGCTTGGCTGCAAGCGGATTGGACAAAACGGATAGATGGAGGATGCCATGGATACGACAGTGATGAAGAGAAGCGCATTGTCAGTGCAGAAGAAACCAACAAATATATTCACATTTAAATGTGATATAAAATCACATAAGAATGATTCCAGGAAAGGAGAGAGCATGAATGTCCACGCGGCAGCAAAGCTTGCTGATGTACGTAGCCGCATCGAGGAGGATACGCGCATTTCGCTCTCTGATTTTGCACGTGGCAAGACGTGGAGAAAGAAGCTCGCTACTGATGAGTTTATGGAGCTGCAAGAGCATGGTGAACGCATAGCGTGGATCATTTCTGAAGACGGCATGCGCGAAATGCTCGAATACGTCGCTGATCTTGAAGCCCAAGTCGAAGAGGCATCCATCAGAGCAATGTTCGAAGAGCGCAAAGACATCGAAGACTGGAAGACGGGCGAGGACCTCAAAGAATCTGCCATAGCATATCTGCATGAGCATGGGGATATGATCAAGAAGGCGGCTGGCATTGAATAGCAACGAGCCGCTCGAGCAAGCGATTGAACAGCTTTCATCGCTTGATTATGTCTGGTTTAACACACGCTTCCTTGTTGAGGATGTGGCGTGCGTCTACGCGGCGTTTCCTGAGAAGTTAGAGTTTGAAGCAGCAATTGCATCGACAATGCGGGTGCTGAAGCTGATTGCGGCCGGCCGGGTAGATGCAAGCGTACTCAAGGATGATTACGAAGGGTGGAAGAGCTGCCATTATCAGCATCGTGTCGGCCAGGGCATCAAGGCAGACATGAGGATCATGTATCAGCTGATAGACGGAGTTGTACGCGTTAGAGGATTTGGAGAACGGCGTGCGCCTGCAGACTTCTATTGGCGCATGGCCGGGGCAAGTCGGGCAGCACTTTTGGATGCAACTGAGGGTGAAGATGGCGGGCAATCGGATTCGTACGAACAGTAATAGTCTGGTTTTGAGACCTTAGCTGGTGCCTTATGCTGCAGAATCTTGCTTCTGCGCAAGGATGCCTGGTTTCAGCGGCTGTACTCCTGTCAAGCAGTCAAAGCCAGCAAAGCCTGAGATATGGCGAAGCATGCGTCATGTCTAACTTGCAGCATCTCCACGTGTCTTCATCTGCTAGGAGCACAGGAACAGGAAACAAGGACGTGCGGAGATGATAGAAGCCTGGGGGACAACCGGGCTTCATGATTAGCTGCACCTGCGCCGCCCGCGAGCTGTAAGACGACCGGGCATTGCTGGTGCACCTGTATTGTAACCACTGCCACCAGCTGACAGCAACGGCAATTGAGCTCGCTTGCACCTATCAAATCTCATCATGCTACACAAAGGACCCTCCATCTCTTCCCGCTATGATTTCCCTTTGATATGCCTTGGTGCAAAGAAAGGGGATTGAGGATGGATTTTGCGGAGTGGGCAGAGCTTGTCTCCCAGCGGACGAACCGCTCTCTTGCTGGCGCTGCCATCTATCTCAAGAAGGGCCTCTCAGAAGAAGAGCTTCCTGCACCATCTGTCCTTGGCGCCTGGGGACTCCATGAGGCTGGCTCAGCCGATGATGCTGATTTCATCTATCCCGAAGTGCCGGATGAGCCGGCAGAATATGCAGCAGTAGCAATCGATCATGCCGCATCCCATATGCTGATAAGCCAGAGGCTCGCAGAAGAGATTGCTTCTGCTGGCACGCTCAAGGGTCTCCGCATCGCTCTTTCTCTCATCATCGAGCCGAAGACAGCCGTTCTGGCAAAGCGCCTGCGCGCCGCAGGCGCCACCGTCGGCATCTATTGCCATGCCCATGAATGCCACCAGGAGGTGGCAGATGAGCTGAAGCGCGAAGGCTTCCTTGTCGAGGCAGATGCTGCCTGGTCTCCTGCCGAGGAGAGACAAGGCTCGCTCAGGCTGCTTGACGAGCTCAAGCCCCAGATCATCGTCGATGATGGGGCGAACATATCCCGGCTCATGGTGGTGGAACGGCCACATCTTCTCAAAGGCTTCTTCGGTGTTTCCGAGGAGACGACCTCGGGCGTGCGTGCCTTCGAAGCGATGGAGCGCGCTGGCGAGCTGCCGTTTCCGGTCATCGCCGTGAACGATTCGGCACTCAAGACCTCGTTCGACAACCGGCATGGCACAGGAGAGACCTGTGCCACGACGATGCAGAGGCTCCTGGGGGCGCACTGCTTTGCAGATGCAAGGGTCGCTGTCTTCGGCTTCGGTCCTGCCGGTCAGGGCTTTGCAGAGCGTGTCCTTGCGCTCGGAGCCGGTGTTGCAATCGTCGAGCGCGATCCGCGTGCTGCCATGAAGGCGCTCTATGCGGGGTTTGCTGTGCTGCCCGCGGAGGAGGCGCTCAGCCATGCAGATATCGTCGTCTCTGCGACCGGTGTCCGCCATACCCTCACGGATGCGCTCCTTGAGCACTGCCATGAAGGCGCCGTGGTAGCCGTGATCGGCGGCATTGCGCAGGAGATAGCCCTCGACGCAATCAGGGCCGCCGGAGGCCAGGTGGGGACAGGGGACGCCTCCGATCTCGTCCTTCCTTCTGGCAAGCATCTGCAGCTTCTTGCCGAGGGAAATGGCGTGAACTACACCGCAGGTCCTGGCAATCCCATCGAGATCATGGACCTCTCCTTCGCTGTGCAGCTTGCCTCGGTCGAGCGCCTTGCAAAGGCTGAAGGCATCCTCCCGCACAAGCTGCTGAGGCTCGATGAGGAGACGGACAAGCGTCTTGCCGAGGCTGCGCTTGCAGTGCGTGGCATACGTATCGACGAGGGCGCAGGCCCTCTTGTGCGCGACTGGAGACAGACCCGCTACAACGAGGAGGAAGCATGAAGAGAAGGCTCGGTGCCGATCCGAAGAAGCCCGTGCTCCTGCTCAGCGCTCCGCTTGTCATTCCTGTCACCGGTCCTGCAATCGCAGACGGTGCCGTGGCCGTGCAGGGTGCGCGCGTGCTCCATGTCGGGACAAGGCAGTGGGTCTTAGCGAAGCTTCAAGAGGAGCTTGAAGATGCAGCGCTGGTGCATGAGCGTTCCTGGCGCGGCATCATTACGCCGGGGCTCGTGAACGCGCATACGCATCTCGAATACACCGGCATGCAGTCGGTGGGACAGAGGACCTACCCGACCTTCCGGCAATGGGAGCTTGCATTCAACAGGATCTATGACAGCCCGGAGAAGAAGCCGTGGAAGGCCTGGGCACATGAAGGGGCACGCCAGCTTGTGCGTGCCGGCACGACGGCCGCGGCAGACATCGTCTCCGATGTGGAGGCAGCAGATGCGCTTGTGAGCCAGGGGCTCCACGGCATCTCCTATTGGGAGGTCATGGACTGGACGAACGATGACTGGAAGGCACGGGGCGCGGAGACGCTCTTGGCAAATCTCGATGCCTGCGAAGAGGAAGGCGCCACGACGCTCGGTATCTCGCCGCATGCTCCCTATTCGCTCGGATCTGAGCCGCTCCTCGATCTACCCGATATCGCCCGTTCTTGTGGCATGAGGCTCCATCTTCATCTCGCTGAGACGCCGCTCGAGGCAGGGGATGTGCCTGATACGCTCTCGAACCTCGTCTCATCGCGCTGGAACAGGACGGCGTGGCCAGGATACAAAGAGCTCGATGCTGCCGGAGCGGAAGCCTCTGCCATCCAGTTTGCAGACGAGCTCGGCGAGCTGGGACCCGACATGCATATCGCCCACGGCGTCTATGCATCGGCAGAGGACAGAAGGATCCTGCGCCAGCGCGGCGTCGCTGTGGCACTCTGCCCGCGGTCGAACCGTATCGTCTCTTCGGGCATAGATGCGCCGGTTGCTGCCTATCTCAGGGAGGGAAACCTCCTCGCTGTCGGCACCGATTCGCTCTCGAGCGCACCAACGCTTGACGTGCTCGACGACCTCTCGCTCCTCTTCGATATCGCCCGCTCCCAGGGATACGAGGAGCCCGACCTCTCGCACAGATTGATACGCATGGCAACGCTTGGCGGAGCCGAGGCTCTGGGACTGAATGTCGGGCCGGACAGGATCGGGCAGATCAATGCCGGCGCCTTGGCAGATCTTGCACTCTTCGATATTCCGGTCGATGTCTCGGCTCCCCAGGGCATCGAGGAGGCATTCGAGGCATTCGTCCGCGAAGGGGCGGGAACCTGCTGTGCCACCTATATCGAAGGGAAGCTTGTCTATGAGCGCTGAGATGAGTGCCTTCGCGCAGCATGCTATCGAGCGGCTCCATCTTTCGCCCCATCCTGAAGGCGGCTGGTACCGGAGGACCTGGGCTTCCGATCTGGCGGCAGGCGGAGGAGGACTTGCTCCGGAAGATGCAGGGGAGAGCAGCACCGGAGAGCTACGCCCCCTTGCCTCGCTCATCTACTTCCTGCTGCCGGAAGGGGAGGCAAGCACCTGGCACAAGGTCGATGCGGACGAGATATGGCTTTGGCATGGGCCAGCCCCGCTTGCACTCGAGCTTGGCGGACATGGCCCTGAGCCAGAAGGAAAGCGGGCAGAGTGCCACTTTCTTGGTATCAGCGGTGACAGCTGTGCCGCCCAGCTTGTGATTCCTGCCGGCACGTGGCAGCGGACGCTTCCTGGCAAGGGCGATTCGCTCGTGTCCTGCGTCGTCTCGCCGGGCTTCGTCTATGCGGGATTCGAGCTTGCAGACGAGCCTTCCGAAGCGTAGACGTCGATTGTGTCGAGCACGATCTTTGCGGCACGCCGTGCGGTCGCATCCATGCGCGCCTCAGCATCATTGAGCTCGCTATAAGCCTCTCCGCAGACGTTCGAGATGCACCGTATAGCGAGGAAGGGGATATCTGCCCGGGCTGAGAGCTGCGCTGCGGCAGCTCCTTCCATCTCCTCGCAGTCCCCGAGAAGGGCCTTCCGGTGCTCGAGCAGAAGTGCAGGCTCGGTCGTGAAGAGGTTGCTCGAGAGGATTGTACCGGCGCAATAGCGGGGCTCATGTGCCTCGTCGGTGCCGAAGGGAAGCTCTTCGAGCGCTTCGGCTGAGAGCGCCGATACGGCAGGGCGTTTCGCGAAGCCATCCTTCCTGAGCGCTCTCTCGGCAGCTGCGACGAGTTTCTCGTCTGAGCGGAAGTCTTCTGTGTAGGGTGCGCACTCGGCAATGACCGCGCGGCTGCACTCGAGGCAGGAAAGCGTCTCGCCGACCACGATGTCGCCGATGCCGAGCTCGGGATTGAGGCTCCCGGCTATGCCCGAGAGGATGACAGCATCCGGTGCATACGTGTCGATCAGGAACTGCACGCATCCTGCCATGTTCGTCATTCCCATGCCAGATGTGGCAGCGACAAGCTTCGTTCCGTGATACGTGCGCTCGACGTGAGGGATGGAGAAGCGCTCTTCGGCAGGTGCTCCGGGAAGCTCGAAGAAGAGCGCGGATTCCTGCGGCAGCGGACAGACGACAGCGATGGTTCCCATAGAGCCTTCATCTCTTTCTGGCAGTTCCTGCAATGGACGCAGGCGACAATCGGATGACTCTATAGGTATAGCAGGACCCGCGGACAGCAGGCTATGCAGCTGTCGGATGGATCTCTGAGGGTGTCAGGACGGCCGCAGGGTGATGTTCTGTTCGGGATGCCAGCAAGCCTGTCCCATAGATAATAGCTATAGTTTCCTATACTTAACCGATATCTGCCGCACACAACTGCCATATATCCGGATTGAGGGTGCAGCTGTAGCCTTTGAGGTACACAATGGAAGCATGGTCAGATCGCCCCGTGAAACCCGGTAACCATTGGCAGGAGCCAAGAAGCGAAAGGAAGCCAAGATGGCAAAGTCAGATATCGAGATTGCACAGGAAGCAACGATGCTTCCTGTCACCGAGGTCGCAAAGCGTGCCGGCCTCTCGGAAGACCAGCTGGAACTCTATGGACGCTACAAGGCAAAGGTCGACATCCATGCCCTGAAGGACCTTCCCAAGAAGGCGAAGCTCATTCTCGTGACGGCCATCAACCCGACGCCTGCGGGCGAGGGCAAGACGACGACCTCGGTCGGCCTCGAGGATGCTCTCTGCCGCCGTGGCAAGAATGCGCTCCTGTGCCTGCGCGAGCCGTCGCTCGGACCTGTCTTCGGTATCAAGGGCGGCGCTGCCGGCGGCGGCTATGCCCAGGTCGTGCCGATGGAGGACATCAATCTCCACTTCACGGGCGACTTCCATGCTATCGGCGCGGCGAACAACCTCTGCGCTGCCATGCTCGACAATCACATCAAGCAGGGCAACGCTCTCGGCATCGACCCGCGCCGCATCGTCTGGAAGCGCTGTGTCGATATGAATGACCGCCAGCTCAGGAGCATCGTCGATGGTCTTGGCGGCGTCGGCAATGGCATGCCTCGCCAGGATGGCTTCGATATCACTGTTGCCTCTGAGGTCATGGCTGCCTTCTGCATGGCATCGGATCTGATGGATCTCAAAGAGCGCCTCGGCCGCATGGTCATTGCCTACACGTATGACAGACGTCCGGTCACAGTCTCCGATATCCATGCCCAGGGCGCCATGTGCGCGCTTCTGAAGGACGCTATCAAGCCGAACCTCGTGCAGACGCTCGAGAACAACCCGGCCTTCGTGCATGGAGGTCCGTTCGCAAACATCGCCCACGGCTGCAACTCTGTCGAGGCGACGACGACGGCCATGAAGCTTGCCGATTACGTCGTCACGGAGGCAGGCTTCGGTGCCGACCTCGGCGCAGAGAAGTTCCTCGATATCAAGTGTCGTGCTGCCGGCATCGCTCCTTCCTGCGTCGTGCTGGTTGCGACCGTGCGTGCCCTCAAGTACAACGGCGGCGTGCCGAAGGCAGAGCTTGGCCAGGAGAATCTCGAGGCGCTCGAGCGCGGCATCCCGAATCTCCTTCGCCATATCTCGAATATCCGCGATGTCTTTGGCCTGCCGGCTGTCGTTGCAATCAATGCGTTCCCGACCGATACGAAGGCAGAGCTCGACTTCGTCGAGCAGAAGTGCCATGAGCTCGGCGTCAACGTCGCGCTCTCCGAGGTCTGGGCCAAGGGCGGCGAGGGCGGACTTGCGCTTGCTGACGAGGTTGTGCGCCTCTGCGACGAGCCGAGCGAGCTCAAGTATGCCTACGAGCTCGACCAGCCGATCTCTTCCAAGATCGAGGCCATCGCAAAGCGCATCTACCATGCAGACGGCGTCGACTACACGTCCTCGGCACAGAAGCAGCTCGCCCAGCTCGAGGAGCAGGGCTTCGGCGGACTTCCGGTATGCATGGCAAAGACGCAGTACTCGTTCACGGACGACCCCAAGAAGCTTGGGGCGCCCGTTGGCTTCCGCATCACGGTCAGAAACGTGAAGGTATCTGCCGGCGCCGGCTTCATCGTCGCCCTTACCGGTGACATCATGACCATGCCGGGACTTCCGAAGGTGCCTGCAGCAGAGAAGATCGATGTCACGCCGGACGGAAAGATCGTCGGCCTCTTCTAGAGCAGAATAAGATTCGAAGCTAGGCAGCAGAGGTCCGAGGGCGCGCAGGCACCCTCGGCCTTGCTGCTGCGCAGACAAGGAAGAGACGTGACGGAACCAGAAGAGAAGAGAATGCGCGACTGCACGGCCGAGGAGCTCGTGGAGGCGCTTGCCTCGAAGGAGCCGACGCCAGGCGGCGGTGCAGGGGCAGCCATGGCAGCAGCGGTGGGATGCGCCCTGGGCGAGATGGTCGCAAACCTCACGCACCACAAGCGCCGCTATGAAGAGGTGCAGCCGAAGATCGAGGAATATCTCCCGAAGCTCGAAGAGCTGAGAGGCCGCATGTTCACGCTCGCAGAAGAGGATGCCGAAGCATTCAGGCCGCTTGCCCGTGCCTATAGGATGCCGCGGGATACCGAAGAGGAGAAGGAAGAGCGCGCGCGCGTCCTTGAGGAGGCGCTGCGCCAGGCATCGGAGCCGCCTGAGCATCTGATGGAGGCCATCTGCGAGGCGATCGTGATTGTCGACGATCTCACGAAGATCGGTTCGAAGATGGCGCTTACGGATGCAGGGGCAGGCGCAGCGCTGCTCTCGGCGTCGCTCAAGGCAGCCTGCCTCAATGTCTTCATCAATGCGAAGGCAATGAAAGACCGCGATTATGCAGAGATCCTCGTCTCCCGTACCCAGGCCATGCTCGAAGATGGCTGTGCCAAGGCTGATGAGGCCTATCTCAGAGTGGAAAGAGGAATCAGATGGCAGAGGAGCTGAGAGGGGCGCCGGTTGCCCGTGCGCTCACAGAGGAGCAGGCAGCACGGACCGAGCAGCTTAAAGGCGCGGGCATTGAGCCCTGCCTTGCCTTCGTGCGTGTGGGGGAGCGCCCGGACGATATCTCCTACCAGCATGCCGCAGAGAAGCGCTGTGCCAAGGCAGGCATCGGGACGAAGCTCTTTGCCCTGCCAGAGGATGTCACGCAGGATGAGGTCGAAGCGACAATCCGCAGCATCAATGAGGATAGCTCGATCCATGGCTGCCTCATGTTCCGCCCGCTTCCGAAGACGCTCGACGAGAAGGCAGCGGCAGCCGCGCTCGATCCTGCAAAGGATGTGGATGGCATCACGGAAGGCTCGCTCTACGGCGTCTTCTCCGGCAGCCGAGTGGGCTTTGCTCCCTGCACGGCAGCTGCGGTCGTCGCGATGCTTGACCACTATGGTGCCGCGCTTGATGGAGCCAAGGTCACGGTCGTCGGACGCTCGCTTGTCGTGGGACGCCCTCTCGCCTCGCTCCTGCTCGGGCGCAATGCGACGGTGACGCTCTGCCATAGCCACACGAAGGATCTCTTTGCAGAGACGCGTGCAGCGGACATCGTCGTTGCCTGTGCCGGCAGGCCCCAGATGCTCACGGCCGATGCCTTCCGTCCTGGCCAGACGGTCATCGATGTCGGTATGAACTACCTTTCCTCGGAAGGCCGCTTTGTCGGCGATGTCGCCGAAGAGGCGAAAGAGGTCGTGGGTGCGCTCACGCCGGTGCCGGGAGGGGTCGGCGCGGTCACCTGCGCAATTCTTGCCGAGCACACGATCGAGGCAGCAGAAAGGGCCAAGGCTGAGGCATGAGGGAGTCTTCGACATTCGAGCCGGCACATCTGACCGGCACCAAGGACGCCTATGGACGCGAGCTCAACGATCAGGGCTTTGCCGAGATCGACGAGGAGCGCCTCGAGCATGCCGTGCGCGAATTCCTGCTGGCGATAGGCGAGAACCCTGACCGTGAAGGCCTCAAGGAGACGCCGGCACGCGTGGCACGGGCGACCGAAGAGCTGCTCTCGGGCATGTGGGAAGAGCCGAAGGCACATCTGAGGAAGCAGTTCGAGGCTCCTGATTCAGATGAGCTCGTCGTCGTGCGCGACATCCCGTTCGAGTCCTTCTGTGAGCACCATATCCTGCCGTTCCGTGGCACAGCTGCGGTCGTCTATCTGCCGAAGCATGGAAGGATCTGCGGCCTCTCGAAGCTCGGGAGGCTCGTCCAGGGCTATGCGCACCGCCTCCAGGTGCAGGAGCGCCTGACGGCCCAGATTGCAGATGCCCTGATGGAAGAGCTCGACCCCGAAGGTGCGCTTGTCATCCTCTCTGCCGAGCACAGCTGCATGACCATGAGGGGCATCAAGAGCACCGGGTCCCTCACCGTGACCGAGGCAGCGCGTGGCGTGCTTGCGGATGACCGCGAGCTCAGGCGCGAGGCACGCGAGCTTGCAGGAGCTGGCAGAAGCAGCAGATGATGGAAGCAAACATGGCAGATGCCCCGGCAGAGCGCCTCTCGTCTCTCGAGGAGCGCTTCTCGAGCCATAGCTATGAGGGCAGAGGACCTGAGCTCCTCATAGAGGAGGGCAGCATCCCCATCCTGGTCTCGGCGCCGCATGCGGTGACGCAGACGCGGGAGGGAAAGGACAAGCGTGCAGAGATCCTGACAGGAGCTCTCGCGCTCTGGCTCCATGAGGAGGCAGGCGTCCATGTCTTCTGCCGCGCAAGGTCAGACGGGCACGATCCGAACTTCGATGCCTTCGAGGAGAACACGTACCAGAGAGAGCTTGTCCGTTATTGCCTTGAGCATCGGATATCCTGCGTCCTCGATCTCCACGGTGCTGCGTCAGATCGCGGCTTCGGTGTCGATATCGGCACAGGCGGCAAGGAGCATCCGTCCCTTCTAGGACACAAGTTCCTTCTCGACCTGATGGATGCCTCGCTTGTCCAGACGGTGGGGAAGCTCGGCCGCTTCGACGATGCAGTCGTGCATGACGGCGTGTTCGCGGCGGCAGGTCCTCATACGATTGGAAGGAATGTCTCCGAACGAGCCCAGGTGCCCACGCTCCAGCTCGAGGTGAACGGACAGCTCCGGAATGTGGCAGATCCTTCGGCAGTCGCTGCCCTGGCAAAAGGCCTTGCGCTCTTCTGCCTTATGGCAGGACGCTGGGACAAGGAAGCTCCCGATCCTCAGGTCATGCACCTCTTCCAGGCAAAGGAGCAGCTGCCCCGCGATGTCTGCTATCTCAGCGCAGGATCTCATGAGGGCATTTCAGGTACGCTTTGCCTCCAGGGGCCTTCCGGCGAAGCTCCGCTTGTCCATGTGCGCACGGCTGACAGCGCCTATGCAGAGGCAAAGCTGGCATCTTCTGCTGCAGGTGAAGATGCATGCTCATCTGCCATCTACCTGCCGAACCGCATGACGAAGCGGCTCTTCGGAGGAGCTTCTGGCCAAGGGCTCCTCGAGCCGGAAGCCGGGATGCCTGTGCTTGTCCAGAGGACGCCTGCCCGTGCCTGCATGGTCCGCGTTCCTGTTGCAGAGCATGTGGACAGGGTCTATGTCTCTCATGATGTGGCTGAGTGGATCGAGAAGGAGACGGGGGATTCCGCACGTCCGAAGGAGTGCGTGCTCTACTCGCGCGTATCGGATACGCAGCTCGTGATTGACCCTCATGGCGCCGACTATGCACCCTATGCGCTCGTGGCGCATGAGGGGAGCGTCTATGTGCCGCGCTACTTCAAGACCCTGCTCGGTATCGGACAGCTGCCAGTCCATCAGATCCGGCAGGAGGAGATGGAGCTTCTTCTCGACCGTGCGGATGCGGATACGTGCGAGCTCATGAGGAGAAGCTATAGCCCGAGCACGACGCGTTCGGACCCGTTCTGCCGTCTTCGGGAGGACTGCTCGGGCGACGACCTCAGGCGTCTCGCCCAGGCCGAGCGTGCGCTCGGCGTGGACAAGGCCCTCGAGCTTGTCCTTGCCGATGCGCCGAAGGCAAAGGAGAAGGGGCGCCTGGGCCGCATCGAGGATGCCTTCCTGGACCGGTGGATAGGCTCCCGGAAGCTCTGGCTCCTTTCGACCTATGCGAAGGACGAAGACGATGCAAATGGCATCGCCCGCCTCTCTCCCGATCTCATGAAGCTTGCGGGCGTCGAGGACAATGACCGAATCTGTGTGCGCTTCGGCAGCGCGCAGGCTCAGCTCCGCGTGCTCGTGGATGAGGGCATTGATGACGCGCGCGTGAGCCTGCCTGCCGGAACCCGCGCAGCCTTGGGCATCGACTCCGTGAACGATGTGGTCACGGTCGAGCGGAAGGAGTCGCATATCCTGAGACGCAGCATGGACCTCCAGCTCATAGCGCTTCTCGGAACGGTCATTGCGGTCTTCCAGCTCGATCTGGACCTGCCCATCCAGATTCTCATCTGCCTCGTCCTCTTCCCGATCATCTCCTGGGCTGCACTCAACGAAGAAAGGGTGAAGGTCAGATGAGGCTCTCTGGCTATCTGATAGAGCGCTACAGCGACATGGGCTCTGCCTATACCTGCCGCCGTCTTGTCGATGAGGCACATGCCCTCGATATGGATCTTTCCATTGCCGGCATTGCCGACATGGGAAAGACAGAGGATGGAACGCTTCTCTTGCACGGGGAGCCGCTTGCGCCTGCTGACTTCGTCCTGAACCGCTACAAATGGGGGCACCTCATAGCGGCAGCAAATGCGCTTGCCACAAGGAGCTACAACAGCATCGCCCCCTTCGCGCGCTATGTGGACAAGCATGCACAGGTTGAAGACATCAGCTCCTCTGCCTTCCGCATGCCGCGCTGGGTGCTCGCGCATGCCGGCGCCGGCTTCGAGATGCTTGCATCCGAGGTCGGCGTGCCTTTCGTCGCAAAGGGGCTTGCGAGCTCGGAAGGACGCGAGATCTGGCTCATCGAGGACGAGGATGACCTCGCGCGCCTAGAGCAGCAGGTGGGACCTGACCGCGAGCTTCTCTTCGAGCAGTGCATCGAGGAGAGCCTAGGAAAGGATATCCGTGTCTTCGGCATCCGCGGCGAGGCTGTGGCTGCCATGAGGAGGAAGGCAGGGCACGGATTCCGCGCGAACTATGCGCTTGGTGCTGAGCTCGAGAAGAGGGAGATCGATCGGGACATGCGTGCAGCGGTGCATGATGTCTGGAAAGAGACGGGGCTCGACTTCTTCGGGCTCGACCTTCTTGTGGACCATGCGGGCTACTGGTTCTGCGAGGTCAATGTGATGGCAGGCATGCAGGGGATCGAGTCCGTCTCCGGCGTCAATGTCGCAGGGCTCGTGATGCGCACGGTCAGGGACGATCTTGCATGAGGAGAGACGAAGCAGAAGACTTCATCTATGCGTCGTATATGGCGGCTGCACCTCAGCTTTCCTTCGATGCACCTGACTCCGAGAAGCGGCACCCCGAGCTCACGCACGATCTTCTGAGGAGCCTTGCCCATGCGGATACCGCTATCGTCACGGGCAGCAAGGGCAAGGGGTCGGTTGCTCGCATGGCAGCCGCGCTTGTCCAGACAGAGCGGCGTGTCGGGCTCATGACAAGCCCGCACATCAGGCGCTTCAACGAGCGTTTCTGCGTGGATGGAGTGCCGATATCGGACAGTGAGCTTGCAGAAGCGGTGACGGCGGTGGCGCCCGCCATAGAGAAGATCGAGGACAGGCTCTTGCCCGGCGAGTTTGTGAGCCCCATCGGGATTGAGTGCGCGGCAGCGCTTGCGTGGTTCCGTACGCAAGGCACTGAGGCAGACATCCTCGAGTGCGGCAAGGGGGCACGCTTCGACGATGTCACGAACGTGCCGCACCGCTTCTGTGCAATCAATACCATCTTCCTCGAGCATACGCGCGAGCTTGGCCCTACGATCTCTGCCATCGCCGCTGACAAGGCCTATGCCATACAGCCTGAGTGCGAAGCTGCCTTCATAGGCCCACAGGAGGAAGAAGCTATGGTCCAGATTGCCCAGCGGGCCTGTGCGCTCGGCGTACCGCTTCTGGAGTATGGCAGGGACTTCGAGGCCACGGATATCCGCTGGGGCGAGGCAGGCATCATCTGTACGCTCAAGAACCAGAGCCAGGTGCTCGAAGACGTGGAGCTGCCGCTTCTGGGAGAGTTCCAGGCACGCAATGCGGCACTGGCGCTCGCGCTTGCAGAAGCGCTTCTGGGACATGAGCTCGCGGGGCGCAAGGTGCGCGAAGCCTTGGGCAGGCTCAGGATTCCGGGCAGGATGGAGCTTGTCTCGAAGGAACCGCTGCTCGTCGTCGATGCCTGCATCAACCGGGCAAGCGCTGAGGAAGCAAGAGAGGCGCTCGCCCATCTCGGCTGCGGTCCTGGTCTTATCGCAATCGTCGGCATTCCCGACGATAAGGACTATGCTGGCGTCGTGCATGAGATGGCGGGGGTGGCAGACGAGATCTGGCTCACGGCCTCCCAGAATCCGCACTACGTCTTCACGGAGAGGCAGGGAAGATGCCTTGCAGCTGAAGGCATGAAGACACGCTTCGTTCCGACAGTTGCAGGAGCGCTTTCGGAGGCACGTGCGACAGGACGTCCCGTCTGCCTTCTTGGCACGACGTCTGTCATTGCAGAGGCCGAAGCCGCCATCGCAAACGATTGAGGCCAGCATGCCCAGGCATGCTTGAGAGGAGATATCAGTGGGATATACGCTTCCCTTCGCTGTGAAGGACACGACATATGATGAGGCGCTTGCAACCTTGAAGGGGGCGCTCCGTTTCGGCATCTCTCCGAGCTTGGATCCGGTCACGGCGATGCTCGAAGAGCTCCATGATCCTGACAAGGCATATCGTTCCGTCCAGATTGCCGGCACGAATGGCAAGACCTCGACGGCACGCTATACAGCAGGACTCCTTATGGCAGCAGGTCTCAGCTGCGGCCTCTATACGTCGCCTGAGCTTGTGAGCTACAACGAGCGCATGGAGATAGGCGGCAAGCCCATCTCGAAAGAGGCGTTTGCACATGCGGTTGCCGCAGCAGACGAGGCAGGCAGACGGGTCCTTGCCGCACGTGCGGCAGAAGGCCTTCCTCCCTTCGATATCACGGAGTTCGATCTTCTTACCGTCGCTGCCTTCGTTGCCTTCGCGGAAGCCGGCGTCGATGTCGCGGTTCTCGAGTGCGGCATGGGCGGCAGATGGGATGCAACGTCTGCCTGCCGTTCGATCGAGTCGGTCGCAATCACGGGCATAGGCCTCGACCACATGAAGATTCTGGGCGATACGCTCGAGAAGATCGCTGCAGAGAAGGCTGCCATCATCAAGCCGGGACGCACCTGCGTGCTCGGCGCCGGCACGGCGACCCCTGCAAGCGTCGAGGACGTCTTCCTCAAGCAGGCAAAGCAGGCTGGGGCTGTGCCGACGCTGCTTCGGCCCGAGAGGCTCGAAGATGCGGCAGGGGAGATGGAGAAGGGCGTGCCTGCTGTGCATCCCGACCTTCCCCATGCAAGCTTCCGTATCCGTGAGCTGCCGGGGCGCATCGGTGGCTCCCTCATCTTCGATGTCACGACGCCGCGCCAGACGCTTGCGGAGCTTGGCGCCTTGAAGCCGGGCTATCAGGCAGCAAACATCGCCTGTGCGGTCTGCCTTGCCGAGGACTTCCTCGGCCATGCGCTCGATCCAGACCATGCCTACGATGGCATCGTGACGACGCCGACGCCCGGACGCTTCGATATCGTCTGTCCGAAGCCGGTCGTCCTCATCGATGCCTGCCACAATCCGCAGTCGGTCGATGCCTTCCTCACAGCTGTCGCCGATGTGGAGCCAGACCGTGAGAAGAGGCCGTATCTACTCTGCGCGGTACTTGCCGACAAGGATGTGGATGGCATCGTGGAGAGGCTCTCCGCTGCCTTTCCGAAGGTCGTCTGTGCGCAGACCGCATCTCCCCGCGCCCTTCCGGCAGCCCAGCTTGCTGAGGTCTTCCGCGCCCATGGCGGAGAGCCAGAAGGCGTCTATCCTTCGGTTCCTGAGGCGGTCAAGGCGCTCAGGGGCAAGTCCTTCTGCGCCTGCGGATCGATTACGACAGCAGGCGAGGTTGCTGCCATCTATCGTCCCTGGCTCAGGTAGCGGGTATCTTTTCAGCCACCTCAAAGACATGCGCAGCCTGGCATGAAGGCTTGACGAAGGTCCTGCTTTTTGTGAAGATTGGCTCATGAACGCACCAGCGGCCGTGTTGTGGCCTGGGCCTCTGCGTCCATAGCGGTATGCTTGTTTGCAATTGCCGAAAGAGAACGTGCGCAGGAATGCAGCATCGTCCCAGAACAGAAGGAGCGCCTTTCACATGCAAGAGCTTCTCGATCAGATCATTACCCCTGAAGTACGCATGGTGCTGTACCTGATGGTTGCCTGCGTCGTGATCCTCTATATCCTCTCGATTGTTTACGTGATCCGCGATGCACAGCGCCGTGGCGCCGAGCCCTGGTGGCTCTGGGCCATCATCTCGGTCATTCCTATCGTCGGCCTCCTTGCCTACGTGATTCTCCGTCCGAGCTCCTATCTCGTCGACCGCGAGGAGCAGGACCTCGATATCGCCCTGCGCGAGCACCAGCTCTCCCATTACGGCATCTGCCCGAAGTGCGGCACGCCGATCGACCGCGACTTCGTCGTCTGCCCGGTCTGCAACACCCAGGTCAGGAACGTCTGCCCGACCTGCCACCGTCCGCTGAATGCGGAATGGAAGGTCTGCCCATACTGCCGTACGCGCATCCAGTAAGACCACACGCAAGAACGTTTCAGGAGCCCTGTGCCGGACAGCATGGGGCTCCTTTCTTGTCGGGAAAGGACAGCGTTTCTTCTGTTGAGGGCCTGTGCCGTACAGAGGCAGAAGCTTCGAGGCGGCCCTTGCCTGAGCGAGGAGCACTGCTATGCATGCAAGGTGTCCACGGCAGCAGATTGGCGTGTCTGAAAGAGAATAGGTGCTGCAAAGCCAAGACATACATACATGTGTGTCTTGCTCGGATCGGGACGTGGCTCCTCGTCCTTGTGCAGGCGGATGCCTGCCGCTGGTCTCCGGCTGTGCCAGGCCATAGCAAAGACAGGCTGCCGTCGACGCCTGAGAAGTCCTGTCTCCGCACAAGAAAAGAGGGACGCACGGATGTGCGCCCCTCGCTGTCTTGCGGTCTCAGATGAGATCCTAGAATGCCGGCAGGACATCCTCGTCGTAGGTGTCCTTGAGGTAGGTCTTGAAGTCATCGGAGGTGAGGACAGAGACCAGTGCCTTGATGCGGTCGTCGTCCTGCTTGTCGGGTGTCGTCACGATGTAGTTGGCGTACTGCTCGACAGCCTTGCCATCTGCTGCCTCGACGGCAACAGCGTCGGAGACATGCAGTCCTGCCTCGATTGCGTAGTTGCCATTGATGACAGCGAAGTCGACGTCCTGGAGCTGGCGGGGGACAGCGGCTGCCTCGACCTCGACGAAGTTCAGGCTGTGGGGGTTCTCTGCGACATCGACAGGCGTTGCCTCGAGGTTCTCGGGATCCTTGAGGGTGACAAGCCCTTCCTGCTGGAGGAGCAGGAACGCCCTGCCTTCGTTCGTCGGGTCATTCGGTACAGCGATCTTAGCACCATCTGCGATGTTCATGAGGTCGGAGGACTTGCCGGCGTAGATGCCGAACGGCTCGTAGTGGATGGCGGCAACGCCGACAAGGTCGGTGCCGTTCTCCTTGTTGTAGTTGTTGAGGTAGTTGATGTGCTGGAAGTAGTTGGCATCAACCTCGCCCGAAGAGGTGACCTGGTTCGGGATGATGTAGTCGGTGTACTCCTTGACCTCGAGGTCGATGTTCTGGTCCTTGAGCTTGGGTGCTGCGAAGCTGTTCAATATCTCGGCGTGCGGCGAAGGAGAGGCTGCGACCGTGAGTGTCTTCGTCTCGGAGGCAGAAGAGCTCGTAGAGCCGGAATTGCCGCAGGCGGCGAGGACGGAGGAAGCGATGAGGGCGGCAGAGCCAGCGAGGAAGTTCTTGCGGGTAAGCATGGCTGATTTCCTTTCAAATCTTGTGTTTTAGGGTGCAAGCTACAAACGCAGGGGCGAAATGCCTTCTGCGGCAGTGCCATGTAGAGAAGTGGACAGGAGCTGAGCCTAGCGGTGGTCGATCGCCTTTGCGATTGCGTCGCAGATGCTCTGGATGATCTGGACGAGGATGATCATGAGGACGACGGTGACGAGCATGACCTCATCTTCGTAGCGGTAGTAGCCGTAGCGGATTGCGATATCGCCGAGGCCGCCTGCGCCGACTGCTCCTGCAATCGCCGTGTAGCCGAGGGCCGTGATGAGGGTGATCGAGATGCCACGGACAATCGAAGGCAGGGCTTCAGGCAGAAGCGCAGAGACGACGATGCGGGGTACCGAGGCGCCGCAGGACTCTGCTGCCTCGATGGCATCCTTCGGGACCTCGGCGAGCGACTGCTGGACCATGCGGGCGACGAAGGGTGCGGTCGAAAGGACGAGAGGAGGGATGACGCCACGGACGCCGGTCGTCGTTCCCACAAGCGTCCTTGTCATCGGCATGACTGCCACGAGCAGGATGATGAAGGGGATGGAGCGTCCCATGTTGATGATCCATCCAAGGATGGCGTTCAGCGCCTTGTGGGGGCGAAGGCCTGCGGGCTCGGTCACATAGAGGACGATGCCGAGGAAAAGGCCGATCAGATAGGCGAAGAACGTGGAGACAAGGAGCATTGCGAGCGTATCGGCTATGCCCTGTCCCAGAAGCGATGCATAGACATTGAGGAATTCCTGGAAGCTATTCATCCCAGCCTGCCTTTCCGAGAAGCTGCTTCGTCACGGTGTGCTGGGGATCTGAGAAGACATCTTGGACCGTGCCGGACTCGACGACCTTGCCGTGCACAAGCACTGCGACATGCTTGCAGATGTCTTCGACGACCTGCATCGAGTGGGTGATCACGAGTATCGTGACGCCCGTGCGCTCATTGATCTCGCGCAGGAGCTTGAGCACGGATGCGGTGCTGGCCGGGTCGAGAGCAGATGTCGCCTCATCGCAGAGGATGTAGGCAGGATGGCACGCCAGGGCACGGGCGATTGCGACACGCTGCTTCTGGCCGCCGGAGAGCTGTGCTGGATAGGAGCCTGCCTTGTCGGCGAGTCCCACCTCAGCCAGGAAGCCTTCTGCCTCCTTCTTCTGCTCGGGCGTGACCTTGCCATCTGCAGCAAGATAGGGGAAGCACACGTTCTCGAGGGCTGTCTTCTGCGCCAGAAGGCCGAACTGCTGGAAGATCATCGCGACGCGGCGCCTGTAGGTCCGAAGCGCTGCACCGGAGAGCCCCTGGACATCCTGTCCATCCACGACGATGGAACCCGACGTCGGGGTCTCGAGCAGGTTGATGCAGCGGACGAGCGTCGACTTGCCGGCGCCGGACATGCCGATGATACCGAAGATGTCGCCGTCAGGAATCTCGAGCGAGACATCGTCCAGAGCATGCTCGGAAGAGGCATTGCCGTATTGCTTTGTTAGATGCGAAATAGCTATCACGATAGACTCCAGATCAGGATATACAGTAAGCGACTGACATCCTGCCGGAGGCCAGCCATCAGCTGCGCCCGGTCCTGGCCACGCATGAACGTAGAGCCAGGTGCCCGGGCTTGGGCATCTGCATCATCTGCGCGGAGTATGTCATCGTCTCAGTAATCATGCTTTCAACCTTACAAGCGGCTTAAGGATTTATCAAGCTTGGGGGATACATGGAAAATAGGTATCAGGATATCTGAATTGCAGATAGCTCGTTCGGAGCTGCTTTCTGAGCCCTGAAGACCATGCAGATCGGGCCCATCCGTCACGAGTTCGTGGTATTTGGCCGCAGATGGCAAAGGCTTGGGATCCTTCAGCAACGCTTCGTCTCCATATGTGGTAAAACTGTTGCCAGTTCGAATGAAAGGCTTGGCTTGATGCAGTCCATACAGTGCCTTCTGGCATACAGAAGAGCGGTTCCGGAGACTATGTAGGCGTCTGTCCCCTGACAGGCCTACAGGCCAAGTGACAGGCGCCATGAAATGCTCGGAGGCCGGAGATGCCGGCTGCCGGGCTCTTTTTGTGAACAGCGCAAGCAGCCATCAATGGAAGAGGAAATCAGATGAAGGTTCTGTACAACGACGGCCACGTCGCAGAATGCCCCGAGGACGAGGAGCTCCACGTAATCCGCCACTCCGCAGCCCATATCATGGCACAGGCCATCAAGCGCCTGTACCCGGATGCCGACTTCGCATTCGGCCCGGCAACCGACAATGGCTTCTACTACGATATCGACCTGCCTGAGGGCCAGAAAATCTCCGAGGAGGACTTCCCGCGCATCGAAGAGGAGATGCGCAAGATCTGCAAGGAGAACCTGAAGTTCGAGGTCTACGAGCTTCCGCGCGAAGAGGCCATCAAGCACATGCAGGAGCGCGGCGAGAAGTACAAGGTCGAGCACATCGGCGACCTTCCTGAGGATGCCCGCATCACGTTCTACAAGCAGGGCGAGTACGTCGACATGTGCGTCGGCCCCCACATCACCTATACGAAGGCACTCAAGGCCTTCAAGCTCACGGGCGTCTCCGGCGCCTACTGGAAGGGCGACAAGAACAACAAGATGCTCACCCGCATCAATGGCATCGCCTTCCGCAGCAAGGACGAGCTCGAGGCACATCTGAAGCTCCTCGAGGAAGCGGAGAAGCGCGACCACCGCAAGATCGGGCAGGAGATGGAGCTGTTCATGATGAACGAGGCCGGCCCCGGCTTCCCGTTCTGGCTGCCGAACGGCATGCGCATCAGGAACTCCCTCATGCAGTACTGGATGGAGATGCAGGACAAGTTCGGCTATGACCAGGTGCAGACGCCGATCATCCTGTCCCGCAAGCTCTGGGAGACCTCTGGCCACTGGGACCACTACAAAGAGAACATGTACACGACGAAGATCGACGACGAGGATTACGCGATCAAGCCGATGAACTGCCCGGGTGCCTGCCTCATCTACAAGAGCAAGCCGAGGAGCTACCGCGACCTGCCGCTCAAGCTCGCCGAGGCCGGCATCGACCATCGCCACGAGCTCCGTGGTGCCCTCCACGGCCTCTTCCGTGTCCGCGAGTTCCAGCAGGACGATGCACACCTGTTCATCCGTCCGGACCAGATCACGGAGCAGGTCACCGATGTCGCCCATCTGATCACGGCCTACTATGCACAGTTCGGCTTCCCGTACAGGGTCGAGCTCTCCACGCGTCCTGACAACTCCATGGGCTCCGACGAGGATTGGGAGCGCGCAGAGCAGGGCCTGAAGGATGCTCTCGAGGCCATGGGCGTCGACTACAAGATCAACCCGGGCGACGGTGCCTTCTACGGCCCGAAGATCGACTTCCACCTGCAGGACTGCCTCGGTCGCGAGTGGCAGTGCGGCACGATTCAGCTCGACTTCCAGCTTCCGCACAACTTCCAGCTCGAGTACACGGACAAGGATGGCTCCAAGAAGCAGCCGATCATGATCCATCGTGCAGGCTTCGGCTCCTTCGAGCGCTTCATCGGCATGCTCATCGAGCAGTACGCCGGCAAGTTCCCGACGTGGCTGTCTCCCTGCCAGGTCAAGATCCTTCCGGTCTCGGAGAAGACGCGCGACTATGCTCATCAGGTCGCTGACCGTCTGCGCGCTGCCAAGGTCCGCGTCAAGGTCGATGACCGCGACGAGAAGATCGGCTACAAGATCCGCGAGGCCCGCTCAATCGACCGTGTCCCGTACATGCTGATCATCGGCGAGAAGGAGGCCGAGGCTGGAAACATCTCCGTCCGCGACCGCTCGAACGAGACCGTGCAGCGCAATCTCGACGAGTTCATCGCAGACATCACGAAGGAGATCGAGGAGCGCAGGGGCTAGTTCCCGCTGCTCTGGAACAATCCAAGGCATAAGTAAGGGAGGCATCCGGCAGCGCCGGGTGCCTCCCTTCATGTGCATTGGACTTTTGGGCCCTTCTCTGTTTCTGGCAGGTAGCAGATGAGACGGCAGCCTGGGCCGGGAAGTCCAGGCGACCGAGCCTGAGGAATATCATCGTCTCGAAGCAGCCGGTGTTCCTGAACTCCCTTGCGGCCCTCCTGGCGGACTGGATTACGGAGCTGAGGCTCTCCAGGATGGCGCCCGTCGAGCCCTACCGCTACCAGTCGAGGCCGTCCTCCCGCTCCTTGCGGAGCGTCCTCGCGACCGCCTTCATCTCCGGCATGTTCGAGTGCGTCATCCTCGGGCACAGCCGCCCGAGGATGACGCACTCCTCGGACCAGACGCCGGACACCTCTCGCTCGGGACCGAGCACCCTCGACCTCCCGAAGAGCTACGCCAGCATCCCGGCCTGCGCGTCCATGGACGGCTCCGATCGTCGCATCGGCCAGCCGATGGAATCATGCCGCCTCAGGGTCGGCGGTCGGGAGGAGCAATCTGTGCTACTCACCAGAAGTTTCAGAGAGGCCAGAAAGCGGCGTGCTCGAGAACATCGTCTACAGCTACGCGAGAAGCCTGGGCTACGAGGTGAGCGTGGGGCGCATCGGCAGGCTCGAGTGCGATATAATCATGCGCTTGTCCGAGATAGAGCGCGCCTGCGTGCAGGTGGCGATGGCCATCATGGGCGACCACGCGACCGAGGGCCACGAGCACTGCCTGCTCGAGCGGATTCGGGACAGCTGGCCTATGTTCGTCATCACCCGCAACGCTACCATCCAGCATCGCAACGGCATCGCGCATGAGAACGTGACGGGGCCGGTCGTGGGCGGGCGTTCGGGATGGGGCAGGCGAGCGTTTAAGCAGGAACAGACCACCTGGAAGTTGCTCATATCCACTCCTGTCCATTCAGCCTGAAGGACTGGGCAGATGAGAGCTTCTGGATGGCGCAAGAAAGATGCGGCCGTGGGTACGTGTACCCGCGACCGCCAAAAACCTTGTGTCCTTTCACGCTACGGCAATCCCATCGCGCGGATGGCTGAGTGCAGAAGCACGGCAATAATGGTATACAATGTACGACAATGTAATCCTATGTAATAGGAGGTTGTCATGGCTACTACCACCGTCGCGTCCGAATCCATCTCCGCAAAGCTACGCAAAGACGAGAAGGACCGCTTCTGCGCCATCTGCGACGAGATTGGCACCTCCCCGAGCAATGCCATCCGCATGTTCGTCTCCGCCTTCAATCGCCGGGGCGGCTTTCCGTTTGACCCCTCGAACCCCTATGGGTTCAGCCCCGAGACGCTTGCCGCGATGGATGATGCAGCTGCGGGCAGGAACCTCTCTGGCCCCTACCGCACCGTCAAGGAGGCCATGGCCGCGCTCGACGAGGAGTAGGCCATGCTGGAGCTGAGGTTCACGGCGAAGTTCAAGAAGGATTACAAGCGCATCAAGAGACAGGGCAAGGACCTCTCCAAGCTCGAGTCGACCCTCGAGGCGCTCGCGCGCGGGGAGGCCCTGCCCGATTCGATGCGTGACCACCCGCTGGGCGGAACGTACCACGGACACCGGGAGTGCCACATCGAACCCGACTGGCTGCTCATCTACCTCATCGACGAGGAGGGCCTCGTGCTTGTTGCCACACGCACGGGAAGTCATAGCGAACTGCTGGGTTTATAGGAACTCAGGGAATGAATGTATAGATGGTCCTCAGGTGCGCTCGCGGGCGTCGCAG
>OMVT01000072.1 GCA_900314535.1 uncultured Olsenella sp. | reverse complement strand
ACGGCCGGATGATCAATGGAGCGGGCTACGGGATTCGAACCCGCGGCCTCCACCTTGGCAAGGTGGCGCGCTACCAACTGCGCTAAGCCCGCGTGCGGGTTAAGAATATACGCGAATATCGCCGGGAGCGCAAGAAGAAATCTTCAATGTGTGGGGAAAGCGTGGATGCGGGAGCTCAAGAAACTCCGGGATGTGTCGCCGGACAGGCGTATAACGGAAGCTGAAGAGGGGAGCAGGGAGCTGAAGGCTCGAGGAGATGGTTTCCCATGAAGTTTGGCATGAGGCGTCCCTCATGGAAGAAGTCGCTTGCCGCGAGGACGACGGGAAAGTACAAGCGCCGCATGAAGCGGGCAATAGACCCCTTCTACGGGAAGCGCGGCATGGGGTTCGTGCACGATCCGAAGCGTGCTGTCAGAGGCGCCATCTATCGGCGCACGACCTTTTCCCTCTTCGACCTCATGAAGCCGAAGAGAAGAAGGCGCTAGAAAGAAAGCTCCGGCGAGAAGCTCTTCCTTCTCGCCGGAGCAGATGCACGTGCTAGCGATCCCTGGATCCTTCTACATCGAAGGAAGACGTCTCGCCGGGATGCGCGGCAGCGTGCACGCTTTCGGCCTCTGCTTCCTCGTTCTTGAAGCCGCCCTGGATATCAAAGACAAAGCGATTCGTGCCGCTCCTGCCGCCCTTGTCGAAGATGGCGGTCTTGCCGTCATCGGTCAGGCGGTAGTTGTAGGCGGTGCGGAAGAATCGTGCCGTGGAGCCGTTGCCTTCACGATCGAAGGTGAGGGGATAGTAGAAGACAGCGCCCTGCCTTCCGGGGAACTTGTGGTCAGACTCCCAGACTTCGAGGACACCGGTCGTGCCGGCAAGGTTTCTTGCCACGACGCCTGAATCCTCTTCTGCCTCTCTGAGGACGGCGATGCGGGCCTGGCCGATCTTGTGCGGCATGCGCATACCTCCTTCATATTCTTGAGCCAACTCGAGCATTGTGGCACAAGCAGCCGACAGAAACCTTGAGAGAGGGGCTGAGCGGGAGGAATGATAACGAAGGAACACCAATTCATCAGAAGAGCTGCAAAAAAGGGGACCGCATCTGCGGTCCCCGAAACGGCCGGATGATCAATGGAGCGGGCTACGGGATTCGAACCCGCGGCCTCCACCTTGGCAAGGTGGCGCGCTACCAACTGCGCTAAGCCCGCGTGCGGGAAATACTATATGTGAAAGCGGCCGTGCGTGCAAGAACTTTTTTTGGCAAGATTTTTTAGGCCTGCTGTGCGGGGCGAAACGAAATGCTCCTATCCTCAGTCGGCATCCGATCTGATATGGCTACCGGCGCTCTCCCTTCTTCTCCTCATGGCCTCGATCATCTCCTGTGCCGTGGCAAGAGCGGCTTTGGCTTCGAGCGTCTGGAAGATGGCTCTGGCATCCTGCGTGGGAAGTGCGGTGCGCGCAATCGCCTCATCGATCAGGTGAAGGGAGCTCTGGGCCGCCACGAGGTCATGCTCGCATCGGGGAGCGAGACAGGCGCTGTCGAGGGCAAGGCGTATTGCCGGAAGGGCTTTGGCGGCGAGAGGAGAGCATGTGCTGGGAAGTCCAGCCATGCCTTTAAGAGGTGCTGAGACGCCTTCTGCCGTCTTTGCAGCCGCTTCTCCGGTCCTGATACCGAATACGATGCAGTTTGCGCTTGAAAGGCCGCCGAGCCGGTCTGCACCATGCATGCCGCCTGTCGCCTCTCCTGCGGCAAAGAGTCCGGGGACGCCGGTCCAGCCATTGCGGTCGATCCTGATTCCGCCATTGCTTGCATGGGCGAAGAGCGCGATGCGGAAGCTCTGGTCGAGAGGATGGCCAAGGCGCTTTTCGAGCCAGGAGAAGTAGGTGCGGTCGAGCTCGGGCAGGGGGTCGGGCAGATTCTCATAGCGTGCAGGGGCACCTTTTTCGCCTGCCTCCGCTATCGCAAGATCGATTGCAGCATCTCCCAACCGTGTTGTTGCAGGTCCATGGGTGCTCCTGAGCTCGAAGAGATTTCTGGATATCGAGGAAGCTGCTCCGTCTTCGAACGCAAGATAGCGGAACGTCTTCTCGTTGAAGATGACAGGGCCCATCTCGGTGAGGATTGCCGGCATGAGCTGGATGAACTCGAGGTTCACGAGATGAGCGCCGGCATCCTTTGCAAGGGCATGGGAAATGCCTGTGTCCTCGTCAGCACCTATATGCCTGCCGAAGAGGCCTGCCGTGCCTCCGGTGGCAAGGATTGTGGATGAAGCGGGAACGTCGATGAAGGAAGAGGATGTCTCGTCGAAGAAGATGGCACCCTGGATGCTGCCATCGTCTGCCTTCCTCAAGCGTGCAAGAGATGCATGCTCGATGAGATGGACGTCCAGGTCTTGGAGACGTGCTGCCATGGCATCTCTGAACTCGGCCCTGCCCAGCCCTCGCCAGAGGCGTGCCTTGTGGTCGAAGCAGGGGATGTACTCGCGCTCCTCTGGGTGATCGGGCGCTCTGAGCGCAACGCCGTGGTCTTCGAGCCATTGCATGGCAGGATAGATGCCCGAGACAAAGCTTCTGACGAGTGCGGGGTCTGCCGCACCTGAACCTACCGCGAGAATGGTCTGGACAAGGTCTTCCTCGTCTGCTGCCGACTCAGGTGCGACCATGCCGAGGCCCCAGGTGGCAGAGGAGAAGGAGGAGCCGGAGAAGACAGGACCGGCAGATGCAAGCGTGATCTTCGCTCCTGTCTCCGCGGCAGAGACCGCTGCTGAGATGCCTGCAAGGCCTGTCCCTACGACGAGGACATCGGTTGCATCGAGATGGAGGAGCTCTGGCATAGAGGCCGCCTTCCTGTGCATTTGGTAGTATGGGGTGCGCATGCAGCACACCTTTGTGCTGCCTTGTATCTTGGCACACTTCGCAGAGCCAGGCATCACTGCCCTCTGCGGTCGCGATTCTTCGAGCGGATGTCCCTCTATGGATGCAACGAAAGAGATATATCTCGACTATGCAGCGGCAACGCCGGTGGCACCTTCCGTGCTTCGAGCGATGCTTCCCTATATGTCCGATATGTTCTACAACCCTTCTGCCCCGTATCGGCTTGCAAGGAAGGCGAAGGCAGACTACGAAGAGGCCCGGTCCCGGCTTGCCCATGAGATTGGCGCCAAGCCTGACAACCTCATCATCTGTGCCGGCGCGACCGAGGCGAACAACCTTGCCATCAACTCTGCCGAAGGCAGGGTGCTGGTGCTTGCAACAGAGCATGAGAGCGTCCTTGCGGCAGCAGAAGCGAAAGACCATGCGCTGATTCCGGTGCATCGGGATGGGCGGGTGGACATGGAGACGCTCGAGAAGCTGCTCACCCCTGAGGTGGGGCTTATCTCCATCTCTCTTGCGAACGGCGAGATCGGGACGATCCAGCCCATCCGTGACATTGCGAAGCTTGTCGCAGAGAGGCGGCAGTCAAGGCTTGCGGCAGGGGGAAAGATGCCGCTCTGGCTCCATACGGATGCCTCGCAGGCTGTCAATGCCCTTGCTATCAATGTGGCATCGCTCCATGTGGACATGCTCACGCTCTCTGCCGCGAAGATCTACGGGCCAAAGCAGGTCGGCCTTCTCTGGGCCGAGGACGGCATCGCAATAAAGCCGCTGCTCCAAGGTGGTGGCCAGGAGGGCGGCGTCCGTTCCGGCACAGAGAATGTGGCAGGAGCTGTCGGCTTTGCCTGTGCGCTCGAAGAGGCCACGGCACACCGGGCCCAGGAGGCAAAGCGGGAGCAGAAGCTTCGGGACAGGCTCCAGAAAGAGCTTTTGGAGCGCTTTTCCTGGGCCGAGGTCGAGGGTCCGAAGAAGGCAAAGCTCCGCCTTCCCGGCCTTCTGCACATCTCCTTCCCGGGCCTCGAAGCAAGGAGACTCGTGATCCTGCTCGAGGACAGAGGGGTCTCTGTCGGCACAGGCTCTGCCTGTGCGGCAAGCCGGATGCGGGAGAGCCATGTGCTCGAAGCGATAGGAGCTGCACCTGCTGTGGCAGATGGAAGCTTGAGGATCACGCTCGGGGCTCCTGTGACAGAAGAGGACATTGAAGAGGCGGCAGCCAGGATCGGAAACGCCGTCGAGGAAGAGGCAAGAAGGCGTGGCCTCGATCCGCGTACGGGAAAGGCGGCATGATGGGCAAGAAGGTATTCCTCGGCATGAGCGGAGGCGTGGATTCGGCCTTGTCCTGCGCGCTCCTCGTAGAGCAGGGCTTCGATGTCACGGCTGTCTATATGAGGAACTGGTCGAAGGACCTTCCTGGCTTCAAGTGCCCCTGGGCAGAGGACCTGGCCGATGCGGAGCGCGTAGCGGTGAAACTCGGCGTGGATCTTGAAGTCTGGGACTGCGAGAAGGAGTACAAGGAGACGGTCGCAGACTATCTTGTCGATGCCTATGCCCATGGCTATACGCCGAATCCTGATGTGATGTGCAACCAGACGGTGAAGTTCGGCACGTTTGCCGAGCGTGCCTTCAAGGAAGGCGCCGATCTCATCGCAACAGGGCACTACGCAAGGACGGCTCCGGCACTCACGGAGGGAGGACCTGCCAGGCTCCTTCGCTCTGCTGATGAGCACAAGGACCAGACCTACTTCCTCTGGCGCGTGCCCGGCAAGACGTTCAATCGCGTTCTCTTCCCGGTCGGCGGCTACTCCTCGAAGACAGACGTTCGTGCTGCCTGCGCAGAGCGCCATCTCGGCATCGAGACCAAGCCGGACTCCGATGGCATCTGCTTCATCGGTCCTGTCGGCATCCGTACCTTCCTGCTCGATACGCTCGAGAAGAGGGCAGGCGACATCGTCGAGTGGGAGAGCGGCAAGGTGCTTGGACACCATGAGGGGGCATTCCTCTTCACAGTAGGACAGAGGAAAGGACTCGATCTCGGAGGCGGCCCTGCCCGCTATGTGGTGGCAACCGATACGAAGGAAAATGTCGTCTATGTGACGGCAGACAAGATGTGCCCGGGACTTTGGACGAAAGAGCACACGCTCGAAGATTGCCACTGGATTGCTGGCACGGCGCCTGAAGCAGGGGAGTGTCTCGTCCGCACGAGGCACACAGGTCCTCTCCGCGAAGCTCGGCTCTCTGTCTCCAAGGACGGAAAGAGCGCTACGGTCTCGTTCACAGAGCCTGTACGTACCGTGGCGCCGGGGCAGAGCGCAGTCATCTATCGTGGTCTCGAGTGCGTGGGTGGTGGCATCATCGCTCCCGATCCTGTGATGAAACCGCGAATTTAAGGGCAATCGCAGATTTGGGAAAGTTTTTCTTGCACAGGAGCCACGATTCGCGTAAAGTATCTTTCTGCTGCAGGGCACCCCAACCCAGCAGAGATAATCGGGCGTTTAGCTCAGGGGGAGAGCGCTTCCCTGACACGGAAGAGGTCAGAAGTTCAAATCTTCTAACGCCCACCACACATTCGCAGCCCAGAGGCCC
>OMVT01000027.1 GCA_900314535.1 uncultured Olsenella sp. | reverse complement strand
ATTGACTTGAGCTATTTGGGCAAGTTCAGCAGGGTGTGAATGATTATTTCCAATTTCATGGTAGAGAGTTCTAGCAAGCTCTTCCAAATAGCCATTTATGCGGGTGTTGAGGGCAAGTTTATTGGTCAAGGTATCAAAGAAGTTGACCGCATTTGTCCTGGCATTCTCATCGAGAACGGGAATAGGCAGCTGCTCGAGAAGGTCGGTCGAAAGCTTTCCCGCTCCGATTCCGGTAGTTTCCAGCATCCCGTTGATCGAAGGTTCTAGAGCTTTCAGTACATAAAATATATAGCGATTTGAAATGCCAGCTCGCTTCGAAGTAAGGCACTTAATGTCCTGGTTGTAAGCGACTTCCCGTCCAACAAGGGCTAACGGAATACGCTTAAACAGACCGCTTCCCCGAGTTAAAAGCAGGAGCGAGCCTGTTGGGGCAAGTTTGGCGGCGGAAGAATCTAGCCCCTCCTCTGTAATAAAAAGATTGCTGCTGATAACATAATCGCCCTTAAGCGTCTTTGCGCTTATCCAAGGGATGTCTCCATTCCAATATTCTTGGTTTTTCTTATCTGGCGTCCCGCCGGACGTCATGGTGACGAGATCACCCAGGGGGACATGGCGAACGTTACATCCCATACCCAATCGCCTCCAGGTTCTTCTTAATCTCTTCCTGCAGGCGGTCGGACTCCTCGAAGCACTTAGAGAGCTCGCTGGTAAGCCTCTTCATCTTCTCGTCGAAGGGCTCATCGTCGTCCTCCTCGTCCGCGATTCCTACGTAGCGCCCGGGAGTCAGGATGTAGTCCTGCTTCTCGATCTCGCCTAGCGTGGCAACGGCGCAGAAGCCCTTCTCGGGCTCGAGGTCGCCCCTGCGGAAGTCGTCGAAGGCACTGGCGATCTTGGAGATGTCGCGGTCCTTAAGCTCGCGCAGCTTGCGAGTCACCATCGTGCCCAGTTCGCGAGCATCAACAAAGAGGACCTTCCCGGCCTCCTCGGAATGAGCCTTCTTGCCCTTGTCGATGATCCAGAGGCAGACGGGGATGCCTGTGCTGTAGAAGAGCTTGTCGGGTAGAGCGACGATGCCCTCCACGATGTCGTCCCTCACGATGTTTGCGCGGATGTCTCCCTCGCCGCTCTGCTGGCTGGACAGCGACCCGTTGGCGAGCACCATGCCCATGCGCCCGTGGTCATTGAGGTGATGGATCATGTGCTGCATCCAGGCGAAGTTGGCATTGCCGACGGGCGGAACGCCATAGTCCCACCTCGGATCGTCGCGGAGCCTATCCCCTCCCCAGTCGCTGTCGTTGAAGGGAGGGTTGGCAAGCACGAAGTCGAACCGCTTGTCCTGGTGCAGGTCCTCGAAGAAGGTGTCCGCGTTGTGCGGGCCGAGGTCAGCCTCGATGCCGCGAATGGCGAGGTTCATCTTGGCCATCTTCCAGGTAGTAGGGTTGCTCTCCTGGCCGAAGACAGAGATGTCGCGGATGCTCCCGGAGTGGTGCTCGACGAACTGCGCCGACTGGACGAACATTCCGCCCGAACCGCAACACGGGTCGTAGACGCGGCCGTGGTAGGGCTGGATGATCTCGACGAGCGTGCGCACGATGCAGGTGGGCGTGTAGAACTCGCCGGCGTTCTTTCCCTCCTGCTCGGCAAACTTCGCAAGGCAGTACTCGTACGTACGGCCAAGCACGTCCTGGGTGTTACCCTCGGAGGCCATCTTTACGTTGGTGAAGAGGTCCACCACATCGCCGAGCATGCGCTTGTCGAGCTCCTGGCGCGCGAAGTTCTTGGGGAGGATGCCCTTGAGGGAGTCGTTCTCGGCCTCTATCTGCCTCATAGCGTTGTCGATGACCTTGCCAACCTCAGGGGTGTGCGCTGCCGAGGCCACGGCTTCCCAGCGGGCATCCCTGGGGACCCAGAAGATACCGTCCGCCTCGTACTCGTCACGGTCCTCCTCAAAGCCCTCACCCTCAGCCACAAGCTCTGCGTGCTTCTGCTCGAATCGGTCGGAGATGTACTTCAGAAAGATAAGGCCGAGCACAACGTTCTTGTATTCGGACGGGTCGATGTGGCCACGCATCCGATCGGCAGCTTGCCAGATCTTCTCCTCGAAGCCAATCTCCTGTGTGTTGGTGGCCGTCGTCTGCTTGTTCTTGCTGCCCTTAGGCCTTCCCATGTCCTGTCTCTCCCGCTAGTCTCTCTGGAACGTCTGGTTGTCCGCCCACGTCTCGCACTGCGCCATCACGGTATCCAGCGCCTCTCGCTCCTCGTCGGGCGGATACTTGTACTTCTTTAGCAGCCGCTTGATGGCGCGCCTCATGCCGGCACGCGCTGTCTTCTTCTCCTGCCAGTCTATCGTCGCATTCTTTCTCAGCGCGTCGGTGAGCTCGTGGGCCATGGCAACGAGCTGCTCGTTGGAGTAGAAGTCCCTCACCGCCTGGGGCTTGGTGAGCGCGTCGTAGAACGCGAGCTCCTCCTTCGTGAGGCCGAGCTTCTCGCCCTCGCTACGTTCCCTCATCATCTCGTGGGCCATCTTGAGAAGCTCCTCAATGACCTCGGCGTTGGTCAGCATGCCATTGAGGTAGCCGTTGAGAGTGCGCTGCAACATCTCGGAGAACTTCTCGGACTTCACGACGCTCGTCTTCTTGTAGGAGCGCACCTGCTCCTCGATGAGCCTCTTGAGCGTCTCCAGGGCGACGTTCTTCTCCCTCATCCTGGCGATCTCGTCCAGGAACGACTCGTCAAAGAGGGAGACCTCTACGCCCCCGTCGAAGAGGTTGATGACGCCTTCGCTCTGGACGGTCTGCTCGAGGATTGCCCCGACGCGCTTGTTGAACTCCTCGTAGCTCATCCCACCACTCCCCGAGCCCGAGCGGCCGAGGATGCGCATGACCTGTACGCGCAGCACCTGGAAGAAGGCCGCCTCGTGCTGGTCCTCCTCGGAGACCATGCTCTTGCAGAGGCTCTCGGCGCTGACGAGCAGCTGGGATTGCTTGAGGAACTCCTCCCGCGTCTCCTCGCGGTCCTTGTCGAGAAGCCAGTCCGACCCCTCGACGATGCAGGAGGCGAGCTCCTCCTTGCTCCCCGAGAAGATGCGCGTGCGGTAGTCGAAGCCGTGCAGGAGGTCTCGGCACACGGAGAGCTTCTCGCGGAACTTCGGGTACGCGGTCTTGGCGATGTCCATGTCGCCGTACTTCCGCTGGTCGCGCTTGGTGTAGTCGTGCATGGCGGACTTGAGCGCGCTCGCAATGCCGATGTAGTCCACGATGAGGCCACCCTCTTTGCCGGGGTAGACCCGGTTCACGCGGGCGATGGCCTGCATAAGGTTGTGGCCCCTCATGGGCTTGTACATGTACATCGTGGCGAGCGAGGGGACGTCGAAGCCGGTGAGCCACATGTCCACGACGATGGCGATCTTGAGCGGATCGTCATCACTCTTGAAGCGCCTCTCCATGTCCTTCTTGTGGTCGAGGTGTATGCCGCCAGACCTGGAGCTGTCGGAGACCCCGTGGGTGACGTCATACCACCCCTCTGGGTCTGTGTTGCTCGTGGTCATCACAACACCGACCATGTCCCTCCACCCCGGCCTGAGCTCCATGAGCTTGAAGTAGATTGCCATCGCTATTGTCCGGGAGTAGGCCACAATCATCGCCTTGCCGGTTAGGAGCCCCTCGCGGTTCTGCTCGTAGTGGGCAACTATGTCACGGCAGAGCGTGTCTATGGTCTCGGGAGCCCCCAGGATGGCGTCGAGGCCACCCATGGCATGCTTGCTGCGCTCCGTCGACTCCTGGTCGTGCTCGTCGGCGTACTCCTTGTATACCCGGTCAAGCTCCTCGAGGGCATCGGGGTCGAGGTTCAGGGCCACGACCCGGCTCTCGTAGTAGACCGGGACGGTCGCCTCGTCCTCCACCGCCTGGGTCATGTCGTAGACGTCGATGTAGCCGCCGAACACCTCCTGGGTGTTCCTGCCGTCGAGCGCGATGGGAGTGCCTGTGAAGCCTATGTAGGAGGCGTTCGGCAGGGCGTCACGAACCTGCTTGGCCGCCCCGATGGAAACGGTGCCGTCGTCCTTGATGGTCTCGGTGAGGCCGTACTGTCCGCGGTGTGCCTCGTCGATCATCACAACGACGTTGCTCCGGTCGCAGAGCGGCTCGTCGCGCTCCGTGAACTTCTGCATGGTGGTGAAGACGATACCGTTGGCCTCCCTGCCCTCCAGGAGCCTCCTCAGGTCCTCGCGGGAGGTCGCCTGCACCGGTGTCTGGCGCAGGAAGGCAGAGCACCGGGAGAACTGACCGAAGAGCTGGTCGTCGAGGTCGTTCCTGTCGGTGATGACCACGATCGTGGGGCTGTCGATGCGCTCCTGGAGCATGTGGGCGAGGAAGACCATCGAGAGCGACTTACCCGAGCCCTGCGTGTGCCAGAAGACGCCGATCCTTCCGTCGCCCTCGATTGCCTCCACGGCGCGCTCCGCAGCCTTGTGCACCCCGAAGTACTGGTGGTACGCGGCGAGAATCTTAACGACCTTCTCGTCGGAGTCGTTGAAGCAGATGAAGTTGCGAAGGATGTCGCAGAGGCGGTCCTTGCGGAACATGCCGTCGATGGTCGTCTGCCAGCGCGTGTTGTTCTTCGAGTAGTCGCCATCGAGGCTCTTCCACTCGCTGAAGCGGTCCTCGGGCGAGGTGATGGTACCCACCTTTGTCGTGGCCATGTCTGTCATAACCAGGAAGGCGTTGGGGACGAAGAAGGAGGGAATCGCCTTGAGGTAGTTCCTTAGCTGCAGGTAGGCGTCCGAGGCGTCCGTCTCCTCGCGGGAGGGGCTCTTCAGCTCGAAGACCACGAGGGGTATCCCGTTCACGAACACGACTATGTCGGGGCGCTTCCGCTCGTGCTCCATGAACGTCCACTGGTTAACGACCTGGAAGGTGTTGTTCTCCGGCCTCTCGTAGTCGACAAGGCGAACGATATCATTTCGCTCCTCCTTGCCGTCGAAGAAGCGGACTTCCACGCCGGATTGAACATAGTCGGAAAAGCGCTCGTTGCGCTGTGCGAGCGACCCAGCTTCGACGTCGTTGAGCTTGCGGATTGCCTCGTGGACTGCCGCAGGGGGCAACCCAGGGTTGATCCGCCAGAGGCTGGACTGAAGAACGTCGATAAGGAAGATATCGTGGTAGAGAGAGTCGGTCCTGGGAACGTCGGGCCCGTAGAGGTGCTCATATCCGAGAGTGTTGACCATGTGCTCGATGATGGTCTGCTCGAAGAACTCCTCATTGAGGGGGATGGACGTGCCCCCGCTCATTTCGGCTGTCCCAGCGCTCATGCCATAGTCCTTTCAAGGCGGCAGATGTCAGGGGACTGCATGCTGCGTGAGACAACATGCCCAGGACTACTCCCAACACGCCATGTATCAATTGTTTGTAATGTTATCAGAGAGCATTCTGAGCCGACTGTCCAAGTGCTGACCAAACATACTCGCGGGGGTCCTCACGAAAGCCACTACTTCCTTCCCAGTTTTAAGTCTGCTCGGGCAGAGACAACCTTCAGCAGCTTCCTGAACGTCTCTTGCTGAAGCTCGCGGAGGGCATCGACCGAAGACTCGATAGCTCCTGCCTCTCTCGCGAGCTCACAATCCGAGAGCGAGTTCGCCCTCCTCGCGATCTGGTTGAGGTTTGTCCCCTCCCGGCTCATCTCCGTGAGGACCTCGCGGAGCGTCGCATCATCAACGGACAGTATCTCCGCTCTCGAGTAGCAGGCCCGGGCCCTCACGTACTGTGCTTCGGTGAGCCTAGCCGCGTCGGCTGCCTCGCGCAGCGCCGCACGCTCCCCCTCCGTCATGCGGACCGTCAGTCTCTCCATTCTCGGCTCTGCTGACGCCCCCGTCCTCCTGTGGCCGCCCTGCCGCGCCGTCGCCTTGGCGCCCTGTCCCAGCGCCTGCTCCAGGGCGCCAACGATGACCTCGTTGGCGGTCACCCCACGGTAGCCAGCGGCCTCCTCCACGCGCTCTGCGAGCTCGGGCGTCAGGTAGAGGCTCTTCCTGTACGAGCGCGGCCGGGGTCCTTGCCCACCCTGCTGATGGTTCGACATTTTATGCACTCTCCTTGTCTTACAGATTGGTGTCCCGCGCCGGCCACGCCGGCGCCTAGGGGTGCGGGCTGTTGGCCCGCGTCCTTCCCGCGGTCCTTCCGCGGGCAAGAAATCCGCGCGACGCGCTCCCGCGCGTCCGCCCCCTCGGGCAAAGCTCGGGGGGCGCCGGCGCAGCCGGGGCTGGTCGTGTATGACGCCTGACAGGACACCGTGAGGTGTTCCGGCAGACGCCATACGGGTCTTGCGTGTCGGGAGTCACTCGCGGAACAACCGGGGAGCGACGAACCTCGTGGTACCCTCACGAGCATCGCCGGAGGAGTTGGACGCAACCGGTGCGGTCGTACCATCGGTCGCGTCCAACTTCCCCTCTGTCTCGCGCATGTACCGCGAAGTCGCAAGGTCCAGCTTGTGCATCGAAGCGTTCTCCGCACGAAGCCGCTCCACCTCCGCCTCGAGCTCGTCACGCTGTGCACGCAAATCTTCCGTCTCCGACTTCCGGCGCTCGTAGCGCAGACGCGCTTTGATCCTGCGCGACTCCTTGCGCAAATCGGCCACTGAGTCCTGGATGGCGCGTGTCTTCTCGTCAGCCTGGGCTAACCGTCTCTCATTCTCCTCGAGCCTCTTCCTTAACAAGGCCTCGGTCTTCTCGTCCATGTTGCGTCTCCTCTCGACGGTTGCCAGAAACACGACCCTCGCGTTCGCGGGCCGCCTCACATTGCAGCGGATGCGAAGAGCGGCCAACCTCCGATTCGAGGCTGGAGCGAAGAAATCCCTCTATGGGTAGGGGTCTACTACCTTGGACAATTCGCCCCAGGCTCAAAGAAGAGCCATCCCAAGTCCCGACAGGGTTACAGCCTTAGACGCGTGAGGACTTCATTCGCTGTGCGTTTGGGTCTTCCAATTAAAGTGACCCCCTGCTCGTTCTGCCAGCGGCTCAGCTTGTCTGTTTGTTGTTCAATCCGCTGGCTAGAGGGTTTTCAAGTTCGTCTATAGCTGGGAGACGCGGCCAGATGGCGTGATGGTAGCTATCAGTGATAGTTGCTATGCGAGTCTGTTAGTAACTTACTAACCATGCTTGAGTGATGGTTAGCAAGCAAATTGCTGAATGAGTTGCATTGATAGCTTGATAGCCAGCTAGCTTGATAGTTTGCTAGTGACTCAGCGTCAAAGTCTAACGACAATCCGACGGGAGGGCACAGACGTTGCCATGCCACTAGGCCAGAAGCCAAGTTGTCCTGCTGGCCATACAGAGAACAGCCCAGACTCCCAACGTTCTGGAAATCTGGGCTGCGGGGGTTCTGGACCAGCAGGTGAGCTGCCGGCCGCCTAGCCTTCGTGGTGCACGACGTGGGTCACGGCGTCGTGGTGCACGGTGTGGGTGACCGCCTCATGGTGCACGGTCCTGTACGTCGCGTCGTGGTGAACGGTCTGCGTAATGGTGCGCCACTCATCGTGGTAGGAACTGTCGAGGAGGAAGGCGTGCTCCCCGGCCTCGTCGGGGGTGTCCCAGACGCTGCCGTCGGCAGAGACGACGTAGACCGCCTTCCTCGTGCTCACCTGCTCGTCCCAAGCCGGCGTTTCAACCACGGCCTCGTCCCACGCGGGGGTGTCCACCACGGTCTCGTCCCACCCCGAGGTGGACTCGACGCCTGATGCGCTGCCGCCAGCGGCGGCTGCGCCGGACTCCCCCTCGTCGGCGGCACTCGGTTCCGCCCCGCCCGCTGCCTCCCCGTCGGTGGGGCCGTCGGAGTCGTTGCCGTTAGGCGACGCCAGAACCTGGGTCCCATCGGGCGAGGTCGGGGGCGTGCCGCCCGACTGGGGGATGTCCGTGCCGTCCCCGAGTCCAGCTTGGGTCTCGTCATCCATCGCCCAGCCGTCGGAGCCCTTGACGGCAGCCTCCAGGGAGGTGTCGGACGACGGATCCGCAGCAGCTGCGGTCGCGGGCGACTCAGGCGTGTTCCTTACCGCGACCTTCGCGTTCCCGTCGGCGTCGGCCATCGTCCACGTCACGTCAGCGGCCTGGGCGCCACCGGCGGCCCTTCCCGACAGCGTCGACATGAGGGCGGCGGAGCGCTTCGAGGCGTCCTCGACCCTTGCCTCCGCACCGTCGTCCGACCGCTGGGTGACGAGCACGTGGCCGGAGTCTACCACGACGTCGATGTCTGCGTCCTCTCCCGCGGAGACGTCCGTCCCCGCGAACTCGAGGGCCGTCTCGGCAATCGTGGCGACATCGTCTGCCGTCAGGTCGGCGCCTGTCTCGTCGACGGCCGCGACAGACGGCGCCACGGGGTCCTTGCCCGTGGACTTGGAGGGGGTCCCTGCCAGGGCGAGGCCCGCCGCTACAGCGGCGGCGATTCCGCTGGCGACTAAGGTGATGATAACCATCCGTATGTTTCGGTTCATGGTTCCTCTCCAATAAGCTGCTTTATTCGCAGTGTTAATCACTGCATTGCATCAGCCGTCGCAGGGGTTGGGGGAACCTGCCAGAGCCGGCACGCGCTCCGTCGCATTAGCTTCATTTTAGCAGCCTAAGTAGCACACATCCGTAATGTGGCAATACGAGTGGCGCGGGGGTTGAGATGTCCGACATCTGGGTTGCATGGACGGTCTTGTCAAGCATGCCGAGACGAGAGATATTCCATGAGACCTCTCCACAGAAAATGCTTATGCGAAAATTCCTCCCAAAATTCCTCCCATTTGGTCCCTGGATAACAAAAAAGGCCAGAGGACACATCCTCTGGCCTGCGAATTTATGGTCGCGGGGGGCGGACTTGAACCACCGACCTCCGGGTTATGAGCCCGGCGAGCTACCAACTGCTCCACCCCGCAATATGTTGTGAGCGCCTCAGCGCAAGAAAAGATACTATGCTCTTAGCCATGCTTAGTCAAATATGTGAACGATTCTCCACATTTGCTTGTGACATCCTCCTTCCGGAAGCAGAACAGACGAGAAAGGACTTGCATGCACATCCAGGAGATTGCAAGCTGCACTCCCAATCTCTCAGATGAGCTTCTTGCCATATGGGAGCGCTCTTTCAGAGCCACCCATCATTTCCTCGCCGAATCCGATATCGTCCGCATCCGAGCTTACGTCCCTAAAGCAATTCAGACAGTCGAGCACCTTGCCGCGGCTGAGGACAGCGATGGCAAGACGCTTGCGCTCATAGGTACGCAGGAGGGCAGGCTCGAGATGCTCTTCGTCGACAGCAGCTGCCGGGGACGGGGCATAGGCTCGGCCCTTCTCGATTACGCTCTCTCCCATTGGGATGTCAGCGAGCTCACCGTGAACGAGCAGAATCCTCAAGCCATAGCGTTCTACGAACACAAGGGCTTTGTGGCATACATGCGCACCGATACCGACGAGGAAGGCGAACCTTTCCCGCTCATCTGCATGCGCCTTGCTGATCGCTGAAGCTCATCAGCGACAAGACAAACGGACGTAGAATGAGTTCCAGCTCCACCCTCATGGAAAGGGATGCTGGATGAAGAGATATGCCGTACCAATCTGTCTGCTTGCTGTCTTCGAGGCAGTGGGCATCTCGCTCTGGCTCACGAAGGAAAACCTCTTCTATCTCTTCAACTTCAGCTATATCGGGACTGCCCTCTCCCTTTCCCTTGCCCTCTTCATCCAGGGCAACAGGAATGCCAGAAGGATTGCCCAGCTCATGGTCGGCCTCTACATGCTTGTCTATCTGGGACTCATCTCCCATGAGAACATGCAGATCGAAGGGTTCTGGTACTACCTCTTCCTTGGCAGCTTCGAGGCAGCGACCATACACTATGCGGTAGCAAAGATATTCGGCCCGCTCCTCTTTGGCCGCGGCTGGTGCGGCTATGCCTGCTGGACCGCTATGGTCCTCGACTTCCTCCCCTATCCTGTGCCTCAGGAGCCAAGGAAGAAGATCGGCTGGATCCGCTATCTCACGTTCGCAGCTTCCCTCATCTTCGTCGCCGCACTCTTCGTGGCGCAGGTAGCCAATATCGAAGACATCATGTTCTGGGCCTTCATCGCAGGAAATGCTGTCTACTACGCCCTCGGTATCGCACTTGCGTTTGCCTTCAAGGACAACCGCGCCTTCTGCAAATACATCTGCCCTATCACAGTGTTCCTGAAGCCCATGAGCTATTTCTCGCTCGTACGGATCACCTGCGACCACACGAAGTGCATCTCCTGCAATAGATGCCGGAAAGTCTGCCCGATGGATGTCGATATGCTTGATGATTCGAGGAAGCGCAGGAATGGCACCGAGTGCATCCTCTGCCTTGAATGCGTGAAGGCCTGTCCGAAGAAGGCACTCTAGCCATCGCGGTGCCACCAGCCGACTCATCTGTCCATTAAGTTATTGCACACTAACATCTATCCTGTACTGATCTAGAATCATCTCAGCATCAGCCGCAGCAGGATGGAGGCCCTTATGGACCAGCGATTCGAAGGCGTTCCAGATACCCTCTTCATCCCGCTCTGGGCGAGGATAGAAGCTTCGAAGAGATTCCCTGAGCTTCTCTTTGACCAGCGCGCGCTCGCACTCGAGCCGGCACTGGCAGGACGTGCTCTTGCCGGCACGACTTCCGAGTTCAATCTGCTCTCTTCTGCCGTCCGTGCCCATGTGATGGACGCGATGGCAGAGGACTTCATCGCAGCGCACGGCCCCTCGACCCTCATCGTCCTTGGCTGCGGGCTCGATACGGCAAGCTCACGGATAGATGGCAGGGGTTCTGTCTTCTTTGAGCTCGATCTGCCTGATGTGATTGCTCACCGCCGCCAGGTCCTCGGCGAGGATCCGGACGAGCACCTCATCGCCCACGACCTCTTCGATCTTGCCTGGACGGATGCCGTGCCACACGACAAGCCCATTCTCATCTACGCCGCAGGTGTCTTCCAGTATTTCGATGATGAGAGGATTGTCTCGCTCATGCAGGATCTCAGGCGCATCTTCCCCGGCGCCGAGCTCATCTTCGACGCCGTGGACTCCCGCGGCCTCCGCTATGCAGAGCGGTATGTGGAGAAGACCGGAAATGCTTCTGCAGCGATGCATTTTGCGGTCGACGATGCCGCTGCCTTCGCCGAGAAGGCAGGCGTCACCCTGATTGCCCGTGAGCCCTTCTTCGGCGACGCTCTCAGGCTCTTGAAAGGCAAGATCGGCCTCTATACAAGGATTTCCATGCAGGTATGCGACCGCCAAGGCAGGCTCAAGGTCATCCGTGTGAAGCTCTGAGCATCATGCGTGTGCATTGCTCCGCTTCCTTGAGCTCTCAGTGGGTAGAAAGAAGGATGCATGCAATGGAATCGAGGCCGCTATGGAGTGTCTTCTTGCGTTTCCGATCGGCTATGCCTTCGGCTGCTTTCTGACGGCAGATGTCGTCTGCCGTATGTCCGTGCATAAAAGCTGCTTCTCCATAGGAGATGGCAACCCAGGCATGGCAAACGTCGGACATGTGCTCGGCACGAAGGCAGCGCTTGCCGTCCTCGCAGGAGACATCCTGAAGACCCTGCTAGCCATCCTCATCTCCTGGGCTCTTCTGGGCCATGCACTTGCTGTCACGCTCTGGGCAGGCTTCGGCGCCACGGCAGGGCACAACTTCCCGATCTGGCATCATTTCCGGGGCGGCAAGGGCGTCACGACGACCTGCTCCACGATCATCCTCGCCTCGCCTCTTGCAGGCATCCTCTCCTCTATCGCAGGCTTTGCCGTAGGCGTCGTCGCTCTGGGCTATCTCTGCCTCGGCGCGCTCCTGATTCCCTCGATCTTCTTCGTCTGGATTGCGATCGCAGGTGCCGGCGCCTGGGCACTCGTGCCGGCAGCGCTCCTCGTCCTTCTCATGTTCAAGGCGCATCTTCCCGCAGCTCTCCACATCAAGGATGGCTCGACGCCCCATGCATCGATAGCCGACAAGACGCTCGAGCTCCTGCACCTCAAGAAGTCCTAGGGCCAGATCGAAAGCGCAATCAGGGTCTGTGCTGCATAGTAAAGGACAAGGCTCCAGGTTCGCCGCACCTGCGTATGCCTCTCGCCGAACGAGTTCAGCACAAGCAGCGTGTCTGACACAAGAAACGAGATGCCGCCGGCAGCAAAGAGCGCCTGCTGAAGAGCAGGCATGCTGAGGCAGGCGGCAGCCGCAAACCCTGCTGTAAGGCCAGCGACCGCGATATAGGCAGCACCTGCCAAGGCAAAGAGGCTGCGCTCATGCACGGACTTTGAGAGCCGCCAGAAGATGATGGCCAGGACTGCTGCCGTCACGACGAGCGCCGGCACGGGGTGCCTCACAAGCGAGAGCAGATAGCTGATGTAGCAGAAGTGCCCTGCCGCAAAGAAGAGGGCGCCAATCGTGAAGAGCTTCTTCTCCCATACCTTGGCCGCCCGCACGTCCGCATCTTTCTTCTGGATGAAGCGCAGGGCATGGAGGATATCTCCGACCATGCCAAG
The DNA here is from genome assembly GCA_900314535.1 of uncultured Olsenella sp. Lineage (GTDB taxonomy): Bacteria > Actinomycetota > Coriobacteriia > Coriobacteriales > Atopobiaceae > Olsenella_L > Olsenella_L kribbiana. The sequence continues at coordinate 14,802 of OMVT01000027.1, read as the reverse complement.
AAGAAGGCCAAGGCAGACCAGAAGCGAAGCCGGAATCCTCGGCGGCACGAAGGCGCCCACCAGACCGAGTGCAACGAAGGCAGCCGAAGCAAGCGCCTTCAGGACCGCCGCAGCAACGTAGCGGCCCTGGGCATCCTTGCGTATGAAGACGCCTTGCAGGATGGCGCCTGCAGCGATGAGCGACGGAGCGATGAGCTCTGGCATGGCATTCCTACCTGTCCACAGGGAAGACGATGCCGCACTGGCGTCTGATGTCGTCCATCACGGCGAGCGAAGCAAGCGTGAGCTTCTCGTGCTCTGCTGCTTCGGCAAGAGCTTCCGAGTCGCCCTGGATCGCATGGACGAAGGAGGCAAGCTCGAACTGCATGTCGTTTTCCGGCATATCGACAGAGGTGGTCTCTGCCCCTTCCCCGCCAATCGTTCCGTACACCATGCCCTTGTCTACATAGGGCGTGAACGTGAAGGTTCTGGGGCAGGATGTCTCTTTCCAGAAGAGCGTGCCGGCAGAGCCCTCGATCTGGGAGGCGAGATAGTCATTCGACACCTTGCCGTATGAGAGATTCACGAGGAAGCCCGGATAGGAAAGGATGGCCTCTCCCGCAAGGTCGATCGTCGTATAGGGATCGTCGGCGCTCCGTCCCTCCACTTGATGTGTCACGGCAGAGGCCTTGACGGACTCAGGGGCACCGAAGACCTGGAGCGCAGACTCGACGCAGTAGACGCCGATGTCCATGAGGGCACCTGCTGCCATGTGCGGATCGAAGATGTTCACATGCTCGCCCGCTTCGAGCTTCTTGATGCGCGACGTCACCTTCGAGAAGCGGAAGGTCGCAAGGCGCACCTTGCCGGTCTTGGAGACGGCATCCTTCAGGTAGGCTGCACCAGGGCCGAACGTGTTCCGTGCTGCCTCGAGGGCGACAAGGCCCTGCTCATGGGCAAGTCCGAAGACCTCTTCGGCGAGCTTCCTGTTTGCTGCAAACGACTTCTCGACGAGCACGTGCTTGCCACCAGCAAGAAGCGTCTTTGCCTGCTCCGCATGAAGCGCGTTCGGCGAGCCGATATAGATGGCATCCACCTTGTCGCTTGCAGCAAGCTCCTCGAGAGACGAGAATGCGAGCTGCGCGCCATGCGCCTCTGCAAAGGCGCGGGCATCCTCTTCCTTCCTGGAATAGGCTGCTACGTACTCTGCTTCCGGCACCTGGCCGAGCGCATCGAGGAAGCGCTCCGTGATCGCTGACCTGCCGATAGTTGCAATCCGTACCTTGTCCATGCATCCTCCTGACGCCGCATTCACTGCTTCAAGCATACCCGAGGTTGCACCATCCCATAAAGAGGCTTGGGCAGAGCACCCCTCCCCACTTGTGCCATACTTGCAACTGTTATGAAAGATGCAACACTGGAAATGGGGAGATTATGGCTACTGCTGATTCCTTCACCGATTCCTATGCCTCCCGCGCGGAGGTGCCCGAGAAGTATACCTGGGACCTGACATCGCTCTTCGCAGATGAGGATGCCTTCAGAAAGGCACTTGCCGAAGCGCAGGAGCTACCTCATGCCTACGCCTCCTGGGAGGACAAGACCTTCAAGTCCGGCGAGGACCTTCTTGCCTATCTCAAGTTCGACGACGAGGCGACGATGCAGTTCCAGCGCGTCTGGAACTATGCCGGCAGGAAGGCCGACGAGGATACCCGCGTGAGCCGCTGGCAGGACACGGTCTCCCAGGTCGTCACGCTCGAGTCCGCTATCGATGCCGCCCGTGCCTGGTTCCAGCCAGCACTCCTTGCGCTTTCCGATTCCGACCTTGCCGCATGGTATGAGAGCACGCCGGGCCTTTCTCTCTACAAGCTCGCCCTCGACCGCATGCGTGCACTCAAGGCCCATACGCTGAGCCCGAAGGAGGAGCAGCTCCTTGCACAGGCAGGCGTGCTTGCAACGCAGCCGGGCCAGATCTTCACGATGATGAACGACGCAGACATGAAGTTCCCGGATGCCGTGGACGCGCAGGGCAAGGCACATCCTGTCACGCATGGCACGTACTCGGCCTTGATCCTGACCTCTCCTGACAGGACGCTTCGCGAGAGCGGCTACCACAGCGTCTATGGTGCGTACGCAAAGGTCAAGAACACGGCTGCCGCCACGCTTGCTGCGCAGATGCGCCAGCTCAAGTTCTTCGCCGATGCCCGCCACTACGAGAGCTCGCTCGAGGCATCACTTGTCCCGACCGAGGTGCCGGTCTCTGTCTACAACTCCCTCATCGACTCTGTCCATGCCCATACCGAGCCGATGCACCGCTACATGGAGCTCAGGAAGCGCGTCCTCGGTGTCGACCACCTGCGCTACTGGGATGTCTATGTGCCGATCGTCGAGGCGCCAGAGCGCCGCTATACGTTCGAGGAGGCCTGCGACCTCATGTACAAGGCGCTCGCTCCTCTGGGAGACGACTACGTCTCGACCGTGAAGAAGGGCGTGGCCTCCCGCTGGATCGATGTCTTCGAGACGCCGGGCAAGATGAGCGGTGCCTATTCGGCAGACGGCCATGGCATGACACCCTTGATCCTTCTCAACTACCAGGGCACGCTCGACGAGGTCTCGACGCTCTGCCATGAGATGGGCCACTCGATGCAGACCTGGCTCTCGAACCACACGCAGCCTGCCCGCTATGCGGAGTACGCGATGTTCGTGGCAGAGGTCGCCTCGACGACGAACGAGTGCCTCCTCATCCACTACCTCCTCGAGCATGAGACAGATCCGCACGAGCGTGCCTATCTCCTGAATGAGTACCTCGAGAATTTCCGTGGCACGCTCTTCCGCCAGACGCTCTTCGCCGAGTTCGAGCGCGACGCAAATGCCGCCTGCGCCAAGGGCACCGGCATGGGCGCTGACGACCTGAGCCGCCGCTACCGTGCCCTCAACGACCTCTATTACGGTCCCGCTATCGAGACCGACGACGAGATCGCCCTCGAGTGGGCACGCATCCCGCACTTCTACTACGACTTCTACGTCTATGTCTATGCGACGAGCTTCGCAGCCGCTGTCGCAATCTCGAACCGCATCCTCACAGAGGGCCAGCCTGCCGTGGACGACTATCTTGCCTTCCTCTCCGGCGGCTGCTCGAAGAGCCCGATCGAGCTTCTGCGCGGTGCCGGCGTGGACATGGCATCAGGCGAGGCCGTCGATGCTGCGCTCGAGGAGTTCTCGAAGCTCGTGGACGAGCTCTCGAAGCTTCTGTAGCCCATCAGCATCCGCAGGCACGAATCAGGCCAGGAGCACCGCCTCCTGGCCTTTTCTGTTCTGCATCCTCGAGGTCGGCTATCATGGACCGGAATGCAGAGAACATGAAGGGGCTGAGGGCACATATGGCAGACATCACCGTTATCGGCGTGGCAGGCGGCACAGGTTCGGGCAAGACGACAATCACGAACTCCATCGCCGAGCGCTTCGGCGACGAGGTCACGGTCATCTCCCAGGACTCCTACTACCGTGCCCATCACGATATGCCCTTCGAGGAGCGCACGAAGCTCAACTACGACCATCCTGATGCCTTCGAGAACGAGCTCCTGATTGCACAGCTCAAGGAGCTCAAGGCAGGACATGCAATCGAGGAGCCGGTCTATGACTTCGCAAAGCATGACCGCTCGAGCGAGACCGTGACCGTGACGCCTTCCCGCGTCATCGTCGTCGAGGGCATCCTCATCTTCTGCGACCCGGCCCTGCGCGACCTTATGGACATCAAGGTCTATGTCGATACGGACGCCGACGTCAGAATCTTGCGCCGCATCCTGCGCGATGTGGAGGAGCGCGGGCGCAGCCTCTCCTCCGTGATCGATCAGTACCTCACGACGGTGAAGCCGATGCATGAGGCCTTCGTCGAGCCCTCGAAGAAATATGCTGACATCATCATCCCCGTCGGCGGCGAGAACCAGGTCGCGCTCGAGATGCTCGTGAACCAGATCAGGGTGCATCTCGACGGAACGGCCCGCGTCTAGGAGTCGATACCTTTCGGCATTGCAAATGTCAGGCTCTCTGCAAGCTTCCGGTAGCGCTCATCGACGGCAGGATCCATGAAGGCAGGCATCGAGCCTGTCTTTGCTGCCTCTGCAATGTCCTCGAAGGCTGCGCTCACAGAATCGTCGAAGGATGTCCCGATGTGCCAGCGGGCCTTGGCTATGATGTCCTCGAAGCCATTGGCGACAGCAACCGAGTTCGGGATCTTGTCGATCAGGGGCTCGTCGTTTCCGGCATCGCCGAAGGCGCAGATCTCGTCGTGGCTGATGCCGAGCTGGTCTGCAAGCCAGAGCGTCGCCTCACCCTTGTCCCAGCCATGCACCGTGATATCGATGATGCCGCCGACCGGGCAGGTGAAGTCGAGCTCCGGGCATGCCCAGGCAAGCTCGTGCATGAAGGCAAGGAGGTCTTCGGTCCTGCCATCGAAATGGCAGTTCGCCTTCACGGCACGCCGGCCCTCCGGCAGCTCCTCCGTGACGCCGTCAGCCGTCGGCAGATGCCTGAGGTCGTGCTCTATCGCATCATCCAGGGTCGTGCCGGCAATCCAGATCCTGCCGGTATCGTCGAAGAGCAGAAGCCCCACCCGTTCATCGGTCGTGCAGAGCTTGGCAACCTTTGCAAGGCCTTCGAGCGGAAGCTCGCGCTCCAGGACCTTCTCTCCCTGGTAGTAGACCTTCATGCCATTTGCCACGACCGCCGTGCTGTAGAGCGCATGGTCGAAGCGGAAGCTGTAGCCGACACGGTAGATGTCTCGTCCTGTCGCAGGTCCCACAACGACACCGGCACCGATCAGGGCGTGCATCGCTGCCTGTCCCCGCTTTGTTATGACCCGCCTCTCGCGGCAGACGAGCGTATCGTCGATATCGGTGACGACGAGCTTGATCATCGGGTCTCCTGCAGGAAGTCGGGAAGGACGCCTATGCGTGCCGCCTCTGCAATCTGCAGGAATGCCGTGCCGACAGAGTCCTCAGAGGCCGCCGGGATGAAGTAGCGGGCTGCCGCCTTGGCAGCAGGAGACGCGTTCGCGACGACGACCGGATAGCCCACGCAGGAAAGCATCTCGATATCGTTCTCGGAGTCGCCGAAGGCGCAGATCTCGTCCATCGTGATGTGGAGGGCATCGGCAAGCACCTTGATAGCGGTCGCCTTGTTGACGCCGTGAGGCACAACGTCGACCCAGTTCGGAAGCGGCTTCACGAAGTCGAGCTCGGGAATCTGGGGCGAGACGGCGTCGCAGATCTCGTCGCGGCGCGCGGCATCGGTCTGCATTGCGATGCCGAGCTTCGAGAACTCGATATCAGGCCACGTAGAGACGAAGCTGATGCCTTCAGGGAATGCCGTCTTGATGATCTCGATCTCGCCGGGGTCCGGGCGCCTTGCATAGGCATGGGCCTTCTTGTCGTAGAGGATAAGGGCTGCCTCATCGGCAAAGGGAGCAAGTGCCTCATCGAGGCGGTAGAGCAGCTCTGGGGCAATCTCTGCCTTCTGGATCACTTTGCCGTCGAGCCTGATCACGAGACCGTTTGCCGTGATGGCAGATGAGAGGACCGAGAGATCGTCTGCAAAGAAGGTCTTGAGCTCCTCGAAGTCGCGGCCCGATGCCGGAGCGAAGCGGATGCCCTCCTCTTCCATCTCGCGGATGCCTTCCATTGCCCGAGGAGACGCCTTCTTCTGTCCCCAGGGGATGAGCGTGTTGTCCATATCCGTCAGCACAAGCTTGATCATGAATTCCGCCTTCCGGACTGAAAGCCCTACCATCTGCTTTCCCAACCAGTATGGCAGGTGGGAACGATTCCCTTCTGTGCCAAGGTGTGGCTGCATGAAGAAAGCAGGCAGAGCTATCCGGCAAGGCGTGCCGTCTTCTGGATGAAGCGGGCTGGTATGGGCGCATCGAGCTTCCAGATAATGTTCATGGGACGGGAGCCCGAAGCATCCGCACAGTGCACGAAGCCGAGGAACGTATAGGGTTCGGCTCCGTACTGGTCAGCCTTCTCCTCGCGCACGAAGAGCGCGATCTTCGCCGGGACCTTGTCTTTCGCGTCCCAGCCCGTCTGGTAGCGCTGGCCCGTCTCCGACTCGGGTGTCGTCTTGTTCTGGCTCTGCCAGTGGAAGTGCCTCTCATCAATCGAGTAGTCCTCATACCGCGTCTCCGGACTGAACTCCTTGTCCGACTTCTGGAGCGTGTTCAGGAGAACGTCGACATGGCAATCCCTCAGATAGGCGACGCCCTGGCGCATGTTCTGGGGATCCTTGCGTCCAAGCGCGAGGAAGATCTGGTCGCGGCTGTACTGGCAGTGGAGGTCGAGCGGGCAGGGGAAGCCCCAGGAAAGCTCCTCATCGATGAAGTCGATATGGTCGAGACGATAGGCAAGGATCCTGCGCACATCGCGTGCCATATGGGGCTCAGAAGCAAGCTCTCGGAGGCACTCGAGCGCATTGTCGAACTCAGGGCTCCCCTCTTTCACCTTCATATGCGCTTCGCGTCTGAACGAGTCAGGCCAGAGCGTGATCTGGAACATGTCGAGCATGCGCTGCTGCTCGCTCGTGAGCTCATCCCATATCAGCTTGTCGGCATTGTCCAAGCAGGACAGGAGAAAGCGTATCCATCTCCTCGAGTCCATCGTGCAGAGTCTTGGGAATGCCTTCGTGAGACCGGCTTCATCTGGTTCTTCGAATCCAGGCTCAAGTCCCGCTTCGACGAGAAGCCGCTCGAAGGGAGCCACCTTGTAGACAGCACGGATATCGAGATGATGGAAGGCAAGGAAGCTCCCGAGCGTCAGCTTCTGCCCCGCATCCTCTTCGAAGGTCGCAAGGGCCGAGACAAGCCTGCTTCTCGTTCCCTGTGCCACAGCGAGGTTCTTGAGGACGTATTCCTGTGCCACACGTTCGAGCCTGATGTAGCAGCCCTTAGGAGCCTCGGGAAAGCCTTCCTCGACCTCGCGCCTGAGCGCATGCGTCGGAGATGCCAGAAGAGCCCTGAGCTTCGGCGCAAAGTCGTATCTCCTGTTCTGCTGGCCGATGAAATCGAGGACGGTCAGGCATTCCTTGCCCGGTGCCAGACGGAGCCCTCGGCCGAGCTGCTGCATGAAGATGGTGAGCGACTCGGTCGGACGCAGGAACAGCACCGTATCGATTTCGGGGATATCGACGCCCTCGTTGTAGATATCGACTGCAAAGACGATCTTGATGGTGCCGTCAGCAAGATCCGTCCGCGCCTTCTCCCTGCCATCTTCGTCCATATCTGCCGTCACCGCGACCGCAGGGATGCCAGCCTCCTGGAATCTCTCTGCCATGAACCTTGCATGGGCCTTGCTCACGCAGAAGCCGAGTGCATGCATGCGGGAGACATCGGTCACATAGCGGCTGAGCGCCTCAAGGATGAGCGAGCATCTGCGCTCTGCAATCTTCTCGTTGAAGACATAGACCTGCTCGAGCTCTGATGTCTCATATCCTCCCCGCTTCCACGTGAGGCCCGAGAGGTCTGATGGGTCGGAGACGCCGAAATACGTGAAGGGACACAGGAGCTTGCGCTCGATTGCATCGGCGAGGCTTATCTCTGCTGCGATCCTGTTGTCGAAATACGACAGGATGGACTGCCCATCCATGCGCTCCGGCGTCGCCGTGAGGCCGAGGAGCACCTTGGGGCGCAGCGCATTGAATATCGCCTGATAGGATTCGGCAGCACCATGGTGGATCTCGTCGACGACGATGCAGTCGAAATAGTCTGCCGAAACCTTCTCCCAGAGCCTCTGAGACTGGAAGCTCTGGACCGAAGCGAAGAGATGCGCATAGCTCTCCGGATGATGGCTTCCGACAAGGAGGCTGCCGAAGTTCTGGTCATGCAATATCCCCCGGAAGCACGAGCGGGCCTGTTCCAGGATCTCCTGGCGATGTGCGACGAAGAGGAGATGGACTCTTTGTCCCTCCCTCTCGCAGAAGCGCCTGTAGTCGAAGGCAGCGATGACGGTCTTGCCGGTGCCGGTTGCCGCGACGACGAGGTTCTTCCAGTGCCCGCCGACGGTGCGCTCCGCTTCGAGTGCATCGAGAATCTTCTGCTGGTACGGATAGGGCCTGATATCGAAGGCGTAGGCCGCAGAGGTCAATCCTTCTGCGTCCCCGCCGTGCTCATGAGCGATGGCAGAAGCAAGCCGCTTGCTGTCGGCAGCCGTATAGGGCTCGAAGTCGGGCGAGGCCCAGTAGGCATCGAAGGTTCCCTCGATCTTGTCGAGGGCATCCGCTTCATCGGCACGGCTGATTTTCAAGTTCCATTCGAGCCCGCTTGTCATTGCCGGGTTCGTGAGGTTCGAGGAGCCCACATAGGCCGTCGTGTACCCGGTCTTCCTTCTGAAGACATAGGCCTTTGCATGGAGACGGGTCCGTTTTGTGTCATAGGATACCCTGACCGAAGCCCCTGGCAGCGCAGCGAGAGCGCTCACCGCCTTGGGGTCCGTCGCTCCCATGTACGTCGTTGTTATGACCCGAATCCTGCCGCCACGGTCTGCAAACTCCTGGAGCGCATCCATAAGGAGCCTGAGGCCGCTCCACTTCACGAAGGAGACAAGCATCAAGATCTCGTCTGCCGAGGCAATCTCGCGCCTGAGCTCGCTGAAGAGCTGCGGCTCATGGGCAGCGCCTGTGAAGAGCGAGGTCTGCGCGACCGACGTCAGCGGACGCACGAGTCCCTTCTTCTGCTCTGCCACAGAGGCATTCTGCCTCGGCACGAGCGAGAGCAGCTGCTCGGGCTTCGTACGGGAAAGGTCGACACGCTCGCCTTCAATCAGGTCCGAAAGCCTGCTGTCGCTGTCCTTCAGCTGCGAAGCCAGATTGTCTATCAGGCTGTTCACAAGCCGTGCCTGGCGCACGGGCGCGTCGTCGCCTTCGATGGAATCGAGCGCCTGCTTCACGGCCTCCTCTGCATAGGCAGCAAGCACGCGGGCGGCATCTGCATGGTCGAGCCGCTCTGTCTGGGATACGAGCTCGTCGTCCTCTGCGTCGAGTTCGCGCCTGAGGTCTGTGCCTATCGTCTTCTCATAGAGGCCGCGCTCGAGCATGGCTCCCCTCCCCGCCAGATCGGATCATCCCAGTATCTGACGGAGCCCGCCTCAGATCAAGCGCTCGAGAAGAATGCCTGCCCCACGCAGGGGCAGGGCAGGCATTCCATCCTCCACGTCGAGGATTGCCTCTCAGAGGATGGCAGCGCCGATACCGAGGATGATCGGCATCGACACGAGCGAGAGCGGCGTCGAGAGCGAGACGATGCCAGCACCATACTCGTAGTTCGCACCGTACTTCTGGGAGAGCATGGCGACCATAGCGCCGATGGGTGTCGAGAACGTGATGAGGACGACCATCTTGATATCGGAAGGAACGAGAGCGGAAGGCACAAGCCAGAGCAGGAGCAGCGTGAGCAGAGGCGCCACAATGAGGCGCAGGACGCTCACCTTGTAGGCGCGCAGATCGCGAACGATGAGGGAAAGGCGGGTCTGTGCCAGATAGCAGCCCAGGACGACCATTGCGAGGCCGGTGTTGACTTCGCCCAGGGTGTCGAGCGAGCCTGAGATGAAGTCGGGCACGGGCACGCTGAGGAGGAAGAAGGCAAAGCCGATGAAGAGCGTCACGACGGCAGGATTCGTGAACACCTTCTTGAGCGATATCTCCTTGGTATTGCCCGTCACGAGGTAGACGCCGTAGGTCCAGATCAGGAAGGTCAGCACGGCGATACAGACCGTCACATAGAAGACGTAGCTCTGCCCAAGCACATGCTGGACAAGAGGGATGCCGACAAAGCCGGTATTGGAGAAGATGACGCCGAACTGGGAGATAGGATCTTTCTTCCCATAGGCGACATGGGCCACGAGGGCGCAGATGGCAAGGACCGCAACGCTCAGCACAGCGCAGAGGCCAGCATTCATGAGATGCGTTCCATCGAAGGGCTGGATGAATGAGGCCATCATCAGGCAGGGCGATGCGATGTACATGACCGTGCGGGAGAGGTCGCCCACGCTGCCTTCCGTGATGAGCTTCGTGCGGTAGGCGATGTATCCTACCGCAAGCATGAAGAACATCGAGAGGACCTGATTGACAAGGACGGTGAATGTCGAGCTCACGCTGCGCCTCCAAGCTGCTCTGGATCTGTGCAGCAACGCAGACCGCACGCGAGAACTCTAGCGCTTATGCAGCTCGCAAGGCATCAATTTCGCCGTTATCTAAGAATGAACCAGATATGAAACGAGGCTGCAGGATTTCTCCTGCAGCCCCAGATGCAATCCCCTGTCTTCCTTACCAGGCGTAGGTGCCGCGCACCTCGAGAAGGTCAAAGCGGTCGATCGTCGTGAGCACCTGATCGATATCGATGCCGTCCCAGAGCGTCGCTATCCGCTTGTCGCCCACGAAGACATTGATGCTGGCACCAGTGAAGCCGAAGTGGAGACGCGACCACCTGAGCGCGGTGATGTCCGCGTAGGCAATGGTGACCGGACGTCCGACAAACGGCGTCACGACCATATGGTCCTCATACGTCACGACACGGTAGCGCTTCATGCCATACCAGATGCAGAAGAGCACAATCTCGAATGCCGCGAAGAACATCATGACCGACGGGAAGCTCCAGCCGTTCTCCGCAGCTTCGATATAGATGCCGGCAACGACGCCGAGAAGGCCCATGCCGACCATCACCACGACGAGGGCATGGAAGAGCGCAGACGGCGCCTCGTAGGTGTCGTGGTGGCTATGATGGCGCTCGGAGATGGCAGAGCCAAGCCAGTCCATGACCGTTGCAGCAAAGGGGATGCCGGCGACGACGATGTAGAGAAACTGATAGTCCATGGTCCATTCCGTCCCAAGAAGGGCTTGCCTGTTCGATGCTGACGTTCCCACTGCTGGCTGAAAACGTTTCCATTCCTGTCGGAAACGTTTCCAGCTCTATTGGAAACGCTTCCAGCATACTAGACCACTATGAGCGGCAGGTCTGCCTTGCATCAGCTTCTTGTCATGATCTGGCATGTCAGCGGCATGATTTGCGGGGTGAACGGCAGGTCCTTCATTTCCCGGAACCAAGATTGAAAGATGAATGAAAAGGGAGCCAGCCCACGGCAAGCTCCCTCCACTCAATCCTGCATCTCTCCCCTATGCCTTCTGGGGCACGGCGAACTTTGCGACGAGATGCTCGAGCACGTCGACCGTCTTCTCGAGCGACCTGACCGGGATGAACTCGCGTACCGAGTGGGCATTGTAGCCGCCGGTCGCGATATTCGGGCACGGAAGCCCGCGCACCGTGAGCTGCGAGCCGTCGGTGCCGCCGCGCACTGCCACGACATGGGGCTCGATGCCGGCTTCGCGGTTCGCCTCGAGGGCATTGTCGACGAGGAAGTCCATGCCGTCGAAATAGTCCGCCATGTTCCGATACTGCTCCTTGATCGTGACCTTGACCGTCCCTTCGCCGTGGCGGCGGTTGAGGAATGCCGCAATGTCCTTCAAGGTCTCCTCGCGTGCCGCGAACTTCTTTCCGTCATGGTCGCGCACGATGTAGGTGAGGCGCACCTCCGATGCCGTGCCCGTGATGGCAATCGGATGATAGAAGCCCTCATAGCCTTCCGTGTGCTCCGGACGCTCGAAGGCAGGCACGAGGTTGTCGAACTCGGCTGCCACGGTGATCGCATTGACCATGACATCCTTGGCTGTGCCCGGGTGCACCATCACGCCCTTGATATCGACGATGGCCTCGGAGGCATTGAACGTCTCGTAGTTGAACTCGCCGAGCGCCTCGCCGTCGACCGTGTAGCACCACTTCGCACCGAACTTCTTGAGGTCGAGAAGCGCTGCACCGTGGCCAATCTCCTCATCCGGCACGAAGGCGATCTTGAGCGTCGGATGCGGAAGCTCCGGATGCTCGCCGAGACGTTTCAGAAGCGAGCAGATCTCGGCCACGCCTGCTTTGTCGTCTGCAGAGAGAAGTGTACGTCCGTCGGAGCAGACGATGTCCTGGCCCACAAGCTTCTCGAGATCGGGCACCTGCGCAGGCGTCGTCTCGATGCTTGCCCCGTCCACGACGCCTGCAACGAGAAGACCTCCCTCGTAGTGCACGATATGGGGATGGACGTTTTCTGCCGGCGCATCGGGCGACGTGTCGATATGGGCGCAGAGGCCAAGTGCCGGAAGGTCCTCGGCATCTGCCGACGCCGGGAAGCTCGCCGTCACATAGGCATGCTCGTCCTGCTCGACATCCTCGCACCCAAGCTCCTCGAGGTCATGTGCAAGCACCATAGCCATCTTGAGCTGGGACGGCGTCGAGGGCGTCTGATCCTCATGGGCCTCGTCTGACTGCGAGGGAACCTGCACGATGCGCATGAAGCGCTCCACGACATCCGAAAGCTGATCTGTATCTGCCATCGTCTCTCCTTTTTTGGCCAGATGCCCGGAGCGCCACTCGGAGCTCTCCAGGCATCATGCTCATACACATATGAAACGATACAGCGCTTCCGGCTTCGCGGCAAATCCTAGATGAGGCGCGCCGCGATGCGGTCGAGCTCGGCTGCCGGGATGCCGCAGCCGTCCTCGAGATACTTGCGGGCACCGCCCTTGCCGGCAATCCAGTCATAGACGAAGGAGCCCATGCGTGCGCTCATATCGATGCAGGCCTGCTGGACTGCCGGAGCGAGCTTCGTCCATTCCTCGTGGACGCCGTCCGCTGCAAAGAGATCCGGATAGGAGCGCATGTAGTCGGCGACGCAGTCCTCGCGGCTCACGCCTGCGAGCATGAGGAGAAGCATCGAGATGACGCCGGTACGATCCTTGCCGGCACTGCAGTGGATCAGGATGCAGGCATCATCCGGCGCCTGTGAGATTGTGCGGAAGATGATGCGGAGCGCCTGCGTGTTCTCGAGCATCGAGGCGTAGAGCTCCTTGGCACGGGGCAGAGCGCCGCCGTGCTCCTGTACCATGCGCTCGACGAGCTTCGGGTCGGACAGGTCCTCTCCGCCCAGCTCAGCATGGATGTAGGCAATGTCGCTCTCACCGCAGGCGCGGTCAGGCGCAGCCTCCGCCTCCTTCTCGGAGCGCAGGTCGATGACCATGCGCACACCGTAGCGGTGGAGGAATTCGCAGTCTTCGTCCGTGACATGCTGGAGAGCGCCTGCACGCAGGAAGGCATGCCATTTCGTCTGGCGAAGGCCTACCGGGTATCCACCCAGATCGCGCACATTGTCGGCGCCGGTCAAGGGGAGCCTCTGCCAGTTCAGCTCTGCTGGATGTGCCATGTTATGTACCTCTAATCAGATGGAGAGCACCGGAGCATCCGCTCCTCGCTCGAAAGCAGCCCCTTCCAAGGTTCGCTGCTTTTCATGTGACCACAGGCCCGCAGGATCATCTGTGGCTGCAGGGCGTCATTCCTGCTCCTGCATGCCCCTACTATAGCCACTGGGAGCTAATTGTATTCCAATCACACAATTTTGCTTGATTTCCTCCATCGTTTCTGGATGGTTTGCTGAGCTGCGTAACAGGAATGTTTCAGAACGTGCAATAGTCTTGTACCCGAGGCTGGGTATATAGCCTTGTGGTCCGAAATCCATTGGGAAAGGATGGTTTCATGGCACGCATCTTCATCAGCCCCAGCAAGTACATCCAGGGTCCGGGAGAGCTCGACAACCTCGGCACCTATACAAAGGCCTATGGCGCAAAGCCTCTCGTGATCATCTCCGCAGGCGGCATCCGCCGCTTCGGCGACCGCGTGAAGGCAAGCCTCTCCGATGCAGGCTTGGCGCCTGTCTTCGAGGAGTTCAATGGCGAGTGCTCGCAGGACGAGATTGACCGTCTCTCTGCGCTCGCAAAGGAAAACGAAGCTGACGTCGTGATCGGCCTCGGCGGCGGCAAGATCTTCGATACGGCCAAGGCAGTCGCGAATGCCGTCGACGCCCCCGTCGTGATCGTCCCGACGATTGCTGCAACCGATGCTCCCTGCTCGGCGCTCTCCGTCGTCTATACGCCGGAAGGCCAATTCAAGGAGTACCAGTTCTTCAAGCACAACCCGAACCTCGTCCTTATGGACTCTGCTGTCATCGCGAAGAGCCCCTTGCGCCTCACGGTCTCCGGCATGGGCGATGCGCTTGCCACCTACTTCGAGGCACGTGCCTGCAAGCGCTCCGACGCCACGACCTGCGCAGGCGGCCATGTGACGAATGCCGCCATGGCGCTCGCGAAGCTCTGCTTCGATACCCTCATGTCTGACGGCGTGAAGGCGAAGTGCGCCCTCGAGGCAGGAGCCCTGAGCGAGTCTGTCGAGAAGATCATCGAGGCCAACACGCTGCTCTCCGGTCTCGGCTTCGAGTCTGCTGGCCTTGCCGGTGCCCACGCTATCCACAATGGCATGACAGCCATGCCTGAGACCCACAAGATGTATCACGGCGAGAAGGTCGCCTTCGGCACGATCTCCCAGCTCGTGCTCGAGGATGCGCCGGAGCTCGACGAGGTGCTGCTGTTCTGCGTCGAGGTCGGCCTTCCTGTCACCTTCAAGCAGCTCGGTGTCGAGGATGCCTCCTTCGAGCGCGTGCTCGAGGTCGCAAAGCTTGCCTGCGCCGAAAACGACACGCTGCACAACATGCCGTTCGAGGTCACGCCGGAGAAGGTCGCCCATGCGATGCTCGCAGCCGATGCCCTCGGCCAGAAGGCGCTTGCCGACTGGAGCGACTAGCTTCGCCCACACAGAATCATGACCACCCGCGTAGCGGGTGGTTTGCTCTAAGGGTATAACCCTATAAATGCCGGCCAGGGACTCAAGTCCCTGGCCTTCGCTTCGTTCAGGCC
>OMVT01000004.1 GCA_900314535.1 uncultured Olsenella sp. | reverse complement strand
GGTAAGCCGGTCGGACAACCGAAGCCTAACCCACGATGCCCCACAGAGGGCCCTTGTTTCTTGAATGAGGTTCCAGCTGCCTTTCTCCATATCGTCTAGAACCCTGCATAGATGAAGGTCGCAGGTGCCGTGTAGCCCGAGAAGCTCACGAACCAGTAGAGCAGGAGGCCCATTGCGATGATGGCAGCGGCAGTCCCGATATAGGTCAGCGTCTCATGGGTCTGCCCGAAGTCGAGTATGCGCTCCTTCGCGGTGGCAAGCGGTGTGAACTCCGCCTTCTCGTCCTTCTTGCTCATAGCTGGATCCCCCTCATATCGTCCGTGCCGGCACCCTCTGCGTCGCCGTAGCCCCAGCCGCCGAGGAACTCGTCGTCCTGGCCGTTCACGAAGTGGTAGACGGCGCGCTCGATATGGACCCAGCCACGCCAGCCCGGGTGCACGGTATCGCAGAAGAAGTAGCGCTCGTACTCGCAGGGGGAGAAGTCGGCGTAGGTGGCACCGGCAGAATCTGCTACATCCCTGACGCGGGCATACCAGGCAGCACGCTGGTTCTCGTCGATGCCGACATGGTCATACCAGGGTCCGTGCATCGGCAGCATGATCATGAGCACGCTCATGCCGCACTCGCGCGTGACATCGAGGAAGAGCGAGAGGTCGGACCACTCGCTCTCGGCCTCGTCGAAGTTCTGGCCACGCTCTGACTGGTAGTTCTTGTTCTTCTCCCAGTAGGAGTCGTAGACACCGATCTCATTGTTCGTGCAGCGCGCCTGGCCATCGGCTGTGGCCTGCTCGAGCCAGGCTTCCCAGTCAGGCTCGCCTGTCGGGATGCCCTGAAGCCTCGTCTTGCTCTTGCTCGGCGAGCCCTGGATCATCTTCTCGAGCTCGCTTCTGATGCGGAGCGTCTTCTCCTCGTGGATCTGGAGGTCGTTCAGCGTATCGAACGGCGTGTCCTGGTTGGCAGCGGCGAGCGTATCGGAGGAGATGCCGAGCTCGCGGGCACGCTCGCGCACTTTGTCCTTCGTCGTCTGCGAGAGCATCGTGTTCTGGCAGAAGTTCCGATAGAGCTCGTAGTTGAACTTGCCGGAGAACTTGTTCTGGGCGCCGCCGCTCTTGAAGAACCACTGCGGGCTCACGAAGAGCACGCACTCCTTGTTCTTTGCATGGGCACAATAGGCGCCTGCCGCGATGGCCTGCCAGAGGCTCTGGTCGAACGGCTCGCCGATGAGCGTCATGTCCACGCCGGGGTTATTGTCTCCGAAGACCTTGAGCGCAATCTCGGGGATGAGGTCGGCATTGAAATAGAACTCGGACGTGCCGAAGCAGAAGCGGCCATCGTCGCTCATGTTTGCGAGCACGAAGTCGACGGCCTCCGATTTCGGCATGCCGTACACATAGTCATAGATGCGCGAGCCATCCGCCTTGTTCTCGAGCTTCGGGTACAGGAACTCGTCTGCACCGACGAGCCCGGCGCCCAGGGCGGCGAGGCTTCCTGCAGTTGTCTTGAGTAGGGTCCTACGGGTGATCATATGCGTGAGTACCTCAGTCGAGCCGCTTCTCCACCTGCTTGATGATGAGATTCGGCGTGTTCATCTCCGAGCGGTCGACCTCGGTCGGCGCAATCGATACATCGAGCTCGTCCTCGAGGGCGACAAGCAGCTCGATGGCGCCCATGGAGTCGAGGTAGCCCTCCTCGAAGAGATCGGTGTCCATGTTGTCGGCGACGTCGTCCTCGCCGGAGATATCGCAGAGAAGGTCGATGACCTTCTGCTTCACCTCGTCGTGGCTATACTTTTCTGCCATATCATGCTCCTTTCACGAGCAGCGTAATCTGGCCGCAGAACAGGGCGAAGCCGAAGAACACGAGAGCCATCGTGACGGCCCACGAGCAGATCCGGTACCACGTCTTGTGGCGGTGCGTCTTGTAGAACTTGGTGCGCTCCCAGCTCTGCTCCAGAGCAAGAAGCACGCCGTGGTAGAGGCCGTAGAGGATATAGTCGATCGAGAGCCCATGCCAGAATCCCATGATAAGCATATTGGCGATCATGGCGGTCTGGGCCGTGCGCAGGCGTGCGCTCTTTCCCTTGAAGGCCTTGCGGCGCATGAGGGAGCGGGCTATGCGCATGAAGCAGAAGTCGCGCAGCCACGTCGAGAGCGTGATGTGCCAGCGGTTCCAGAAGTCCGTGATTGAGGTCGAGAGGAAGGGGGCTCGGAAGTTCCTGGGCACGTGGATGCCGAAGGCAAGGCCGGCACCTTCTGCCATCCAGGAATAGCCGGCAAAGTCGAAGAAGAGGTAGAGGCCATAGGCGATGCAGTTCCTGAACTGGCGCCAGATAGCGACGGCAGTGCCTTCGTTGTACTGGTTGAAGTACTCGGGCACCCAATACTTCTCGAAGATCGTGGCCAGCACGATCTTGTAGACCATGCCGAGCATGATGAGGAGGATCGCGTTGGCAAGCATGCCGGAGTACTCGTCCTTCGAGGGCACGTTGTCGAGGTCTTCCTCAAAGCGCCTCGAGCGGTCGATCGGGCCTGACGTGAAGGTCGGGAAGAAGATCAGGAAATAGAGATAGTCGCTCATCTTCATGCGCTCGATGAGCCCATCATGCGTCTCGACGAGGACCTGCACCGAGCGGAAGGTCACATATGAGATGCCAGTGAAGCCGAGGATGTTTGCCGAGAAGGCACCCGACACCTTGCAGGCGACGAGCGGCACGAGCGTGAGTGCAAGCGCTATATGGAAGCGCCGGGCGCTCTTGGGGTCGCCCCAGAGGAAGTGCGCACAGAGAAGGGAATCTGCCAGGAAGATGCAGCAGAAAAGGCCCTCCAGAGGCGTCTTCACGAAGAGGGCGAAGAGCATGAAGATCGAGGCGTACAGCCCGTATCTCCTCATGCTCCTCTCGTGCAGGCCGAGATAGGCGGCTCCCATCATGAGGAGCGCAAGGATGAAGAAGAAGCTGAAATCGCTGAAGAAAGACATGCGGGATGGACTCCTACGCTTGTGCGAGCATCTTGCGGTCTATCTTAGCATTCGTCGTGAGCGGCATCTCGTCGAGCACCTTCACGGTCTTGGGGACCATGTAGGAAGGGAGATTCTCAGCAAGGCGCATACGGATCGCACGGGGCGTCTCGTCTTCGGTCGGCTCGGGGTGGTCGAGGACGACGAAAGCCTTGAGCGCAGAGATGCGGTCGTGGCGCTTGACGGGCACGACGGCTGCCATCTTCACGCCCTTCAAGGCTCTGAGCGAGTGCTCGACATCGCCGAGCTCGATGCGGAAGCCGTTGAGCTTGATGAGCGACCCCATGCGCCCCTCGTAGTGGAGCATGCCATCCTCGTCGAGGTGTCCGATATCGCCCGTGCGGAAGGAGCGGACCTTGCGGCCGTCCTCAAGCGTGGCTTCGGAGAAGGCATGCGCGGTCTTCTCGGGCTCGCCGAGGTAGCCCTTCGCCACGGTGTCGCCCACGATCACGACCTCGCCGGACTCGCCGGCTGCGCACTCGGCGCCGAGTGGGCCATCAGGCTCGTCGATGTGATAGACATGGAGCTCCGTGCCAGGACGGGGATATCCGACAGGCAGCGCATCATCGCTTGCGATCATCTCGTCGGTCATCTCGGCGTAGGTGATGGCGACCGTCGACTCGGTCGGGCCGTAGGTGTTTGCGACCACGGCATGCGGGAAGCGCTTCTTGAGGCCCCTAGCGGTACGGTGCGAGAGCGTATCGCCGCAGAAGAGGAAGAGCTTGAGGTCGGGGAGGAGCTCCTCGGAGAAGCTCGGGTCGGCGAGGCACATGTCCGCGAAGGGAGGGGTCGACACCCAGACGTTCATATGGGAGTCCTTGAGCTCGGCAAAGAGGCGCTTGAAGTTCGCGGCCGACTCGGGAGCAAGCGCATAGAGGGAGCCGCCGGTAGAAAGCGCGCCCACGAGCTCGAACTCGGAGAGGTCGAAGGAATAGGGTGCCTGGTCCATGAAGACCTGGCCGCGCTCGCGGATGGCCGGGAACGTATCGAGCCACTCCATGAAGTGGGAGACGTCGTTCTCGGTGACCTCGATGCCCTTGGGCTTTCCGGTCGAGCCGGACGTGACGATGATGTATTGGGTCTCCTCGCCTGTGACCCAGCCCTGGCTCTCATTCGGCCTGAGCTCGGCCGTCTCGGGAAGCGTGGCTGCCTCGAGCACCTCAGGTGCGCAGATCATGCCCTCCTCATGGTGTCCGGCAGCTGCTGCCTCGTCCCTCGATGTCGCAACAAGGATCGAAGGGGCACATCCGAGCGATTCCTCGATCTCTTCGCACATCGTCTCGACGCGGCTCTGCGGCATGCTTGTGTGCACGGGCACGAAGGCGTGTCCAGCGCGCAGGCAGGCAAGAAGAGAGCAGAGCATGTCGGGGCACTTGCGGCCGAGGACGATCACCGGGATGCGGTCCTGACGGATGCTGGCGAGCCTGTCTGCAAGGACGCCTGAGCGCTTCCAGAGTCCGGCATAGGTGAGCGGCTCCTCGCCGAGCATGCGGAACACCGGCGCCTCAGGGTGGCAGCAGACCTCGATCCAGATGCGCGCCAGAAGGTCGTTTGTCGTCAGGTCTTCCTTCTCCTGTGCCGTACGGACACTCTCCATGAGATGCTCCTTTGTGTCAGCAGCCATAGCGCTTCGGATGATACTGCTGCATCTTAGGAGCCCTCCCTAAACTGGGCCTTAAGCAAGATAAAACCTAAAGACTCCCAAAAGACGGGCCTTGAGGAGCGGATGCAGAATGCGGCCGGGATACGATAGGGTCCGGATAAGAGAAAGGGCACCCGTGAAGATTCTTCTGGCAGACGACGAGCGCGAGCTCAGGCAGGCGCTCATAGCGATACTTTCGCATGCAGGATATGAGGTGGAAGGCGCCGCCGACGGCGAAGAGGCGCTCTACGATGCCAAGACCTCTGCCTTCGACCTCATCATCCTCGATATCATGATGCCGAAGATGGATGGGCTCACGGTGCTCAGAAAGCTCCGCCAGGAAGGGATGGATGTCCCTATCCTCATGCTCACGGCCAGGGCTGATATCGATGACCGCGTGGCTGGCCTCGATGCCGGCGCGAACGACTATCTCGTGAAGCCCTTTGCTGCCAAGGAGCTCCTGGCAAGGATCCGTGCAATCACGCACACAAGCCCCGGAGCCGTGAAGGCGCATCCGACGTTTGGGGATATCGAGCTCGACGAGGGGAACTCCGAGATCGCCTCCCACGGCAGGAAGGCGCAGCTCACGGCAAACGAGCTCAAGATCATGAAGCTCCTGCTTGCGCACGCAGGGGGCCTCACCTCGATGGAGGCGATCCGCCGCGAGGTCTGGGGGCTCCTCTCCGATACTGAGCCTTCCGTCATCTGGGTGAACATCTCGAACCTGAGGAAGAAGCTCAAGAGCACCGGTGCCGAAGTGCAGATCGCAGCTGTGCGCGGCCTTGGCTACCGGCTCGAGATGCCGGAGACGAAATGATTGCGCACAGGCTCCAGCGCCTCCTTTTCGGCGGAGCAGATCCGACGGTCCGTGGCATGCGCCGCAAGGTCACGGCAGCAGCGCTTCTTGCCTGCACGCTCGTCCTGGCCTCGGTCCTTGTCGGCATCAATCTCCTGAACTGGAACGCGACGGTACGCAGGCTCGATACCGAGCTCGACTATCTCGAGGATACGGACGGCGAGCTCTCGGCGCTCCTCTCGGATTCCGACGGCTCCTCGCCTGACTACCTTATGGAAGTGCCCTATGACACGCGCTACTTCGTCGTCACGCTCGACTCCGAGGATGCGCCGATCGCCCTCAACATGGACTCGATCGCCTCGGTGCACGATGAAGGCGCGGTCGAGATGGCGCAGGAGGCTGTGGCTGCCGGGCAGCCCCGCGGCTTTGCAGGCAGCTACCGCTATCGGGTCGTCTCGACCGTAGGACAGACGACGGTCTTCTTCCTCTATGCCTACAACGACCTTGCCTACTTCCACTCGTTTCTCATGGCATCGATCGCAATGGGGCTCATCGGACTCGCCGTCTTCATCCTCATCGTCATTCCCTTCAGCTCTGTTGCCATACGCCCTGTCGAGGAGGCGCAGAAGCAGCAGCGCCGCTTCGTGACCGATGCGTCGCATGAGCTGAGGACGCCTCTTTCCATCATCCAGTCGGCGGTCGATGTGATCGAGATCGAGAACGGCGAGAGCGAGTGGACGGAAAGCATCCACAACCAGACGAAACGGCTCGAAGGCCTCACGGACAAGCTCGTTGCGCTTGCGAAGGCAGATG
Source organism: uncultured Olsenella sp. (assembly GCA_900314535.1). Classification (GTDB taxonomy): domain Bacteria; phylum Actinomycetota; class Coriobacteriia; order Coriobacteriales; family Atopobiaceae; genus Olsenella_L; species Olsenella_L kribbiana. The sequence continues at coordinate 73,286 of OMVT01000004.1, read as the reverse complement.
AAGGGACAGATTCCCTGAAGCTTCAAGATGTCGATTTCTCCTCGCTTGCGATGGAGGTTGCCGAGGACTTCGAAGCGGTATCGGCGGCGCAGGGAAAGCCGTTCACGACCGATATCCAGGAGGGGATCGTCGTGCGCGCCGATGCCGGCATGGCGGGACAGATCGTCTCGATCTTGCTTGACAATGCGTTCAAGCACTCGCCTGAAGGTGCTTCAGTCACATTCTCCGTGAAGGGGACCCTCCCTGGCCATGCTCAGATCTTGGTCGCAAACGAGGCGGAAGGGCTCGCTCCCGGTGCACACCCCGAGCTCTTCGACCGCTTCTTCAAGGCAGATCCTTCGCGCACCTACGAAGGGGGCCACGGCATAGGCCTTGCGGTCGTGAAGGCGGCGGCAAAGGCCCATGGTGGCACCGCCGAGGCCGTATCGGATGGACAGGCGCTCACGATCTCGGTCGAGCTCTAGGCAAGCCCCAGGATCTTGCCGAGCTCTTCGGGCGTCTCGGCGATGGCCTCGGCTCCTGCGCCTTCGAGTTCCTCGCGCGGCGCGGTCCTGCCCCAGAGGACGCCGATGCCGGGGATGCCGACCGCATGCGCTGCGTCGATATCGTAGTGGCGGTCACCTATCATCACGGCACTCTCCGTGCCTGCCTCGTCGAGCACAAGCGCAAGCGTAGCTGCCTTCGTCTGGGGCGCATCGCTCCTCTTGCCTTCGATGAAGGAGAAGAAGGGGGCGATGCCGGCATCCTTTGCCGACTTCTCGACGAGGTGCATCCGCTTCGAGCTGGCAATCGCAAGCATGCGTCCGGATGCCTTGAGAGCTTCTAGCAGCTCCTTCACGCCGGCAAAGGCTGGCCACGCCTCAGGACCGAGCGACGAATAGATCTCGCGGTAGCGGTTCGTGATCTTCTGGGCATCCTTAGCGCTGTAGCCGAAGACCTGGGAGAATGCCTGCGGGAAGGGAGGCCCTATGAGCTGGGGCACATCCTTCATGCGCTCTTCAGGAAGCCCAGCCTCCCGCAGCACCGTCTCGGCCGTACGGATGATGCAGGGCGCGGTATTGGCGAGGGTTCCGTCGAAATCGAAGACGACGAGCTGGCATGCTGCTAGATCTGGCACCGTGATGGATCCTTTCTTCTCGGAATGCCAAGGATACAGCAAAGGAGGCAGCTGGGATATCCTGGCTGCCTCCTTGTGCATTGCGCTTGTACGCACTGCTTTTCTACTTCTCTGCGGGCTCCCACTTGCAGCGGACTGGAGAGACGATGGAGCCATCGGCCTTGAGCTTCTTCATGGCCTTGTCGATCTCCTTGCGGTCGATGCCGGTCGCGGTTGCGATCTGGCCTGCGCTCATCGGGGCGCCGTTCTCCTTCATCGTGGCAAGCACTGCTTCGGTGACTTCCATGTGAGGTCCTTTCGACGAATGCATGGCACCTCTGGTCATGCTGGCACCTAGTATACGATGGTGTGAAAACGAAGAGAAGCAGAAACGATACTAGTTATTGATAATTTTCTGGCTGGCAGCCAGCAGGGAGGAGCGCACAATGAACACGGTCGTCGTCTTTGGCAGCCTCAATATGGACCTCTCGATTGCGGCAGAGCGCATGCCGAAGCAGGGAGAGACGCTTGCGGGCGAAGGCTTCTGCACGAATCCGGGCGGCAAGGGCGCAAACCAGGCAGTCGCTGCCGCGAAGGCAGGAGCGCCTACCCTCATGTTCGGTGCTGTCGGAGAGGATGTCTTCGGCCCCGCGCTCGTGGATGCGCTGGACAAGGCAGGCGTCGACACCACTGGTGTGAAGAGGCTCTCCGACACGAGCACGGGCGTCGCCGTGATCCTGCGCACGCAGGGAGACAACAGGATCGTCCTCGACCATGGGGCAAATGGCCTCGAAGCGCCCGAGGAGATGGCGGAAGCCGTGGCAGCCGCGGGAGATGCTGGCGACATGCTTCTCTGCCAGATGGAGTGCGACCTCGAGACGACGGCCGCCGTCCTCCATGCGGCCCATGCAAAGGGCATCCGCACGCTCCTGAATGTCGCGCCACCCGAAAAGCTTCCCTCAGGCATCTGGGAAGATGTCGATATCGTCTGCGTGAACGAGACAGAGGCAGAAGCCCTTGTCGGCATCCTGCCCCAGGATGAGGAGAGCGAGAGGCAGGCGCTCTCAGCGCTTTCGGCCCTCGGACCTGCTACGGCTATCATCACGCTCGGCGGCAAGGGGTCTGTCGCGCTCGAGGACGGCAGGTTCCTCGAGGTGCCTGCTGACAGGATCTGTCCTGTCGATACGACTGCCTCGGGCGACACGTATATAGGATATCTGGCCCAGGGGTATGTATCTGGTTTGGGGCTGGACGAAAGCATGCAGCGCGCAACGCATGCCGCAGGACTCACGGCGACCCGTGTCGGGGCGCAGCAGGCCATCCCGTGTGCGGAAGAAGTGGACGCGCTCTTCGGGCCAGCATCCGGAAACAGGCGATAGGATGGATGGTTCTGAGATTCTGGAGAGGGCCCAGGATGCGGGGCTCGAGGATACGCTGGCAGAGCTTCTGGCCCGTCCACGCGACGAGGCCGTGTCAGAGATCGAGCGTACGGTCATAGGCCAGGATGCGGTCGTCGAGGAAGTCGTGGACCTCATGTATGCCTGCCTCGAGCGGATGCTCAGGCGTGCCGAAGGGACCGATGAGCTCGACCTGCCGCGTGCCTGTGCCTTCATGCTTGCCGGCACGACGGCTTCCGGCAAGTCCTTCCTGATGAAGGTCGCCGCGCGTGTGCTGAAGCTGCCGATCGTGACGATAGACTGCACGGGCATCACGGGCGCTGGCTGGGCCGGAGACTCCGTCTCCTCGGAGCTGAGAAGGGTCGCCCATGCACTCACGCTTGCACCGGGCACGCCGGTCATCGCGTTCTGGGATGAGGCAGACAAGCTCGTCCGCTCCACCTCCGGCCAGAACCGTGGCTTCGATGCGCAGGGCAACTTCCTGAAGCTCCTGGACGGCGAGACGATGGTGCTCGAGCCGGAGCAGCCAGGGCAGAAGGAGCTGACGCTCGATACTTCGCGCATCCTCAATGTCTTCGCCGGTGCCTTCATGGGCATCGAGGACATCGTGAAGAAGCGCCTGCTCGAGAACAAGCTCACGGTTGCCGGCACGAAGAGCGCCCATGCCTTGATGGACAAGGATGCCCTCTATGCAGAGGCGAATCTCGAGGACCTCATCACCTGGGGCTTCATGCCCGAGCTTGTCGGCCGCTTCGGCGCAGTCGTGAGCGTGCCTGCGCTCTCTAGGGCTGCGCTCAGAAAGATCGTGAAGGGCTCCGAGCGCTCGCTCGAACGCAGGATCCAGAACCTCCTGGGTCCTGGCAAGACGTTCGAGATCGAGGACGATGCGGCCGATGCGATGGCACAGGAAGCGAAGAGGAGCGGCCTCGGTGCCAGAAGGATCGACCAGCTGGCGAACCGCTATGCAGCCCATGCTATAGCAGGCCTGCAGGACCCGAAGGGCCCGAACAGGGCAACGCTCGTCTGTGCCGAGGATGGCCTCGAGCTTGCCTTCGACCGTGTGGAGGAGCTTGCCGAGGCGGGAAAGGCAGCCAAAGCTGAAGCTGATGCGGCCACGCCCGAGACGGTCGAGCTGCCGAAGAAGAACGTCTTTGCGCCTGATGAAGACCTCGAGAAGCGCGTGAACAAGGCTCTCGCCGGCGCCCGCTTCGGCGATGCGGCGAAGACCCGTGAAGGACGGGAGCTCCTCAGCCGGAGGATCGCTGCCTATAAGGGCTGGCATCTCAAGGACCAGCGCACGCTTCCAGCAGCGGAGCTTCTTCTTGCTTCCGTTATGGGCTATCTGGTCAGAGGCAGAGGGAGTGCGCTCACGCTCGGCGAGACCTGTGCCTACATCCGCTTTGCCGATGTGGCGGTCGCAGGCTCAGCGAGCTACCTCGATATCCTCTTCTTCGGCCGTGTGGATACCTGCGGCATACGTGGGCTCGAGGAGCGTGCCACGGAAGATGCTGCGCTCGCGACGCCCGATACCGTGGCGGCGCTTTCAGCCTATAGGCGCTTTTCTGCCTATCCGGAAGCCGTGCGCAAGGAGGCTGCGAAGCTTGCACAGGCACGTGCGCTTGCGGCCATGACCTCAGAGCAGGAGGCAGCGTGGCTCCGCTCTGATATCAACGATGTCGCGGTAGCGCTCGACAAGGAGAATCCGTTCGGAGACGGCCCCTCGATCATGTTCTGAAGATCAGGCAGACGGGGCATCCTTTGCCTGCGTGAGCTTGTGGGCACAAAGCGCTGCGAGCGCCTCGTCTGCCGTGCCTGACGCATTCGGATAGAGGAGGATGCCGGCATCGGCGATGCGCTCCTGCGCTTCGCGGCCGACGGCTCCTGCAATGAGCGCTTCGGCATTGTCGTCCAGAAGGACGCGGATGAGCTCTGAGACGGAGGTCTTGCCGACATGGCGGACAATCCGGCGCTCAGGCTGGTCCTTGCCTGTCTGGCAGAGCATGATGTCGGTCGTATCGGCAAAGCGGGCGGGAATCGTTCCGTCCGCAAGAGAGATGGCACAAAGCATGGGACACTTCCAAGGGTTCTGGCAGATTTCTGCGCTGTTATGGTCAGGTACGTGGATAAGTACCCCTAAATCGGTCTCATGAAACCATGAGTCGGCAAGTGTCTGTCCGGCTTGCTAATATGGAAGGCCGGACGTCGGAAGGAGAGCGCAATGGAGTACCGGAGCATCTTGGGACCAGATGCAGGTGCAGGCGAGCCTCAAGAGATGACAGAGGCCCTGCATGACGGGAGGATCGATTCTCTGATCGATGCTGCCGCTCAAGATCCGCGCTGGGCCGAGGCACGTCCGCTCTTCCTCGCTGCGCCGGCAGGGGAGCGCACCGCTGAGTGGCGGCTCGGCGTCTTTTCAGACCTGATGGCAGACCCTGCTCTGAGGCGCTCGGTCGAGTCGTTCTCTCATGACCTCTCGGCGCTCCTGGACGATCTTGCAGCCGTGCTCGAGCATTTCGGTCCGGCCACGGCAGCAAGCCTCGACGATGTAAGCCGCTTGGCGCTCCTCTCCTGTGCCGAGCGCTGGTGCACCCTCATCGAGCGCTTCGAGGAGGCGCTCCACTCTGCGCATCTCGGCGAAGGCCTGGGCTCCTTTGCCCGCTACCTTGCGCGCTACTGTGCAGCAGACAGCTACCTGCGCCTCAAGGACGATATCGCTCATACGAAGAAGCTCCTCGGCTATGTGCAGTGCTCGCTTCTCGTCGACGATATGGGCATGCGTGTCCGCAAGTACCAGGGAGAGCCTGCGCTTTCCCGCGGCCTTGAGGACCTCATCCGCCCCTTTGACCCTTACGAGGCAAAGCCTGAGCCTGAGTGGCCTGCGCCTGCTGCGGCAGATCCTGCGATGGACGCAGCGGTCCTCGAAGCCGCCTCGCGCGACTTCGGCGACCAGTTCCGCGCCCTTCAGACCTTCTGCGAAAGGCATACGGCCTTTGCCGATGAGAAGATCGCACGCTTTGCCTGGGATGTCCGCTTCTATCTGGCCTGGCTCACGCTCACGGACAAGGTCCAGGAAAAGGGCAGCCCTGTCTCCCTGCCCACATTTGCGGGAGCAGATGATATCGTGGAGCTGAAAGACGTCTGCGACGGAGCGCTTGCGCTTGGAGACGGATGCGTGCCCATGACGGTCACGCTTGCGCCAGGCGAGCGCCTTGCCGTCATCTCGGGCAGGCCGCACTCCGGCAGGACCACGGCCGCCCGCGCCATCATCCAGGCTGTCTGGTGTGCCTCGATGGGGCTTCCCGTGCTGGCACGCAAGGCGCATCTGCCGTATCGCGGGACACTCTCGACGTGGATGCAGGACACTCACGATGCAAAGCACGGGATGGCAGGAATCCGTGGCGCGCTTGCAGGCGCCGGCGAAGATGCCCTCCTGGTCCTTGACTGCCCTGCGCCTTCTGGCTCTCCTTCAGACCAGCTTGCCTTCACAGAGCTCATCCTGGAAGAGGCACTTGCCTCAGCAGCGTCTGTCGTCGTCACGGCAGGACCTGATGGTGTGACCATTCCCGATGGACTTGCCCATGCCTGCGCGAGCTTTGCCTTCGCAGACGATACGGAGCATCCAGGGGCGCGTTCCTTGAAGCTCGCCCGCCACGCCCCCTGGGGCATGGAGTCCGCTCATACTATGGCTGAGCGCTATGGCTTGGGGACAGAGCAGCTGAAGGCACGCATCGCCGCAAACAGGCAGGGAGCTGATGCAGAGTGAAGATCCGTCTTCTGTACGCCGACCGCGAAGAGCGGAGCATGGGCGAAGGACCGTTTGGCTGGAACGAAGCGCTCGAGGCGACCGGCACAGATGCTCTCGTGAAGCTCATGGCACAGGGGGATGTAGGCCTGACCGCTGCCGCGAAGCATGCGCTTGCCCACCCGCTTGCCACGGCGACCGAGGTGGCCTATCGCCAGGATGCCGTGCGCGACGCGCTCGAGCATGCACAGGCCGTGAAGCATCTCTTTGCCGTCTGCCAGGGAGAGGCAGTGCATGCGGCAGATGCTGCCGGCACCTCCGATTTCCTCGCGCTTGCCGATGTGGCGGCCCAGCACGTGCAGGCGCTCTCCGAGCTTGCCCAGGTCGCACGCGATATGCACCACGACGTGAAGTCGGTGGCGCTTCGGCGCTTTGCTGACGAGATGGCAGAGCTTGTGGAGGAAGGCTATCTCAAGAGTGCAGAAGAGATGCTGCGCGAGATCTGCCGTCCCTCCTCTGCCCTCATGAGCGCCACGCTCGACCCGGAGACGCTCAGGCCCCGCTACGAGCTCAGGAGCTATCCCAGGCGCACCGACTGGCTGCGCTGGAAGGTGACAGGTGCCGTCACGGCTGATATCGAAGACGATGCAGCCGCCGCAGACCGAGCAAGCCGTCTCGCTTCGGCCAGGCGTGCCTTGGCCCCCGTGCTCTGGGAGTGGACAAGCCGCATGGGGAGCTTCTTTGCGGCACTCAGAGACGAGCTTGGCTTCTACGTCGCGGCAATCAACCTTGCCAGCGCCTACAAGGATGCAGGATGTGCCTGGTGCCTGCCTCAGGTCGAGGATGTCCTGCCTGAAGAGAAGCCGGGATACCATGCCCATGCGCTCTCGTATGCGGAGGGCGGCAGCTTCCACCTCATTGCGGACGAGATCTCTGCCAAGGGCATCTCGTGCTGGCTTGCAGGGGGAGCAGACGAGACAATGAGAAGGCAGTTCCTCTCTGCCTGGGGCCAGGCAGAGATTCTGGCGCTCACGGGATTTCCGGTTCCTGCCGAGGAGCTCACGCTTCCGGTAGCGACGCAGGTCGTCTGGCTCTCGTCTGAGGGCAAGGATGTCGAAGAGGGCCTTGCCGAGGCAGGGGAGAAGCTCTCGAAGCTCCTTCCGGGAAGCATCGTGCTCTGGGATGAGCCCTTCTCCTGGTTCAGCCAGAAGGAGGCGGCAGAGCTTGTCTCTGGCCTTATGGGCACCATTGCAGAAGCTGGCGCCGAGCTTGTCATAGCCACGGCGAATCCGCATATCGGCGCCAGGAATCTCGCGCGGCGCGGCGTCTTCCATCTGCGCCTCGAGCAGATGCAGGAAGGCCTGCGTGCGGTGCCAGGCAGGCCCCGCGCCGATACGAGGCTCCAGGACACATTCGAAGAGGTCTTCGGCGAGCGCCTGGATGTGGCGCTCAAAGCCGCACGATAGGGGGATCCATGCCCGAGAAGATGTTCAACACCCATATCCAGTGGACGATCAGGAAGAAGGATGGCCGCAAGATCAAGATATACGGCGAGACGTCGATGCCCAGAGGCTTCGAGAGCGCTCCCTTCCCGCGTCCCACCATCGTAATGGCGCACGGGTTCGGCTCTTCCCATAAGTCCCTCGTGCCGTATGCCGAGGTCCTCGCCCAGCGCGGCTATGTCGTCTACAACATCGACTTCTGTGGCGGCGGACAGGAATCCAAGAGCGATGGCTCCTGGGAGGATATGAGCATAGAGACGGAGAAGGAAGACCTGCTGGCGGCTGTCGGCCTCATGCGCGAAGAGCCGTTCTGCGACCCGAAGTGCCTCTTCCTCTTCGGCGCCTCTCAGGGAGGGGTTGTCTGCTCTCTTGCGGCAGACGAGCATCCGGAGCTCTTCCGTGGCATGGTGCTCCTCTATCCTGCCTTCGTGCTGCATGAGGATGCATGCAGGGCCTATCCGGAAGGAGAACCGCTGCCGGAGCATCTGGAAGCTCTCAGCCGTCCTGTCGGTGCGTCCTATATCGAGGCGGCACGCCGCTATGTGCCCGAGGAGCACATGTCCTATCCAGGGCGTACCCTGATACTTCACGGGGACAAAGATGAGATCGTGCCTTGGGCCTCATCCGAGAAGGCTGCCGCCACCTTCCCGGCGGCGACGCTTCAGACCGTCGAAGGTGCAGGCCACGGCTTTTCGGGCGACGCACAGAAGAAGGCAGCCGAAGCTGCCTTCGATTTCATCTTCCATGTGCTGCATGACAAGGAGAAGAGCGCCTAGCAGGCTGCGGGCACCGGCTGCGCGAGTGCATGCTGGATGCGCAGGCTGTACTCGCGTGCATGATGGAGTGCGAATTCGAGCGGGTGCGCGTCGGGGAACTTCACGATCTTGGCGGTAGGGATTGCCTGCTCGACCGTGCGGATGTCCTGGCGGCGGCGCTTCCTGCTTCCTTCGGCGTACCAGTACTCGACGGCCGAGCCGCCTCCGATGGGGCCCTTCGGCAGCTCATAGCTGTGGCAGGAGGCAGAGAGGTTCCAGACGCTTCTTGTCGAGATGCGCTGGAGCGTGCCGCAGATGATGCCGCGCTCCTCTTCAGAGGAGATGCGCTCGGCCAGCCTGCCGAGCCCCTTCGGTACCGAGAGCTTGGCTGCCTCGTAGGAGAGATAGTCTCTCGCTGCCTCGAGCTTCGATACGATCGAGGAGCCCTGATGGGGAAGGACGCCCTCGTCGATGATTGCATGCATGATGCGGATGCGGCTGTCGGCCAGAAGGCGCACGACGACAGATCCTCCGATATCGATGCCAAGAGCACCGAGGATATCGAGATAGCCACGGGCAATGAGCCCGTCTTCAAGCTCCTTTGCTGTGCGCTCGACGCTCCAGAAATCGCCGCCGTCCTGGAAATCATGGCCAGGAAGCACCGGCACGACGACGTGGTAGCGCTCGGAGAGCAGGCGGATGTCAGGAAGGAGCACGTCCCAGGTCACAAGCCTGGGGTGAACCACTAGAAGGATATCGGGAGAGTCTGTCCCGAATTCATGAAATCTCATCTGCTTGTCACCTCTACATCCTTGAAAGACTAGACATAAGAAGCGCCGAGTGCAAGCACACGGCGCTCTGCGGAAGTCTTCTGTCAGGAGCGGAAGTGGCGGGGCGCTGCCGAAAGCGGCGACTGGATCGGCAGCTCTGCTTCGGCTTCCTCCTGGGCCTCGGCGGCACGGGCATCCCTGCCGACTGTCGAAAGCAGGCGGTCGAGGGCAAAGACGACGTAGCCGAGTGCCGTGAAGAAGGCATAGCCGCAGCCGACAAGCAGAAGGACATGCTCGGGGCCAATCTGCGTGACATCGAGCAGGGGATAGGGATAGCGTGAGACACCCGAGATCTGGAAGTCTCCGGCAAGATCGATGCCTGTGCCGGCAACGAGGAGCTCCGTGATCAGGAGATAGATCAGAAGCGGGCAGGTCCAGACAAGCGGTCCCCACCCATGCATGAGGCCCTTCCGGTCGAAGAGGAGCCAGTCGGCGACGGCAAGCGCCGGAATCAGGTAATGGAGGGCGAAAAACGGGAAGTCCCAGCCGTAACCCCAGAAGGGACCGACCTTCAGAAGGAAGTGCGTGACGGTGCAGGTGACGACAAGGCACATCGTGAGCGCATACTTGAGGCTCGGCTCGATGACAGAGCCGCCGCGGTCCTCCTTGCGATGCGCGAGGACAAAGATCGCCTCGCAGAGCCAGTAGATGGCAGAAGCAGCGGCAATGAGGACAGCGAAGTAGTGGAGCCCCTCGAAATGCCAGGAGCCGCTTCTCCAGCCGAAGGTCAGGGCAAGCGCCAGGACGCACAGGGCAGAGATGGCAAGCTTCATCAAGAAGGAGAGGGAAGCGTGATGGATCCGCATGCAGAAGCTCCTTTCTGGGCGCGGCTACGTAAGCGAGAAGGGCAGGAGTGCCGCAAGACGGTTTGCAAGGTCGGAAGCGATTGCCGGCAGGCTCCTCATGGCACCGGCAGCAGGCGGTACGAAGTAATAGAGGGCCACGAGCGCGTAGCACACGATGCGCCAGAAGAGGGCAGCACGCGCAAAGCTCCGCCTGTTCATGTTCTTGCTTGCGAAGGCAAAGATGAGGGAAGAGACAAGGCCTACGAGCGGAATGGCAAAGAGGATCGTGAATCCGATATAGCCGCCAGGCGTGATGGGCTCGTCATCCGCCGAGAAGGCTGCGTCCTCTGCTGTGAAATGTCTGGGCATAGCGTGCTCCGATTCTGCTGCGATGATGAGGTGGTATCTACCATATAAGTCCTACTTCTTCCGTGTGGGCAGCCATCGGCAGACGGCAGACGGGAGCGATACCGTTACAATGGGGAAACGAGCTTGTAAGCGATCTGGCCTGCTTGCGTGTGGAGCAGGCGCCGATGCAAGGAGAGAGCGATGAAATATTTCGGTACGGACGGCTTCCGCGGCAGGGCCAATGAAGGCCTCAATGTCGAGCATGCGTTCAAGATCGGCCGCTATGTCGGCTGGTACTACGGAGCGAACCAGGGCAGGAAGGCCCGTGTCGTCCTCGGGAAGGATACCCGCCGTTCGTCCTACATGTTCGAGAGCGCCCTCATCTCGGGCCTCGTGGCATCGGGCGCCGATGTCTACATGCTCCATGTGATCCCGACGCCGGGACTCTGCTATGAGACGCTCGATGGCGGGTTCGACTGCGGCATCATGATCACGGCCTCCCACAACCCCTACACGGACAACGGCATCAAGCTCGTGAACCATGAGGGCTACAAGATGGACGAGGATGTGCTCCTCAAGATCGAGGACTACCTCGATGGAAAGGTCGAGGTGCCGCTTGCGACCGGCAATGCGATCGGCCGCACGATCGACTACATGCAGGGCAGGAACCGCTACATCGCCTATCTGATCGCCTCCTGCGGCTTCAGCCTCCAGGGCATGAGGGTCGGCCTCGACTGCGCCAACGGCGCTGCTTCGAGCGTCGCCCGCCCGGTCTTCGACGCCCTCGGTGCCGATACCTACGTGATCAACAATGCTCCGGATGGCTTCAACATCAATGTCGACTGCGGCTCCACGCACATCGAGACGCTTCAGAACTTCGTGATGTACAACCGCCTCGACGTGGGCTTCGCCTACGACGGTGACGCTGACCGCTGCATCGCGGTCGACGAGAAGGGCGATGTCGTCGACGGCGACCTCATCCTCTATGTCTGCGGCACCTACCTCAAGAAGCATGGCAAGCTTGCCCATGATACGGTCGTCCCGACTGTCATGTCGAACTTCGGCCTCTTCCGTGCCTTCGACGATGCCGGCATCAAGTACGAGGCGACGGCCGTGGGCGACAAGAACGTCTATGCCTGCATGCGCGAGAACGGCTACTCGCTCGGCGGCGAGCAGTCTGGCCACATCATCTTCGGCGATATCGAGACGACAGGTGACGGCGTGATGACAAGCTTGAGGCTCATGGAGGTGCTGCGTGCCGAGAAGGAGAAGCTCTCCGAGCTCACGCGTCCGGTCAAGCGCTATCCGCAGCTTCTCATCAACGTCGAGGTCAAGGACAAGAATGCCGTGATGGAGGCTCCCGAGATCCAGGAAGCAGTGGCCGAGGCAGAGCACTTCCTCGAGGGCAATGGCCGCGTGCTCGTCCGTGCATCCGGCACCGAGCCTCTGATCCGCGTGCTTGCCGAGGCACCGGAACAGGATCTCTGCCAGAAGGCGGACGATATCGTGATCGAGGCGCTCGCACCGTACCGCGTCTAGCACGAACTGAAAGCAGCAAAGAGGCGGGGCGTCTGCATCTGCGGGCACCCCGCCTCATCTTGATGCTGCCGTTCTGTGCTCAGGCGCCGACCTTCTGCTTCGTCCAGACAAGGATGTCGCGCATCACATCGTCCGCATCGGTCTCGTTCAGGATCTCGTGGCGCATGTGCGCATAGATGTGCACGGAGACATCCTTCACGCCGGCATCGCGCGCCATCCGGGCTGCATGCTCGACGCCCTTGCCGCAGGAGCCGACGGGGTCCTCGGCGCCTGCCACGAAGAAGACAGGCAGGTCCTTGTTCCATTTCGCGAAGCAGTCAGGAGAGCAGACGAAGCGGGTGATGGCAGAGACCGTCGCATAGCCGCCACAAGAGAATGGGAAGCCGCAGGCAGGGTCTGCGATATAGGCGTCGACGTTCTCCGTGCTGTAGCTCAGCCAGTCGAAGTCGGTCCTTGCATTCTTGATCTGCTTTGCATAGGCACCGTCGCCAAGCGAATGGAGCATCTCGAGGTAGGCATCCTCGCCGTGGCGCCTTGCCGCCTGCGCAGCGAGGCCATGCATGAAGGCAGAGGCTGCAGGCGGGACGTGTCCCGTGCCGGAAAGGATGCAGGCCTTGAGGTCAGGGTCGCGGTAGGTCGCGAGGTAGGCACGGGCAAGATAGGATCCGAGCGAGTGGCCGAAGAGCACATGCGGCACGCCCGGCACCCTCTTCTCCATCTCCTTTGCCATGCGCCTGATATCGTCGACCATGATCTTGTCGCCGCCCTGGGCAGGAAGCTTGCCCCAGCGCTCTGGAGCTGCGCTCTCGCCGTGGCCTATCTGGTCATGGCCGCAGACGACGTATCCCGCATGGGCAAGATACTCGGCAAAGCGCTCGTAGCGGCTGATGTGCTCTGCCATGCCATGGACGATCTGGAAGATGGCCTTCGGCTCGCCTTCTGGCCACACGATCTTTGCGTGGATCTGGGTGGTGCCGTCTGCACTCGGAAACGTGAGGCTCTCTTTCCTGAGCCCTGCGCTCGTGGATGTATCCATTGCGTGCCTCCCTGCAATCGCTCACGGACCCATCCTAGGCCGAAGCCTCTGATGCATACACGGAAGGCAGGCCAGACGGCACAAAAGACGGCGCATGCGGAAGGAAGGACAGGCAGGAAAAAGGCCTGGAAAGAGCTTCCAGGCCAGAAGGAAACTATGCGTGCTTGGCTAGAGCGCGAGGTCTTCCGGACGCGCCGCGTCGTCTGGCGTACGCTCCTGCACGTAGCGGATGAACTCGCGGCGCTCCTCGTCTGTCCTGAGCTTTGCTGTGTATGCCATGTCTCCCATATCGTCGGCAAGGGCAGGGGAGATGCGGTCTGCCTCGACGAGGCGCTCTCCATAGGTCCGCCTGATATCGGCATCCGAGTGGACATAGCGGTGGCAGTCGCGCTGCGAGGCATAGACGCAGAAGAACTGCTCGCCTTGGGTCACGTCAGTCGCATCATTCGTGACCATGTCGGCCCAGATCTGGTAGACATCGCAGGAGTGTGCATAGTTCATCATGTTCGGCGTGTTAGATCCGGGCGGACGCAGGTTCACCTCGAGGCCGACATAGTCGCCGGCATCTCCCAGGCCTTCCTTGGCCTTATCGAGCCGGAAGAATTCCATGTGGGTGAAGCGGCTCCTGATGCCAAAGGACTTGCCGGCAGCGCGGCCGAGCTTCTGGAGCCTCGGATCGATTGCAGGAAGGCAGGTATAGGCCATATCGAGCTTCTCTTCGGCCACGCGTGCCATGCTCCTCGGGAACTCTTCCATGTTCTCGAAGAGGGGATTGGCGTGGCTGTCGAAGATGGCATCGTAGGAGCAGATGCGTCCCGAGACGAACTCCTCGATCACATAGCTGCCCTTCGGCCTATCTGCAAAGAAGGCGGCAAGAGCTGCCTCGTCTGCAATCTTGCGGGCACCGAGCGAGCCCATGCCGACCTCGGGCTTCGCGAAGAGGGGATAGCCGACCTGTGCGGCGAACTGCTTTGCATCGTCGAGCGTCGAAGCCTTGATCTGGCGTGCTGTCGGAATGGACCCCATCGCATAGAGCGGCTTCATGCCGGCCTTGCTCTGCCAGACGGCCATCTGCGCGGTCGATGCTCCCGTCACGATATGGAAGTCATCGCGCAGGCGTGCATCCTGCGCGAGCCAGTATTCGTTGTTCGATTCGAGCCAGTCGATCTTTCCATATTTGTACGAGAAGAAGGCGACGGCACGGAAGACCTGGCTGTAGTCGGCGAGATTCGGCGTGTAGTAGTACTCGGTGAGCGAGCTCTTGAGCTCTGGTGCCAGCCCGTCATACGGGGTATCGCCGATACCGAGGACGGTGACACCGTTCCTCTGGAGCCTGTTGCAGAACTGCCAGAAGACAGGAGGGAACTGCGGGGATATGAAGACGAAATTCATGGACTACCTCTGACGAAGCATTCAGGACTCATTCATGCTAGCGCGTGCAGGGCTACAGGCTTGTTACAGGAAGACATTACGCAATCTTTGCAGGAACTGCCTTGCAGATGAAAAAGGGCCTGTCCCGAAGGACAGGCCCAGATGCATGCAACCGATGCGAGCTACTTTGCGCGGCGCGTGGAAGACCTGCGGGTCGTGGTCTTCTTCGTTGCAGGCTTTGCTGCGGTCTTGGAAGCGGTGGCAGCCGTCTTCTTCGCTGTGGGCTTTGCAGCCTTGGCGGCAGGCTTTGCAGCGGGCTCAGCTTTCTTGGCAGCGGGCTTCGCCACGGGCTTTGCCTCTGCGGTCTTGGCGGGTGCTGCCTTCTTTGCGGTAGCCGGCTTCTCTGCTGCCTTTGCAGCAGTCTTCGGTGCCGCCTGTGCTGCGGACTCAGCCTTCTTGGTGGCCGGCTTTGCCTCAGCTGCTGCAGGAGCTGCCTTCGGCTCGGCCTTCTTTGCGGCAGGAGCTGGCTTCTGGGCTGCCTTGACAGCCGGCTTTGCAGCTGCCTTGGGAGCAGGCTCGGCCTTCTTCGCTGCGGGCTTTGCAGCCTTGGTGGCAGGCTTTGCTGCGGGCTCAGCCTTCTTGGCTGCAGGCTTTGCAGCAGGAGCGGGCTTTTCGGCCTTCGGAGCCTCTGCCTTCTTGGGAGCAGGCTTTGCCTCAGCCTTCGATGCTGCTGCAGGCTTCTCTTCCTTCTTCGGCGCAGGAGCAGCTTCCTTCTTGGCAGAGGCTGCCTCTTCGGCGAGCTCCTTCTTCACGTCCTCGAGGACGATCGGCAGGAAGTAGCGCATCTGCTTCTTCCACCATGGCCAGTCGTGGTTCACATCGTAGCCCCAGAAATCGCACCAGGCACTGATGCCCAGGCGCTTGAAGGAGGCGTCCATGTCGCGCAGGTCGGAAAGACCATCTTCCCAGGCACCCTGTCCGACGCAGAAGCAGAGCGAGCGGTGGTTGTAGAGGTCGATGTAGGGATGGTCTGCCGGAAGATCATGGAGCATCTGGACCATATCGTTCATGTAGAGGTTCTCGTCCATCCAGTCGCCGAAGAAGAAGCTCGTGCGATAGACGCCGGAGAGCGCGATGCAGCCCTGGAAGAGGTCCGGACGGCGCAGTGCCGCAATAGCGGAGTGGGTAGCACCCATGGAGCAGCCGGTTGCGAGCGGGCGGAGGTCGGAGCCGTTCCTGTCATGGACATACGGGACGAGCTCGTCCGTCACGAAGCGGAAATAGTCCTCCTGGCGCTGGGCACGCCAGCTCTTGTCGCCGTTCGTGTTCGACCAGGATTCCTGGTCGATGGAGTCGACGCAGAACAGCTGCACCTTTCCACCATCGATGTAGTCGGCAAGCTCGGAGATCATGCCGAAGTCCTCGTAGTTCGTGCACTTCGAGTCCTGGGTCTGGAAGACGATGATGGGGTATCCCGTCATGCCGTACACGATCACGCCGAGATCTTCGCCGAGCACATTGCTGTGGTAGGAAATTGCATCGCGGTACATGAAGCCTCCTCAGATAGCACATCAAACGCTGCCCATGGTAGCAGCACAAATGCCTGGAAGCCCTGCCTGTGCGCATCTCATAACAACAAATTTATAAACTAACGCACAGATATCGGCGGATGAGCCGATTTTTCCGTCTACGCAAGGAAGAGCTCGAGGACAAGCACGGACAGACAGCAGACAGCGGCGACAGCGAAGAGGCTCTTTCCCCGCCAGGATGCATAGATGCCCAGGGCAAGCGCGGCTGCGCCTGCCAAAGGCGACTCCGTGCTCTGGAATATCGCCGGTACTGTCATGACTGCCAAGGTCACATAGGGCACATAGAAGAGGAAGGACTTGAGGTAGGGGCTCTCGATGGGCTTCCTGATGAAGACGACAGGAAGGATGCGCAGGGAGACTGTCGCCGCTCCCATAGCCAGCACATAGATCCACATGTTCATGAGAGGGCCTCCTGCGTCGTCCAGGACTGGCGCTCCTGCGCGGCATAGCGGAATGTCGGCACTCCGCCATGCACCGGGAAGAGCCAAGCTGCAGCGCCTGCAATCGCGAGTGTCAGGATGATCGTGCGCGTGCCGCTTGAGAGCTCCGAGATGATGGGGGCTGCATCGCAGAGCATGCTTGCGGCAAAGCTTGCGGCCACGACGGCGCAGACGGCCTTTTCCTGGTGCGCTGCCGGAATGATCACGGCGAGGAACATCCCGAAGAGGGCGACGGAGAGGGCAGAGAGGATGCGTGCCGGCAAGACATTGCCGAGAAGGGCGCCAAGGGCACCACCGAGCGCCCAGCCGGGAAGCGCCGGCAGGAAGGAGCCGAAGGAATAGGCCGGGCAGACCTTGCCCGGACGGGCGATCGTGAGCGCGAAGAGCTCGTCGGTGTTGTCGTAGGCGATGAGCATGCGCTGCCAGAGCGGCGTCTTCGCATCGAAGCGCTGGGCAAGCGCGGCACCCATGAGGATGTAGCGGGCATTTGCGATGAGGGTCACCGCTACGAGCTCGAGCACGGCTGCTCCCTGTGCGATCGAGGAATAGGCGGCATATTCTCCCGCCGAGGCATTGCAGAGGAAGCTTGCGACGAGAGACTGCAGAGGGTCGAGCCCAGCCCCTGCTGCAGAGATGCCAAGCGAGAACGAGACGGCAAGGTAGCCAAGCGCAATCGGCACGCCGTCATGTGCACCCTGCCAGAAGCAAGATGCTGTCCTTGCCTTCGATGCGCTTCTCTGAGCTGCTGCTGTCTTTTCCATGGTGCCTCCTTGCGCCGTTTTGCATACTTGTACGCCTCGGCAAACCATAAGTAAAACGATTGTATGTAATGGCATAATAAGCAGAGCTAATGGAAGGAGCGCCATGAGAGCATCGCGTGCAGGGGTGTGCGTAAGGGTTGCCGAGAAAGGCAGCTTCACGGCAGTGGCCGAGGAGCTCGGCTATACGCAGTCTGCCATATCGCAGCAGGTACGCTCGCTCGAAGAGGAGCTGGGATGCACCCTTCTCGAAAGGCGCCGCGACGGCGTGCGGCTCACGAAGGATGGCTCGGTCCTCATGCCCTATCTCGAAGCCATAAGCCATGCAGAGGATGCGCTCTCGCGCCGGCAGCGGGAGCTCTCAGGCCTTGTCGGCAGCGAGATCTCTATCGGCACGTTCACGAGCGTGAGCCGAAACATCCTGCCTCCCCTCATGAAGGAGTTCAAGGAAGTCTGGCCCGAGGTGCATTTCGTGCTGCGCCAGGGGGAGTACACCTCGATTGCAGACTGGGTGCGCGAAGGGGAGCTCGACCTTGGCTTCACCGATATGGAGGATGCAGCAGGCCTCCAGCGTGTGCCGCTCCTCGCAGACGAGATGATGGCCGTCGTGCCGCATGGGCACCGGCTTGCAAGGAAGCGCACGGTATCGCTCGAAGACCTTGCGGCAGAGCCGCTCATCGTGCTCGACGAAGGCGAATCGTCGGTGGCTCTTCGTGCCT
Source organism: uncultured Olsenella sp. (assembly GCA_900314535.1). Classification (GTDB taxonomy): domain Bacteria; phylum Actinomycetota; class Coriobacteriia; order Coriobacteriales; family Atopobiaceae; genus Olsenella_L; species Olsenella_L kribbiana. The sequence goes on along the minus strand of OMVT01000004.1, from coordinate 55,379 downwards.
TCGAGCATGCTGGCATCACGCCGAAAGTCGAATATACGGTCACGGACGACTATTCGATACTGCAGATGGTGAGGGAAGGGCTGGGCGTCACGCTCCTCTATGAGCTCATGCTCTCGAACTACGATGCGGGCCTCCTCACGAAGCATGTGCGGGAGCGTCCGAAGAGGAACATCTGCCTTGCCTGGCGTTTGGACGAGACCCTGCCTCTGGCCTCGAAGCGCTTTGCGGAGAAGGTCATATCCTCCTCTGCAAGCTCGCCCTACCCGTTCGTCCGTCTGGTCCAGAGCTGAAAGCGCAGTGCCAATTGGTGCCTGATATGGCATGCAGGCGGCTTTTCCTGCAAGGTTTGTGATACGGTCTAGCTAGCTTTCCGCAAGCTTGAACCATCCGGAAGGGGGAATCCGTGTCCAAGAGATTCACGATCAAGAACCACCGGACCGGTTCCGCAGCACATGTGCTCGATATCTTCGATGCAGAGGGGCACATTGCCTACAATGCGCAGATACAGCTTGTAGGCGGTGTCGACCATATGATGCTGCATGATCCGAATGGCAACGAGATTGCACGCTACCGGGTCCGTGCCTTCGAGGAGCGCGGCATGCTCATGGTGACGATGGCAGACGGCGTGCGCTTTGCAGCAAGCTTTTCAGGCGTCCACCATACGCCGCATCTTTCTGTGCCGGACTACGGCTGGAATCTCGACCGCTCGCCTGTGCGCGGGATGTATCACATCACGAACTTCAGGGGTGACAAGATCGCGACGGTCGTGCGTGGCGAGGAATCTCTCGGCAGCTATGTGGCAACGATTTCCGACTGCCGCCACACGGACGAGCTTCTTGTGCTCGTGCTTGTCGTGCGCTTCCTCCTCGAGCATCGCTGAAGTGAAGAATGCGCATGATGGCAAGTTTTTATGCGCATGGATGAGAGCAAGCGTCGGAATTCTCAGGAATGTGTGGCCGTCGGCCGCTCCATTCCCACCGCTGCCGATTGGGGTGGAAAGGATGAAGCGTTTCCATTAGGCTCGAAGGTAGCGCGGCTCCAAGGCAGGCATTCCGGATGCAGGGAAGTGGTCACGGATGGCAATATCCTCGACAGATCAGGTGAAGGACAAGATCGAAGCGAAGCAGCATGAGCTCGGCACGGTGAAGCAGAGCATCGAGCTGGATCATGAAGAGCTTGCCATGCGTGACGATATCCGGAAGAACTCCGACCAGATGCTTGCCGAATATGCATCACGCGAGAAGGAGCTCGAAGCGACGCTTTCCCACGAGCAGAAGCTTCTGGGGAGCCTCGATATGGTGAGAAAGCCGTTCGAGGAGATGAAGGCCGAGCTTGCCCAGGGCAAGAGCGACTTCACGAAGGGCGAGCGGGCGACGCAGGAGAAGAATGCGCGAGCGCTCGAGGAAGCCGAAGAGAGGCTTCGCTCCTTCGACCTCACGCACACGGAGAGGCTCTCGGACGAGGAGAAGGAGCGCCGCCATAGCCTCGCCGAGGATGTGAAGCTCAGGAACCAGGCGCTTTCGGCTGCCGACGAGGCGCTCAGGCAAGCTGAGAAGCGCTTCGACGAGAGCCAGAAGCCCGTCTACGACAACATCGCTGCCGTCAAGAACAACCTCGACCGCCACCAGAAGGCCGTCCAGGATGCCCAGATCGAGCTCGAGGACATCGCGCTCAAGCGCGCCTATGTGACAGACTGCATCACGGACAACACGGGAGACGACGAGCTCCACAGCGTGATCCGCCGCAAGGAGAACAAGGCAGAGGCCATCCAGAAGGAGATCGAGAAGCTCGAGAAGCAGCAGCACGCCCATGAGAGCCTGATCCGGTTCCTCTGGGCGTGCCTGATCGTGTTTGCGGCCTTCCTGATCTTCGGCCTTATGCATGTGCTGGGAGACTAGCGCCTCTTGAAATAGATGATGAGCTGGTAGACGCCGAAGACAAGGCAGCCGACGCCGAGGATGACGGCGGACCAGAAGTCAAGACCGGAGAAGGTCTGGTTCATGCCGTAATAGGCAAGGATGGCTGCTGTCGCAAAGCAGACGACGGCATAGCCGATGCGGCGGCTCGTGCGCTTCTGGCGCCTGCCGCGCTCGAGCACCTGCTCGCTTTCGGAGAGCTTCGGCTCCTCGGCCTTCTTGAGGGCCGGGATGAAGCTCAGGTAGAAATAGCCCGACGTCAGGATATAGAGCCCCGCAAAGAGGGCAATGCCGATCCAGAGCGAGGTCGTAGCACCGAAGATCGCTGCAAGCGAGACCGCGAAGATCGTGCGCTGGCGGTCGAAGAAGGCGAGCTGGCGCATCTTCGACTCGGGCACATAGTAGTACTGGTGGAGATAGTCGTTGTAGTAGACATTCCTGCCGGACTTGTCCACCCTCACGACGTCGTCGAGCTGAGGCGAGGCTTTCTTCGTCGCCGAGCCGGTCGTGGTCTTTCCTTTCGCCATTCCAAACCTTCCTGTCCTGTCCAGGCTGTCGGGCCTGTCTGCTAATATGGGTACATCCGTTCGAAGAAAGGAGCTCCGTGGCAGGCACGCAGAAGCGCTATCTGTGCATAGACCTGAAAAGCTTCTATGCCTCTGCCGAGTGCATCGCGCGCGGGCTCGATCCCTTCACTACCAATTTAGTGGTAGCAGACCCCACGCGCACCGAGAAAACGATATGTCTGGCTGTTTCTCCGGCGATGAAGAAGCTCGGGGTCCCGGGGCGCTGTCGCGTGTTCGAGATTCCCAAAGGCATCGATTACATCATGGCTCCGCCCCGCATGCGCTACTACATGGAGAAGTCGGCCGAGATCTACGGCATCTACCTCAGGAAGATCGCTCCGGAAGACATCTTCGTCTACTCGATCGACGAGGCCTTCTTCGATATCACGCCCTATCTGTCGCTCTATGGGATGACCGCACGCGAGCTCGGCGAGGCGCTCAGGAGCGAAGTTGCAAAGGAGACAGGGATCACCGCGACCTGCGGCCTTGGCACGAATCCCTACCTCGCAAAGATTGCCCTCGATATCACGGCAAAGCATTCGGATGACTTCTTCGGCGAGCTCGACGAGGAGAGCTTCAGGACGACGCTCTGGAACCATAGGCCGCTCACGGACTTCTGGCGCATCGGCCCTGGCATCGCGAGGCGTCTCGCCGAGATGGGGATACACACGATGGGACAGCTTGCGCATGCCCCGACAGAGCCGCTCTTCCGCGAGTTCGGGAAGGACGCCGAGATCTTGATCGACCATGCCTGGGGCATCGAGCCCGTGACGATGGCAGATATCAAGGCCTACAAGCCGCAGGCGCATTCCCTGAGCTCGAACCAGGTCTTCGGCTGCGCCTATGACGCAGAGGATGCGCTCCTCGTGCTCAAGGAGATGGCAGATGCGCTTGCCCAGCGGCTCACGGAAGGCGGCTTTGTTGCAGGCGGCATCTCGGTCTTTGTAGGCTATGCGATCACGGAGGAGGAGCGCGAATATGCGCAGGAGAGAAGGCGCCTCCACCGCTATGGCCCCGGCGCTTCGGGCTCGATGTCCTTCCTCGTGCCGACAAGCTCCTCAAGGAAGATCCGGCAGGCGGCAGAGGCAATCTTCCACGACCGGGTGGATCCCGAGCGGCAGATCAAGCGCCTCGGCATCGGTGCCTTCGAGGTCGCTCCTGAGGATGCGAAGGGCGCGCAGATGAGCCTCTTTGCTGAAGAGGAGACAGATGAAGGCGAGCTTTCGCGCCAGCGGACTGTGAACGATATCAGGCAGCGCTTCGGCAAGAATGCGATCCTGAAGGGCATGGACCTCATGCCGAAGGCGACAGCGCGCGAGCGCAACAGCCAGATCGGCGGACACAGATCGGGAGATGAGAACGATGGGGTCGAAGACGTCTGGCGCAGATAGGCCAGGGCGCATCCGCTATGGGCATCCGTCCATGAGCGCAGCAGAGCGGGCAAAGATCTTCATGCCGTTCGATGCGCTGCCGGAATACCGGGGCCTCCTCAAGAAGAAGGAAGAGGAGATTCGCGACAGGCAGAAGCGCGGCCTCATATGAGAAGAGCCTGCCTGTGCAGGCTCTTCGTCAGGCGTTCATGAGATGGTGGCGGGCAAACCACTGGGCAAGAGAGCCCGGCACAAGGGCATCGGCAAACTCGTCTTTCGGCACCCAGCGGGCACGGTCGACCTCGCGGTTGAGATGGAAGTCTTCCGTCCTGGCCCAGCAGACGAAGTTCGAGATCAGCGTGTTCGTGCGGGCATAGAACTGGCTTGCATTGAAGCGGAGGTCCGAGACGTCGAGCGCTGTCTCCTCTTTGACTTCGCGCCTGACGGTTTCCTCGAGGCTCTCTCCCTGGGAGACGTATCCAGCCACGAGCACGCCGTGCTTGCCATACTGGTCGATTGCCAGGATCCTGGTCCCGTCAGGGGAGTAGACGATCGTGCTGATGGCAGAAGAAAATGCTGGATAGCGCCATGCATTGCAGGTCGGGCACCACGGCTCCGGGCCGTCTTCTGGCTGCTCCTTCAGCACGAGCTCAGATCCGCAGATGCTGCAGTAGCGCTCATGCGGAAGCGCGATGCCGTCGTTGCCGTGCCATTGAGGCAGCATCTCTTCTTCTGCCATTACAGGGTCTCTCCGGCCTTCTCGGGCCTGCCGTCGAAGTCCTTGCCATGGGTGATGGATTGGGCTTTCTGAGCATCGAAGCCATCATCGAGGAAGCACTTGAGATCGCACTGCAGCTCGCCCTGCGTGCCGTAGTAGAGATCCCAGAAGCTTGCCGTGTGCTCATGGCCCGTATAGGGATCGGTCCACGTCTGGTGCTCCCTGTTCTCGAAGACAGAGGAGGCTTCCTTCCTTGCCCTGTGTGCCATGGCCCGGTAGAGCGAATGGCGGCGGTGCAGGACATTGACCTCGATCGCAGAGGCGATCTGGGACTTCGCATCGGTCAGGTGCGGTGCCCTCATGAGGCGCATGAGGGTCCTGTGGGCATTGATGGCGCCAGAGAAGAGCGTGTGCGGCACGACGAGCCCATAGACCTTCAAGAGCATGTAGCGATACATCCTGTCGCAGATGCCGAGGATGCGCTCGGTGGCATCGAGGCACTCATGGGCTGGGTGGAAGGTCTCGACGGTCTTGCCGGACTTCGTGTAGAGCACCATCTCGTCGAGGTCGCGCTCGACCTCTGCCGTGACGACCTTTGCATCGCGCTCGTCGAGGCCTTCGACGCCTGCCTCGCAGATGCCGCGGGTCCAGCTTGCCACAAACGGTCCGACCCTCGAATCGAGCTCGAAGTGGCTGATATAGCCTGCCACATAGGCACGTCCCGTCGGCCTCTCATGGTCTGAGAGGTAGGCAAGCGAGCCCTTGAAGGCGGCGATGCACTCCTCGATCTTCTCCGTGTGGAGGAGCTTCGCGATATTGCGGTATTCCTTGAGGCGCGGATCGAGATCGAGCGACTCGAAGGGATCGGGGCCCTGGCAGCCCAGAAGATAGGCCTTGCGCTCCTCATCGGATTCGCTCTTGAGCGAGTTCGCTGCCGTGAAATACATGTCCTGCCCGTAGAAGTAGTGCGTGATGATGGCTGGCATGCAGAAGCCCTCCTGTCAATGGTCGTCTGGCCTTGTCGCACTCTACAGTATCGGACATACACGGGCTCCGTGGCGCCGGATGCGTCGAAAAAGCACTAACCTCCGTGTGCGGCAGCAAGAAAGGGCATAAGGTCCTGCCGCCTCCTTTTTGCGCTGGACATTCAGAAGAGGAGATGTCCGGCACCAGACACAGAAAGTGCATCTGTCTGAAAGGTTCGGGCAGCTCAGATGTGCCGTGCAGATGCTGGACAGAAGCGGCTGAAAGATTCATGGGGATAGCTGGGATTTGGGCAGAGGGCCGCATCGGCGCGAGCAGCGCCATGGGCATAATGAAGCGAGAAGACAGAAGCTGCCAGATATTCAGATATCTGCATTGCAGCATTTGCATGAAGGATCTCCGGCTGAAAGGCGGCCATGCTCGAACTCTCCCATATCTCCAAGTCGTATACGACCGGCACGTTCACGCAGAAGGCGCTCGACGACGTGTCGCTCGCATTCCGTGACTGCGAATTCGTCTCCATTCTCGGACCCTCCGGCTCGGGCAAGACGACGATGCTCAACATGATCGGCGGCCTAGACCACTTCGACGACGGCGACCTTCTGATCGACGGCATCTCGACGAAGCGCTACCGCGACCGCGACTGGGACACCTACCGCAACAACAGGATCGGCTTCGTGTTCCAGAGCTACAACCTGATTCCGCACCAGACGGTCCTTGCCAATGTCGAGCTGGCGCTCACGCTCTCAGGCGTCGGAGCGTCCGAGCGCGAGAAGAGGGCGAGGGAAGCGCTTTCCAAGGTCGGCCTTGCCGAACATGCCGACAAGAAGCCCTCGCAGCTCTCGGGTGGCCAGATGCAGCGCGTGGCGCTGGCCCGTGCCCTTGTGAACAACCCTGAGATCGTGCTGGCAGATGAGCCGACAGGAGCTTTGGACTCCGAGACCTCCGTCCAGGTCATGGATCTTCTGAAGGAGGTTGCCCAGGACCGCCTCGTGATCATGGTGACGCACAACCCCGAGCTCGCACGCCGCTACTCGACGCGCATCGTCGAGCTCAAGGACGGCACGATCAGATCCGATACCGACCCTTATGACCCGTCTCTTGATGCCACGCACAGGGCTGCAAAGCCTCCCCGCAAGACTGCGATGTCCTTCCTCACGGCACTCGGCCTCTCGTTTGCGAACCTCATGACCAAGAAGGGAAGGACCTTCCTCACGGCCTTCGCCGGCTCCATCGGCATCATCGGCATCGCTGCGATCCTGGCGCTTGCGAACGGCGCGAACGGCTATATCGAGGATACCGAAGAGAAGATGCTCACGGTCTATCCGCTCCAGATCCAGGGCACGAGCTTCGATATCACGTCCGTCCTCTCGTCGGTGAATGGCACGGCAGGCTCGTCTGGCTCATCTGGCAGCTCCTCTGATGATGGCTCTTCCGATTCCGGCATCAAGGAAGCGCCGACCATCACGAACATGTTCAAGAGCGTCGGAAAGAACGACCTCAGATCGCTCAAGGAATACCTTGACGCCGATGGCGGAGGAATCCATCAGCATGCCCGCGCCATCCAGTACTCCTACGACGTGAAGCCCGAGCTCTACCTCGAGAATGCCGATGGCACGGTCGCGGAGGTGAATCCCGAGTCCTCGTTCACGCAGCTCGGACTTGGTGTCTCCTCCTCGATCTCCTCGAGCATGACCTCGCAGACAAGCGCGTTCCATGAGCTCATGGACGATACCGACCTCATCAAGAGCCAGTACAACCTCGTGGCAGGTGAGTGGCCGCAAGCTGAAGACGAGCTCTTGGTCGTTCTCAGGCCTGATGGCACGCTTCCCGATCTCGATGCCTTCGAGCTGGGCCTTCGCGACCACAGCCAGCTCGACTACATGGTCTCGACGCTCACGAACGCCGAGAGCTCCTCCACCGAAGAGTCCGCGATCGATGCAGAAAGCGGAGCGAGCTACTCGACAGACGATATCCTGGCGGCTCATCTCAAGCTTGTCTATCCGACCGACATCTATGCCTATGACGAGCAGTACAGGATCTGGACGGACCGCTCGGATGATGCGGACTTCATGAAGTCGCTTGTCTCGTCTGGCAAGGACATCCATGTTGTCGGCATCGTCCAGGCAACAGATTCCTCCTCTTCGCTCGATCCGGGCATCTACTACACGAGCGCCCTCACGAAGGATGTGATGGCACACGCAGCAGATGCCGACATCGTGAAGCAGCAGCTGGCAGATCCTCAAACCGACGTCTTCACCGGCAAGACCTTCGCCGAGGAGGCGGCAGGCACGGCAGGGGAGGATATCGATCTCTCGAACCTCTTCAATGTGGATACGGATGCCCTCAAGGCCTCGTTCTCGTTCGATACCTCGAAGCTCGACCTCGATCTTTCCGACCTCGACATGTCGTCCATGCGGACGCCCACGATCGATGTGCCGGCACTCGACCTTTCGTCTGTCGATATGTCTTCGCTCGACCTTTCCGGCATCGATGTCTCCTCGCTCAGCACGGACGAGATCAAGGAGCTCCTTCCTGACTTCTCCGATATCGATGTGCGGGAGCTCGTCTCCGGCCTCGATATCAAGTTCGACCAGACAGCGGCCCAGGCACTCACAGCCGAGCTTGTGCGAGGCTGGCAAACCTACATGCAGGAGCATCCAGACGCCCAGGTCCAGGACTACTTCCTCCTCGACAGCACGAAGAAGGAGATCGAGGACGGCGTACGCAAGATCGTGAACTTCGATGAGATCGAGAGCCAGATAGAGCAGCGGCTCTCCGGCATCGTCGACGAGAAGATCCAGAGCTCGGTCGCAAAGGCCCTGGAGTCCCAAATCGTGTCCCAGCTGGCAAGCCAGGTGGAAAGCCAGCTCGAGGCAAAGATCACAACCGCCCTCACGTCCTACATCCAGTCTGCCTTCTCCTCTGTCATGCAGCAGACCTCTGCTGCTATCGAGACCCAGCTCACGAGTGCCCTCCAGACAAGCATGGGCAGGCTTCAGGCCTCGTTCCCGAATGCGATCTCGGTCGATGGGGACAAGATCAAGAGCGCCTTCAGCCTCAATATCGACGAGACGCAGCTCAAGGAGCTCATGGCCGGCATGCTCTCGAACTCGAGCGCCAGCTACGACGACAACCTCGCAAAGCTCGGCTATGCCGATCCTGCAACGCCTTCAGAGATCGACATCTATCCGGGGGACTTCCAGGACAAGAACAAGGTCATAGAGATCCTCGACGACTACAACGACCAGCAGACCGATGAGGCGAAGAAGATCAGCTATACCGATATCGTGGGCACGCTCATGCAGTCCGTGACCCATATTGTCGATATGATCAGCCGCATCCTCATCGCCTTCGTCTCGATCTCGCTCGTCGTGTCTTCGATCATGATCGCCGTGATCACCTACATCTCCGTCCTCGAGCGCAAGAAGGAGATCGGCATTCTCCGCGCGCTTGGCGCGAGCAAGCACAACGTGAGCTCTGTCTTCAATGCCGAGACCGTGATCGAGGGCTTCATCTCTGGCCTCATGGGCATCCTGATCACGCTAGGCGTCTCGGTCCCGGTCAATGCCTATGTGCTTTCGGTCTACGATGTGCCGAACATCATGAGGCTCTCCTGGCAGTCGGCATTGGCATTGATCGGCATCTCGGTCCTGCTCACGTTCCTGGCGGGCCTCATCCCGTCGAGGAAGGCAGCCCATGAAGATCCGGTCGAGGCGCTGAGAAGCGAATAGACTCCGCAGACACCCCTTGTCTGTCCGTCCGGAGATGGCATATTGCAGCCATGCCGCCCGGTGCTTCACCCTTGAGATGGGGAGAGCGCCGGGCGGCTCTCTGTGTGGAGTGTGCATAAAGCTTTGCATCTGTCTTGTCAGATGACATGACAGCTGCCATACTGCCAACTCGGCGCTGGATACGAGAGGGGATTCATGGACACGAAGACCACAGGCACGATGGCTGCGCGCATCGCCGAGCTCAAGAAGGAGCAGGATGCCGTCATCCTTGCCCACTACTACGTGAAGGACTCTGCACAGGAAGTGGCAGACTATATCGGCGACTCCTTCTATCTGAGCAAGCTTGCTGCCGGACTCGACTGCAAGACGCTCGTCTTTGCTGGCGTGCGCTTCATGGCAGAGAGCGCAAAGCTGCTGTCGCCCGAGAAGCGTGTCCTCATGCCCGAGCCGAAGGCTGACTGCCCGATGGCGCACATGGTCGTGAAGGAGACGGTCGATAACGCTCGTACCGAGTACGGAGACGACCTCGCTGTTGCCTGCTATGTGAACTCGACGACCGAGATGAAGGCATGGTCCGATGTCTGTGTCACCTCCTCGAATGCCGTGAAGATCGTGCGCAGGCTGCCCCAGCACCACGTCCTGTTCATTCCGGACATGAACCTCGGCCGCTATGTGGCTGACCAGGTGCCGGAAAAGCATGTGATCCTGAACGACGGATTCTGCCCGACGCATGAGGCAATCGAGCTTGCCGAGATCGAGAAGCTCAAGGCCGCGCATCCTGATGCCGTGGTCTGCGCCCATCCTGAATGCACGCCCTGGGTCGTCGAGGCAGCAGACTATGTCGGTTCGACCTCAGGCATCATCAAGCGCGTCGCCGAAGGCGAGGAGAAGTCCTACATCATCGCTACCGTGATTGGCGTCCGCCGCACGATCGAGCAGAAGATCGCCGGCCAGGGAAAGGAGATCTTCTTCCCTGAGACGACGCCCATCTGCCCGAACATGGCAATGGTGACAGGCCAGAAGATCCTCTCGTGCCTCGAGACCGGGTCGGGCGAGGTCGAGGTCGATGACGCTGCGACCGAGGGCGCACGCCGTGCGCTCAGGCGCATGCTGGAGCTTGCGAAAGACTAGGAGCCATGGAAACAGAAGAGACTATCGAGGCGGCCCGCACAGCAGAGCCGCAGGACGAATCATGCGATGTGGCGATTGCGGGGTGCGGCGTCGCAGGACTCTTCTGTGCCCTGACGCTTCCTGCCTCCGCCCGCATTGTCATGCTCTCGAAGGGCACGCTCGAGGAATGCGATTCGATGCTTGCGCAGGGCGGCATCTGCGTCCAGCACGACGATAACGACTACAAGGCATTCTTCGAGGATACCCTTCGGGCAGGACACTATGAGAACCGCCGCGAATCCGTGAAGATCATGATTCAGGAGTCGCGCCCGACGATCAAGCGCCTCATCGACTACGGCGTGGAGTTCGCACGCACTTCCGATGGCAGCCTTGCGTTCACGCGCGAAGGCGCGCACTCACGCCCGAGGATCCTCTTCCACGAGGACATCACGGGCAAGGAGATCACGACAAAGCTTCTGGCACAGGTGAAGAAGCTCAAAAACGTCGAGATTCTCGAGAACACTGAGATGGTCGACCTCATCGAGCGCAAGGACCAGAATGGTACGCCGTACTGCGCAGGCCTTGTGGCTGTAAGGCGCGACGGCACGGTGCTTCGCCTGCATGCGCACCATACGCTTCTTGCCACGGGTGGCATCGGCGGCCTCTTCACGCACAGCACGAACTATCCGCTGCTCACGGGAGACGGCGTGCGCATCGCAAAGGAGCACGGCGTCGCGCTCGAGCATACCGACTACATCCAGATCCATCCGACGAGCCTCTGGACGACGAAGCCTGGCAGGAGCTTCCTGATCTCCGAGTCCTGCAGGGGCGAAGGCGCGGTGCTCCTGAACGGCAAGATGGAGCGCTTCACCGATGAGCTCCAGCCGCGCGATGTGGTGTCTGCTGCCATCCACGAAGAGATGAAGAAGGAAGGCACGAACCACGTCTGGCTCAGCTTCAAGAACATCGATGAGCAGACGATCCGCCACCACTTCAAGCACATCTACGAGCACTGCCTCGAGGAGGGCTACGATATCACGAAGGAGCCCATCCCTGTCGTCCCCGCCCAGCACTACTTCATGGGCGGCATACATGTCGGCGAGGATTCCGAGACGACCATGAACCATCTCTTTGCAGCAGGCGAGACAAGCTGCAACGGCGTGCACGGAAAGAACCGCCTTGCCTCGAACAGCCTGCTCGAGAGCCTTGTCTTCTCTGCCCGTGCTGCAAAGAGGATGATCTCTGACCAGAAGGAATTCGGCTCCTGGATGCTCGAGCCGAAGAAGACGGCACCTGCCGCACCTACAAGGAGGATCGAGATGGACGAGACCATGAAGCACCCTGCCGTGGGCGAGCCGAGGCCGCTCACGCCGAGCTATCAGAAGGGCCACAGCATGGATACCTCTTCGCTGGGCCTCATGATTGACAACCACATCAGGGAGGCGCTTGCCGAGGATATGCCCTACGGCGATGTCTCGACCGAGGCTGTCATGCCCCGTGCCCGCCGTGCCCGCGTGCAGCTCATCTGCAAGCAGCAGGGCATACTTGCCGGCATCGATATCTACTTCCGCGTCTACAAGCTGCTCGATGCCTCTGCCGTGATGGTGGCCCGTGCCGGAGACGGCGACGAAGTCATGCCTGGCCAGGTCATCGCCGAGGTCGAGGCAGATGTAAGGGCACTGCTCTCGGGCGAAAGGACCGCCCTCAACTACCTGCAGCGCATGAGCGGCATTGCAACCTATACGCATGAGATGGTGCAGGCGCTCCAGCAGGCAGGCGCCAAGGCGACGCTCGTCGATACGAGGAAGACGACGCCTGGCATGCGCTACTTCGAGAAGATGGCAGTGAGAATCGGCGGCGGCACGAACCACCGCTTCGGCCTCTCTGATGCTGTCATGCTCAAGGACAACCATATCGCCGCTGCTGGAGGCATCCGCCAGGCTGTGGCAGCAGCGAAGAGGAGGAGCCCCTTCATCTACCGCATTGAGGTCGAGTGCGAGACGATTGCCCAGGTGAAGGAAGCAGTCGCCGCACACGCTGATGTCATCATGCTCGACAACATGACGCACGAGCAGATGAAGGAGGCCATCAAGATCATCGATGGCCGTGCCCTCACAGAGTGCTCCGGCAACATCACGCTCGAGAATGCTCCCCAGATGGCAGATCTCGGGATAGACTACATCTCGAGCGGGGCGCTGACGCATTCTGCCGGCATCCTCGATCTCAGCAACAAGAATCTGACGATGCTGGAGTAGAAGCGATGGGAATGGACGGCGCAGCAAGGCGCAGGCAGATCGTGGCAGCACTCGAGGGGAGCGCGCGTCCGCTCTCTGGCAAGGAGCTTTCTGACATGCTCCGGGTGAGCCGCCAGGTCATCGTCCAGGATATCGCGCTCCTCCGGCATGAAGGCCACGAGATCGTGGGGCTCCATACTGGGTATGTGCTCCGCGAAGAGAGGAAGGGGCTTCGCCGCCTCATCAAATGCCACCACACCGACGATCAGCTCGAGGACGAGATGGATATCGTCGTCGATGCCGGGGCCACGATGGAGGACGTGATCGTGAACCACAGGACCTACGGCGTCATCTCGGCCCCGCTCGGTGCCAGGAGCAGGCGGGATGTCCAGGACTTCCTGGAGGGCATCCATTCAGGGGTATCTTCGCCCCTCATGCTCCTCACAGATGGCTACCACTTCCACCATATCAGCGCGCCTTCCGAGGATATCCTCGATGCGGTCGAGGAGAAGCTGAAAGACCGCGGCTATCTCGTGCCGATCGAGACATGGGAGAGAGACGATATCGAGAGGCACACGAAGCGCTAGAAGCTGCATAAGACAGATGAAAAGGAAGGCCAGGGCGTCTGCCCTGGCCTTCCTGCTATCGATCGGAATTCGTACGCCGGCTCGCTTACGCCTTTGCGTGCGCGTCTGCTGGGACCTTCAGCATGAAGATGAAGCCGACGACGAAAAGTATTGCGATCGAGAAGACGCCGAGGTTTGCCATGCCCGTGAGCTGCGTCATGACAGCGACAATGAGCGTGCCCATGATGTCGGAATACTTGCCGAAGATATCGAAGAAGCCGAAGTACTCGTTCGAGTTCTCCTTCGGGACGAGCTTTGCGAACTCGGAGCGGGAGAGCGCCTGGATGCCGCCCTGGAAGAGGCCGACGGCCATGGCCAGGATCCAGAAGTCGACCGCGGTCTGGAGATGGAAGGCAGCGTAGAACGTGATGCAGCCGTAGCCGATGATGCCGGCAAGGATCATCTTCTTCGTGCCGACCTTCGTGCCGAGCTTGCCGTAGATGATGGCAGAGGGGAAGGCGACGAACTGCGTTGCGAGGAGCGCCAGCAGAAGCTGGGTCGAGTCGATGCCGAGCTGGGAGCCGTAGCTCGTGGCGAGGTTTATGATCGTGTGGACGCCGTCGATGTAGAAGAAGTAGGCAATGATGTAGTAGAGCATCGGCTTGTTGGCTGCGATGCTCTTCATCGTCTTGCCGAGGCCCCGTATTGCCTTCGAGACAGCATGGCGCTCGAGCGGCTTGTAATGCGTCTGGTCAACGTTTCTGAGCATCGGAATCGTGAATGCGAGCCACCAGGCTGCAGTGACGATGAAGGAGAGCTGCATGCTTGTGCGGACGGAGATGTCGAAGGGGAGCAGGAGCACGATGGCAAGGCAGCAGATGAAGGGCACGCACGATCCGATGTAGCCCCAGGCATAGCCCTGGGAGGAGACCTCATCCATGCGCTCGTCTGTCGTGGCATCGACGAGCAGCGAGTCATAGAAGACGAGCGAGCTGTTCAGCATGATCGAGGAGATGATATAGATCACGAGGAACGGCAGCCACGCCGTGGGGATGCCAAGGGCACAGGTCGCGATGACGCCCGTACCGACCGTGCCGATGATGAACTTCTTCTTCATGCCCTGCATATCGGCAAGAGAGCCGAGGAACGGCATGAGGAGGGCAATGACGAGGGAAGCGATCGTCTGGGCGTAGCTCCAGGCGACAAGCGCGTTTCCTTCTGCCAGGCTGTTGAAATAGATCGGAATGAGCGCTGTCGAGAGCAGGACAAGTGCCGAGTTGCCGACGTCGTAGACGATCCAGCTCTTCTCGCGTTTCGTGAATTTCTGTGCCATAGGTCTTCCGCCTTCCACCGTGTCGTGCACGGTCCCTCTCAAGCAATGGGATAGACTCATGTGCCGTGGACTTTCTAGCGAAATGCGCACCTCCGCATCCGGAGATGTGCGTTGGGGTAGAAAACCCATGAACACAGTACGGTAACGTCTTACCGGACTGAAGGCCTGAACTGGTAAGCGGCAGGTCTTGTTTCGGTAAGGACCATGTGAGGAGCTTCCATGCCTGCAATAATGACGCACGATTTCTTCGGCAAGGACGTCTACGACGAGTGCTTTTCGACGATCGGCATGACGGCAGACGAGCGCGATGCGTTCCTTCTCGGCAACCAGGGGCCGGACCCGCTCTTCTACACCCTCATCGATCCTGCGCTCAAGGACTTCCGCAATGTCGGCGATGTGATGCACCATGAGAGGCCGACGTCGCTCATCTGTGCGATGCGCCTGGCCTATGAGGCGCTCGACAGCAGCGACCGTGCAAGCGGGCGTGCCTATGCGCTCGGGTTCCTCTGCCACTATCTCCTCGACTCCGCGATGCATCCGCTCGTCTATGCCGAGCAGTATGCGTTCTGCGATGCTGGCGTCGAGGGGCTTGACCGTTCCGCCGGCTCCTATGTGCACGCAGAGATCGAGCGAGACTTCGACGAGATGGTGCTCTATACGAAGCTTCACCGCACGGTCCAGACCTACAAGCCCTACCGCGAGGTGCTGCGCCTCGACGAGCCGGCGCTCGAAGCCGTGGGCCGCATGTATGCGCTCGTGCTCCAGAGCGTCTATGGCCTCTATGCGCCGCAGAACCTCTATGTGAAGGCTGTGCATGACTTCCGCGTCGTGCAGCACCTGTTCTATTCGAAGAATGGCCAGAAGGCAGGAGTGCTCGGCACGGTCGAGAAGCTTGCGACAAGAAAGCCGTATTCGCTCGAGCGCGCGATGGCGCACCGGGCTCGTGCGGAGGAGACGAGCGACTTCGACAACAGGGGCCACGCTTCGTGGACGAATCCGTTCACGAAGGAGGAGTCGACCGATTCCTTCTGGGACATCTATGACGCAGCCAGGAAGCGCGCTTCGTCTGCGCTTGCGCTCTTCGCCGATGACAGCTTCACGCTCGCGGAGGCAGCAGAGCTCACGGATGGCCTCAACTTCTCGGGCCAGCCAGCAGAAGGTTAAGGGAATAAATTATGTGTCAGGGCTCGGACGGATACGCCGAGCGGCCATATAAATCCGTGAATGGTGGCACCGTCTTACTTGACAAGGCATCTACCTGCACTTTTTCTGACCTGTCACAAGAAAGAGATGCCAGAACGAGATTGTCGGGTTTCGCGAAGGGTGCTTAGGGTATCATAGACAACGCGTTCTTAAGGGCGCAGGTATCGCGCGCAAGCGCACTGTGTTTTGCCCTGTCAGGGCAAATGAAAGAAAGGCACGTCATGGCTCAAGGTACTGTTAAGTGGTTCAACCCCGACAAGGGCTACGGCTTCATCTCTCGTGAGGACGGCGACGATCTGTTCGTCCACTACTCCGAGATTCAGATGGATGGCTTCAAGACCCTGGACGAGGGCCAGGCTGTGGAGTTCGACATCACGACCGGCCAGAACGGCAAGCTCCAGGCTTCCAACGTTCGCAAGATCTAGTCTCAGACAAGACATATCTCTGTGATGCCCGAGAGGCTCCTCTTCGAGGAGCCTCTCGTTTCATATAGAGAGGGATTGTGCTGCCAGACGTTTCCGACCTAGTCTGTGCCGAGCGGGATGTCGCGCCAGTCCTCGAGATAGATGTCGGCGATGCGGCGTACCTCGTTCGTGTCCTGGAGGGCATCGCCTGAGCAGACGGCACAGGTCGTGCAGCCGGCACGGCGGGCTGAAAGAAGGGCTTCGGCGAGGTCCTCGAAGACGATGCAGTCAGATGGTGCCACGCCGAGCCTCTTCGCTGCCTCCTCGTAGATGTCGGGGAAGGCCTTCGAGCGTGCGACCTCCTGCCCATAGACCTTCACGGGGAACCACTTCTGGATATCGATCCTGTGCATGGACTCGAGGAGATCGGGCGTGTTGGTCGTTGCGAGCGCATAGGGGATGTGCGCTCGCTGGAGCGCTTCGAGGTACTCTGTCACGCCGGGCCTGAGCACGGCCTTCGAGATGTAGAGCGCTCGGCTCATGTGCATCCATTCCTCCACGATATCGTCCGGATCCTCGTCGAGGTGGTAGCGCTCGACCGTATAGCGTGCCCCTTCATGGAACCCCAGGGCCGAGAGCTGGCGCGGAAAGTCGACCGTATAGGGGATGGCGCGCTTCGCGAGGAAGGCGCGGTCCACCTCCTCCCAGAGAGACGCCGTATCGGAGACGGTGCCATCGAAATCGAAGATGGCGGCCTTCTCGGGAAGCGGCCAGAGCCTCTCGGGCGCTGCCGGCGCCAGAGCTTTCTTGTCAGGTGAAGATGAACTCACGGTAATGACCTTCCGCATATTTCTGCTTTGCTGCGTTCAGTATCGTACACTGGGATGGTTCAGAGACGATCGAGATGTGCCTTGAAAGGAGACATCACATGCAAGCAGAACCTACGCGCGCAGAAGTCGACGCCTATGTGGATGAGGTATGGGACGACGTGATCCGTGACATCGACTATCTCGTGCAGGTCGAATCCGTAGAGGATCTGGCGCATGCCGATGAAGAGAAGCCGTTCGGTCCGGGCCCCTATGAGGCGCTCAAACGTGCGCTCGAAGTTGCCGGGCGCCTAGGACTCGAGCCGCACAATTGCGGCGGCCATATCGGCTATGCGGACCTTCCAGGGGCATCCGACAAGCAGATAGCGACAATCGCACATACCGATATCGTGCCGCTCGGCACGGGCTGGCATACCGACCCGCTCCATGTGACGAGGAAGGAAGGCTACCTTCTCGGTCGCGGCGTCCTCGACGACAAGGGTCCCTTCACGCTCTCGCTCTATGCGGCACACTTCTTCGCACGCAAGGAACAGCTTTCGGGCGAGCAGGTCCCGTACACCCTTCGTTGCCTTGTCGGCGTGAACGAAGAGACGAACATGGAGGATGTCGAGTGGTATCTGGCCCACTATCCGGAGCCTGACTTCCTGTTCACGCCCGATGCAGACTTCCCGCTGATCTGCGGCGAGAAGGGCCTCTACGGCTGCGCGTTCACGACGGCACCGGTTGCCCAGCGCATCGTCTCCTTCGATGCCGGCACGGCCTCCAACGCTATCCCCGGTGTGGCCGAGCTGGTGCTCAAGGCCGATGCAGACAAGCTTCCGGCAGCAGAGGGTATCGCGATCGAGCCTGCAGGTGAGGGGCTTGCCAAGCTCACGGCTCACGGCAAGGGCGGACATGCCTCGATGCCTGAAGGCACGAAGAACGCTATCGGCATGCTCGTCTCCTATCTCTTGGCAAACGACCTCGTCGAGGGTGACGAGCGCAACTTCTTCGAGCTCGAGCAGAAGATCTTTGCGGCAAGCGACGGATCGGGCATGGGCATCGCCACGTCCGACGAGAAGTTCGGTGCCCTCACGAGCTGCGGTGGCGTCATCCATCTCAAGGACGGCCGCTACTCCCAGACGCTCGACTGCCGCTATCCGACCTCTGTCACGGGCGAAGAGCTCGACTCCAAGCTTGAGACGCTGGCAAAGAGCTTCGGCGTCACATTCCATCCCGAGCGCAAGGTCGAGCCGTTCTACACGGACCCGAACTCGGCCGAGATCCAGACGCTCGTCAAGACCTACAACGAGTTCACGGGACACGACGACAAGCCGTTCACGATTGGCGGCGGTACCTATGCCCGCCACTTCAAGAACGCCTGCGCCTTCGGCCCGCACGACTCCCGCATGGAGACGCCTGAGTGGGTCGGCATCGAGCATGGTCCGGACGAGGGCATCCTCGAGGACCAGCTGAAGCTCGCTCTCAAGATCTACATCGTGAGCATCGCCCGCCTCATGAATCTCGACCTCTAAGGTCTCAAGGCACAGACGCGATACGAAGAAGGCCAGGACGTGCGTCCTGGCCTTCTTTCATGCATGTCGGATCTGATGCTAGCGGTCGGGCTCTCCTTCGAGCGAGCGGCTGATATCGAGCACGACGTCGTCGCCTGAAAGCATCGCAAGCACATCGACGAAGTTCTTCGCGACGGGGAAGACCTCGGCGTCGAAGGCAGCACGCATCGCAAGGACGAAGGCTTCCGAGACTTCCTCGGTCGGCGCTGCCGGCACATTGTGGGAGGCGAGCACGTAGTCCACGTCCTCGTCGGTCTCCATCTTTGCCATCTCTGTCGGCTTCTTCTGGGAGAGCGAGTTCAGGTTCATGACGGCCATGAGGTAGGAGGAGGAGACGAAGCGCGTGCACCTGCGCCACGAGGCGGCAGAGGCCATCTCATCTCCGATCTGCTCGAAGATCTGGGCAAGCGCTGCATAGGCATTGCCAAGCGTCTCGGGGTCGTAGGCGTGCTCGAGAAGAAGGATGAGCGTCTCTTTCGCTCCTTCGAGGTCCCCCAAGGCGGTCTGTGCCTGCGCATGGAGGAGATAGGCAGAGGTGTCCATAGGCGCGAGCACCATCATCGATGCGCTCTGGCGCCTTGCCTCCTCCGCCTCGCCTCCGGCAAGCGCTGCCTGCGCAAGCATGAGGCGCGCCTGGTAGTAGGCATCGGGCACAAGGATGGTCTTCTGCCCCTCGTTTGCCATGAGGCGGTTGAAGAGCGCACGGTCGCAGTAGCTTCTGAAGAAGCGGTGCACCGAGGTCTCGGTATCCGCGAGGCTGTGTGCGCCCTCATAGTCCCTGAGAGCGTCTCTGAGGATTGCTGCGGCATCTGAGTACTGCTGCTTGCGTGCCAAGCCTTCAGCACGCTCCACGGCGCGTGTGAGGGCGTCTCCCGAGATGAAGTCATCCTCGATGGAGAGCGCATCTGAAGAATCCAGGCTCCCATCGATGATGTGGCCCATCGTGCGCTTTGCAGCATCCTGGACGCCTTCGTCCTCTATGTCTTTTGTGACGGAAAGGATAGCATGGACTGCTTCCTCAGCGGTCGTGCCGAGGTTCCTTCCAATCTTTTCTGCTGCCTGGATCCTGGCCGTGTCCTCGTTGATGGCAAGGCCTGAGACATGGTCGCAGCCGAGCGCCTTTGCAGAGGCACCGAAGATCCTTCTCTTCGAGGTGGCGACTGGCTCGTAGCGGAATGCGGGGCAGAAGCGGACGTCCGAAAGAGACAGCTCCTGAGGTATCGGATTCAGGGCTTCGGACGGTGCATCCATGTGCGCATCGAACGATGCGAAGACAGCCCAGGGATCCGAGATTTCTTCCATATC
The DNA here is from genome assembly GCA_900314535.1 of uncultured Olsenella sp. Taxonomy (GTDB): domain Bacteria; phylum Actinomycetota; class Coriobacteriia; order Coriobacteriales; family Atopobiaceae; genus Olsenella_L; species Olsenella_L kribbiana. The sequence continues at coordinate 35,556 of OMVT01000004.1, read as the reverse complement.
GAGGAGAGCAAAGCGGTTCCTGTCAAAGTGCACCGTATAGAGGCAGCTGCGCTTCGTGCCCGTCGTCTCCATGGCAGAGACGAATACATCCTTTACGGCAGGGGAGCAGCGGAAGGCGCCTGCGGCAAGAAGAAGACCTACTCTCAGCGCATACTGGCTTGCTTCGCGGGCACGCATGAACTGCGTCGTCGGCACGACCCTGCCGAGGCCATCCACCCAGGCGCTCCTCGGGAAGCAGGCGGCAGGCGTCGCTTCGAGCTCGAAGAGCACCCGTCCCTCATGCATGTTCACGCGGTATCCTGCCTCGAGCCTGTAGGGGAGGCGGAAGCTCTCGAGCTCTGTCGCTATGCCCTTGCGCACTGCCCACTCGCCGTCAGAGAACGGCTCATCGATGGTGGGAAGCTTGTCCGAGATGGTCGGGACCTGCGAGGTGATCGAGCGGGCGACGCTCTGGTTCGTGCGGAAGCACTCCCTCTCCGTCAGGGGTGCATCGTCCTTGTGGAATCCTGTTGTGAAGAGCAGTGCGTTGAGCGCTGCCTCGATGCGAACGAGGGCAAGCTTCGTCCCGAAGGGGACGCGCGGCTGCATGACGCGGAGATAGAAGAGATGGCTCCTATGGAGCAGCACGGCTGTCGTCTGGGGAAGCTCAATGTCCTTGTCGAAAAGGCCTGCTTCCTCGAGCATGCGGGCATACCAGAGCTCGAGCTCTGTCGGCGCCTGCGGACGGGTCTGCACCTTCTGCTGCTCGTCTGGCTGGCTCTCGCCGAGGGCAGCGGCCTTCCGGGTCGCGATGTCGCCGACCTGGGCCTTGAGCTCTGCTATCGCATCTTCTGCTCCAAGAAGCCTCTTGGTGATCGTTTCTGCCGTGAGCGTGGAGAGCGGGGTCGCCGGCGCGCTCGGGGCAGGGGCGGGAACCTCTGTCTTGCGTTCGGTATCTGTATGCTGCTCGTCCATGAAATGCTCCTTCGATGTGCACGTGCCTCCTGCATCGCCCTGTGCCATGCCTGCTGCGGCGGCCCCACAGAGGACAGCTGCTGCAGCTGCCGCTCCTGCGGCAAGCGCAGGAAGCGCGGAGGCAAGCCCTGCCTGGGCAAGTACGGTGGCGCAGAGTGCAAGCACGACGAAGAGCTGGGCTCTTGCTGCGAGCTTTTGCGTGCACCTCTCCATCCAGGCCTCCCGTCTCCTTCTGGAGCGCAGAGAATGCAGATGCTTTTTACCTACCCCACCGTTTGGAATGGCATACGCGGGATGGCATATCGGACCTGAAAACGCCGCAGAGCGTATACTGATTGGAAATATGGAGAAAGAGGGATTGCTGATGGGCGAAACAGAGAAGCGCTATCTCGAGACGGCGATAGCTGACGACGATATCGTATATGGGGCAACGCAGATCTTCGATGCGCTGTCCGATTTCACGCGCTTCCAGATCCTCTGCGCCCTGAGCATCCAGGACCGTTCGGTCGGCGAGCTCCAGGAGTTCTGCCATGTCTCCCAATCAGCCATCTCGCACCAGCTGAGGCTTCTCAAGGACCGTGGCATCGTCGCTTCCAAGCGCGATGGGCAGCGGATGGTCTACTCGCTCGACGACGACCATGTGGCAACGCTCATCGAGGTCGGTCTCGAGCATGCAGGCCATTACCGCTGCGAAGGTGATGGCGGAGAAGACGCCTAGCAGGAAGCGGCATCCAAGGCAGGAAGCCTGAGCGGCATGCCATCCACGTAGAGCGGATGCGGCTCTCCCGCGATGAGGGGACGGGCATATCTCAGGTATGCATCGGTCACGTGCATGCCATCTGCTGCAATCATGGAGGCAGGAACGGTGCGCTCCTCGTTTGCGACATCGGCGATTGCGACCGTGCCGATCTTCGTCTGGTAGGGAAGAGAGCTCACGCGCTCGATCGTGCACATGATGCCCGTGGAGCCGGCAAAGGCAGCACGTACGGCGGCGGCACCGAGACCCCTGGCCTCTGCGAGGTCGGTTGCAGAAGCGCAATGCGTTGCTGCGCGCTGGAGCGTCGAGAGCTCCGTGCCGCGTGTCTTCACATGGAGCTCGCGCTTCAAGACTCCTGCGAGGTAGCGGCAGGTGCCGGAAAGCGCCGCCTCATGGCCGAAGGCATCCTTTGCCGCCTTGGCGCCGTCCGCTTCGCAGAGAAGCTTGCCCGAGGCATCGCGCACGCCTTCGGAGGCGGCAATCACGACAGTGTTCTTGTGCTCGAGGAGCGAAGCGACACGTTCCACGATGTGCTCTTCTGTCTGCGGCACCTCCGGCAGGAGGACGAGGTCGGGGCAGGGGAGCTCAGGAGATGAGGCAAGGGCAGCTGCTGCGGCGAGCCAGCCGGCATTCCTGCCCATGATCTCGATGACCTCGACGCTCTTGAGGTCGTAGACGGAGGCGTCACGTGCAATCTCGCCGACAGCGGTTGCAATGAACTTCGCGGCGCTGCCGTAGCCAGGCGTATGGTCAGTGGCCATGAGGTCGTTGTCGATCGTCTTCGGGACGCCGACGAAGCGGATCGGGCTCTCCTTCTCGGCGCCGTAGGCTGAAAGCTTCGAGATCGTGTCCATCGAATCGTTGCCGCCAATATAGAGCACGGCGTCGACGGAAAGCTCGTCGAAGAGGGTGAAGAGCTTCTGGTAGGGTGCCTCGTCCTCCTGATAGTCCGGGAGCTTGTAGCGGCAGGAGCCAAGATAGCTGGCAGGCGTGAGTGCAAGAAGCTCGAGTGCCTTGGCATCAGGGGCTGCCGCATCGAGGTCGACAGTCCTGCCCTCCAAGAGTCCTTCAATGCCATACCGCATGCCCAGGGTATGGGCGCCGGCTTCGCGGGCACAGGCGATGACGCCTGCAAGGCTTGCATTGATTGCGGCAGTGGGACCGCCTGACTGACCGACGAGAACCGTGCGCTTCTTCCCCATGGTTTGGATCCTTCCTGAGAGTCTGCTCGTGCCTTCATTGTAGCTGACACAGAGAACGGCTCCCCCGGCATGCCGGGGGAGCCGCCTGCGTATCTCTGTTGGGGCCTTTAGGCCTCTCCTGCTTCCTGCTTCATCGCAAGCTCAGGGTCGATGCCGGAAAGCGGGCGGATGAAGAGGCCGCTTCTGAGCTTCGGCTCGAACCAGGTCGACTTCGGAGGCATGAGGAGTCCTGCATCGGCCACGCGCATGAGCTCGTCCATGCTCGTGGGGAAGAGCGAGAATGCACAGCCTGCATCGCCTGCTGCCTTCGAAAGAGCCTCTGTCCCCTCGATGCCGCCGACGAAGCTGATGCGGGGGTCACGGCGCGGGTCTTCGATGTGGAGCACAGGAGAGAGGAACCTGTCCTGGAGAAGCGAGCAGTCAAGCGAGGCGACAGGGTCCTGCTCCTCCTCTGGGGTGAGGGCGAGCGAGAGCCTATACCAGGAGCCGCCGACAAAGAGGGCAAACGTATGGCGCTCTTCAGGTTCAGGCGCTTCCGTGAAGGGTCCCTCTGCGGCAAAGCCAGCATCCTTTGCAGCAGCGAGGAGCTCGTCTGCCGTGAGCCCCGCCGTGTCCTCGACGACACGGTTGTAGGCCAGGATCTTGAGCTCGGAGGCAGGGAAGAGGACGGAAAGGACCAAGTTCCAGGGGGCCTTGGAGCTTGCGTTCGGATGCTCTTCGCGGCGGGCAAGGGCCACCTTAACGGCGCTTGCCGCACGGTGGTGGCCATCTGCGATGTAGGCGCAGGGAATCTGCTCGAGCATGGCCTCGATCGCATCGACAGCGTCCTGGCGGGCAACCCTCCAGACGGTCTGGCGCACGCCGTATTCGTCCGTGAAGTCATAGAGCGGACGTCCCGACATCGCAGCATTCAAGATGATTGCGAGGACCGGATTGTCGCGGTAGGCAAGAAATACCGGACCCGTCTGTGCATCGAGGGCCGCGATGTGGTCGATGCGGTCCTTCTCCTTGTCGGCACGGGTATTCTCGTGGCGGCGGATCGTGCCATCGACGAAGTCATCGACCGCAGCGGCGCAGACGATGCCCGTCTGCGATCGTCCTGCCTGCTCGAGCCTATAGAGGTAGTAGCACTTCCTGCCATCGGCTACGAGCGTCCCGTCCTCGATGCGCTCGTCCAAGAGCTCCTTGGCCTTTGCATAGACCTCAGGGGCATACATGTCCTGGCCGGGCCCGAAGGCGGTCTCGGGACGGTCGATAGCAAGGAAGCTTTTCGGATGCGCCTCGACATAGGCCTTGGCGGAGGCGCGGTCGAAGACATCGTAGGGAAGGGCTGCAAATGTCGACGCCTTGTCAGGCGCAGGACGAAGGCAGCTCATCGGATAGGCATGCATAGGATGGAATCTCCTTCGCTAGGCAGTGCGTGCCGGCTTGATGACACGGACACGGTAGATGCCATCGATCTTGGAAAGCTCATCGACAGTGCCCTCATCGAGGGGAACGTCGGTATCAAGCAGCGTGTAGGCATGCGCTCCCTGTGCTTCGTTTGCCATCCTCTGGATGTTTGCCGTGGCATTGCCGAGGATCGAGGAGATCTTGCCGATCATGCCCGGAACGTTCTTGTGCAGAAGGGCGACACGGCCGCCTGCCTTGCAGGGGCCAAGGTCGCAGGCAGGGTAGTTCACGGAGTTCCTGATCGTGCCCATCTCGAGGTAGGCCTTCATCTCGCCGACAGCCATGTGCGCGCAGTTCTCTTCGGCCTCGTTCGTGCAGGCACCCATGTGCGGGGTAATCGTCGTGCGTGGCATCTTCGTCGTCTTCGGCGTCGCGAAGTCGCAGATGAACTTGCCGAGCTGGCCGGACTCGAGGGCTGCTGCCACGGCGTCCTCGTCGATAATGTCGGCACGGGCATAGTTCAGAAGCATCGCAGAAGGTGCGAGGAGCGCCAGCTGCTCGGTCGAGATCATGTGGATCGTGTCTTCCTTCGCGGGCACATGGAGCGTCAGATATTCGGCGCCACGGCAGAGGTCATCGAGGCTCTCGACGCGCTTCACGGAGCGGTCGAGCTGCCAGGCATGCTCGACGGAAAGATACGGATCGTAGCCATAGACATCGGCACCGAGGGCGACAAGGGCATTGGCGACCTTCGAGCCGACAGCGCCGAGTCCCACGACGCCGGCCTTCCTGCCCATGAGCTCATGGCCTACGAAGGCCTTCTTGTTGCGCTCTGCATCCTTCACGATGTTGGGGTCGTCCGTGTGGTCCTCGACCCAGTCGATGGAGCCCTGGGTGTCACGGGAGTTCACGAGGATCATGCCGACTACGAGCTCCTTCACGGCGTTCGAGTTGCCGCCGGGGGAGTTGAAGACGACGATGCCGCGCTCAGCGCACTCCTCGAGCGGGATGTTGTTGACACCGGCGCCGGAGCGGGCGACGCAGCGGACCGAAGGTCCGAAGTCGAGGCCGTGGATGTCGGAGGCACGGACCAGGATAGCATCTGCCTTGTTGATGTCGTCGGTCTTCTCGTAGCCTTCGCCGAGCTCGGCCACACCATCTCGGGTGATGTTCTTTGCGATGTTGTCGAGCACCTTTACATAGCGCATGGATGCGCTCCTTTCGAATCTATGGGAAATCAGGCTCTTATGCGTTTGCCTGCTCGAAGTCCTCCATGTAGGCGATGAGGGCGTCCACTGCCTCAGGAGAGACGGCATTGTAGCAGCTTGCGCGCATGCCGCCCAGGATCCTGTGGCCCTTGAGACCGACCATGCCGCGCTCCTTGGCGCCTGCCACGAAGGCCGCGTCAAGCTCCTTGTCTCCTGTCGTGAAGACGGCGTTCGAGATGGAGCGGTCCTCGGGCCTTGCCAGGCCCCTGTACAGCTTGGAGGAGTCGATCTCGTCGTAGAGCTTGTTCATCTTGGTCCAGTTGCGCTCGCCCATGGCCTCAAGGCCGCCGGTCTTCTCGACCCAGTGGAACACCTTGCCGCAGAGATAGATGCCAAAGGTGTTCGGCGTATTGAGGAGCGAGTCCTTCTCTGCCTCGACGTGCCAGTCAAGGTACTGCGGGCAGATGTCGGCGCGTGCCGGTGCCTTCTCGAGGAGGTCGTTCCGGACAATCAGGACCGTGATGCCGGCAGGGCCGCCATTCTTCTGGGCGCCCGCATACAGCATGCCATAGCGGGAGATATCGAGCGGGCAGGAGAGGAACATCGACGAGATGTCGGCCACGATATCGACCGAGCCCGTCTCCGGCAGCTCCTTTGTCATCGTTCCATAGACGGTCTCGTTCTGGCAGAGATAGACATAGTCGAGGCTCTGGTCGACGGGGCCGGAAATCGTTGCGGTATGGTCGAAGTGCGTCTCCTCAGAGGAGGCCAGAAGGTCTGCCGTGCCATACTTGGCAGCTTCCTTGTAGGCCTTCTTCGACCAGTTGCCAGACACGATGTAGCCGGCATGGCCCGTGAACATGAGGTTCATCGGCACGCCTGCGAACTCGAGCGTGGCGCCGCCCTGCAGGAACAGGATCGAGTAGTTGTCAGGAATGCGATAGAGCGTCTTGAGGGCTGCCTTGGCATCCTGGAGGATCTCTTCGAACTCCGGAGATCGATGGCTCATCTCAAGCACGCTCATGCCACTGCCCTGGTAGTCGAGAAGCTCGGACTGGGCTTCCTGGAGCACACTCTCGGGCATTGCTGCCGGACCTGGGTTGAAGTTGAACACGCGAGCCATCTACATGCTCCCATCGTTCGGCACCTGCGCCAAGGCACAGATGCGCCCTCCTGCCGAAGCAGCGAAGGCGAGATGTATAGATGCGAACACTGTAGCTATTCAGTCTGATACAGCTCTGCAAAAAGCCGGAAATTATCTCAACTGTTACCAAGTGCATCCTGCTGGATAGCATACGGCTGACATTTCTGTGGCAGGTTTTTCCTCCATTCCGGCACGCATAGGGGCCGCCTCCGGAAACGGCGAGAAATTGGATGCGCTCTTCGGGTAGAAAGAATGCATATTGGTTGTTCGAGATAAGGAGCTGCCATGTCCGGATTCGATGCATTCGATACTGCGCACAAGATCTTCCTGGCAGGCGTCGGTGCCGTTGCCACCGCAAGCGACAAGAGCACGGAGATGCTCGACGATCTCATCCGCAAGGGCGAGGAGACCGTGAAGCAGGGCCAGGCCCTGAACGAGGAGCTCAGGCACCGCACGCGCGACGTTGTGGACGGCGTTTCGGATGGTGCCCTGAAGTCGAAGATCGACTCCATGTCCGATGAGGAGCGCGACGCGTTCGTCCGCAAGGTCCAGGAGATGGCAGATGCGGCGAAAGCCTCCCATGTGAAGGTCGACGTCGATGTCGAAGACGCCGAGACCGGGGACGCAGACAGCAAGACGGAGTAGAGCGTGGCAGATTCCGGAAAAGCCGGAGCAAGCTCCAAGAAGACAGATGAAGAGGCAGCCGCCGAGGGCAAGGACGCCTACGAGGGCATAAAGGATGCCGCCTTCGAAGAGACGATAGGGCTTCTCGGCGGCCGCCAGGGCGGATATGAGAGCGGGACGCGCGCCTCGCGCAGGAAGCGCATGGGCGAGATTCTTGCTGTCGTGCGCAAGTACGATATCCTGCACGGCCTCACGCCGGTGACGCTCAGGAAGATGCTCGAAGAGCTCGGCCCTACCTTTGTGAAGGCAGGGCAGATCCTCTCGATGCGCTCCGAGATCCTGCCTGAGCCGTTCTGCCAGGAGCTCACGAAGCTGAGGGCCAATGTCGAGCCGATGGACAGGGATGCCGTCCTTTCGGCCCTGAGGTCCGAATATACGATACCGATTGAGGACATCTTCGATGCAATCGACGATGTCCCCTTGGGCTCTGCCTCGATTGCCCAGGTCCACAAGGCCCGCCTCATTACCGGCGAGCTTGTCGCCGTGAAGGTCCAGCGCCCGCATGTGCAGGAGACGATGGCGCAGGATATCGATATCATGCGCCGCCTTGCCCGCTATGCCTCGCGCTTCCTCCCCGATACGCAGGTGCTCGATCTCGGCTCTGTCATCGAGGAGCTCTGGCATTCATTCCGCGAGGAGACGGACTTCCTCGTCGAGGCGAAGAACCTCGAGGAGTTCCGCCACAACAATGCGAACGTGAAGTTCATCGGCTGCCCCAAGCCCTATATGAAATGGTGCACGCACCATGTCGTGGTGATGGACTATGTGAACGGCATACCGATCTCGAACACGAAGCGTCTGGCCGAGGATGGCTATGACCTGAACGAGATCGGCATGAAGCTCATCGACAACTATGCCCAGCAGATGCTCGACGATGGCTTCTTCCATGCAGATCCCCATCCCGGAAACATCATCATCTCAGGCGGCAAGATCGTCTATATCGATCTCGGCATCATGGGCAGGCTCTCATCGCATGACCGCGATGCGACGCGCGAGATGGTATTCGCTGTCGCAGAGAGGAACTCGGCACGACTCAAGAACGGGCTTCTGCGCTTCGCCGTCTCAGATACGAGCAAGGTCGACCATGCACAGCTCCTGGAGGACCTCGATGCGATCATCGAGGACTATGGTGCGGCAGATCTGGACGACCTCGATATCGCTGCCTTCATGAACTCACTCATAGCTATGGCAAGGAAGAGCGGGATCGAGCTTCCGGGCACGGTCACGATGCTTGCACGCAGCCTTGTCACGCTCGAAGGCGTCGTGAACGACTTCCTTCCTGGTGTCTCCATCATCGAGATCGTGAAGAACCATATCCGTGCGCATGAGACGCCGCTCGACTTTGTGCAGAAGGAAGCGAAGACCTACGCGCGTGAGGCCGAGGCAGCCTCCCATGGCCTTCTCGAGGCAGCATCGGAGGCAGGCCTTGCCGCCAAGATGCTTACGCGCGGCCAGCTCAGGATGAAGCTCGACTTCTCGGACACGACAAGCCCGATATCCGATCTCGCTGCTGCAGCAGACCGCTTGACGATGGGCATCGTCGTGGCGGGACTCTTCATCGGCTCTTCGGTCATCTACTATGCCCGCATCCAGCCTGTCATCTTCGGCATCCCGATCATCGGCTTCGTCGGCTTCTTCTTGGCGCTCTTCCTGGGACTCTGGATTGTCCGCAACATCATGAAGGAGCGCAAGCAGAACCGGCGCTAGGGGACAGGAGAGCTGAGCAGCTTGCTCCAATCCATCTCTATAAGAAGGAAGGCGGCCCTCGATGAGAGCCGCCTTCGCTGTGTCTTTCAGCCTCTGTGCTAGCTTACGACGCGGTAGCCGACCGTGCCGACACCGGAGAAGCCGAGGACAGATGCGACTGCAGGCTGCATGTCGATCTGGCGGTTGCCGGAGTAGGGGCCACGGTCGTTCACGACAGCGGTGACGGTCCTGCCGTTGTAGGTGATCTCGATGATCGTGCCGAGCGGCATCGTCTTCATTGCGACGCCCATGGAGGTCGGCGTCAGCGTATCGCCGGAAGCTGTCGTGCCATACATGAGGCCGTCGCCCTCACCGTACATCGATGCCTCGACGTAGGTGTAGCTCGCGGCTGGCGCTGCGCTCGAAGAGGAAGAAGACGAAGAGGCGGGAGCGGAGGCTTGGGGGGCAGAGCTCTGGGAGGAGGTGTCCTGCTGCTGGCTCTGGGAGGACGTCTCCTGTGCCTGCGTGCTCGTCTGAGCAGAGGAGTCGGAGGAGCTGTCCTGTGTTGCCTCTTGGATCTCGGTCACCGTTGCATCCTGCTGGCCCTTGGCCTGCTCGGCCTCATAGGCTGCTTCCTGGGCAGCGGCGTTCTCCATGGCCTTCTCCTTGGCAGCCTCGATGGCAGCATTTGCGCTGTCATAGGCATCCTTGGCGGCCTGGACCTTGGCTTCCTCGTCGGCCTTCTGCTGCGAGAGCTCGGCCTGCTTCTGCGTGAGCTCCTGCTGAGCTGCAACAAGATCGTTCATATCGTTCGTCGCATTGCCCACGATGTGGTTCAGGTACGCGAGCTGCGTGATGAAGTCATTGAACGTGTCGGCAGAAAGCAGGAGGGCCAGAAGGGAGTTCTGGTCCTGGTGGATCTTGTAGGACGTGGCGATAGCGTTCGAGGCGTTTGCCTTAAGCTCGGGGAGCTGGTCTTCGATCTCCTCGATGCGGGCCTCGTTGTCGTCTATCTGCTGCTGCAGGCTGTCCAGCTCCTGCTGGGCCTGGTCATACTGCTCGCCGGCCGCGATAGCGGCATTCTGGAGCGACTCGAGGTCGGTGTCTTCAGCAAATGCTGCCACAGGCACCGAACTTGCCACGAGGGCAGCCGTGATGGCTGCTACAGCGGCATGGCGAAAGAATCTTGCAGGTGTTCGCATCTCTTCTAACCCATAATCTCGTCGGGGACCTTATCAGGTCCGTTTGCAGATCTGGAATTGGCTGATTGCGCAGTGCTACTTCTCGTCAATTCATGTTCTCTATGCTACTCCCGAAGCCGACATGATTGGCGATTATCCAGCTAAAGGCCACAAGTTGCAAAAATGGTGTCCACCACATGCACAAAATCATGCATATTGGTGGACACCTTATGCAAAGCGCTACCTGAATGCTATCAGAACAGGTTTCTGGAAGCCTATTCGAAGACCTCTGCTGCGCGCTCGAGCCAGCTCATGCACTTGATCTGCTGAGGGCAGGCGCGCTCGCACTGGCCGCAGTGAAGGCAGGCCGAGGCAAGGGCGCCTTCCTTCGTCGCATCCTCATAGCCCTTCTTCGCATGCTCCGTCTGGCCCCAGACAAGCTCGCGGTTGAGTGCTGAGAAGATTTCCGGGATATGGATGTGCGCAGGGCAGCCCGGCGTGCAGTAGTGGCAGGCCGTGCAGGGCACCTGCTCGATCTCGGCGAGCGCCTTCTGTGCACGCCTGATCGCTGCCTGCTCGTCATCTGTGAGCGGCTTGAAGTGCTCCATGTAGGAGACGTTGTCCTCCATCTGCTGCATGTCCGACATGCCGGAAAGCACCGTGATGATGCCATCGAGCGAGGCGACATAGCGGATGGCCCAGGAAGCAAGCGAGGCTTCGGGCTCGGCTGCCTTGAGGATATCGGCGACCTGCTGAGGCGGCGCTGCGAGCGTTCCGCCCTTGATAGGCTCCATGACGACAATGGACTTCCCATGGGCACGTGCTACCTCGTAGTTGGCACGGCTCGTGATGGATGGATTGTCCCAGTCGGCGTAGTTCAGCTGGAGCTGCACGAAGTCGACCTCGGGGTGCTTTGTCAGGAGCTCGTCCAGAAGCTCAGGCGTTGCATGGAAGGAGAAGCCCATGTGCTTCACGAGGCCCTTTTCCTTCTGTTCGTGCACGAAGTCCCAGATGTGGTAGTCGTCGTACTTCCTGAAGTTCGAGGTCTGCAGGGCATGGAGCAGGTAGTAGTCGAAATACCCTGCCTGTGTGCGGTCAAGCGATGTCTGGAACTGCCTCTTGCAGGATTCCTCGTCCGTGCATGCCGCCATTGCGTTGATCTTCGTCGCAAGCGTGTAGGAATCGCGCGGATGGCGCTCGACGAGCGCCTGCCTCGCTGCATCCTCAGAGCCCGCGTAGACATAGGCTGTATCGAAGTAGGTGAAGCCTGCCGCCAGGAAGCGGTCGACCATCTGCTTCGTCTGCTCGATATCGATTGTGCCGTCCTCAAGCTTCGGCAGGCGCATGAGGCCGAAACCGAGCTTCGGGACATCCTTTCCAAAGTACTCGCTCATGATTTTCCTCTCCTTGTAGTTCCCCTGCGACCAAGATACCCGCGATAAGAGACTATATGAAAGGAGCCGGGCCATCTGCCCGGCTCCGGACGCTCTCTGGAACCCTCGGCTATTCGAGCTCGAAGGCGCCGGTGTAGAGCTGGTAGTAGGTGCCCTTCTGGGCGATGAGCTCGTCGTGCGTGCCATGCTCGATGATGCGGCCATGGTCGAGGACGATGATCACATCGGAGTTCCTGACCGTCGAGAGGCGGTGGGCAATGACGAAGGTGGTGCGTCCCTGCATGAGGGCATCCATGCCGCGCTGGACGATCTGTTCCGTACGGGTATCGATCGAAGATGTTGCCTCGTCGAGGATCATGACAGGGGGATCTGCGACAGCGGCGCGGGCAATCGAGATGAGCTGGCGCTGGCCCTGGGAAAGGGAAGCGGCGTTGTCCCTGAGCATCGTCTGGTAGCCCTCAGGAAGGCGCGTGATGAAGGAGTCGGCGCCTGCGAGCTTGGCAGCTGCGATGCATTCGTCATCTGTCGCGTCGAGCCTGCCGTAGCGGATGTTGTCCATGACGGTACCGGTGAAGAGGTTCGTGTCCTGGAGGACCATGCCGAGGGAGCGCCTCAGGTCTGCCTTCTTGATCTTGTTGATGTTGATGTCGTCGTAGCGGATCTTGCCGTCGTCGATATCGTAGAAGCGGTTGATGAGGTTCGTGATCGTCGTCTTGCCGGCACCGGTCGCACCGACGAAGGCGACCTTCTGGCCCGGCTTCGCATGGATTGTCACGTCGTGGAGCACGATGTGCTCGGGCGTATAGCCGAAGTCCACGTCGTAGAGGTCGACCTTGCCCTCGAGCTGGGTGTAGGTGACAGAGCCATCCTCGTGCGGGTGCTTCCAGGCCCAGAGGTCGGTGCGCTCGTCCGTCTCCTCGAGCGAGCCATCCTTGGCGCGCTTGGCATTGACAAGCGTGACATAGCCGTTGTCCTCTTCAGGCTCCTCGTCGAGAAGCGAGAGGATGCGCTCGGCACCGGCAAGGCCCATGACGACGAAGTTGATCTGATGGGAGACCTGGCCGATCGATCCTGCGAAGCGCTTCGTGAGGTTCAGGAACGGGACGATGATGTCGATACCCAGAATCATGCCGGAGATCGAGGGGTTCGGGATGCCGGCGACAAGGAAGATGCAGCCTGCGAGGGCGACGATCACGTAGGCAAGGTTGCCCGTGTTCATGAGGATGGGGCCAAGGGTGTTGCCGTAGATGTTCGCGTTCTTCGAGGCCTGGAAGAGCTGCTCGTTCACCTTGTCGAAGTCAGTTTCGGTCAGCTTCTCATGCGTGAAGACCTTGATGACCTTCTGGCCGTTCATGGATTCCTCGGCAAAGCCTTCCTCGGCCGCAAGAGCACGCTGCTGCGCCAGGAAGAAGTGGGCAGAGCGGCCGCCGAGCACACGTGTCAGGGCCATCATGATTGCAACCATGACCAGGACGACAAGCGTCAGCGGCACGGAATACCAGAACATGATGTAGACGACAGAGATCATGGCAATGATGGTCGTCAAGAGGTTCGGGAGCGACTGACCGATGAACTGGCGCAGGGTATCCACGTCGTTCGTGTAGTGAGACATGATGTCGCCGTGCTTGTTGGTGTCGAAGTAGCGGATCGGGAGGTCCTCCATGTGAGAGAACATCTCGTTCCTGACCTTCATCATCGTGCCCTGGCAGATGACGGCGCCAAGCTGCGTCCAGCCGATGTTGCAGGCAAGGGCGGCGACGTAGCATCCGATGAGCGTAAGGACGATGCGCAGAATCTGGGGCTGCGCCGTTGCCCAGTCGCCGGTCTGGAACGTGTCCTCGACGACGGCGATGGCCTGCTGCATGAAGATCGAAGGCACCGAGGCGATGATGGCGGCTGCCACGATGCAGAGGATCTGGATGGTCACGAGGCCAGGGTAGTAGTGGAAGACAAGCGACATGATGCGCTTGAACGTTGTGCCGGGATTCTGTGCACCATGGCCGCGGCCCGGTGCCTGCTGCTTCTTGGTTGCTTCCTCGCTCACTTCGTGGCCTCCTTTCCTGCTTCGGCATCCTTTTCGAGGATGCCCATCTTCTCGTCGTGGGACTGCTTGTTCTGGGTCATGTAGACCTCGCGGTAGATGTCGTTCGTGCGCAGCAGCTCGTCGTGCGTGCCGATGGCATCGATCTGGCCGTCACGCATGACGACGATGCGGTCGGCATCCTCGATAGAGGAGGTGCGCTGCGCGATGATGATCTTGGTCGTGCTTGGGATGAAGCTCCTGAAGCCCTGGCGGATGAGGCGGTCGGTCTTCGTGTCGACAGCGCTCGTGGAGTCGTCGAGGATGAGGACCTTCGGGTTCTTCAGGAGGGCACGGGCGATGCAGAGGCGCTGCTTCTGGCCGCCAGAGACATTCGTGCCGCCCTGCTCGATATAGGTGTCGTACTTGTCAGGGAAGCGCTGGATGAACTCGTCTGCCTGGGCAAGCTTGCAGGCCTCGAGCATCTGCTCGTCGGTCGCATTCTGGTTGCCCCAGCGGAGGTTGTCCTTGATGGTGCCGGAGAAGAGGACGTTCCTCTGAAGCACGACGGCGACCTCATTCCTGAGCGTGTCGAGATCGTAGTCGCGCACATCGTGGCCACCAACCTTGACGGTGCCTTCCGTCGCATCGTAGAGGCGGCTGATGAGCTGGATCAAGGTCGACTTCGAGGCGCCGGTTCCGCCGAGGATGCCGATGACCTCTCCGCTCTTGATATGGAGGTCGATGTCCTTGAGCGCGGGGCGCTCTGCCTTCTCGGAGTACTTGAAGCTCACGTGGTCGAAATCGACGGAGCCGTCTGGCACCTCCATGATCGGGTGCTCGGGGTTGGCAAGCGTCGGCTTCTCCTGCAGGACCTCGCAGATACGCCTCGAGGACTCTTCAGCCATCGTGATCATGACGAAGACCATGGAGAACATCATGAGGCTCATGAGGAGAGAGAAGCCGTAGGTGATGAGCGCGGAGAGCTGGCCCACGCCCATGGCCTGCGACTGGGTCGTGACGATGGCCATCGAGCCGAAGTAGATGACGAAGGTGTAGATGATATCGACTGCCAGCGTCATGAGAGGCGTGTTCCAGGCAAGGATGCGCTCCACGTGCACGAAGTCATGATAGAGGGTGCCGGAAGCCTCATTGAACTTCTGCTTCTCGTAATCCTCGCGCACATAGGACTTGACGACGCGGATGCCGGAGACGTTCTCCTCGACGGAATCGTTCAGGCGGTCGTACTTGCGGAAGATGCGGCGGAAGATCGGCATGGCTGTGAGCGCGATCTTGAAGATGGCATAGCCAAGGAAGAAGGCGACGATCACGTAGACGACTGCCATGGGGCCGCCGGAGATGAATGCCATGATGATGGAGAAGATGGCAAGCATCGGGCAGCGGATGGCCATGCGGATGATCATCATGTAGGCCTGCTGGACGTTCGTGACATCGGTCGTGAGCCTCGTCACGAGCGAGCTTGTAGAGAAGCGGTCGATATTGGCGAACGAGAAGCCCTGGATCTTGTGGAACAGGTCATGCCTCAGGTTCTTGGCAAGGCCGGTCGCACCGATGGAACAGGTGACGCCTGCAGCGGTGCCGAACGCAAGCGAGACCAGGGCGAGGCAGATCAAGATGACAGCAGAAGGGATGATGCCTTCAAGCGGCTCTCCTGCTGCAATCTGATTGATGAGCTGCGCCGTGAAGAACGGAATGGTGCACTCGATGATGGCTTCGAAGGCTACGAGCAAAGGGGTCTCCCACGCATACTTGCGGTACTCGCGCAGCGACTGCGCCAGCGTATGCACTATCTCCCTCAGTCCGTATTCTGGAAGCGTGCTGTCCGTGCCCGCCTCCATCGCATTCTTGATGCTTCGGGTCAATTTCACTCCGGCATCGCCTTCTTTCTCTCGTCTTCCAGTTCATTCCAATGACCGACCAGCCGGTCAAGCGTCTCGAGCAGCTGCGTGCGCTCGTTGTCCGTGAGGATATCGAACGCATGGGATTCGAATGCCTGCCGGCGCTTGGCAAGCGCTTCTGCCTCTTTCCAGCCAGCATCGGTCAGCGTGATATCGAGCTGCCTTCTGTCCTTCTCGGAGCGCGTGCGCACGATAAGACCTTCACGCTCGAGCTTCGTCAGCACTTCGGACAGAGATGCGGAGCTGATCGGCTCCGAGTTCTGGAGGTCGCGCTGCTGGAGCGTGCCGCCTGCAAGGCTGAGCTTGATGAGCATATGCTGCTTGCCGCTCCTGCCGCCGCTGTGCACATGCATGAAGTGACCGAAGTAGCCGAAGTCCTGCATGATGCTGTGCTCGATTGTCGATTCTGAACGATGCTCAGGGGGCCTGCAGCAGCGTGCCCCCGTTCCGTTTGCCATGTTTCACCTCTTCTGATTCTCGGGCCCGCCTGTGGAATCGCAAGGTGGGCAAATGTTTTTTCCTATAAAATGTTAGGTACCTAGCAAATAGATGTCAAGGTACCTAGACAACTATGTACAGAGTGTGCAGAGGAGGTGCGCCGGGGGAGAGAACCGTGCAGGAAAACTGCCTTTGTGGAAGCCACGCAATGGCTTCCCTATATAAACAGAGTCGCTGAACTGGGATTGTAAAGGACATGTAAGCCGGTATCAAAGCTGCGTAATAGACGGGTGGGCGCAGATTTCGGAGCTCTTTCAGGCCCTAGCATTCAAGTCAGCAGAGGGCAGCCTTGCACCATGCAGGAACTTCCGAATATACACGAAGGGCTGCCCAGTCTCAGGAGGGACAGATATGTCAAAGAGCCTTACCCGTCGCGGCTTCCTTGCTATGAGCGGAAGCGCTGCAGCACTCGCAGGTCTCGGCCTTGCCGCCTGCGGCGGTGGCAGCACGTCCACCACAGACTCCAGCTCGAGCGAGACGAAGAATCTGTCCGGCAGCATCACCGCTGTCGGCTCCACGGCACTCCAGCCGCTCGTCGAGGCTGCATCCGAGCAGTTCATGGAGACCTACCCGGATGTCCAGATCACGGTCCAGGGTGGCGGTTCCGGCCAGGGCATCACGCAGATCTCCCAGGGTGCTGTCCAGATCGGCAACTCCGATGTCTTCGCCGAGGAGAAGCTCTCCAACAAGGATGACGCAAAGAAGCTCAAGGACAACCAGGTCTGCGTTGTCGGCATGGGCCCGGTCGTGAACTCTGAGGTCACGGTCGACGACATCTCCATGGCCGACCTCAAGAAGATTTTCATGGGCGAGGTCACGAACTGGAAGGACGTGGGCGGCTCCGATCAGGACATCGTCGTCATCAACCGCGCTTCCGGCTCCGGCACCCGTGCAACCTTCGAGTCCGCTGTTCTCGGCTCCGACAAGGTCCCCGAGTCCTTCAAGCCGCAGGAGCAGGATTCCTCCGGCACCGTCGCATCCATGGTCGCCCAGACCCCGGGTGCCATCTCCTACCTTGCCTTCTCCTACTTCGCTGACACCTTCAAGGCACTCAAGGTCGACGGCGTCGAGGCAAAGGAAGCCAACGTCGAGACCAACGACTGGAAGATCTGGGCCTACGAGCATATGTACACCGCAGCAGATCCTGACGAGACCACGCAGGCCTTCATCGACTACATGTTCTCCGACGATGTCCAGGGCTCCCTCGTCGAGCAGACGGGCTACATCCCTGTCACTGGCATGAAGGTCGCCCGTGACGCAGACGGCAACGTCACGAACAAGTAAGGGCTTTGGCCCAGCCGCCTTTTAGCGGCATGCGAGGCGGCATCTGCGCACATGCGCCAGGTGCCGTCTTGCCATGCAGCTGCAACTTTCAGGAGGAACAGTGTCCACTAACAGTACAGGTGCTGCGGGGAGCATAGCCGAAGGCTCCTCCTCGAAGTACCGGATAGAGCGGAAGGGAAAGATCCTGACCGGAGCCTGCGTGCTCTTCGTCGTTCTTCTTGTCGTGACGCTCATCTTCATGGTCTGCTCGAGAGGCCTTGCGACCTTCACGGCAGACGGCATCAGCTTCGGCTCGTTCATTACGGGCACGACCTGGAACCCGCACCAGACAGGCGATGATGGCCAGCCGCTCATGGGAGCTCTCCCCATGATCGCAGGCTCGTTTGCTGTCACGCTCCTTTCCTGCGTGCTGGCGCTTCCGTTCGCGCTCGGCGCAGCAATCTTCGTCGTCGAGATCCAGCCGGGCTTCGGCAGCAAGGTCTTCCGTCCGATGATCGAGCTCCTCACGGGCATCCCATCTGTCGTCTTCGGCCTTG
This sequence comes from uncultured Olsenella sp., assembly GCA_900314535.1. Lineage (GTDB taxonomy): Bacteria > Actinomycetota > Coriobacteriia > Coriobacteriales > Atopobiaceae > Olsenella_L > Olsenella_L kribbiana. The sequence goes on along the minus strand of OMVT01000004.1, from coordinate 17,697 downwards.
TCGGCCTTTCCATCATCGTCCCCTGGGTCCGCTCCTGGTCAGGCGGCACCGGCTACGGCATCATGGCAGGCTCGATCGTCCTTGCCTTCATGATCCTGCCGACGGTCACGTCGCTTTCCACCGATGCTCTCGCCGCTGTTCCTGAGGCCTATCGCGATGGCTCCTACGGCCTTGGCTGCACGAGGTGGCAGACGATCCTGCACGTCGTGATCCCGTCTGCGCTTCCGGGCATCCTGACTGCTGTCATCATGGGCATGGCCCGAGCCTTTGGCGAGGCACTTGCCGTCCAGATGGTCGTCGGCAACGCAGCCCAGATGCCGCAGGGCCTCTTCACGCCGGCAGCGACCCTCACGTCCGTCCTTACCATGGGCATGGGCAATGAGGCCATGGGCACCGTCTACAACGATGTCCTCTGGTCGCTCGCTCTCGTGCTTCTCGTGATGTCGCTCTTCTTCATCCTGATAGTCCACTTGATCGGCAGGAAGGGGGCGGCCAAGAATGACTAGCGAAGAAGCGAAGGCCACGGCCTTCACGGCGACGAAGTCCACGAAGATGGCCAAGACCCAGGACAAGATCGCAACGGGCATCCTGACCGCTATCGTCGTGCTCATCCTCATCGCGCTTGTCGCGATCATCGCCTACATCGTCGTCTCGGGTGCCTGCAAGCTCTTCGATATCCACTTCCTTACGGCGAAGCCTGAGCAGTTCAAGGCAGGCGGCGGCATCGGACCTGAGCTCTTCAACTCGTTCTATCTCTTGATCCTGACGCTACTTATCTCGCTCCCGATCTCTCTTGGCGGTGCCATCTTCCTGACGCAGTACGCACCGGTCGGTCCTGTCACGAGCATCGCGAAGACCGCGATCGAGACGCTCTCGAGCCTCCCTTCGATCGTCGTCGGCCTCTTTGGCATGCTGATCTTCGTCCTGCAGTTCGGCTGGGGCTTCTCGATCCTCTCTGGCGCCCTCGCGCTCACGATGTTCAACGTGCCTATCCTGGTCCGCGTCATCGAGCAGGCGCTCGAGGCAGTGCCGCGCGACCAGAGGGACGCTGCCCTTGCTCTCGGCCTCACCCGCTGGGAGGCAACGACCCAGGTGCTCATCCCTGCCGCCATGCCTGCCATCGTCACCGGCGTCATCCTCTCCGCAGGACGCGTCTTCGGCGAGGCAGCAGCGCTGATCTATACGGCAGGCCAGTCGGCACCGGCTCTCAACTGGACAGCACCGATCACGAGCCAGGCGAACCCGCTCAACGTGTTCAGGCCTGCCGAGACGCTTGCCGTCCATATCTGGAAGATCAACTCCGAGGGCGTCGTGCCTGACCTCTCCGCCGTGTCTGCGGGCACCGCAGCAGTCCTCATGGTCTGCATCCTTGCCTTCAACATCATCGCCCGCATCGTCGGCAAGCATATGGGGAAGAAGATGACGGCCGAATGAGCATGAATCAGACGATGGCACAGTCGCTCGTGACGCCGCAGGGAAAGACCAGCTACGCTGGTGGCGAAGCCGCCATCAAGACGAAGGATGTCACGGTTGACTACGGACCAAAGCGCGCCCTCAAGGGCACGAGCCTCGAGTTCGGCCTTGGCTCCGTCACAGCCCTCATCGGTCCTTCTGGCTGCGGCAAGTCAACGTTCCTGCGCTGCCTCAATCTCATGAACCGCGAGATCCCGAACTGCAGGATCGGCGGCGAGATTTACTACCATGGTACGGAGATCAACCGACACAAGATTGATACGTTCTCCCTGCGCACCCATGTCGGCATGGTGTTCCAGCAGCCGAACCCGTTCCACAAGTCCATCTACGAGAACATTGCGTTCGCGCCGCGCAGGCATGGCATCACGAAGAAGGCAGACCTCGACGAGCTTGTGGAGAAGAGCCTGAGACAGGCTGCCATCTGGGATGAGGTCAAGGACAAGATCTATGGCTCGGCTTATGCTCTTTCCGGCGGCCAGCAGCAGCGCCTCTGCATCGCACGCACCCTTGCCATGAACCCTGATGTCATCCTTATGGACGAGCCTTGCTCGGCCCTCGACCCGATCGCCACCTTCGCGATTGAGGAGACGATCCGCGACCTCGCGCAGCAGGGCATGTGCATCATCATCGTCACCCACAACATGGAGCAGGCCATGCGCGTCTCTGATCGCACCGCCTTCTTCCTCCTGGGCGACATGATCGAGACCGGCGAGACGGCAGAGCTCTTCTCCCATCCGAAGGACCAGCGTCTCGACGACTATCTGACGGGAAGGTTTGGATAATGGCGACACCAATGTCGGTCGAGCATCTCGACCTGTTCTATGGGGACTTCCAGGCCCTCCACGACATTTCCGTGAACATGCCTGCCGGCAAGATCACGGCTTTCATCGGGCCTTCAGGCTGCGGCAAGTCGACGCTCCTGCGCTGCCTCGACCGCATGAATGACCGTGTCCAGGGCTGCAAGGTCACAGGCACCGTCAAGCTCGGCGAGACCGATGTCTACAAGGACATCGATGTCTATGAGCTGAGGCGCCGTGTCGGCATGGTCTTCCAGAAGCCGAATCCGTTCCCCATCTCCATCTACGACAATGTGGCCTATGGCCTCCGCCGTCATGGCCGTCCTTCGAAGTCGGAGCTTGACGGAATCGTCGAGTCCACGCTCAAGGGCGTCGGCCTCTGGGATGAGGTCAAGAACAAGCTCGACCATTCCGGACTCTCGCTCTCCGGCGGCCAGGCACAGCGTCTCTGCATCGCACGTGCGCTTGCCGTGAACCCGGATGTCCTCCTCATGGACGAGCCGACAAGCGCTCTCGACCCGATCTCTACCGGCCTTGTCGAGGAGCTCGCGCAGCAGATTGCCAAGGAGCATACTGTCATCATCGTCACCCATAACATGCAGCAGGCTTCCCGCATCTCCGATGTGACTGCCTTCTTCTATCTGGGCAAGCTCATCGAAGTCGGACCGACGCCGCAGATCTTCACCGCACCGAAGGAAAAGCAGACGGAGGACTACCTCACAGGAAGGTTTGGCTAATATGTCGAGAACCGCATATCTCAAGCAGCTCAATACCCTGTCCGAGCACATGACCGAGCTTGGCAACCAGGTTGTCCAGTCCATTCGCGATACGGCACGCGCCGTGGGCGACGCGGACTCCGGCGCCTCCAAGGATGTCCAGGACCGTCACAATGACTCCGAGAGGCTCCGCCGCAGCATCGAGGATTCCTGCATGAACCTCATGCTCCTGCAACAGCCGCTTGCATCCGACCTGCGTCTCGTCACGGGCTGCTTCCGCTCCATCACAGACCTTGCCCGCATCGACGAGATGGCCTACGAGACCGCCCTTCTCATCGAAGAGTACGATATCGCACATTCCGAGCTTGCTCCCGAGCTGGCGCAGCTCGCCGAGAAGGTTGCCCGCATGGTCGAGAAGGCACTCAAGGCCTTCGAGGGCTCAGACGTCAAGATGGCCGAGGAGGTCTTCCCGCTCGACAACGGCGTCGACGAACTCTTTGAAAAGATCCGCAGCGATGTAGTAGAGTTGCTGAAGACCGGTGCCGAGCCGGCGGCTGTCGCTCCGGAAGTCCTTACCATCGCCAAATACTACGAGCGCATGGGAGACCACTCCCAGAGCATCGCAGACTGGGCAATCTTCAGGGCAACAGGAAGCTATCGTGGCCGCACGATGGGGGACAAGGACTAGCTGTGGTCTACTACGTCGAAGACGACAAGAATATCCGCGATCTCACGATCTATGCGCTGACGCAGGCGGGCATCGATGCCAGAGGCTTCGACTCCGATGTCGAGTTCAGGCGCGGATGCGCTGAACGCGTGCCTGATGCCATCCTCCTCGATATCATGCTTCCCGATACCGACGGCATCCAGATCCTGAAGAGGATTCGCCAGACGCCTGAGCTCAAGGATGTTCCCGTGATGATGCTCACGGCGAAGGATACCGAGCTCGATACGGTCCGTGCCCTCGATATGGGTGCAGACGACTATCTCACGAAGCCGTTCGGCATGATGGAGATGGTGAGCCGTGTCCGCGTCATGCTCCGCCATGTCGGCAAGCACTCGCAGTCGCAGCACGCCGAGGTCCTGAAGTGCGGACCGCTCACGCTGTGGCCGAGCAGGCGCGAGGTCACGCTCAACGGCGAAGAGCTCCAGCTCACGATGAGGGAATTCGACCTGCTCGAGTTCCTGATGCGCTCGCCGGGCGAGGTCTTCACGCGCGAGACGCTGCTCCAGCGTGTGTGGGGCTGGGACTTCGATGGCGGGTCGCGCACGGTCGATGTCCATGTCCAGACGCTGCGCTCCAAGCTAGGAGATGCAGCCGACCTGATCGAGACGGTCAGAGGCGTGGGGTACCGTCTGAGGGGATAGCATGGCTGAGAAGCATGAGGCCCGGTCTCTTTCCAGCATCATCTTCATAGCGCTCACAATGTTCGCCGTGGGCGTGGCTGTCGTGGCCACGCTTGCGGCGGCTTTTGTCTTCCATGCGACGCTCGTCGACGATGCAAAGCATGAGCTGACAGACCAGTGCGCAACAATAGCGGCATCGCTCAATTCCGACGATACGACCGATACGGATCAGGATATCGTGCGCATGCTGACACCGCAGAAGATGAGGGCGACGCTCGTCGCTCCTGACGGCACGGTCATCTACGACACAAAGTTCGAGGCTTCGAGCCTGCCGAACCACGCAGACCGACAGGAGATCCAGGAGGCTCTGTCTTCTGGCACCGGGGAGACCGAGCGCCCCTCCGATACCGCAGGCAATGTCTCGCTCTACTATGCGCAGCGGCTTGACTCGGGCGACGTCCTGAGGCTCTCTGAGGACCGGGAGTCCGTGACAGCGATCTTCACGCACGATATCGGCCTTCTTGTCTCGATTGTCGCGCTCGTCGTGCTCGGTGCCTGGGCGGCAAGCCGCATGCTCTCGAAGCGCCTCGTGAAGCCCATACTTGATATCGATACGACAGCTGCCAAGGCAGAGGCTCCCTACCGTGAGCTTGAGCCTCTGGTAGACCGCTTGAACGACCAGCAGGCAGAGCTCATTGCCCAGATGGACAAGCTGAGAGATGCTGACGCCTATCGGCTCGAGTTCACGGCGAACGTGACGCACGAGCTCAAGACGCCGATTGCCTCGATCCAGGGCGCTGCTGAGCTGATACGTGACGGCATTGCCCGTCCCGAGGACATCCCTGAGTTCGCAGGACGCATCTACAGCTCGGCCAGGCGCCTCTCGTCGCTTGTGAGCGACATCCTGACGCTCTCCAAGATGGATGAGTCGGAGCGTGCGGGCGACTCGCAGCTCCTGGGTCCCAAGACAGAATGCGACCTCTGCCAGATTGCAGGAGACGTCACGGACCGCCTCCAGGACAAGGCAGAGCGTGCCGGTGTGCGCCTGACGCTCGAAGGGCAGAAGTGCATGGTCGTCGGCAATGCGGGGCTGCTCGATGAGATGGTATCGAATCTCTGCGACAACGCTATCCGCTACAACCGTGTGAATGGCAAGGTATACGTCTGGGTGTATCAGATAGCGGGGCGCCCGACCGTATCGGTATCCGATACCGGCATCGGCATCCCCGAAGAGGCGCAGCCGAAGGTGTTCGAGCGCTTCTACCGTGTCGACAAGAGCCGCTCTCGTTCCAACGGAGGAACAGGTCTCGGCCTTGCTATCGTGAAGCATGCTGCCGCTTTCCATAACGCGAAGATCGATCTCAAGAGCAAGCTCGGCGAGGGGACGACCATCACGGTCACGTTCCCGAGTGCCGATGAATCTATGCAGAATAATGGATAGATTGTCCTAACTTTTACTTGACACCTGCATCCGCTCTGTTGCAGGAATGTGTCCAGAAGGAAAACAACGCAAGCTTGCGGGGCTCATCCACCTCTTGCGTGCTAGGATGCTTGCAACAAATCGAAGCCGCCTGATACGTGACGGTGCATACATGAGATTCAAGGAAAGATGAGGTGTTGGGGATGTCCCAGAGCATACGTGCCTGCGTCGTAGGTGCTACTGGTTATGCAGGCATCGAAGCTGTGAGGCTTCTTCTCCGCCATCCTTCCTTCGAACTGGCGATGGCAACAGACAGAAAGCTTGTCGGCACGAAGCTCGCCGAGGTCTATCCCGGCCTCGCCGGCATCACGGACCTGGCCTTCTCGGCACCTGTCGCAGAAGATATCGCTGCAGCAGCAGATGTCGCCTTTCTTGCGGTGCCGCATACGGCGTCTCTGGCACTCACGCCTGCGCTTATTGCAGCTGGCGTCTCCGTCATCGATCTTTCTGCCGACTACCGCCTGAAGGATGCCTCAGTCTATGAGGAGTGGTACGGCGTCAAGCACACCTCTCCTGAGCTTCTGGACGAGGCGGTCTATGGGCTGCCCGAGCTAGCGCGCAAAGACCTTGCAAAGCTCGCCGAGAAGCGTGAAAGCGGCAAGGCCGTGCTGGTGGCTGCTCCTGGCTGCTATCCGACGGCGACGGCGCTTGCTTCGGTGCCGGCGCTCGAAGCAGGCTTCGTTTCTGGCGACCTTGTGATTTCCGATGCCATCTCCGGTGTCACCGGTGCCGGCAGGACGCCCAATGCACGCACTCATTTCTGCCACGCCGACGAGTCCGTCGAGGCCTACGGCGTTGCCCATCACAGGCACACCCCTGAGATGGAGCAGACGCTCTCGGCTGCTGCCAGACGTCCCATCTCTGTCGTCTTCACGCCGCACCTGGCTCCGCTCAAGCGCGGCCTTCTGGCTACCGTCTATCTGCCCATGGCAGAAGATGCCACGGCAGATGAGTTCTATGGTGCCTATGCAGCACGCTATGAGAAGGAGCCCCTTGTCGAGGTGCTGCCCCAGGGCCAGATGCCGCAGACTGCCTCTGTGGCTGGCTCCGCACGTGCCCAGGTGGGCCTTGGATTCGATACGCGACGACGACGCATGGCCATCGTCTCCTGCGCGATCGACAATCTGGGCAAGGGCGCTGCGGCACAGGCAATCCAGTGCGCAAACGCCGTCTTCGGCCTCCCGGAAACAGAAGGGCTCGATCTCATACAGCCCCTGGCATGATCGGTCGCGGGCAGAGGAGACATAACTTGCACGTCTCCGTCCATCCGGCAGCAGAAGCTGCCTCTGCTCGAAAGGCCTGAAAACAAATGAATGCATATGAACCTATTGCGGTCCCTGTCTCTGCTACCGGGGCCATGCCGGAAGGCTTCTCAACCTCAGAAGGCGGTGTCTGTGCCGCTCAAGGCGTGATGGCCTCTGGCGTCCACGCTGGCTTCCGGAAGAATCCCGAAAGGCTCGATCTGGCTGTCGTTGTCGCCGACAAGATGGCTACCTGCGCCGCCACGTTCACGCAGAACCAGTTCTGCGCAGCTCCGGTCCAGCTCGACCGCAAGCGTGCTGCCACAGGCAAGATCCGTGCGGTGATGCTCAACTCCGGCATCGCGAATGCCGCGACAGGAGAGCTGGGACTCGCGCATGCAGAAGAATCCGCCCATATGCTCGCCGAGGCGCTCGGCTGCGAAGACAGCGAGGTCGAGGTCGCATCGACCGGCGTCATCGGCCCGCAGCTCGAGATGGGGCCCTTCGAGTCGGGCATCCCGGAAGCCGTGTCAAAGCTCGCAGCAACCTCTGAAGGCGCGCATGATGCGGCGTGTGCCGTGATGACAACAGACACGCACCCGAAGGAGGCAGCGCTTCAGGGAACCTTGCCTTCGGGCACGAAGATCCACCTCGGCGGCTTCGTGAAGGGCTCCGGCATGATCCAGCCGAACATGGCTACGATGCTCTCCGTCGTGGCAACCGATGCAAATGTCTCGCAGAAGGCAGCGCATGCAGCGCTTCTTGCTGCGGTCCAGGGCTCCTACAACAAGGTCACGGTCGACTCCGATACCTCGACGAACGACTCCTGCTTCCTTATGGCAACAGGGGCGGCTGGTGGCCGTGAGATCCAGGAAGGATCGGCGGACTTTGCCGTCTTTGCGGCAGCATTGAAGGAGCTCTGCCAGGAGCTGGCACGCCAGATCGCCGCAGACGGCGAAGGCTCGACAAAGCTCATCACGGTCGATTGCGTCGGTGCCAGGACAGACGCAGAGGCAGAGACGGTGGCGCGTGCCATCGCGAACTCGCCGCTCGTGAAGTGCGCCGTCTTCGGCAACGACGCGAACTGGGGCAGGGTTGCAGCCGCAGCCGGCAAGTGCGGCGTTCCCTTCGACCAGACGAAGGTCGATATCGACTTTCTGGGTGTTGCGGTCTGCCGCAAGGGACAGCCGGTTCCGGTCGATGAGGATGACATGCTCGTTCGCTTCAAGGCAGACGAGGTGCCGATAGCCATAGACCTCGGGCAGGGGAGTGCACACTGCCGCATCTGGACCTGCGACCTCACGCATGACTACGTTTCGATCAATGGCGACTACCGGAGCTAGCGCTCAGGAAAGGATATTTCAATGAAGGCAGAAGAGCGCAAGCGCAGAAGCGAAGCCGCACAGAAAGCAGAGGTCCTGACCGAGGCCCTGCCCTGGATCAACAAGATGAACGGCCGCACGGTCGTCGTGAAGTACGGCGGCGCTGCGATGGAGAATGCAGACCTCATGCGCCAGGTCGTGGGCGACCTCATGCTCATGAAGCTCATGGGATTGAGAATCGTGCTCGTGCATGGTGGCGGCAAGGCCATCAATGCCCTCTTGAAGCAGCTCGATATCCCCGTGAAGTTCGAGCGTGGACTCCGTATCACCGACGATCAGACGATGGAAGCCGTGCAGATGGTCCTCATCGGCAAGGTCAACCAGACGCTTGTCCGTGGCCTCAACGCCTACGGCAATGTCGGTGTCGGCATCTCGGGTGCGGATGGCATGACGTTCGAGGTGGAGCAGACCGATCCCGCTCTGGGACGAGTCGGCACGATCACCCACGTGAATACCGAGCTCATCGAGTCGGTGCTCGATGATGGCTATATCCCCGTCATTGCAAGCGTCGGCTGCGGAGAGGATGGCTTCTACAACATCAACGCCGATGTCGCAGCCTCAGAGGTTGCAAGCGCCCTCGGTGCCGACAAGCTCGTCTATCTCACGGATGTGGATGGCCTCTTCCGCGATGTGGAGGATGAGGAATCGCTGATCTCGCAGCTCACGAAGAGCGAGGCAGAAGAGCTGCTGGGAAGCGGCACGCTCTCAGCAGGCATGATTCCGAAGATCTCCTCGGTCGTAGAAGCGCTCAAAGGCGGCGTCAAGGAAGTCCATCTGCTCAATGGCACCTTCCCGCATGCATTGCTTCTGGAAGTGTTCACGGATGCCGGCATCGGCACGATGATTGTACAGGATGAGGAGTAGCAATATGGCTGATTTCATGGCAGAAGACGCCGAGTACGTTATGCATACCTATGGCCGGCTCCCGATCGAGCCGGTGCTTGGCCATGGATCCACTCTCGTGGACTTGACGGGCAAGGAATATCTCGACTTCTTGGCAGGCGTCGGCGCGGTCTCTCTGGGACACTGCAACCCGGTCGTGCGTGATGCCCTCGCCGAGCAGGTCGGCAAGGTCTGGCAGACAAGCAACTACTTCTATGCGGAGAACAGGGCGGAGCTTGCGCATGATCTCTCGGACCTGCTCTCGAAGACGACGGACACAGAGGGCCACATCACGGGCTCTACCGGCACGAAGTGGCAGGCCTTCTTCGGCAACTCCGGTGCCGAGGCAAACGAAGGTGCTATCAAGGTCGCACGCCGATGGGGCGAAGAGGAGCTCGGCGGCGCTACGGGCATCCTGACAGCGCAGCGGAGCTTCCACGGACGTACGCTCGCAACGCTTGCAGCGACCGGCCAGGCAGTCTTCCACAAGTCGTTCCTGCCGATGCCAGCAGGATTTGCGGCCTTCCCGCTGAACGATGCGGATGCCCTCGAGGCTGCCATCGTGAATCCTCCGGCAGGCACCGGTCCCCTCTGTGCTGTCATGCTCGAGTGCATCCAGGGCGAGGGCGGCGTCTGGCCGGCTGAGGCAGCATTCCTGAAGCGCGCTCGCGAGCTCTGCTCTGAGCACCACCTCATGCTCATCATCGACGAGGTGCAGACCGGCTTCTTCCGTACCGGCGCTCCCTTCGCCTACCAGCTTGCCGGCATCGAGCCTGACATCGTCTCCCTTGCGAAGGGCATCGCGGACGGCTTCCCGATGGGTGCGGTGTGCGCTCGCGAAGAGGTCGCTTCGCTCATGCATCCGGGCGACCATGGTTCGACCTTCGGCGGCAACTGCCTTGCGGCGACGGCAGGACGTGCCTGCGTCGAGGAGATGGTCAAGGAGGACATCGGCGAGCACGTGATCGAGGCAGGAAACCATCTGGCAGAAGGCCTCGCGAAGCTTCCACATGTGACCGAGGTCAGAGGGCATGGCCTCATGCGTGGAGCCCAGCTCGATGTACCGTTTGCGACTGAGGCTGTTGACAAGGGCCTTGAGGCAGGCCTCATCCTGAACCACATCGGCGACTCGATCCTGCGCTTCCTGCCTCCTCTTGTCATCACCAACGCTGAGATCGACACGATGCTTGAGCGCCTGGGGAAGATCCTCGAAGAGGCCTAGGATTCCTCGCAGGCCCTTACCATCGTCCGGAAGAGCGCGTCCGTCACATCCTGGGGCGCCTCTTTCGGAAGCGTATGGCCATGGCCTGGGACAATCACAAGCTCTGCGCCTGGGATGGCGGAGGCGATAGCCTCGGTCTCCTCGGGCTTTATAACGTCATTCTCTCCCGCCATGATCGTGGTCGGACAGGAGATTGACATGAGGCTCTTTGCCTCGATATGGGGCTCCTCGTCCATGAGGCGAAGGAGGTCTGCGGTCGTGCGTGCCTCTGCTGCGGCAGGAGTAAGGAGCGCAGGGTCTATGGCACCTGCCGGATCGAGCGACTCTGTCCAGCTTGCCCACTCGTCGAGCTCGCGTGCTGCACCCTCAACATCCCAGCCGTCGCTGTAGATTCCCTCGGGCGAAAGGTTTGCGCCGGATGCCGTGCAGGAGAGAACCCGCTCAGGACAGTCGCGTGCCAGAAGAAGGGCCAGGATGCCGCCATCCGAGAAGCCGAGGATGTGGAACTTGCTTATGCCCCATGCGTCCATCGCGGCAAGGGCATCTGCTTCCATGAGCTCATAGGTCAGATGCTCATGCCCGCGCGTGCTCTTGCCCTGGCCACGCGAATCGACACCGATGGCAGGATTTCCGCCTGCCACGACCGCATCGATCGTCGGTCCGAATATGCCATGCTCCTCGCCATTTCCATGGAGGAAGAGGACGGGTGCATCCTCTGGATTCTCTTTCCAGGGCGCATCTGCCCCATAGGCAAAGGCAGCGATCCTCGCGCCATCAGGACGCTCGATAAGCTCAGCTCTGAGAGGTGCCACATGGGGGCGCTCATAGGGCGAGGGAAAATGGAGCTGTGGCGGGACAGGCATATGCATGGGGAAAGGTCCTTTCCAAAGGAAAGCGCCCGCCCGAAGGCGAACGCTTGAAGTGGTCTATTTCTGCCCTGGCTTCTTCTCGAAGAAGTCGTAGCGCGGAGGCAGCGCCACGAGCTCGTGTGCCTCAGGCGTCTCTCCCTGCGCTTCGGCGAGCTCGGTGACGCCGTCGAAGGCGTGGTCCCAGCTGAAGAAGAGCTCGGGCTTGAAGTTCAGATGCTCGCAGATCTTCGCGCAGCCGAAAGGCGTTGCCGGATGCATGAGGAGCGTCACAGTACGAAGCGCTCGGAACGCATTGGCAAGTGCCTGGACGTAGGCGTCGTGGTCGTCCTTGGCGGCCTTCGACTCGTCGCCCCAGCGCTTGTTGGCAGCGCGGCAGTACTCTTCTGCAACAGAGAGTGCCGTATGGGCATCGAAGACGGCACAGGCACGCTCGAAGGTAAGCGTCGCCTCGTTTGCAGCATCGACAACTTCCTGCTCAGGTGCGACTTCTGGCAGGTGCCCGTCGCAGTTGTTTGCGGCACCGTAGAAGCAGCTCCTCGCAAGGCGGTTGAAGATGTTCGTCAGGAAGGCGCTCTCCTTGAGGGCAGGGTCGACGACGCGCGGATCGTCCTTCACGAGAATCTCTTCGCCGGTCTTCTTGTCCTTGTGGCTCACGGAGGTGTCATAGGGCTTCGGAGAGAAGCTCACAGCCTTCTGGTCGAGAGCAAGGCTCAGCCAGTGGGTGCGGAGCTGCTCGGGCGTGTAGTGGTCCAGAAGCTCCTCTGCCATGGGCGGTTTGATCTTGCCGGAGCTCGAGGCCTTCTTGTTCATGAAGAGGATGTGGTAGTTCGCGACTGGCGTGTCCTGGAAGAGGCCCCAGTCGAGCGCTTCCCACATCGCAGGCTGTGCGACGCAGTAGAAGTAGATGTTGTCCTGGCCGATGAACTGGAAGACCTTTGCATCGTCTGCACACCACCAGTCATGCCAGTCCGTGGAGGAGTAGCGGCCTTCAGGGGCATTCGCAAGCACGGTCTGCACGAAGGAGATAGGTGCCCAGAGGCTCTCGGGCCAGACCCAGACCGTGAGGTCCTTCGTGTCTTCGAGATCGGGTGCCGGGACGCCCCAGGAGATGTTGCCGGTGAGGCGGAAGGGGAGAAGCGTCTTGCCGGTGCGGAAGCGCACACCTGCCTCTTCGAGGATCTCGCGGGCATGGTCGCGGTCTTCCCAGTTCTCGAAGCTGACAGAGAAGGACTGCTGGTTGCCCTCTGCCGGCGTCACGGTATGGGCCGGAAGCTTCGGCTCTGCAGCTCTGAAGGCGTCCTCGAAGCGCTGCTGGATGTAGATGACCGGGTCGACGAGGCTCTCGCGGACCGTCTTCGTGACAATCGGGCGCACCTGCGGATCCTTGTCCCACTCGTCCGTGAGCTTCTCGAGGTCCTTGCGGAAGGCAGGGAGATCGAAGTACCAGTTGTCGACAGGACGGAGCTCCGGCTTCGTGCCGGTAAGCTGGCTCACCGGGTCGATGAGTTCTTCGGGGTCGAACTGGTGGCCAAGATCGCACTCGTCGGCGTAGGCCTTCTCGGACTTGCAGCCCTTGACGGGGCAGCGGCCGATGACCTGGCGGCCATTCAGGAACTGGCCTGCCTTCACGTCGTAGAACTGCCTCGTGGACATCTTCCTCAGATAGCCACGCTCAAAGAGGCGCTCCAAGATCTCCTTCGAGAGCTTTGCATGGATCGGACGTGCCGGTTCGAGGCCAGAGCCTGCGAAGATATCGAGCGAGATGCCATAGGCATCCAGAGCTTCCTTCTGGAGGTTGTGGTTCGCCTGGACATAGTCGACGATCGTGCCCTCGTAGCCTTCCTCTTCCACCTTCTTGCGGTAGCCCTCCATGATGGGGGAGCCATAGCAGTCGGTGCCCGAGACGAAGATCACGTTTTCCTGGCCGATGCGGTCGCGCAGGAAGCGGGCGAAGAAGTCGGCAGGCACGAACACGCCGCCGATATGCCCGAAGTGGAGATTCTTGTTGCCATACGGCATGCCGCCGGTGATGACCGCACGCTTGGGGAACTGCGGGCGCTCTGTGGATGCTTTAGCTGCTTCTGAAGCCATGACCTATCCTTCATTCTTGGCTATACGGCACGCTCTATTGTATGCCACGGCAGGCGGTATGGGCAGAATGGAATATGTGTTTGCTGAAGGAGGGAGAGCGTCTGTGGAAGTCAGAGGAGAGGTCGATGTGCTCGGCGATGCCGTGCTGCAGAGAAGGATGCTTGTGCAGTCTGTGCTCGTGCTGGCCCTGGGCCTGGCTCCCTCGCTCATTGCGGCAGCAATCGGCGGATGGACCATCTTCCGTAACGGCTGGGCCGTGCTCTGGACTGTCCTTGTCACGATGGCATGCTTTGCTGTCCACGAGCTCGTGCATGCCCTCTTCTTCCTCATCATGTCCCATGGCAAGTGCCATATCAGCTTCGGGGCCGAGGCAGGCTTCCTCTACACGAGGACTGATGACTGCATGCTGCCGAAGGGGCGCTTCGTCTGCGTGCTCCTGGCGCCGACCATTCTCGTGACGGCAGGCATCGTTGCTGCTGGCTTCGTCCTGTCCTATCCTGCAGAGTCGCTGATTGTGGCAGCGGTGCATCTCTCCGGCTGCGTAGGGGACTGGGACATGGCCGGGACGATTGCCACGACGTCCCATGTCACCCATGTGAAGGACTCCGAAACCGGCTGCATCCTTCTGGGGTAGCACTCAGAGCTCGAGGACAGCAGTGCATGCCTGCGCAAGACCGAAGTCGTGCGCAGCGGGCATGACGGAAGCGCCATGTGCCGTCTGCCCGAGGAGCATGTCGGCTGCCATCTTCCGGTTTCTGGCATCGAGCGGGGCTGTAGGCTTGTCTGCGAAGAGCAGGGGAGCTTCATGGGGGCACAGGGCGTCCGGAACAGATTCCGGATCGGCTTTGCCGCCATTCTCGGGCAGGGTGCTGATTGCGTCGATTCTCGCATGGCTGACGACCCCGAAGACCATGCATATGCAGACAGCGCTGACGCAGCTGATAATGGCCCTTGCTCATATGGAGCATGCTGACCAGGACGTTGCTGCGCGCCTCCCCTGAGAAGAAAAACGTTCTGCGTTTGAGGAGGTCTTGCCTCAGCGGTGGGGTCTCTCAGTTCCAAGAGCTCGACCCATACTGTATGACGGCGCCGTTTGTGTTATGGATTTCGCCGCATGGGTGGATTCCTGCCTTCCGTTCAGCGGTTCATGATAAAACGCCCTGAAACGCAGGAGCGTTGATAGAAAGCAAACGAGCAGGGCGGAACCCCAAAGGATTCCGCCCTGCATGCGCTGCGCCTTATGGATGCGCTCCTGTTAGCCCGCTAGCTCCGGTATCGTGCCATCATCTCGGAGAAGAGCTCCTGCACCGAAGGCGGCGTGTACGTGATCGCGTTGGCTCCTGCCTCTATTGTGGCCAGGATGGTATCCGGCTTGTTGCCGCCAGTTGCAATGATAGGAACTGTCGGATGCTTGGCACGGATGGCCCGCACGATATTGGCCGTCTCCTTGCCTCCTGCGACATTCAGGATGGCAGCGCCTGCAGCGAGGCGGGCATCGATATCGGTCTGGGGTGTCGCGACTGTCACGACGGTCGGGATATCGACAGCGCGGGAGACGCCGAGCAGGTTCACATTCGAGATCGGCGCATTGAGGACGACGCCCATGGCACCCTGGGACTCCACGTCCTTCGCGAGCGATATTGTTCTCATGCCACGTGTCGTGCCGCCGCCGACGCCGCAGAATACCGGCACGCTCGCAGCGCTGATGATGGCAGCGGAGATGGACTGCTGGGGAGTGAAGGGATAGACCGCAAACACGGCATCCGCATCGCAGTTCTTGATGATGGCAAGGTCGGTCGTGAAGACGAGGCTCTTGATCCTTCTGCCGTAGATGACGATGCCGGAGGCACGTCTTATCTCCTGTGGCATCTTCAGGATGTTGTGGCGGAGCCTCGACTCGATCGAGGGGACGGTACGCTCTTCCTTGGGGATCTGAGGGTTGCCCGAAAGCGGGGGAGCGCTTTCCACGACGGGGGGATTGCCGGGATTGATGGGCGTTGCTTCGGGCATGGGGCACCTCGCTCTGTCTTTGGGATTCTTGCTGCCTTCATGCTACCCACCTGCGCGGGTTTTACGCTTTTCGCAGAACAAATTTCTGTGGCTGCAACAGATGGCTTTGAATGCTACGGTTGTAGCAGCAATAGACCATAAGAGAGGAATCTATGGGCACACCGCTCCTTCTTCATGCCTGCTGCGGGCCCTGCTCGCTCGAGCCGGTGAAATATCTGCGCGAGGAAGGCTTCGAGCCGACCATCTGCTGGACAAATCCGAACATCCAGCCCATTGAAGAGCATGACAAGCGCCTGAAGACCCTGCTTGCCTGGGCAGATGAAGTGGCCCACGTGCCGGTGATCGTTGCAGAGGACCGCCGCGATCTCTGGGAGGCGAAGGTGGCGCCAGCAGGGCTTGCGCGCGAGGCGCGCTGCCGTGCCTGCTACCGCGTGCGTCTCGAGGAGTCCTGCAGGGTGGCGAAGGAAGAGGGCTTCCACTACATCTCGACGACGCTTGTCGTCTCGCCCTACCAGCTCTTCGATGCCTGCCATGAGGTGCTTTCGAAGCTTGCACCGAAGTATGGCCTGGAAGAGGTCTGGCGCGACTTCAGGCCCCATTATCCGGAATCGGTCACCGATTCCCGTGCGCTCGGGATGTATCGGCAGAACTACTGCGGCTGCCGCTTCTCTGCGGCAGAAGCTGCCATCGAACGGCATGAAGCACGCGACATGCGCAAGGCCGAGCACAAGGCGAATCGGGCAGCAGCTCGATGTGTGCCTTGTGCACAGTGAGCCTGAAAGCTCAAAGCGCGCTATCATCAACAAGGCATAACGTAAAGAACAAAAAGGATTATCTCTATGCGCACTGACGATTTCGACTATCCGCTGCCTGATGAGCTCATCGCGCAGGAGCCGGCAGACCCGAGGGATTCCTGCCGTCTCTTCGTGCTGCACCGCGAGAACGGTGGCCACGAGTACCGCACCTTCACCGATATCGGCGAGTACCTCGAGCCGGGAGACCTGCTCGTCGCAAACAAGACCCGTGTCATGCCGGCACGTCTCGTCGGCAGGAAGCGCCAGACAGGCGGCGTCTCCGAGACATTGCTCCTGAAGCGCCGCGAGGACAAGGATCCTCTGGGACATGTCTGGGAGTGCCTCGTGAACCCGGGCAAGCGCCTGAAGCCGGGCAATGTCGTCGAGTATCGTCCTGGTGGCGCCCATGCACCGGAGACGGCTCCGGTCGTCCTTACGGGCGAGATCGTCGACTACGTGGACGATTCGCGCGGTGGCAGGCTCGTGCACTTTACGCCGGCAGAGGGGCTTACGCTCGACGAGGCCATGCACAAGGCAGGACATGTGCCCCTGCCTCCCTACATCACGCAGTATGAGGGCGACCCCGAGAAGTACCAGACCGTCTATGCCATGCATGAGGAGCACTCCGCAGCAGCCCCGACAGCAGGCCTCCACTTCACGCCGGAGCTCATCGAGCGCCTCGAGAAGCAGGGCATCGGCTGGAAGACTGTGGAGCTCGAGGTCGGCATCGACACCTTCCGCCTCGTCGAGGAGGACGATCCTACGAAGCATGTCATGCATACCGAGCGCTATCACGTCCCGCAGGATGTCGTGGATGCCGTGCATGCAACGAAGGCAGCGGGGCACCGCGTGATTGCCGTCGGCACGACGAGCGTCCGGTCGCTCGAGAGCGCCTGGGAGGCAGATGCACCGGTCTCCAATCCTCCGGTAACGGCACGCCGCTTCGAGGATGCACAGGATTCTGCCAAGGTCACGGGCAAGGGCGATATCGTGGAGCGCAAGAACGCCACGACGAACCTCTATCTCATGCCGGGCTCGACCTACCACGTGGTCGATGCCCTGATCACGAACTTCCATGTGCCGCGCTCGACTCTCATGATGCTTGTCTCCGCCTTCGCGACGAGGGACCAGATCATGGATGCCTACCAGGATGCAATCGACCACCGCTTCAGGATGCTCTCCTTCGGCGATGCCATGTTCATCGACTAGGCTATCTGCAACATATCAAGCTACGAAGAAGGCCGGATCTGCTCAGTGCAGGTCCGGCCTTTGTGCTGCCTTGTGGCTGCTTTGTCCTAGACGATATGGAGAAAGGCAGCTGGAACCTCATTCAAGAAACAAGGGCCCTCTGTGGGGCATCGTGGGTTAGGCTTCGGTTGTCCGACCGGCTTAC
>OMVT01000046.1 GCA_900314535.1 uncultured Olsenella sp. | reverse complement strand
CCGAAGACCGCAAGGGTCCTTCGCCATCTGATGCTCACCGATGCACATTACCGCAGCTCAAGGAAGCGCGAACGTCCGCACTCTGGTTGACTATTCAAAAAGAGAAAGGACTTCTCATGGCAAAGGCATTGGTGGCATATTTCAGCGTGTCGGGCACGACGAAGCGCGTGGCAGAGCGACTCGCAAAGGCGACAGGGGCAGACCTCTTCAGGATCGAGCCTGAGACGCCCTATACGTCGGCAGACCTCAACTGGCGCGACCGCCATTCGCGCACGACACAGGAGAAGAATGACCGCAGCATCCGTCCTGCCCTCAAGGGCACGGTGCCTGATGTGTCTGGCTACGACGTCGTCTATGTCGGATTCCCGATTTGGTGGTACACGGCACCGAACATCGTGAACACGTTCCTCGAGTCAGCTGATTTCTCGGGCAAGACGATCGTGCCGTTTGCAACCTCGGGCGGGAGCAATGCAGCAGCTTCTACGCGCGACCTTGCGCCGTCTGCTCCGGGAGCTCACGTCGAATCAGGCGTGCTCCTGAATGGCGCATCGGATGCTCGTCTTGCGAAGCTTGCAGAGCAGTATGCCTAAAGAGGACGGTCTGGATGCATCCATTGTCCCCATGATGGGAGCAACGGATTTCGGAAGGAAGAGGTGGAGCATGGGAGCGAAGCCCCAGCCCGGTACAGGCGGAAATATCTATGTCCCCTATGAGGAACGCACGGGCAACGAATCGATCGTCTATTTCACCCGCAATCTTTCTGCCCAGGGCCTGGCACGTGCCTATGAGCAGGTGAATGGCAACATCCACGGGAAGGTGGGGCTCAAGCTCCACACCGGAGAGCAGCATGGACCGAACATCCTGCCGACAGGGTGGGTCAAGTCTCTTCGTGAGAAGGAGCCCGAGCTTCAGGATTCCCATATCGTCGAGACGAACACCTACTACGAGGGCGACCGCTACACGACCGAACAGCATCGCAAGACCTTGGAAGTCAATGGTTGGACGTTCTGCCCTGTTGACATTATGGATGAGGACGGCGTGGCAGACCTGCCGGTTCTGGGCGGCAAATGGTTCGACACGATCGGTGTGGGCGACCACATGCTGAGCTATGACTCCCTGGTCGTGCTCACGCACTTCAAAGGCCATACGATGGGTGGCTTCGGCGGCTCGAACAAGAACATCGGCATAGGATGCGCCGATGGCCGCCGCGGAAAGGCGCAGATCCATACGACCCCTGGCTCCTCCAACATGTGGGACATCTCCATGGAGGAGCTCATGGAGCGCATCAGCGAGTCTGCAAAGGCGACCGTAGACTTCTTCTCGTCTGAGGGACGCTCCATCACCTTCGTGAACGTGCTCAGGAACATGTCGGTCTCCTGCGACTGCGAAGGCGTCCATGCTCAGCCGGTCGTGACGCCGAATGTCGGCATCCTTGCCTCGACGGATATGCTTGCGGCAGACCAGGCTTCGGTCGATATGGTCTTCGCGATGAAGCCGGAAGAGAACCACGACCTTGTGGAGAGGATGACAACAAGGCACGGGCTCAGGCAGCTCTCCTATATGAAGGAGCTCGGCATCGGCAATGACCGCTACGTGCTGATCGATCTCGATTACGACGGCAGGCGCATGAGCGTCGAGGAAGCTGTAGCCAACCTCACGCCGTTTGCAGGCTAGAGAAGCACTTCAAGAGATGGCAAAGCGGAGAAGCCCGAAAGCATGGGCTTCTCCGCTTTCTTGCGTTTCCATGCGTCTCTTAGCAGAACCTGCCCTGCTTCCTGGCAGCGAGAAACGCCTCATAGTCTTCTTCGGTCTGGTCGGCGTAGGCATGGGCAAACGTGCAGAAGGCATCGTCCATCGCCGTGTCGCGTCCCAGATAGGAGGCAATAGCGAAGCGGTCGCCGGTTCTTGCGTGCGCCCGGGCAAGCGTCCAGCCGCAGAGGGCAGCAAGATGTGTCAGGCGGTGGGCATCGATCTTCGTGAGGTCAGGCGCCCCCTTGCCGTCCCAGAGCTGGCGTACGTAGTAGTCATGCATGCGGCCATCCTCGGCAGGAAGCCTCGTCCAGCCCAGAAGGAGGTCCGAGGAGACCTGGATGGCGCGCTGTCCTTCTACGACGCGCTGCCCCTGCTCGGCATAGCCGCTCTTCCCGACATAGCGCTCGAGGACGGAGGGCACGGCCTCCTTGATCTGGAGCACGAGGGAGTCGTCAGCATCCGCTCCCTCAAAGACGCAGATCCAGGCCCTGAGACCGACAGACCCCACGCCCACGACCTTGCGGGCAATATCGACACCGTGGTAGGAGTCAAGGAGCGTCTTCCTGTTGTCGGGCAGGGAGGCGCGGTATCCCTTCAAGATCAGGCGGATGAGCCTGGCTGTCGAGTCCTCATGAGCGAACCTCGTGTCCTGGGCAAGCTCGCGCATGATCGTCTCCTTGAAGCCGTTCTCGGAGACCTTCTTCTGGGCGATGTCGCGCACCGGCACGATGATGGGCGGATCGCTCACAATTCTGAGCGTTCCATCCACGACCTCCGTGAACTTCTGGACCGCGCGGGCGCTGTTCTTGCGCTCTGCCTTGCTGAGCGTCTTCTCGAAGGCCTTGCGCTCCGACTTGCCGCCCACTTCCTCGGCAAGGGCCTTCAGATGGTCTGTGTCTGCCTGGGCATACCAGACCTCGAGATTGCCCATCTCGGCAAACTGTGCCATTGCCTGGTGATAGGTGTTCACACAGGCACGTACGGCCTTGTCGGTCTTCTCTCTTGAGAGTCCGAGCACACGGGCACAGACATCGACAGAGGCTGCGAGACGCTTCAGGTCCCACTCCCAGGGGCCGCGTGCTGTCTCGTCGAAGTCGTTGAGGTCGAAGACGCGCTGGCGCTCCGGCGTTGCAAAGATGCCGAAGTTTGCGATATGGGCATCTCCCGATGCCTGGACACGCAAAGGCGTCATAGGCGTCGTGGCAAGGTCTCCTGCCATCGGAAGGGCACAGCCTCGATAGAACGCAAAGGGATCCTGTGCCATGCGCTCGTAGCGGATCGGCAGGAGCTCCGGGACGCGATCGGCTGCCTGGCTCTCGAGGAGTCCGAGCGGATTGGGACGTGCCTGGCTCTTTGGCGGCCACATGGCCTGGGCCTCTGCTGGCACTTCCTCGCGGAGCTTCGCACCATAGATCCTTGACTCGTCAGGAGTGCGCTGCTCCTGCTCGAGGAATGCTGCTGCAAGAAGCGACGAGATCTTGTGCGCTGCCACATTGGCGAGCTTGCTCCTGCCTGCAGACGTGCCTGTCTCTGGTGGATCTTCTGGCATATGTCCCTGCCTTCCTCTGGAGCTCCGTGCATAACGACTGTACTCCTCGAAGGCATGAGGTGCTGCCGGGATGCATTTCCAGTTGGTGGCAGGAGAGACGTGCCTGCTGCGAGATGCCAGGGCTTGGGCTATGGTAGAGCCGGATGCGGATGAGGGAGGATGCAATGGATCTGGTACGCGATGAGGTGGCAGAGCTTCTGGGAAAGCTGAGCTCTGCGAAGTCGCCTTCGGGCTTCGAGGATGAGACGGTGGCTGTAGCAAAGGAGTTCTGCGCCGGCTGGGCTGACGTGAAGGCGAATTCTTTGATGGATGCCCTGATCTATCCCAGGAGCTTCAGCGGCACGAAGCCGGTCCTCATGCTCGATGCCCATGGAGACGAGGTCGGCGGCATGGTCCGCTCGATCCGCTCGAACGGCAC
Source organism: uncultured Olsenella sp. (assembly GCA_900314535.1). Taxonomy (GTDB): domain Bacteria; phylum Actinomycetota; class Coriobacteriia; order Coriobacteriales; family Atopobiaceae; genus Olsenella_L; species Olsenella_L kribbiana. Next base: position 10,425 of record OMVT01000046.1, on the reverse strand, counting down.
CATGAGCTTCGTCGAGCTCGGGCGCTTCTCGCCCCATGTGCTGGCGGGACAGGATGTCTTCGTGCGCACGACAGAAGGCACGTGGGTCCGTGCCGTCATCGGCGTGAAGCCGCCGCACTTCATGAGCGAAGCGGAGAAGGCTGCCGGCAGAGAGGAGCTCATCCTCGACTGCGGTGCCACATCGAAGGAAGAGGCTATCAAACGCTTCCATATGGGCATGGGCGAGCCCTTCGTGCCGGCGACGCAGTTTGAATACGACAAGGAGCACGGCATTGCTTTCGGCAAGGCCTTCGACTGCCGGGCAGGTGTCACAGCAATGCTCCTTGCACTCCGGGAGCTCTCGAAGAAAGACCTGCCCTTCGATGTGGTGGCCTCGATCTCGTCGATGGAGGAGGTAGGGGAGCGCGGTGTTGCCGCTGCGGTCAGGACCTTCCAGCCAAAGCTTGCCTTCATGTTCGAGGGCTGCCCGGCAGATGACACCTTCCAGCAAGCAGACGATATCCAGGCAGCGCTCCACAAAGGCCCGATGTTTCGCTACTTCGATTGCTGCATGATAACGAACCCAAGGTATCAGCGCTACGTGCTGGCTACGGCAAGAGAGCATGGCCTCAAGGTGCAGACGAGCGTGCGCGAGGGCGGCGGCACCGATGGAGGCCCTGCACATATGCTCGATGTGCCGAGCGTCGTGGCAGGAGTTCCCTGCCGCTATGTCCATGCAGGATGTGCCATCTGCGCCCTCGATGATATCGAGGAAGCGGCCAAGGTCTGCGTGGCTGTGGCCGAATCGCTCACGCCGGATACGGCAGAAAGCTTCTGACGGGAAGAAGGAGGCAGAGCCTAAGCCCTGCCTCCTTCGGATGCCATTGCCTGCCTCTGCAGCCTATGCAGTCTGGGCAAGTGCCTCCTCGACAACTGCTGCGACGGCAGCGCGGCAGCGACCGCAATGGGTGCCTGCGCCAGTTGCGCACTCGACATCCTCGATGTTCCGCGCTCCTGCTGCCACAGCCTCGAAGATCTCGTCTTTCGTCGTTCCCATGCAGGGACAGACGAGCCCCTCCTCGTCGGCGCTGTAGCCGCCACCGCGGTGGCCATCACCCATCTCTTCGTCATCGTGTCGATGCCCGTGATGGGCAGCACCATCCTCTCCATGGAAGTGGCCGTGCTCACCGTGATGGTGGCGATGCTTGCCATGGAACTCATCGTCGTCGCCGTGGTGGTGATGGCAGTGCTCATGTTCATCTCCGGCTGCATCCCCATGATGGTGGCGGCAATGGTGCTCGTCTGCGCCATCTTCTCCATCGTGGTGGTGATGGTGGTGGCAATGATATCCGGCTTCGGCGGCATCTCCGCCATGATGATGGCTATGGATGTGGCGGCTATCTTCATCGTGATGATGACCGGCTTCATGGCGGTGGTCGTGGCGGGGAGCCTCTGCCGTTGTGGCAGTTTCGGTACCGATATTCTCGTTCTCTTCGTTCGTCTTGTTCGTATCCATAAGATGGATTCCTTTCTTCGGAGGCAGGTCGATCGCCTTCAATGAAGTGAGCTTGTGTTGATTGGTCTATGCGGAAGTGGCGTTTTGGATGCTGCAACGACAGACTTCCAGACGGAAAGGGCAGTGCAATGCTGGCACATGATGCTGATTCCAAGCAGCTATCTGAGCATAGCGAGAAGCCGCTCGAGGAAGGGGAATGCCTTTCTGAAGGGACCAGGGCAGCGCTGGCGGAATTCGATGCAATGCAGGAATATCCGGAGCGCTACAGACGCTGCCGCTCGTTTGATGAGATGCTGCAGGACGTGCTTGCTGGCAAATGGGGCGGTCCGTCCGTCTTTCCGTCGTCTAAATGTATGGTACCTTGCTAATTGGTATATATTGCACAGGTACCGATGTAATCACAAATGAGATATATTCCTGAATAGAAGCTGGGGCATTGAACATAGAGAGGGCCGGGACATGCATCCCGGCCCTCTCTGGTGTCCGTATTATATGTCAGCTCTGGCTTGCTGCCCTAGTCGAGGCCTTCAGTGCCATTCGACTTGATGATCTTCTGGTAGGCGTAGAAGGAGTCCTTGCGGCTGCGCTTGTAGGTGCCGCTTCCGTCGTCGTGCTTGTCGACGTAGATGAAGCCGTAGCGCTTGCGCATCTCGCCGGTGCCAGCAGAGACGAGGTCGATTGGTCCCCACCAGGTGTAGCCCTTGAGGTCCACTCCGTCATCCACTGCCTCGCGCATGGCGCGGACATGGCTCTTCAGGTAATCGATGCGGTAGGTGTCGTGGATGGAGCCATCCTCCTCGACCTTGTCGAGGGCGCCCATGCCATTCTCGACGACCATCAGAGGAATCTGGTAGCGGTCATAGATCTCGTTCAGGGCAAAGCGCAGGCCATCCGGGTCAATCTGCCAGCCCCAGTCGGTGCTCTTGAGGTAGGGGTTCACGCCGCCGAACGTCATGTTTCCTGCTGCCTGCTTCACGTCGTGCGTGCCGACGACAGAGCTCATGTAATAGGAGAACGTGTAGAAGTCGATCGTGCCCTCCTTGAGGTCCTCGAGATCGCCGTCCTCGATCTCGAGGCTGATATCGTTCTCGCGCCAGAAGCGCTTTGCGTAGGAAGGATACCAGCCCCTGACCTGGACATCGGAGCAGTACCAGTTCATGCGGCGCATCTCGGACTCGTTTGCAAGGACGTCCTTGGGGTCGCAGGTTGCGGCGTAGGAGAGGATGAAGCAGTCCATGTTGCCCATGCGGAACTGAGGATAGTGCTCATGCGCATACTTCACGACGCGGGCAGAGGCCACGAACTGGTGATGGAGTGCCTGGTAGCGCTCCTGCGGGGTCGTGTGCGCTTCGGAGGCAGGACCTGCGAAGCCGCGGATCATGGACGTCTCAAAGAGGTTGCCCATGTCCATCGTGCCGCAGTTGATCTCGTTGAACGTGAGCCAGTAGCGCACCTTGTCGTGATAGCGGTCGAAGACGGTCTGGCAGTACTTCTCGAAGAAGCCGATGAGCTCGCGGCTAGCCCAGCCGTTGTACTTCTCGACGAGGTGGTAGGGCATCTCGTAGTGGGAAAGCGTCACGAGCGGCTCGATGCCATGAACCCTGCAGCAGTCGAAAACCTTGTCGTAGAAGGCAAGGCCGAGCTCGTTCGGCTGCTCGTCGTCGCCGTTCGGGAAGATGCGCGACCAGGAGATGGACATGCGGAACATGTTGAAGCCCATCTCGGCGAAGAGCGCGATGTCCTCCTCGTAGTGGTGGTAGAAGTCGATTCCGTCATGGTTCGGGTAGAGCACATCGGGCTCGATATCGACCGTGATCGTGCGCGGCTTGTCCTTCGTGCCGCCCGTGAAGTGGTCATCGACAGACGGTCCGCGGCCGTCTACGTTCCAGGCACCTTCGAACTGGTTCGCAGCAGTAGCGCCGCCCCAATAGAAGCCCTCCGGGAATCCCTTGCCCATAGCTTTCCTCCTTCTTCCTGCCTGCTCGTGCAGGCACCTCCATCGCTTTCAAGCATAGGGAATGAGGGGTGCGCCCTCCAGGTTCTGGGCGCAGAAGGAGACTTCTTTTTGTCTGAAGGCAGATGGCCACGGCACAGGCTGACACTTTCTGATACTTTTCTTCTGTGGGGAAAGGAGCGGGACATGGATGTCGTGCAGAAGATGCGGGAGGCAGAAGGCTTCACGCCGACAGAGCAGGAGCTGGCACATACGATCCTCTGCCTCGGACCGCGCTTTTCGGACTATTCGATCAAGGAGCTCGCACAGGCTGCCCACTGCTCGATCGCGACGATTCACCGCCTCTGCCGCAAGCTCGGCCTCGAAGGCATGAAGGAGCTCAAGGTCGAGATGGCGCGCTCCCTGGAGCGTGCCCAGGCTGCTGGCACAGCCGACATCAACTTTCCGTTCGGCGAAGGATGGACGGCAGGGGAGGTGGCTGCAAGCATACGCTCCGTCTTCGAGCAGACGCTTGCCCAGACCCAGTCCATGCTCGATATGGATACGGTCGAGCATGCTGCATCCCTCATCTGCACGGCCCGCCAGGTCGCGCTCTTCACGGAATCGCACAACCGCTATCCGGCAAGCATGTTCGCAGACCGCCTGCTCTCGGTCGGAATCGATGCACGCTGCGAGGCAGATACCGAGCGGCAGATCCGCTGCGCCCTCCTGATGGGGAAGGACTGTGTCGCGATAGGCATCTCCTACTCAGGCGTCTCCATGGCACTCGAACGTGCGCTTCCCGTGCTCTCAGAGCGGGGTGTCCCGACCTTTCTTGTGGGAACGCCTGCTGCAGCGCGTCTCAATCCCGGCCTTGACGGCTATCTCTTCGTGAGCGATGCCGAGCGCTACCAGCGGCGCATCACGCAGTTCGCGTCGCATCTTGCTGTGCAGTATGTGCTCGACACGCTCTTCGGCTCGGTCTGTGCGACATCCTGGCCCAGAAGCATCTCCTACCTCGAGAAGACCTTGCCGCTCACGCGCAAGCCAGGCCTCATCGACGATTGCTCTCAGCAGGCTGCGGGACGCTGAGGCTTCATCTCTGTGCCGCTTCTGTGCAGTCCGCAAATGGCTGAATTTCCTGCTCACGGTGTGCAATACTACGCACAGTGCGCAATTCTGCACACACTGTGAAAAACAGAGCAGGAAAGGAGGCCGCGAGCGTGCCTGAAATGACGGCTCAGACTGCAGAGAGGCAGCTTTCGCTCGTCGGCGCCGGCCAGGACCGGCGCACGGTGCGTACGCGCCAGGCGCTGCGCGACGCTCTTGCCCGCCAGATCGAGGAGACAGGAGATCTCTCCCGTGTCACGGTCAAGGCGGTTGCCGATACGGCAGGCGTGACGAGGCGTACCTTCTATTCGCATTTCAAGGACATCAACGATCTCGTTGGGCAGATCGAGGAGGAGACCGTCTCCGAAGTCGGCTGCCTCGTGAGGAGGCTTGCGAGGACGAACCTCGACGAGCTCCAGGACGCCATCTCGAACTTTGAGCCGTGCCCGGGCTCTGTCGAGCTCCTCGAGTACTTCCAGGAGCGCAGAAGCTATCTGCCGGCCCTTCTGGGTGCAGGCGGAGATCCGGGATTCGTCGAGAAGATCAAAGAGAAAGTCTTCGAGATCGTCTGCGGACGTGCCGAGGAAGGCATCGTATTCGATATTCCCCAGGAGCTCTTCGACTACTATCTGACATTCGCGATATCGGCCGAGGTCGGCGTGCTCCTGCGCTGGATGCGCAGCGGCATGGAGGAGCCGGCGCACCTCATGGCATGCGTGATGACCGCGCTCATGTTCGTGCGCCCCGGCGACCTCTACGGCAAGAAGATCAAGTTCGGCGTGCCCTGCCTCGACGATCTGGCAGACCTGGCACAGGAGAAGAAGGAGATGCAGGAATGACCGAGAATGGCAATTCCGTCCAGGCGGAGCGCAATGCCCACTATGCGATGCCGCTCGTGCAGGAGGGTGCCGAGCTCAAGCCGAAGCAGCGTGCCGATTTCCGCCACGCCCGTCTTCGTCTCGGCATCGATGTCGGCTCCACGACGGTGAAGCTCGCTGTCATCGACGAGAACGAGCATCTGGTCTATGCAAACTATGAGCGCCACCACACGGACGTGAAGGCAACGGCCCGTGAGGTGTTCAGGAAGGCCGAAAAGGTCTTGGGAGATGCAAAGATGCGCGTCTCCATCACGGGCTCCGGCGGCATGCTGCTCGCCAAGTGGCTCGGTGTCGAGTTCGTCCAGGAGGTCATCGCCTCGAAGCGTGCCGTCGAGTCCCTGATTCCCGAGACGGATGTCGCAATCGAGCTCGGCGGCGAGGATGCCAAGATCATCTACTTCGACAATGGCATCGAGCAGCGCATGAACGGCACGTGTGCCGGCGGCACCGGTGCCTTCATCGACCAGATGGCTTCCCTCATGGAGACGGATGCCACGGGACTGAACGAGCTTGCCAAGGGTGCGACGCACATCTATCCGATCGCATCCCGTTGCGGCGTCTTCGCGAAGTCCGACGTGCAGCCGCTCCTCAATGAGGGTGCAGCACGCGAGGATGTGGCAGCATCGATCTTCCAGGCTGTCGCGAACCAGACGGTCTCCGGCCTTGCCTGCGGACACCCGATCCGTGGCTATGTCGCCTTCCTGGGCGGCCCGCTCCAGTATCTCTCCGAGCTGAGGAAGCGCTTCTACATCACGCTCAACCTCGATGAGGAGCACAGGATCGTCCCCGAGAACGCACACCTCTTTGTCGCTACCGGCGCAGCTCTTGCGGGCGAGTCCACCGATACCGTGACGTTTAAGGAGGTCATCGACAAGCTCGACAGCCTCGGCGACACGCAGGGCTCCGAGGTCGCGCGTCTCGACCCGCTCTTCAAGACGGAGAAGGACTACCAGGAGTTCCGTGCCCGCCACGACGCACAGGTCGTGCCGAAGGGCACGCTCGAGGGCTACCAGGGCCGTGTCTTCATCGGCCTCGACGCCGGCTCCACGACGATGAAGGCAGCTGTCGTCGGCGAGGACGGCGAGCTCCTCTACACGTGGTATGACAACAACAACGGCGATGTCCTCGGCACCGCCCGCAAGATCATGGACGACATCTACGACCATCTGCCGGAAGGCTGCACGATCGGCCATGTCACGACGACCGGCTACGGCGAGGGCATCCTGATTGAAGCCCTGCAGGCAGACTCCGGCGAGATCGAGACGGTCGCGCACCTGCGTGGCGCCAAGGCCTTCGTACCCGATGTTAACTTCATCCTCGATATCGGCGGCCAGGACATGAAGTGCCTCCAGGTGAAGAATGGCATCATCGAGCATATCGCCCTGAACGAGGCCTGCTCTTCGGGCTGCGGCTCCTTCATCGCGAACTTCGCTGACTCCATGGGCATGACGGTACAGGAATTCGCGAAGGCAGCAGTCCACGGCGAGCACCCGGTCGACCTCGGCAGCCGCTGCACCGTCTTCATGAACTCCCGCGTCAAGCAGGCCCAGAAGGAAGGCGCCACGATCGGCGATGTCGCTGCCGGCCTTTCCTACTCTGTCATCAAGAATGCCCTCTTCAAGGTCATCAAGCTGCGCGACTACGACGAGATCGGCAAGTACGTCGTCGTCCAGGGCGGCACGTTCATGAGTGACGCGACACTGCGTGCCTTCGAGCTCCTGACTGGCCGCGACGTGATCAGGCCGGACATTGCAGGCACGATGGGCGCCTACGGTGCAGCGCTCCTCGCCCGCGACCGTGCTGGTGCAGACGGTGTCTCCACCATCCTCTCCCGCGAGGAGATCGATAACCTCAAGGTCAAGCACACGAACGCCCACTGCGGACGCTGCTCGAACAACTGCCTCCTCACGATCAACTCCTTCGGCAACGGCCGCCGCTTCATCACGGGCAACCGCTGCGAGAAAGGCTCCGGCAAGCCTGTCAAGGAGCAGAGCAAGGCGCCGAACCTCTTCGAGTTCAAGAATCATCTGCTGTTCGACCGCGAATGCCTCGACCCTGATGCAGCACCGCGCGGCACTGTCGGCATTCCCCGCGCCCTCAACATGTACGAGAACTATCCGTTCTGGCATGCGTTCTTCACGAAGCTCGGCTTCTCGGTCATCCTGTCCGACAGGACGACGAGGAAGACCTACGAAGCAGGCACCGAGTCGATGCCGTCCGAGAGCGTCTGCTACCCGGCAAAGCTCAGCCATGGTCACATCATGAACCTCCTCTCGAAGAATCCGGACTTCATCTGGATGCCGTGCATCCGCTGGGAGCGCGCCGAGGACGATACGGCCACGAACCACTACAACTGCCCGATCGTCATGTCCTATCCGCAGTCCCTGGAGCTCAACATCGACGAGCTCTCGGATCCCTCTGTCGAATACCTCGATCCGTTCCTGCCGTATGACAAGAAGAACGAGCTCAAGCGCAGGCTCTACGAGGTCGTCTCTGTCCAGCGCGAGGAGGATGCTGCCAAGGGCAAGGGCCGCTTCCGTGGCTCCCACATCACGCGCGAAGAGATCGACGAGGCCGTGAACTATGCCTGGCAGGCAGACATCGACTTCAAGAACGCGATGCACAAGGCAGGAGACGATGCCCTGAAGTGGATCGAGGACAACGACGCCCACGGCATCGTTCTCGCAGGCCGTCCGTACCACAACGACGGCGAGATCAACCATGCAATCCCCGAGATGCTGCATGGCTTCGGCTTCGCCGTGCTTACCGAGGACTCCATCGCCCACAAGGTTCCTGTCGAGCGCCCGATCCGCGTCATCGACCAGTGGATGTACCACTCCCGCCTCTACCGTGCGGCACGCTTTGTCGCAGAGAGGAACGACCTCGACCTCATCCAGCTCCAGAGCTTCGGCTGCGGCCTTGATGCCCTCACGACCGACGAGGTCCAGGAGATCCTCGAGGCATCCGGCAAGATCTATACCGTGCTCAAGATCGACGAGGTCTCGAACCTCGGCGCTGCCCGCATCCGTGTCCGCTCCCTCATGGCCGCCCTCAAGGAGGAGCGTGCCGAGCTCGAGCGCGAGACGCGTGCCGGCAAGGTGCATGAGGTGGCACCGGTCAACGTCCACATGGCTGACGGCTCGCTCGAGCATGCAAGGAAGACCGATCTCACCCGTCGTACGCCGGTCTACCGCGAGGCAAAGAGCGCTGCCTTCAAGAAGGTACGCTACACGGAGGAGATGCAGGACGAGGGCTACACGATCCTGGCACCGCAGATGTCCCCTGTGCACTTCGAGATCGTCGAAGCCATCCTTCGCTCCGAAGGCTACAACGTCGTGCTGCTCCCGTCTGTCGACCACAAGGCCGTCGACACGGGCCTGAAGTACGTGAACAACGACATCTGCTACCCGTCGATCCTCGTCACGGGCCAGATCATGGAGGCGGTCCTTTCGGGCAAGTACGATCTCTCCCGTACGGCTGTCATGATCTCCCAGACCGGCGGCGGCTGCCGTGCAACGAACTACATCGCCCTCATCAGGAAGGCGCTCAAGGATTCGGGCCACCCCGAGGTGCCGGTCATCTCGCTTACGGCTGCCACGAACCTCGACGAGAGCAACCCGGGCTTCAAGGCGCTCAAGAACCCGCGCCTGCTCACGAAGGCTGTCTATGCCCTTCTCTACGGCGATCTCCTCATGAAGTGCACGTACCGCGTGCGCCCCTATGAGGCCAGAGAGGGGAGCGCCGACAGGCTCTACGACGAGTTCATGGAACGTGCCAAGATCCAGCTTTCCCACAGCGCTTCGCCGAAGCCGTTCTACCGTCTCTGCGAGGATACGGTCAAGGCGTTCGATGCGCTGCCGCTCGAGAACGACCGCTCGAAGCCGCGTGTCGGTGTCGTCGGCGAGATCCTCGTGAAGTTCCACCCGACCGCGAACAACCAGGTCGTCCGCGTCATCGAGAACGAGGGCTGCGAGGCAGACGTCCCGGGCCTTGTCGACTTCTTCCTGTTCGGCCTCTCGAACCAGATCAACATGAAGGAGGAGCTCGGCACGAAGGCGACGAGCCGCCTCACGCACAAGATCGGCATCGATGCAATCGAGGGCATGAGGAAGCCGATCGACGAGATGCTTGAGAAGTCGGAGCGCTTCGAGCCGTATGGCTCGATCTGGAGCCTTGCGGACAAGGCGAAGGAAGTGCTGTCGCTCTGCAACACGATGGGCGAGGGCTGGCTCCTGACGGCCGAGATGTGCGACCTCATCGAGTCCGGCACGCCGAACATCATCGTCTGCTCGCCGTTCGCATGCCTGCCGAACCACGTCGTCGGCAAGTCCGTGATCAAGCGCCTGCGCCAGATGCACCCTGAGAGCAACATCGTCGCTGTCGACTACGACCCGGGCGCTTCTGAGGTCAATCAGCTGAACCGCATCAAGCTCATGATCTCGGTCGCAAAGGAGAACTTCAAGAATGGACGCTCCGAGAGCTTCCATCTCGAGAACCCCGACGATCCGGTGACGAATGAGAGCATGCTGCCGCGTGCGGTCTACCACAGGCGCCGCCCGGGCGAGCTCGAGGATTCCTTCGTGCGCGAAGGCTCGAAGGCAACGGGGGCCTATGCGTCATACGGCGAGACGACGGATGCTGACGGCGGAAAGACGTATGGCACAGGAGAAGGTGCCATCCATCTGACGCCTGAGCAGCTCAAGGAGATCGACGAGGCAAAGCGCAAGGCAGGCGTCCTCTAAGGACTCATCCATAGCTTCAAGGAGAAGGGCAGGCTGCAGAGCCTGCCCTTCTTTGCTGTCGAGTTGGATGATGTGCCTGTCGAGTTCGTACTCCAAGCCTGTCGAGTTGAGAGACAACGACACAGAAAAGCGGTCCCCGCACCTAGGTGCGAGGACCGCTTGTCCTGACTAAAGGCTTTAGCCTGTGCCGCGCGGCACGCGCGGCATGGAAAGCCACCCGCTGTGCGGGTGGATGGCAACGATGCTATGCAACGAAACTCCTCCCCC
>OMVT01000047.1 GCA_900314535.1 uncultured Olsenella sp. | reverse complement strand
CTGCTGCCAGGATGACCTTGTCGGCACCGAAGGCTGCAATCTCGTCTGCTGTTGCATCCTTGCCAAGCACGACATCGACGCCGAGCTTCAAGACCTGCGTCCTCATGTAGTCGATGAGGCGCAGCACATCGTGCTTGAAGGAAGGACCGCCTGCTGCCCAGAGGTTGCCACCGAGACGCCTGCTCTTCTCCCAGAGCGTCACATCGAAGCCGCGCTCTGCAGCAGCGATTGCTGCCTCCATGCCACCCGGGCCACCACCGATAACGAGGACAGAGCGCTTCGTGCCATCGGGCTTCGGAAGCTTGTAGTCGCGCTCTGCATAGCACTCGGGATTCACAGCGCAGTAGTAATGCTTGCCGGAGAAGCCGGAGAGCAGGCACTCGTTGCAGCCAATGCAAGGACGGATATCGTCGAAGTGGCCGCTCTCGACCTTCTTGGGCCAGAAGGGGTCGGCGAGCATCTGGTGTGCCAGGACGACTTCGTCGAGCACGCCATCCTCAAGCGCCTGGGATGCCTTGGCCGGATCGAAGAGCTTGCCCTGTCCGAGCACAGGAACGCTCACGACATCCTTGATTGCCTGAACGACAGGAAGCTGATGCCCCTCAGGTGCATAGACAGTAGAGATTGCCTTGTACCATGCCTCATAGCAGCCCACATCGACGTGGAGGGCATCCACGCCTGCGCCTTCGAGAATCTTTGCCATCTCGACACCTTCGTCGAGCTCGCGTCCGCCCGGAACGCCGTGGTACGGCGTAAACTTCACGAGAATCGGGAAGCCGGCTGGGACATTTGCCCTGATGGCGGCAATGCACTCGCAGGTGAAGCGCATGCGGTTCTCGAGCGATCCGCCATACTCATCTGTGCGGTCGCTCCATATTGTGGACTGGAACTGGTCAAGGAGATATCCACCGTAGGCATGGAGCTCGACAGCATCTGCTCCTGCAGCTACGGCGAGGGAAGCAGAATAGCCGACACGCTTCACAAGATAGGCAATATCTTCCTTCGCGAACGGCTTGCAGATAAGATCGGGGAACCAGAACGAGCTGCAGGCGCCTGCCGAATAGGGCGGCGTGAAGGGATCGGTGAACTGCTGGCGGCCAAGGCCCGGCGAAAGCTGGACACAGACTTTCGCTCCGTAGTGGTGGCAGCGGTCAATCAGCATGTTCAGACGCTCGACGTGATGGAAATTGCTGAGCTCCGTGCAGGGACGCGGCTCATACTTCGTGGAGACGACATTGGCACCAGTGATGATGAGGCCAGCGCCTCCCTTTGCACGCTCTTCGAAATAGTAGATGCCATCCATCGTGTAGGCGCCATCAGCCTCTCCTGTGGTGCCCATCGGACCCATAGCGATACGGTTCTTGAGCTTCATCGAACCAATCTGGAGTCCATCGAACAGTTCTGCCATCATGCTCCTTCCCAAAGCCTTGCGGACAGATATTTACTAAGGTATGTATTCTTTACTCAGGTAAGATTCATTTCGGCAGACGGATGAAATTGTATGTTCAATAGCTGGGCACACGATTCATGCTAAGTTAGAGACTTGTGTCCCCGAATCATTCCAGACTATTGAGGCAAGACCATGCAGAGAGACGAGATATCCGCACATGCTTTCAAGCTCTTCCGCGAAAAGGGCTATGAAGCCACCTCCGTGCAGGACATCTGCGATGCCTGTGGCATCAGCAAGCCCACGTTCTACAGCCGCTTTGCCTCGAAGGGCGATCTTATCATCGACTTCTACGACGGGGTGACCGAACGTCTCAACCAGAACCTCTCCTCGCTCGTCGAGACCACAAGCGCCTGGGAGCAGCTGGTCATCTGCTTCGGCACCCTGATGGACGAGACGGAAGCTGCTGGCGCTGACATCATGGCCCATATGCTGATCATCAACCTCGAGGAGGACCGCCACAGCTTCGATGAGCGTGACTTCCTGACGAAGACCATGGTCGCTATCATCCGCAGAGGACAGGAATCTGGAGAGATTGGCAATCCATCCCCAGCAGAAGAGCTCTACGACACCGCAGCCTACCTCTTCCAGGGCTATCTGCTCATGTGGTCTGTCAGCAAGGGTGTACTGCCTTGGCGGAACATGTTCAAGGAAAGCCTGAAGTCGCTTCTCTGCATAAGAGACAGAGGCTAGAGCCTGCCCTCCTCCAGAAGGTCCCGCACCTCATGAAGATCCCTGCAGACGAACCGAGCCAGCTTGCGTGTTTCTTCCGTCGGTTCGACCATATCGGGAACCATGATCGGGATGAAGCCGCCAGCGTGTGCCGCCTGGATACCAAGAGCGGAGTCTTCCAGAACTGCCGCCGAAGCAGGTGCGACGCCGAGCCTTCGTGCTGCTTCGAGGAACACATCCGGCGCCGGCTTCGAAGGTAACCCATCATCGCCCGCAACAATGGCGGAGAAGAAGCCTTCGATATTCCCATGCTCGAGATGTGCGTGGATGAGCTCTTTCGGCGAGGCGGAGGCCACAGCGCACTTGATGCCGTGCTCTGCCGCATAGCTCAGCAGCCCATCGAGCCCAGGCTTCTTGGCAGCACCCTGTTCGAGCATCATCTCGCGGCCAATCCGTGCATGTTCCTTCACTGCAGCAAGTGCGCGGACATCTCCCGCATACGCCACATCGACGATCTTTCCTATCGCCTCATGGCTAGCACCGAAGAACTGCGGCAGAAGGTCATGCCTGAAGGAGAGCCCCTGCTCGGAGAAGGCCACATCCCATGCGGCAATCCATACCGGCTCGGTATCGAACATGAGCCCGTCAAGATCGAAGATGATTCCCTGGACCATGAGTGTCCTCCTTCCGCTGTCTTCTTGCCATACCTTACCGGAAAGCAGAGATAGGAAAGATGCAATGCCGCTGCAGGACGGCAGACGGCATGGCATGGATGCGCATTGGTTCGCCTCATGCAAAAAGCAGGCAGACCCTTGTGGATCTGCCTGCTTGAATCGAACGTGCTGGTAGGAACTACATCTTGAGAACGCTATGAAGCTGTGTCGCGATGCTTTCCACTGCAGGACCATAGATAACATGGATATGGGTATCGGACATCTTCTTCACGCCCATGCTGCCGGACTTCTTCAACATGTCCTCGTCGATGAGCGACATGTCCTTCACATCGACACGCAGCCGCGTGATGCAGTTGTTGATGTTGACGATATTGTCGACACCGCCCAGGCCTTCGACGATATAGGTGAGCTGCGGTGTCATGGTTCCTTCAGCAATCTCTGCCTTCTCGGCAACCTCAGCAGAGTCATCCGGCGCATCGATCACGATGTGATGAGACGTGAGGTACTTGTAGAACACGAAGTAGTAGATGAAGAAGTAGGCAATGCCCAGAGGAATGACCATGTACCAGCGGGAGCCCGGCTGCAGAACGCCCCAGATGAAGAAGTCGATGATACCGCCGCCCGTGCCGCCGATGGAGACACCCAGCATATGCGTGAGCATGAAGGAGAGGCCAGCCATCACAGAGTGGAAGGCATAGAGGACAGGTGCCGCAAAGAGGAACGAGAACTCGAGCGGTTCAGTAATGCCGGAGACGAAGGCGGTCACAGCGCCGGCAACAACGAGTGCCTTGACGCCGTCGCGCTTTTTCTCGGGAGTGGAGCGGTAAATGGCAAGGGCAGCAGCAGGAAGACCAAAGAGCATGAATGCGAACTTGCCCTCTGCAAGATAGCGGGTGTAATCGGACAGGGCTGCGGTGCCCATGGTGTCGACATACTGGTAGAAGATGTTGAGGCAGCCTTCTGTCCCGTTGAGCACACCGCCGATGGAAGTCGTACGGAAGAGCTGGTTGATGATGTGGTGCAGGCCGGTCGGGATGAGGCCACGCTCAGCCAGGCCAAAGAGGAAGACACCGAAGTTGCCGAGACTTGCGATGGCCGTGCCGAGAGCCATGATGGCAATCGAGAGCGGCAGCCAGATGAACGGCGAGAGAATGCCAAGAAGAAGCATTGCAACGAAAACAACGATAGCGACGGAACGCTTGCCACCATAGAAGGAGATAGCAACAGGAAGTTTCGTATCGATGAAACGATCATGCAGCGCAGCCGTGAGGCAGCCGACAAGAATGCCTCCGAAAGCGGACATGTTCGGCGCACCTTCGATGCCAAGCACAGTTGCGGTATCGAGAGAGCTGAAGTCAAAAAGACCGCTCTTGACCATCGCAGCGCCAGCCGCAATGAACGTGTAATAGCCGACAAAGCCAGCGAAGGCCGCAATCTCCTTGTCCTTCCTGGCAAGTCCGAGAGCAAGACAAATGGCAAACAGCACAGGAATCTGTGCGTAGACTGCATTTGCAACCGACTTGATCGTTGCGAAGACGAAGCCAACCGGTGCTGTTGGCGCGAACGCCGGTACTGCTGCAATGACGGCATCCTTCGTCAGTGCGCTCATGATGCCCAGAAGCAGGCCGACTGCCGAGAGCGCTGCAATCGGCAGCATCAGGCTCTGGCCCAGCTTCGATAGGTAGTTCATCACACTACCCTTCTGTTTCTTCTCTCCCATGCTTCCCCCTCATCGCGGATATCCCCTGTCAAAAGAATGAAGCCCGCCATTTTTGCAGCATGCGGGCAATACGGCCTGCACCAGATGCTTGTCCCCCGACCTGGCACAGACCGTTTCGCACACTTCCTGTAGCTTGTGTATGCTACTTGAGCTCTGGCCAGTAGTCCTTGTTCTCCTGGATCAGGACGTCGAGAATCTCATGAGCCTTCTTCGTGTCGTTCACGAGACGGTTCAGCGTCATCGCTTCGAGTGCCTTCTGATAGCTGTGTTCGAAGTAGGCATCGACGAGCAGCTTTTCGCAGGAAACCTGCTGAACAAGAAGGCCAAGGTAGAACTGCGGGATATTGCCGACTCCCATCGGACGCGGGCCATTGGCAGTAAGCTCGGCAACAACCTCGACCATTGCATCGTCCTGCATGTTGTCGATGAGGCCATTGTTCTCGGTGATGATGATGTAGCGGCGACCCGAGTTGTGGGCAATGGCAGACGCCACCTCGATCATCATCTCTGCATGTGCATCAGAATGGATATCGACAATGCCCTTCGTCGTGCCGGCGTCGATGCAGCGGTGGCACTCGCCGAATGCACGCTTCTCGCGGCCTTCGATGACCTCATCTGCACGGGTCTTGTTGCCGGCAGCCATGCGCTCCTCGTTCAGATGCTGGAACTTGTAGAGCGGGTAGAGGTAGTACTGGTCATAGGTGTTCGGCAGGAACTCCGGATAGTCCTCCATCATCATCTGGACGTTGCCATAGGTCTCGAGCCAGGAAGGATCGCGCTGCTCTGCATCCTGCGGCAGGAAGCCCTTCTCATGGACAAGCTTGCGGATCTTGGGCATGAGGTCTTCGCCCGTCGGCTTGTAGTACATGTGGGTGAACCAGCCATAGTGGTTGAGGCCGAAGTAGACCGGCTCGAGGTCGTTCCAGTCGACGCCGAGCAGGCGGCTGGTGGAACGCACGACGTTCTCCGGCTGATCGCAGATGTTCAGGATCCGCTTGTCATCCGGGAATTCGCGGCGCAGCGCCTCTGCGACGATTGCTGCAGGATTCGAGTAGTTCAGGCACCAGGCATTGGGCGAATACTGGCGGATGGCATGGATTGCGTGGATCATGTCGCCAATGGAGCGCATGCCGTACGCCATGCCGCCGGCACCGACCGTCTCCTGGCCGATGATGCCATGATCGAAGCAGGTGTGCTCGTCCGACCAGCGGCCCTCGAGTCCGCCGGAGCGCATCTGCATGAAGATGAAGTCCATGCCCGTGTAGGCGGTCTTCTCATCCGTGGTGTAGCTGATCTCTGCATCCGGATACATCTCGCGGAACAGGATCTCTCCGAACTTGCCCACCGGCTCCTGACGCGGACCATCGATATCGAAGAGGACCAGCCTGCTGAGCGGGAAGTCCTTCTGGAGCCTCACGAAGCTCTTGAGGAAGCCCGGCGTATAGGTGCTTCCGCCACCGACGATGCATACGTTGTAACGCTTCTCTGCCATTGCATCCACCTCTCAGATAGATTCGAGCAGGCATGCCAATGTCCTGCCGATTCGCATATCCGCGCAGGTGCTGGGGGATTTTTTCCTCTCTTCCCTGCGCACACCACGAAGATAGCGCCCAGGGAATCTCCTGTAAGAGTCCGGAGATGTTACAGAAACTCGTGCCATAATCTGTTACATGTTTCAGAATCAGAAACACGCTCATACAGCTTCGGACCCAGAGGAGGGCAGAACATATGCCAGATGCCGCCGCATCAAGCTTCACATCAGCAGAGCTTGTCCTGCTGCGCTATATCCAGTCCCATGCCCAGACGGTACCTGACCTGAGCGCAAGAGAGCTGGCAGCCAAGGCAGGATGCTCTGCGGCATCTGTGGTCAGGCTTTCACGCAAGCTTGGCTATTCGGGCTACACGGAGTACCGCTTCGCGCTCAGAAGGCAGAAGCATCCTGCCGTTTCTGCAGGATCCATGCCCCGGCGGGACATCCTTGCAGAGACAGCGGCGACCTCCCATCTCAACCAGGCAACAGATATCGAGCGCACAGCCGATCTGCTTGCCGAGCGCGATACCGTCATCCTTGTCGGCGGCGGCCTCACGCATACGGCACTCGAGTATCTGCACCATTACCTCTTCTCGGCTTCCTGCCCCACGATCTGCATGCCGAATGACGAGCTCTCGCTTGATGCTATAGCAAGCGCCGGACCCGATGCGGTCGTGCTCTGTGCAAGCGTCTCGGGCACAGGGTCCACGCTTGCCCTTGCGAGAGAGGCCCATAACCGTGGCCTTTTTGTCATAGGCATCACCAGCTCCCTCACAAGCGACCTTGTCACGTTCTGCGATATCTGCCTTCTGGCCACCAGTGCACCGAGGACAGACAGCCGCATTGCCTCGCGCCTGGGGATCGTCGCGATTGCAGACGAGATAGCCCGCACCTATTCCCATCGCCACCACACCGGCCAGGTCATCGAAAAGGAGGCACGCGCATGATCGAGGCATTCCGGGACGATATCCTCTCGACGCTCACACCAGGCGAGCTCGATTTCCTCTACTTCGCAGAGCTGCATCTCGCGGAGATTGCAGGATGGAGCTTGGACCAGGCAGCCGCCGCAAGCTTCGCCTCTGCCCCTGTCATCGAGCGCGCATGCAAGAAGCTCCATCTGTCAGGCTATGCCGAGCTGCGCTTCCTGATCAGAAACGAGCTGAAGGGACGCGCCATCGCCGCACAGGACGGCATTTCCGCCTACCGCGCCACAGCTGCGCAGGATGCGCTGCTCAGAGAGGCACGCCTCACCCTGTGCGATCCGTCGATGGCGCTTCTGTCCCAGGCGGCAGAGGCAATCTGGAAGGCAGAGAGCCTCGTCCTGTTCGGACGGGGGCTTTCGGAGTTTCCAGCAGAGTATCTCTCCGAATACCTGGCACGCATCGGCAGGCCATGCCGGCGCTATCTCGATCCGCCCTTCGTCTATCGCGATGCAGCAGCCTTCACAGACCGCGATGCTATCGTCATCTTCTCGGCCGGTGGCCGCACCATACCGGTCGTGAAGGCCGCAGCAATAGCGAAGAAGAACAGGGCCACGATCATCTGCATCTGCTCGGATCGGGAAAGCCCGCTCTGCAAGATGGCAGGCATCGCCCTGCATGCAGCATCCGACACGCTCAGCATCAACCAGATCGATCTCAATTCCCGATTCACGCAGTTCGCTGTAGCTGATGCCCTCGTCGATGAGCTGCTGAGAGAAAAGCCTGGCCAAAAGGCTGGGGAAAGCCCAGCCAGCTAGGCGAGGTTGCACTCGATAGACTCATCCAGAAGGGCCATCTCGTCTGCCGTGAGCTCGAGCGTCGCAGCAGCGCAGTTCTCTTTCGCCCTCGCAGGAGATGAGCATCCCACAAGAGCTGTCGTCACGAACTCTTTCTGCATTGTCCAGGCAAGTGCTACCTGGGAGACGGGTCGCCCATACTTCGCTGCAACGGCATCCATATCGGAAAGCAGCTTCTGCACCTTCGAGAACAGGGGCTCCTTGAAGCCGGTATAGAACGTATAGCGGATATCCTTCTCCTCGAAGTGAGGAAGGGTCCTGAAGGCACCGGTCAGGATGCCGCCGCCGAGCGTTCCATACGTGAGCGTCGCCAGCCCCTTGTCGTGTGCCCACTTCATCGTCTCTTCGTTCTGCCTGTCAAGCATCGAGTACCTGAGCTCGGCCGCATCGATCTTTGCATAGCGCATGCACTCCTCGAGCTGCGGGATGCTGACATTGCTGACGCCGATATGCGAGATCTTCCCTGCTTCCAGAAGGCCATTCAGCGTATCCATGGTCTCCTCGACCGGCACCTTCTCATCTGGATAGTGCATGAGATAGAGGTCGATATGGTCGGTTCTGAGCCTCTCGAGAGACCCCTCGATCTCGCGCAGGATGTCTTCCCTGGAGTCATCTATCTCGCGTGCACCGGTCTTGGCATTGCAATAGTCGCCGAACTTTGTGACAAGGAATGCCTTCTCGCGGTAGCCATCCTGAAGCGCCCTGCCGACAAGCTTCTCTGCAGCGCCTTCCATCCCATAGATCGGTGCCGTATCGATTACATTGACGCCTTCGTCGAGAAGCGTGCGCAGCGTCTCGACAGGGCGAGCTTCATCAGCCCTTCCGAAGACGAGTCCATAGGCATTCCTTCCTGCCATGGACCAGGTGCCGGCCCCCAGAGAGGAGAGCCTTGTCCCAAGAGATGTGCATTCCGTATACCGCATATGCCGCTCCTCGCCCCGAATCCTGTTCTTTCTCTGCGGACCTGGCAATACCGCAGAGCGTCCCGCCATCTCGTCCCAGACAGGCATAGCCTTGAAGCATATGCCGACAAGGGGCCCACCGCCCTTATGCAAGGGAGACCCATGGTACGCCTCATATTCTCCGATCTTGATGACACGTTCCTCGCAGCAGACAAGACCATACCGGACGCAAACCGCGCCCTGCTCGAAGAGGCATCCAGGAAAAACATCCAGTTTGTCCCCTGCACCGGCAGGAACATCAATGGCATACCTGCTTCCATTGCAGAGTATGGCTGTGTCCACTATGCCGTCTGCTGCAACGGTGCCCTCGTCGCAGATCTCGATCGCGGCGAAGTGATTCATGAGGTGGACATCGAAAAAGAAGAGGTCCGCCGGCTCTTCCGTGCCCTCGAGGGCTTGCCCATAACATTCGACCTCTTCGCGGATGGCCATGTCCTGACCGCAGAGGACCGCTGGCGTTTCCTCGACGAGATTCCCGTGACCGAGCCCACCCGCATTCACATCAAGGAAGTCAGGACCTGCTATCCGGGAAGCGTCGAGGACATGATCGATGCAGCCAAAAACATCTGCCGCATCAACATCTTCTATCTCGACAACGACACAAGAGACAGGGTCTGGGAAGTCGTGGACTCGTTTTCCGACCTCATCAGGGCCTCTTCGCAGCCCTGCAACGTAGAAGTCACGAAGAACGGCGCAGACAAGGGAGCAGGGCTCCTCTGGCTGTCAGACCACCTGGGCGTGCCTGTGGAGGAGACCGTTGCCTTCGGCGACTCGAGCAACGATATCACGATGCTCAAGGCAGCAGGAGACGGCGTGGCTGTGGCAAATGCACGGCCTGAATTTCTTGCTGCAGCAGACCATACCGCCCAGAGCAATGACAAAGGCGGCGTCGGCCTCTACATGGAAGAGCTCCTCCGGAGGCAGTAGGCCCGCCCCTGCACAAAGAGCTCCACCGCTCCCACTAAGTCTGCTCAGGCAGATCCAGCTGCAGAGCAATGGGGGCTGCCACAGCGATATGGCAGCCCCCATTTCCTTTGCCGGCCTCCAGCTACTTCTTCATGAGTCCCAGCCCGTCATGCCAGGCCGTGCCGACCTGTTCGCCGATCACACGGTAGCCATTGACGGAGGGGTCAAAGATGATGGGACGAAGCTTGCCGAGATCGACATGGTCATCCGTAAGGATGCTTTCATCTGCCTGTTCCGCTACGGCCTTGCCGACAAGCAGGCCATGCTCCTCGTCGAAGAGCTCGACCGTGCACTCGAGCGTGAGCGGATATTCCTCGATCACAGGAGCATCGACATGGGCGCTCTTGTGGACATGGACGCCAGCCTGCTCGATCTTGTTCACCTTGCTGCCTGTGGCAATGCCGAAATAGTCAGATATCTCGACGGTATCCGCCGTTCCGAATGAGACCGTGAAGGCGCCTGTGGCCTTGAGGTTCTCTGTCGTCTTGTGCGTGCCCAGGAAGAAGGCAATCTCCCCTTCTCCGCACTGCACGCCCCAGGCAGCATTCATCGCATTCGGCACGCCGTTCTCGTCGTAGGTAGCGATGATATAGACGCCTTCTGGTGTCATGACCGACTTGTTTCCCGGAATTTCCATCATGTCCTCCTCTGCATCCCGGCACCCAGCCGGGACAGCCCTTGCATCGGTCTCTTTCTACCCTTCGGTCCATCAGGACATCCATGCCCCAAATACGTTTCTGCCATAGATGCCAGACATATCAGGCAGACATGCCCTTCTTGTGGGAGCTTGGAGGAATCGGTCCTGCGTTCTGCATAGAGCAGGACTCTTCGGCAATATGTCTCCTGAAGAGGAGCAGGAGGAAGACCATGGGCAGCAGGAAGCACTCGGCACGTGCGAGAGAGCGGGAGGAGTTCCTCTCGGGCCTTGGCGGCATGGATGATGCCTTTGCCGCAGAAGAGGCACATCAGCGCGAAGCGGCAGACCAGAAGGAGGAAGCCCGCCTCATGAAGGCCTGCCTCTCGAAGCAGCGTTATGCAACGCGCGCAGAGGCAGAAGAGACCGCCCGCGCCTGTGCCCAGCACGGTACCTATGGTCTCGAAGTCTACCGCTGCCCCTACTGCAGGGGATGGCATCTGACATCGCATCCCTGGAAAAGATGAGGCATATATTGCTTCCATGCGATATGGCAAGACAGTCTTCCAGCATGCTTTCAGGCGTGCAGCGCATTGGATGCGAGACAGCAGTATTTCCGTTCAGATGAGGGCATCGGAGGATGAGCAGAATCAGGAGCCTCCTGCGCTGCCTGCTATCATGGGATGATCCAATCCAAGGAGCCACCATGCCGCACGAGCTTGTCCTGCCTGCCTATATCCTTGCTGTGAGCCTCATTGCCTTCGCAATCATGCTTTGCGATCTCGGACGTGACCGGAGGGGCAAAGACCCTCTTCCCTGGCCGCTCTGGGCTGCAGTCTCTGCCGCAGGAGGCGCCTTCGGCACGCTTGCTGCCTTTCTCGTGACCCGCACGCACATAGCGAAGGCAACGGTTGCGCGCTTCTTCTGCGGCCTTGCCTTCTCCATCCTCTGGGCCCTCATCCTGCTCCTTGTATCAGGCACTGTCTCCTTCACGGCAGATGCCTTCTTCGCATCGCTTGCACGTGGCCACACGCCTCTTGCCATCTATCTCGCAATTGCGAATCTCGCCGACTTTGCCCTCTTCGCTATCGACAAGCGCCAGGCTGTGCATGCCAGCTCGCGCATCCCTGAGGCGGTTCTTCTGGGCGTCGGCCTTGCCGGAGGAGCGCCCGGCGCCCTTCTGGGCATGCGTCTTTTCCACCACAAGACAAGGAGGGCCTACTTCCGCTGGGGTCTCTGGCTCTTCCTTGCGATAGATGCCCTCCTCATCGTCTTCTTTATGACAGAAGGCATCCTCTAGAGGAAGAGAGCCGCTCCGGAGAGCGGCTCTGCTGCTTCTTTTGCCTTGATATATCTCCTACCAGCTCACCGTCTCCGAAGGCTTGCCGGCAAGCGAGGTGAATGTGGCAGTCGCATGCTTGAAGTAGAGCACGATCGTGTTGTCGTCGTTCTCGTCGTACATCTTCCTGAGTCCAGGATAGGCATCGAGCATGTGCTTTTTCGCCTCGATGCGCTCGTCCGGCACCAGCTCTCCCTGTATGCGCCACCAGTCGGCACCTTTCCAGGCACAGACCTCCACCTCGGGATGGGTAACGATCTGCTTGTAGACTTCCTTCTTCTTGCCGGTCTGGATATAGAGCCTGCCTTCGAAGAGGTCTGCCGTGCCGAAGGGACGCACCCTCGGGTTTCCCTCTCCATCCACTGTCGCAAGCATATAGGTCGGTGCCGTATGCTTCAGGAACTCGTACACATCCTCGATTGTAGCCATAGCCATCCTTTCTCACGGATATGCGTCAGTTGTACCCGGCAGAGACATCTGCCAGCACAGAAAACTTGCTTCATGCTCAAGCGCCCCATCCCGTCAGATATGACATGGGATGGTTAGCATGCTGTGCGGAGCAGGCGGCACGCCTCCAGAATTTCCCCGTACCCTGTGCAGGCAGTCGCACGCCTGGGGTATACTTCAATCAGTACCAGCGATGCCCGTATCTTCGGTGAAAAAGGTCTGCGGGCGGCGCAGTACTAACTGACTAGACGGCCCGGATGCAACCGGGCCGTTTTCGTCTCTGCGCTATCCGTTCAATGCTTATGCTCCTTCTTTCGCCTCCTCACCTCCTCGACGAGGTCGAGTGTGGATCGGATGAGGCCCTCCACGAGCACGAGGGCCTGAAGGACTTCAAGGATTCCCTTCAAGAGCAGATGAAGTTCGTCCATAGGCAACACCTCCAAAGATCGAGGCGCCGCCCGCATCCGGACATCGCTGGTCTATCCATCTTGACAGGGAATGCCCTGTGACTGCAACAGATGTTCAATATTTATTTCTGAATTCTACCTGATAGATGTATGTGTTTGGAATCAGATAGATAATTGTTTGATTTTCGAAGACACCGCCAGAGGCAACCGTGTCTTTTTGATAGCTCAGAAACTGGCAGTTTCCAAGAAAATGGGCGGAGCTGGCTGGCAGCTCCGCCCTGATAGCATTTCACTCTATGAAGGACGCTTATTACAGCACCTTCGAGAGGAAGCTCTTCGTGCGCTCGTTCTGGGGATGGTCCATGACCTCTTCAGGCGTGCCCTCCTCGACGATCACGCCACCGTCGATGAAGATGACACGGTCGGCCACGTCGTGGGCAAAGCCCATCTCGTGCGTGACCACGAGCATCGTCATTCCCGAATCGGCAAGCTCGCGCATAACGTCCAAGACCTCGTGCACCATCTCAGGGTCGAGAGCGCTGGTCGGCTCGTCGAAGAGCATGATGTCGGGATCCATAGCAAGGGCGCGGGCAATGGCGACACGCTGCTGCTGGCCGCCGGAAAGGCTTTTCGGCATTGCGTCGATCTTGTCTGCGAGGCCGACACGCGTGAGCAGCCGCTCTGCGTCCTTGTCTGCCTCTTCCTGGGTCTTGAGCTTGAGCTCGACCGGCGCGAACGTGACATTCTTCTTCACCGAGTAGTGCGGGAAGAGGTTGAACTGCTGGAAGACCATGCCGACATGGCGGCGTATGAGGTCGACATTGGCACCCTTGGCCGTGATGGACTCGCCGTCAATCGAGATGTCACCGCCGGTAGGCTCCTCGAGCCTGTTGATGCAGCGCAGGAACGTGGACTTGCCGGAACCGGACGGACCGATGATGCAGACGACCTCGCCTGGCTGTACCTCGAGGTCGATGCCGTTGAGGACGAGGTTGTCGCCGAATGCCTTCTTGAGCTGCGTGACTTTGATCTTGGGTTCAGACATCAGACATGCATCCTTTTCTCGATGGTGTGGGAGACGAGCATGAGAACGCTCGTGATGATCAGGAATACCACAGCGACCCACGTGTAGGTTGCGAACGATTCCATGGTACGCCCGACATAGATGCGTGCCTGGTACATGATCTCGCCCAGGCCGATTGCATAGAGGATCGTGGAGTCCTTGAGCGTGATGATGCACTGGTTCACGAGCGTCGGCAG
>OMVT01000083.1 GCA_900314535.1 uncultured Olsenella sp. | reverse complement strand
CGGGGAGTCGCCCCATCGTCCGTTACTACACGCTCGTTGTGGTACAGGCCTGCCTGTCCGCGGCCTGCGTCTTTGCGCTCTCAAGCTGGCTCGGGATGCCCGAGCTCCTATCGAAGATCATCGTTGACTCGCTTCTCTTCCTGCTCAGCTATCAGGTTCAGAGGAGGTGGGTCTTCGCATCATGATCGGAATCCTTCTGGCATACATCCTGGTCTGTGCTGCGACGGTCTCGGTTTGGTTCGACCGCCAGATAGAGGAGACCATCCCCTTCGTCATCTTGTCGGTCATCAACATCCTCTATGTCTGCGGCGTGGTCGCGCAGGACCTGAGGGTCGGTGTGGCCGCATGCGCGGTCGTGGGGCTCGCGTGTTTGGCTGTGTTGGCGCGCATGTTCATCTCGGACAGAGGCAGCACGATAGACAAGCTTCGTGCTCATTGCCTCACGCCGGGACTCGTCCTCTTCTACCTGCTCTTCGTCTTCGTGTACACCGTCAACGTCGGCAGGCAGTTCATCGGGAACGATGAGTTCTCGCACTGGGGCCTCGTCGTCAAGAACATGTTCATCTTCAACAGGTTCGGCAACTGCCAATACTCGACGGACCTCTTTCCCGGATATCCCCCCGCATCGGCGCTCTGGGAGTATTTCTGCCTCAAGGTCGCGCGGTCCTTCCAAGAGCAGACCGTGTACCAGGCATTCGGGTGGCTCATAGCCGCCCTTATGATTCCCTCGGTGAAGGGCGGGCCGTTGCGGCGCGTTCTTCTAGCGGCGGTGTGCCTGCTTGCGAGCCTGCTGGTTCCTTCGATGTTCTATGGCGAATACTTCACGCTGATCATGGTCGATGCCCTGCTCGGTATCGAGATGGCCTATCTCCTCTTGCTCTCGATAGGTGATGAGAGACTCGACCTTTTCCACTGGCTGAGCCTTACCTTGGGGCTGTCCGTCCTCTGCCTGACGAAAGCCTCGGGCGTGTTCCTAGCGATCATCGTCGTGTTGACAGCGCTTGCGAAAACGGCTCGGGAGCAGGGGGGCAAGAAGACGCTCGCCACGATATTGGTCTGCGCCCTCATAGGCGGAGCGCTTGGGAAGCTGTCTTGGGGCGCATACTTGAAGGCATCTGGCACCGGGGTGGCGTGGGATACGAGCCCTATCAACCTCGCGTCGGTCTGGTCTGTCATTACCGGTGGCGGCAAAGCATACCAGTACGCCACGCTGAGTGCCTTTGGCAAGGCGATCATATCAACGCGGATTAACGAGGGAATCACCAGCCTGCCCTTCGTGGGGTGGGTGGCCTTGATGCCGGTCGCCGTATGGGTGGCCATGAGGCTTGCGGCCTCGGGCGGCGACCAAAAGCTTGGGGGCCAACAATCAGGCAAGCGGAGCCGCACGGTCTCAGTCTGCCTCGTCGCGGGTGCGCTGCTGTATGCCGTGGGGATGCTGCTCCTCTATCTCTTCACCTATTCTGAGTACGAAGCCCAGAGGCTCGCCTCGTTCGCGAGATACATGGCGACCTATGTCACAGGCGTGATGCTGTTCTGCACCATGTATGCATCCACGCGCATCGTGAGGCAGGCTGAGGGGGATGCACGGACATCCGTACGCGCGGTGCTCGCTCTCTCGGCGGTGATGCTCTTCTGCCCGCTGGCCAAGGTCGTGAGCCTGCCGCTCGATTTCCAGGATACGGTCAACGCAAGCATATCCAGCCGGGCTCAATACGCACAGGCGCGGGATACGATCTGCTCTCAGCTGAACTATCGGAACGACACCTACGCCATCATTGACATGCCGGACGGCGGCGCTGGCGGGCAGGGTGTTTACGAGACGCTGGCAATCCAGTATGAGACCACCCCCATCAGGAGGGGCTATGGGGTTTTCTCCCTGGGCGAGCCATTCTTTGAGGGGGATGTTTGGACCACCAACATCACCGCCGACGACTGGGTTGCCTCGCTAAGGGAAAGTGGCTGCTATTACCTCTACATCTGGAAGACCGGCGAGCGGTTCGAGCGTGACTACGGTGGGGCCTTTGCGTCTCCTATCTCGCAAGGCGCCCTCTATCGTCTGGAGGATACCGGTCACGGTGAGTACAAATGGGTGCTGGTTGCTAGAGGCGATGCCTAACCGCGTCGGTCGACGCTCGCTTGCCGGAAGGGCGGCGCCAAGCGACTGTCATCATCCCCTTATTAGATCCCGATGATGGTCCCGCCTCGTTATGAAGTAGACTCTGTCTGGTAGACAACAATTCCACTACTAGGATTGACGCGAGCGATTAGATGTCGGATAAAGCAGGATTCCATGAGGAAGCTAATGGAGCAGGTGGGAGGCACCTGTCTGCAAGAGCAGTAGTTTTATGCGCCATCCTTGTGCTTGCGGCGCTTGTATGTGCCCCCGCATCTCGCCCTTTTGGGGTTGCTTTGGTAGCTCCAGCAGCATACATTGCTCTAATTGCTT
>OMVT01000024.1 GCA_900314535.1 uncultured Olsenella sp. | reverse complement strand
CACCATGTGCTTCTTGCCCTTGGTGAACTCGACGGTGCCAGCCTTGAGTGCAAACAGGGTGTAGTCCCTGCCGCAGCCGACGTTCTCGCCCGGTGCGATGTGCGTGCCGCACTGACGAACGAGGACCTCGCCCTCCTTCACTGCCTGGCCACCAAAACGCTTGGTGCCGAGACGCTGACCGCGGGAATCGCGGCCGTTGCGAGAGGAGCCGCCGCCCTTCTTATGTGCCATGAGAGTACCTGCCTATCTGCTTGCTATACCGAACGGAATTTACTCGGCCGACTCTGCAGACTTTGCTGCAGCCTCGACGGGGAGAGCCTTGATGCGGATCCTCGTGAGGTTCTGACGATGGCCACGGGTGCGGTGATAGCGCTTGCGCTTCTTGAACTTGAAAACGAGCTGCTTCTCACCCTTAAACTGCTCCAGCACCTCGGCGGTAACCTTCTTGTCGGAGAGGGTGGATGCGTCAACAGTGACCTCCTGGCCATCGTTGAGCATGAGGACGTCAAGCTGGACTTCGTCGCCGGGCTGGGCATCGAGCTTCTCGACGTCGATGATATCGCCCTCGGCAACCTTATACTGCTTGCCGCCAGTTGAAACGATTGCGTACATGTGTGAACCCTTCATTGCTGATTTGAGTGCAACAGCTAGCTATTCTACTAGCGCTCAGAACAATCGTCAATCAGAAAAAGTCAGCTAGCTGCGGTTTTAGTGCGAAATGTGAACGTTCCTTCATGAGATGCCTTTTGCGTAACAAAGAATAGCCCTCCTGCATGCCATTCCTGTCTAAAGATTTCGGCACTCCACAGCTTCACCACGCACCTCATCTGCTAGGAAAGCGTGATATAGCCATCTCCTTCATCTTTCGGTGCTTCAGGAAGCGTTGCCTGGGCAAGAGGCACGATCCTGGGCTGCTCTTGCTCCTGGCGCTCGGGCGCTGCCTCCCCGCCCTGCGCGCCTGCCAGAGCAGAGACGAACTCCTGGATATTGCTCCAGATCTCAGGCATGTCACCTGCAAGATGCGTCTCGACGGCCCAGGCGGAAAGCACAGTTCCTCCGTAGGCGACAGAAGCCTTCAGGGCCCAGCCGATGCCAGGAACTGCCCCTGCAAGCGTGCGGGCAATGGCACGATAGGCAAAGCCTGCACCGAAGACGCCTGCAAGATCTGCCGCCGCCTCGGGACCGGGCTTCTTCCCATAGACGCCCATGAGATCGAGTGCCAGGCGCTCCTGCTCGGCCAGCATGATCGGAAGGTCCGAGCCTGGGATGAGCGAGATGGCACCGACACCCATATTCGCCAATGCGCTCTGCCGAACAAGCGCAGAGGCGACAGCCTTCCTGCAGAACGGGAAGGCAGCAGCAAGGAGGATGCGCTCCTCCTGGGCAGCAAGCGCAAGCGCAAGCTTCGAAAGGATGGCTTCCTCGCCTGCAGCAGCCACGATATCGACCGTGTCCTCGAGCTCGCGCGGCAGCTCCTGGGGAGCCTCGAGCGCAGACGGGACGACGAAGATGCAGCCGCACTTCCTGCGCGCGCAGGCAAGCGCAATCTGGGCTGCCTCTTTCGGCTGCGTGCCGACAAGCACGACTGCCAGATCGGTATCGGCATCAGGTGCCGTCTCAGCCCGCGAAGAGAGATCCCAGACCAGAACATGCGCCCGCGCGGTCTCAGGCACGAAGCAGCGCTTCATTGCAGAGATCTCGTCGGCAGGAGCACCAGCGCCGACAAGCACCTCGACCTTCACGCTGGACTCCGAGCGGTCCTGTGCCATCTTCATGGCGCCGGCAACCTCGAATATCCTGCTGAAGGGTATTCCTTTGCTCTTGGCCACAATGCCTCCGATCCTGAAGTCCAGGCCTTACGCGGACTTCGTCCTGTTCCGCCATATCGACTGCACGACACCCACCGCCGTGATCTGCGCCAGCATCGACGACGAGCCGAAGCTGATGAAGGGCAGCGGGATGCCCGTGATGGGCATGATGCCTATACACATACCCACATTCTCGAGCACCTGGAACGTCCACATGGCAACAATGCCGACAAGCACGAGCTTTGCAAACGTCGTCTCCACCTTGAGGGCAAGCGCAAGCGTCGAGAAGATGAGGCAGCCGAAGAGGCCCAGGAGCACGAGCGCGCCCAGGAAACCGAATTCCTCCGAAAGCAGGGCAAAGACGAAGTCGGTATGGGCCTCAGGCAGAAATCCTGCAATCGTCTGCGTCGCGTTCTCGACGCCTTTGCCGAAGAAGCCGCCCGAGCCGACAGCGATCTTGGCCTGCGCCAGGTTATAGCCGTCTCCTGTCGGGTCGACCGAAGGATCGACGAAGACGATGAGTCGGTTCAGCTGGTATTCCTTCAGTATATGAGGCATTCCTTCTGTCATCGACGTGGCGATGATGAGGGCAGCGCCGATAACGATCAAGGCGATGGTCACGAGCACCCAGCTTCTCTTCGCGCCGCCGCAGATGATGACGCAGGCACCCGAGAAGAGAAGCACGAGGCCCGTGCCCAGGTCAGGCTGCGTCATGATCAGCACGAACGGGAAGAGCAGGGTCCCGCAGAGCTTCACGTAGTCCCTGAGCGTCTCTATCCTGCCGTTATATTCCGCTGTCACTGATGCCATGAGGAAGATCGTCACGAGCTTAGCGATTTCCGATGGCTGGAAGCGAAGGCCGATGCCGGGAATCTGGATCCAGCCCGTCATGCCCTTGGCAGAGACGCCGATGAAAGGAATGCTCGGCAGGAGCAGCAGCACGGCGTCTGCAACCATGAGGGCCGTGCGCATGTTTGCAAGCGTGCGGTAGTCATAGCGCCAGATCATGAAGGCGACGATGCAGCCGATGAGCACACCCACCGCCTGGCGCGGAAGGGAGGCTTCCGATATCGAGAGCGAGGCTGACCACTGAACGACAAGTCCATAGGCCACAAGGAGCATTGCCGGCACGAGCTGGGGAAGATAGACCTTCGATGCGATGCCAGAGCTGCGCCGGACGGTCGCGTGCCTGCCGCCTCCGTGCCTGCCATGGCTGCCGTTCAGAGCATGCGCCATCCTGTCGAAGAAGCCTTCCTGCGACCTGGGCGTTCTGTACTGCATCTTGTCCTCCTCTCTCCCCTAGCGGGCACCGCTCGTGCTGCTTGCATCGGATGTATCCGGCTCGTTGTAGATGGCACCGAAGACGTCACGCACACCACGCATGGCAGAGTTCTCGCCGTAGCCGCCTTCCTCGACAACGCAGGCGCAGACATACTTCGGGCTCTCTGCAGGAGCATAGGCCACGAACCAGCCGACCGGGTCCTTGCCATTGACCTCGCCCGTGCCGGTCTTTCCTTCGACGGAGACGGAGAGCGAGCTGAAGTGGGCAATGATGTTCGTCGATTCCTTCTCGAGCACGCCGCGCAGGCCCTTCTTGATGGTCGAGAAGTAGGTGGCATCCTCTGTCGGCGAGAGCGCAATCTCAGGCTGGTATTCGACGACCGTGCCCGAGGCTCCCTGTGCCTGCACGCCCTTGAGCACATGCGGGCGCCAGATCGGGCCTTCATTCGCGATGCCTGCATAGGCGCATGCCATCTGCAGAGGCGTCACGAGCAGGTCGCCCTGGCCGATGGAGAGGTTCGTCTGGTCGCCGCCCATCCATGTGCGGGTGTTCTCGTCGTAGGCGCTGTAGTACTCGTTCTTCCAATCGGCATCGGGCACGCGTCCTGACGCCTCGCTCGGAAGGTCGATATCGTAGGTCGAGCCCAGGCCCCACATGCGCAGATGATCCTGCTGGGCTTCCGGATTGTCGGAGAGATAGAATGCCTTGCCGATCTCATAGAAGACGACGTCGCACGAATACGTGATGCCCGTCTCGATCGTCATTGTTCCATGTCCGGTCTTCTTCCAGCAGTACTGGCCATATGCCTCGCCAAAGCCCGTCCAGAGGCCAGCGCAGTAGTAAGTCGAAGTGATGGTCGCGAGGCCATTCGAGAGCGCAGCGAAGCTTGTGAGCGGCTTGATCGTCGAGGCAGAGCAGTACTGTCCCTGGATGGCACGGTTGATCAGAGGGTACATGCCCTCTTCCGAGTTCAGCGCATTCCAGTCGTCGTTCGATATGCCACCGACAAAGACCGACGGAGAGAATGAGGGCGCCGACGCCATGCCCAGGATCTCGCCGTTCGTGACATCCATGCAGAGGATGGCGCCTGCCTTGCAGTCCTTGTAGCCAAGGTCGTTTGCAACCTTGATGGCATGGGCAAGGCCACTCTCGCAGCCCTGCTGGATCGTAAGGTCGAGCGTCAGCAGCACATCGGAGCCTGCCTGGGGATCGACCGTCGTCGAGTACGACGTGACATTGCCCGAGGCATCGACGTAGACCGTCTGCTCGCCACGGACGCCCTGAAGGACATTCTCGTATTCGTATTCGACGCCTGCCTGGCCGACCGTATCTCCTGACTCGTATTCGATGGCACCCTCATCGGTCGAGGTGCCTGATGCCGCCAGCTGGTCGCTCGTGACCGTGCCGGCATATCCCAGAACCTGGCCAGCAAGCGAGCCATACGGATAGCTTCTCTGCGTCCTTTCCTGCACCGTGACGCCGGTGAAGAGATCGGGGTGCTCTTCGAGGTAGGCCACAACGCGGATAGAGACATCGACCATCACGGGACGGGCAGACTGGGCGCCTTCCGAGGAATCCTCGATCTTCCTCTTCACGGCCATGCGGGGCATGCCAAGAAGGTTGCCGAGAAGCTGCATCTCCACGTCGTCGTTCTCGACCTCAGAGTCTGCGACAACGGTGAGGCTCGGACGGTTCGTCACGAGCTCCTTGCCATTGCGGTCGAGGATGCGTCCGCGGGGAGCGGCAATCGAGATGGTCCTCGTACGGTTCGATTCTGCCTGGGCAGCATACTCGTCAGAGGAGACGAGCTGCATGGACCAGAGACGTGCAAGGAGTACCGCGATGGCGCCACCGGAGAAGATGCCGAGGCCCATGATGCGGTTCCTGATCGTCGTGTCGCCGGAGTCATCGTTTCCGCCCGCTGCACGCGGAGCCGAGCCGCCGATATCGAACTTGAAGCGCATCTCCCCACGCGAGAAGAGAAGCACGAGGCCCGCCACGACGATGATCGAGACGAGCACGAGGATGATGATGGTGGAAAGGCTCACAGCTAGATCTTCCGCCCTCTGGTGCCGAGATGTCCCTGGCTGCGCCTGCGGGTATTGCCAAGCGTCGGCATCTTCGTCCCGAGGCTGCGGTTCAGGGTCGCGCCCGAAGACTGCGGACGCGAATAGAAGAGATAGAACGGAATGGCAAAGAGCGCCGTCAGGAAGAAGGACGGCAGGCTCCTTGTCAGAATCATATCGATGAATGAGGCGCTCGAGCCGGTCAGGAGCATCGCGAGCCCATAGAGAAGGCTGACTGCGAAGCAGCTGATGAGGCCATTCACGAGCGCTGCTCCCGGGTCGTCATTCAGCTTGTTCCTTGCCTCGATGCCGAGGATGTAGGAGGAGAGCGTCAGCAGGAATGCCATGAGCCCCATCGGGCTTGACGCACCCAGGTCATAGACGATGCCTGCCGCAAAGCCCATAGCCACACCGGTAGGGCCTCCGACCGTGAGCGCGAAGGTCGCAGCGAAGATGAAGGCAAAGTTCGGATGCCCGTTTGCGATCGCGATATAGGGAGCCACGGCAAGCTGCAGCACGAGGCAGACGATCCCCAGAACGAGCGCATCGTGACGATATCTGTTCGTGTCCTGTATCTGCATGAGGTCTCCTGCCTTGCCTACTGGGAGCTCGACGTCGAGGAAGAAGACGTCGTCGTGGAAGATGATGTGGACTGGGATGTGGCCTGGGACGTGCTCGACGAAGAATCGGATGCCGAAGAGTCAGATGTGCTGTCCGATGAAGAGTCGGACGAGCCATCAGACGATGAGTCAGATGAGGAATCGGTCGAGGTCGACGTCGTCGAAGAAGCTGCCGACGAGGTCTCCTGCGAGTCCGCAGCTGCGATGTCTTCAGCAGTTGCCGCCTGGTCCTCTGTAAGCGACGTGATCACGAGGACTTCCTCGTAGCTCTCTGTCTTCGTGAAGGGCTCGACCGTGATCGTGTAGTACATGGCGCCGTCGTACTTCTCGACCGAGGTCACCGTGCCAAGAGGCAGGCCTTTCGGATAGACGCCGCCGAGGCCCGAGGTGACGATGATGTCACCGGCATTGACGGTCTGGTCGGTCCTCACGAGGTTGAGGCTCAAGGTGCCATCGGCAGAGCCATTGAGCATGCCCTGCGCCCTGCTCGACTGGATCATGGCAGAGACGCCCGAGTTCTCATCCGTGATGAGGCGTACCGTGGCAGTCGTGGCGCTGACTTCGGATATCTGGCCGATGACGCCGTAGGAATCCGTCACCGGCATGCCGACAGCCAGTCCGGACGAGCTGCCCTTGTCGAGTGTCACCGTGCGGGACCAGTTGTCATACGACGCATTGATGATGCGTGCCGCGGTCGACTGCAGGTTGTAGGTATCCTTGAGGTCGAGCAGCGCCTGCAGACGCGTTGCGGTCTGCTGCGCCTCCTCGAGCTCGGCGTTCTCTGCCACGAGCTGCTTGTTCTCCTCCTGCAGCTGCGAGAGGGTCTCCTGGTCTGCCGTGAGGTTCGCGAAGATGTTGCCAAGGCCCTGGAACGGCTGGACCGCAACAGATCCGATGTAGCTTATCGGCATCGTCACGGTCTGCCAGACGGTACGGGCAGCACCGAGCACGCCGACATCGCCCATGCGGCAGCTGACCGTGAACAGGATGACGGAAAGGGCCAAAAGGACTATAGCGAGACGGCCTCCAGAGGAATTCTGGCCTGTCCTCTGGAAGCCATGCGGAGCACCATTTGCGGGCATTCTTCAGATCCTTGGTCTACAGGCCAGCACTCTGGACGAAGCCGCCGGAAAGGGCATTCGCTTCGAGGACCTTCGCGCAGCCATTGACAACGTTTTCGAGGGCCGTGGGGCTCACATTGACGGGCACGCCCGTCTCTTCGCGCAGACGCTGGTCGAGTCCGCGCAGCAGTCCGCCACCGCCCGTGAGGAGGATGCCGTAGTACATGAGATCGGAGGCTAGGTCGGGCGGCGTCACATCGAGCGCATCCTTGACGGCCTTCGTGACCTCGTCGAGCGGCTTGTCGAGTGCACGGCGGATCTCTTCGGACTCGATGCGCACGGTCTTCGGCATGCCTGTGAGCACGTCTCGGCCGTTGACCTCGACGTCGAGCTCCTCAGCAAGAGGAGCGGCAGAGCCGACCTTGATCTTGATGTCCTCAGCCGTGCGCTCGCCGATAGAGAGGTTGTAGGCATCGCGCACATGCTCGAGGATCGTACGGTCGAATTCGTCTCCTGCGGTCCTGATGGACTGCGAGACGACGATGCCGCCCATCGAGATGACGGCCACTTCGGTCGTGCCGCCGCCGAGGTCGACGATCATCGATCCCGTCGGGTCCTCGATCGGCAGGTCGGCACCGATGGCAGCAGCCATCGGCTCCTCGATCAGATACGCCTGGCGTGCACCTGCAGAGATCGTTGCCTCGAAGACAGCTCGCTTCTCGACGGACGTGACACCCGACGGCACGCAGACGACGACGCGGGGACGCGGCGACCAGGGATACTTGCGCTCGCGCGCCTTCTCGATGAAGTAGCGCAGCATGACCTCAGTGACATCGAAGTCAGCAATGACGCCGTCCTTCAGCGGACGCTCGGCGATGATCGATCCCGGCGTGCGGCCAATCATGCGCTTTGCATCGGAGCCGACGGCAAGGACGCGCTCCTGCTCCTTGTCGATTGCAACGACGGAAGGCTCGTTCAGGACGATGCCCTGGCCACGGACCGAGACAAGCGTATTTGCGGTGCCGAGATCGATGGCAAGGTCTCCGCCATACTCACCAAATATGGAGTCGATAAAGGACATGTCTTCCTATCCCTGATATTCCCTATGTCTAGTTCCGCCGAAGACGCTTCTAAGAATTGCTCGAGACGGAATCATAGCTCAGCTGGAGCGAAGAGACCCTCCAGCCGATGCCGTCGCGGACGAGCGTGACCGTATAGGTCTGGGTCGTGCCGGAAGAAAGCGTAGCGGTCACGCGGGCCGTCGAGCTGTCCATGCTCTTGTCGAGTCCGTCGACAGAGATCGTGGCGCCAGAAGGCAGGATGTCCTCGATGGCAGCACGCTCGGAGTCGGAAAGGCTCGGCGCCATGAAGCTTGCAGGATCGTCGCCCGCTGTCTTCGAATTGAAGAGCGAGGTGATGACCGTCTCCTGCGTAGGCCAGCCATAGCCACGCCAGTACGCATAGGCACCGACGCCGCCGACGACCACGACGACGATCAGGAGCACGAGGAAGACCTTGAGGCCCGTATGCTTCTTCTTGCGGCGGACCTTGCGCTCCTTCTTGTCAGCCTCGACGAGGTCCTGCTCGGAGACAGAGAAGAAGCCGGTCTTCTCAGGCGACGGCATGAACTCCCCCGACTGGCCGAGGGGATCGAGCGGATCGAACGTGTCCTGGGACGTACCATAGCCAGCAGCAGCAAGCAGGGCATCGGTCTCGGAAGGATTGTTCGCCTGGGTAGAAGCGACAGCGCGCTTTGCGGAGTCGTAGGCAATCTGCATGTCGGTCGGCAGGATATAGGTGCCATCGGCCGTTGCATGCGCGAAGGCATCCACAGCCTCGCTCATGCGGTTGGCAGCGACATATGCCATGCCGAGCTCGGAGTAGATGGCGTTCTGGTTCTCCATCGGCGTCGCGAAGTCGAGTGCCGTACGGTAGGCCTCGACAGCATCGACTGGACGGTGCAGTGCGATGAAGCAGGCACCGAGCTCGCGAAGCGAGAACGAAGGATCCGGGTTGCTCTCGTCGATGGCGGCGTTCCTGAAGGCGATGCCGGCATTCCGGACATCGTTCTTCATGCGGTATGCCTCGCCGAGGGCCACATAGGCCTTGTATGCCTTGGGATAGGACTGGTCCTGTACAGCTGCGCTGAGGCTGGCGATTGCCTCATCCGGCTGGCCTGCGGCCAGATAGGCGCGGCCACGGTTGCAGGAGAGCGCTCCCACCTTGCCGTAGGAAGCGTCTGCCAGAGCCTTGCCATAGGCGTCAGCTGCCTCGGCATACCTGCCGAGCTTCATATAGGCGTTGCCGAGCATATGCTCTGCTGCGCCATTTGCCTCTGTTGCATCTATTGCCTGATGCAGGAGAGCAACGGCCCCGTTCCAGTCGCCCTGCTGATAGGCCGCCTTTCCTGCTTCATATGCCTGCTGGTTCATGCGTCACACCTCCAGGTGCTGCTATGCGTGCCCTTATTCGTCGACGATGCTCACAGACTCGAGCACGTCTCCTGCCCTCAGGCTCTTCTCTACGTCGAGGCCCTCGATTGTCTGGCCGAAGACCGTGTAGTTCGGGTCGAGGAAATGCTGCGGGCCAAGGCAGAAATAGAACTGCGATCCAGCCGAATCGGGCATCTGCGAGCGTGCCATTGCAAGCGCGCCGTCCTCATGGCTGTTGCGCGGATTCACATCCCACTCGTGCTTGATGCTGTAGCCAGGACCGCCCGTGCCGGGCATGCCATCAGGTCCGGGCTTGCCTGCTGCCACATCGGCAGAGCTCATGTTCCTCGTATTGGGGTCTCCGCCCTGGATCACGAAATCCGGCACATAGCGGTGGAACTTCGTTCCGTCGTAGAACCCCTTCTCTGCAAGCTCGCAGAAATTGGCGCAATGGATGGGTGCGCCCTTGCAGTCGAGACGCACCTTGATCGTGCCCTTGCTGGTCTTGAATACAGCAACTTCCGTTCCCTTGAGCTCGCGCTTCGGGACATAGACGCTGTTCCTATTGAAAAAGCCCATCTGAACCTCCCCGGCCCTGTGGCACCTTCATACAATTATTCCATCTTCTGATAGTACCAGCACGGCGCGTCTTTCACACATTCGGCAGAGACATTGCGGGGAAATGAAAGCTATTTCTCCTGCGGCTGCCATCCGTCATAGCTCTGATCGAAGAGCTGCGCATAGGAGTTCGAGCCATCCGTGCTCTCGCTCGAAGAGAGCGGAGCGAGGATCGTGTCGGCAGATTTGTACGAGCCGGACTGCGCCCTGTCCCAGGCCTCCATAAGGCCATCGGACCAGTTCCTGAGCCACGAGCCCAAGGTCTGGAGATTCGTGACATCGTCGGCGTACGTGCCCGTGCTCACATCCACGTCCCCGATATCGGAGATGAGGTTCGAAAGATCCAGGGCATTCTGCTTTGCCGTCTGGTAGTCGGTCGAGATGTCCTTCGAGGAATCCTGGACATCTGCCTTGAGTGCGGTCTCGCTCTCCTCGAGGCTCTTCCTGATGTCTCCGAGCTGCTCCCAGTAGCCCGAGATGGCTTCATAGGTCTTGGCGTCTCCGGACTCCACATCGGAGGTATCGATGCCCGTATCCTGTCCTGCAAGCTTGTCGATCTCGCCCGGGTAGCCTGCCTTCGACGTATCAGCTGCGGTCGTGGCCTTGATGGAGTAGGCATTCGGGTTCCAGGGCTGCGTGATTGCGAGGATGCCGCCGCCCACGAAGACAAGCGCTGCCACGAACGCAAGCGTGAAGACACGTCTTCTCGGCAGGCGCTCATTGGCAGACGTCGCAGAGAACGGTCCATCTGCCGTAGGGATGGCAGAGATGATGCGCGGGGTCTCAGGCGCTTCCTTCACGTGAGCACCTTCGCAGGTGACTTCCTCGCCGTCATCTGCATCCGCCTCATCTGCAATACAGGGCATGCCGCACTGAGGACAGACATCGGCTCCTTCGGGGATGAGGGCGCCGCAGCTCGCGCAATAGCGCCGGTCCGAATGGGAAACATGTGCCGTAGCCGTCAGATCGGCATGGCAGGCTGGGCAGACATCCAGACCGTCTTCGATATGCGTTCCGCAGAATGGGCAGATCAAGCAATCCTCCAAATCACGATTCATATGCCGAAGCGAGACTGTAGCACTCTCCCCAAAGATGGGACCATGTCACACAAGTTGTCCAAGAACATAAGGCAGAATTCCGCCTTCTGAAATGTAGGCACCCTCGCTCGGCGTATCGACACGCACGAGCGCCCGGAAATCGATCTTCTCGCCGGATGGCTTGACAGCGCTTACAGCAACCATCTTTGGCTCCGGAAGCCCCTTCGAGAAGTCGATCGGCTCGACCGTGATGCGCTCCGTGCCATCGAGGCCAAGCATGCCTGCAGATACACCGTCCTCGAACTGGAGCGGCACGATGCCCATGCCGATGAGGTTCGAGCGATGGATGCGCTCGAAGCTCTCTGCGAGGACGGCCTTGACGCCGAGGAGCGCCGGGCCCTTGCCCGCCCAGTCACGGCTCGAGCCGGAGCCATACATCTTGCCGGCGATAACGACCTCGTCCTCGTGCTGTGCCTTGTAGTCCATAGCGGCATCGTAGATGCTCGTGACCTCATCGCGCTCGAAGTCATAGGTGTAGCCGCCCTGCCTGCCCTGGGCAAGGGCATTCTCGAGCTTCACGTTCGCGAACGTGCCCCTCATCATCACCTCATGGTTGCCGCGCCTCGTGCCGTAGGTGTTCCACTCGTTCTCGGGCACGCCGTGCTCCGTGAGATAGCGGGCGGCAGGAGAGCCTTCGGCAATCGTGCCGGCAGGAGAGATGTGGTCGGTCGTCACGAAGTCGCCCAGGAGCGCCAGCACGCGTGCGCCCTTCACTTCGCGCACTGTCTCGTGCTTTGCATCCTCGAAGTAGGGCGGGCGGCGCACATAGGTCGAGCTCTCGTCCCAGGCATAGGTTGCAGAGGAAGATGCAGGAATGGCCTTCCATGCGTCCGAGCCTTCGAAGAGGCCTTCTGCTGCCTCCTCGTAGAGGTCTCTCGTGAGCACCTTCGCAAGCACATCGCGGATCTCTTCATCGGTAGGCAGAAGGTCGGAGAGCATGACAGGCTTGCCGTCCTTGCCGGTACCCACCGGCTCCTCAGAGAGATCGGTGTCGAGCGTGCCGACAAGCGAGTAGGCAACGACGAGCGCAGGCTCTGCAAGATAGTTCTGTGCGACATCGGGCGAGATGCGGCCATCGAAGTTCCTGTTGCCCGAAAGGATGCTCGTGAGCTCGAGATCGTCTGCATGCTCATGGAGGGCAGGTGCAATGCTTCCGGAGTTGCCGATGCAGCTCATGCAGCCAAAGCCGCAGGTGAAGAAGCCAAGCTTCTCGAGCGGTGCTGTGAGGTGCGCACGCTTCAGGATCTCGAGCGTCGCATGGCTGCCCGGAGCCATGATCTTCTTGACCCAGGGCTTGGGCTCAAGGCCGAAGTCCGTGGCCTTCTTCGCGACAAGGCCTGCTGCCACCATCATGGCAGGATCGGTTGCCGTCGTGCAGCTCGTGATGGCAGCGATTGCAAGCGCACCATGGTCGAGCTCGCACATCCTGTCGCCGAACTGGAGCGCCATCTTCCCCGTCTCGGGCTTGTGGCCATGCTCGGCAGACGACTCCTCGAAGCGGGCCTTGAGTCCCGGAACTGCAACACGGCGATGGGGACGTGAAGGTCCTGCCAGGCAGGGCTCGACGGTCGAGAGGTCGAGCGTATAGGTGCGTGCGTAGTGGGCATCGCGCTCGCCGAGCATGCCCTGCTCGCGCAGGTATGCCTCGATGAAGGCGATCTCTTCAGGGTCGCGTCCGGTGAGCGCCAGATATTTGAATGTCTGGGCATCCACCGGGAAGAGCGTCGTCGTCGCTCCGTACTCCGGCGTCATGTTCGCGATGCAGGCACGCTGCGTTGCCGTGAGCTCGGCCACGCCCGGTCCTGTGACCTCGACGAGGGAGCCGACGACCTGTGCCTTGCGGAGCAGCTCGCAGACCGTAAGCGCACAGTCCATGCCGGAGATGCCATTGCGCAGCTTGCCCTCGAGCCTGAGCTCGACGACTTCAGGCACGAGCATCGTGATCGACTGGCCAAGCGCTGCCGCCTCTGCCTCGATGCCGCCGACGCCCCAGCCCATGCAGCCGATGCCATTGACCGTGGTCGTGTGGGAGTCCGTGCCGACAAGCGTGTCGAAGCACGCCATCTCCCCCTCGCCCTGCCAGAGCGCATCGGTGCCGACGACCTTCGAGAAGCGCTCCATGTTGAGCTGGTGGCAGATGCCCTCTGCAGGAGGGACGACCTTCACATTCTCGAAGGAGCGGCTTGCCCACTTCAGGAAAGCGAAGCGTTCGCGGTTGCGCTCTGCCTCGATGCGCTCGTTCTCGGCGCGTGCGCCTGCACATCCTGCCTCTTCTGCGATCACGGAGTGGTCGATGATGAGGGTCGTGGGGATATGGGGGTTCACCTTCTCGGGATCGCCGCCACGTGCCGCCATCGCATCGCGCATGGCAGCGAAGTCGACGAAGACCGGCACGCCCGTGAAGTCCTGGAAGAGGACCCTTGATGGCATGAACTCGATCTCCTTGCCCTGGGCACCCTTCTCCCCTGCCTCGAGGATGCGGGCACACATGAGCATGGCTTCCTCATCCGTCTTGGCACGGCGCACGACATTCTCGAGGAGTATCAGAAGCGCACGGGGCAGCCTCTCGGCACCAGGAATCTTCGACACGATGGTCGCAGCCCGCGAGATGCCACCTGCCTCGATCTGCTTGGGCTTCCTAGCCTCTCGTACGGCTGCTGACACGGCTTCTGTGCTGAGCATATGCGACCTCGGCCTTCTTCACGACGTATGCAAGACGTCCTTCATGTTCGATGCTCTTATCGAAACGGCGGTACAGGAGAGCAAAGAGAACGAGTGCCAGCACTCCTGCACTGAAAAGGTACACGACCATCCGGTGCGTGAGCGGCTCGATCATGAAAAAGTTTCCGAATAGCAATGACCCACCAGCGATTGCAATGATGATGGAGACGATAAGGGCGCAGCGCAGCGGCGTGAGCGGACGCGAGATGCGCCAGATGAGGCCGACGCCGACCATGCAGACGAGAAGCAGGCACAGAGTCGAGGTCTGGACGAAGTCCCATCCCATCAGAGGCTCCATCATCATCGTGACAGCGATGATGAAGACGATCGCGATAGATCCAGGGAGCGAACGGGCAAGCACGTTCGTCAGGAAGTCGCCATGCAGCCTCTCATGGTTCGGCTCGAGCGCGAGCACGAACGACGGATAGCCGATGATGAGGCCTGAGAAGAAGGATTCCTGGATCGGCAGGAACGGGAATGGCGGGAAGA
The DNA here is from genome assembly GCA_900314535.1 of uncultured Olsenella sp. GTDB lineage: Bacteria > Actinomycetota > Coriobacteriia > Coriobacteriales > Atopobiaceae > Olsenella_L > Olsenella_L kribbiana. The sequence continues at coordinate 44,113 of OMVT01000024.1, read as the reverse complement.
AGATGCAGATGAAGCAGAGGGCAATGGCAAAGCCCGTCTTCACGAGGAAGAGGGAGGCCGAGCGCTGCAGGTTGTTGATGGAGCGCCTGCCTTCTGCCACGACCTCGGGCATATGGGCGAAGTCGTTGTCGGCAAGCACGATCTCGGCAACATTCCTTGCTGCCGCCGATCCTGATGCCATGGCCACCGAGCAGTCTGCCTCGCGCAGAGCCAGGACATCGTTCACGCCGTCGCCTGTCATTGCGACCGTGTGGCCATGCGACTCGAGGATGCGGACAATCTCGCGCTTCTGCTGCGGCGTCACGCGGCCGAAGATCTTCTTCGTGCGCACGGCATCGATGAGCTCCTCTTCATTCCTGATCGTGGAAGCATCGATATAGTGTCCGGCTTCCGGCACGCCAACGGCAGATGCGATGGCAGAGACTGTGCGCGGATCGTCGCCCGAGATGACACGGACATCGACGCCCTCGCGGCGGAAGTAGGAGATCGTCTCTGCAGCTGTCGGCCTGATCTCATCGCGCAGCGCCACGAGGCCCCAAGGCTCGAATGAGCCTTCGATCTTTCCTTCTTCGTCGAAGCCTCCACAGGAGCCGACGACGAGCACACGGGCAAGCGGGCCGAAGGTCGCCACATCACGGGAAAGCGCAGCATAGCGCTCCCCCATCACGAACTGGCCTGCACCCAGAGCAAGAGAGCGTCCATCCTCGAGCACGCATCCCGAGTACTTGCGGGCGGACGAGAACGGGATGACGCGTGAGACCGCACCTGCCTCTTCAGGCCAGTCTTCCGCGGCACGCAGAAGTGCAGCTGCCGTCTCGTTCGCATCGTCAGATGCGGCTCCTGTGACGGCAAGCACCGCCTGGCGCACCTCGGACACGTCATGTCCGCCAAGCGGCAGAAGCCCCATGAGCTCCATCCTGCCCGAAGTGATGGTGCCGGTCTTGTCGAGGCAGATCGTATCGACACGTGCAAGCGTCTCGACGCAGTAGCTCTGCTGCACGAGCACGTTCTTGGCGCCAAGCCTCGTCGTCGCGATAGCCAAGACCGTCGACGTCAGGAGTATGAGGCCCTGCGGAATCATCGAGACAAGCGCTGCCACGACAGAGAGGATAGCCGCATCCCACGTCATGCCTTCTGCAAAGACGCTCCTCAGGAAGAGGCCGCCTCCGAGGAACGGCATGAGGATCGTCGAGAACTCGACGACCATCCGAAGCGAGTCCTGGATCTCGGACTTCGCCTGCTTCACATACTTCGCTTCTGCATTGATCTTGGCAGCATAGGACGCAGCGCCGACACGCGTGACTCTTGCCATGAGAGATCCGGAGTCGACGAAGCTGCCGGAGAGTATCTCATCTCCCGGTCCCTTGTGCACGGCATCGGATTCTCCCGTAAGCAGGCTCTCGTTCATGGAGACGGAGCCTCGGACAATCGTGGCATCTGCCGGCACCTGGTCACCATGCGCGAGGCAGATGATATCGTCCTGGACGATATCGGAGACAGGAACCTTCTGCTTCTCCCCGTCGCGGATGACAAGAGCATCCGTTGCCGTCAGAAGCGTCAGACGGTCGACCGTGAGCTTTGCGCGGATCTCCTGGACAATACCGATGAAGAGGTTCGCCAGCACGATCACCATGAAGAGCATATTGCGGTACTGCCCGGTCAGGAATACAAGCAGCGCCAGCACGGCATTGACGCCGTTGAAGAGCGTGAAGGTATGCTCGGCCACGATCTGGGGGATCGTCTTGGTCTTCACGTCAGCATTGGCATTGACGAGGCCTCTTGCCCTGCGTTCCTCGACTTCGGCAGCGCTCAGCCCCCGAAGCTTCTGGTCTCTGGTGTCTTGAGACACGGATCCTCCTCGATATCGGCTTTTCGGGCATCCTATCATGCGTACCCAAAGCCAGCCCAATGGAGCATGCAGGCGCCCAAAGAACACCATGCCTCGACAAGGATATATACGTAAGCATTTTACGGGGATGCCAGCCAGACATGAAAGTCATTGCAGGCTCCGCGAGCCTGCGCCTTCGATTGCACGCATGAAGAAGACATCCGACCTGGAAATCCTCTTCATCACTGGTGAAGGCAGTCTTGCCGTTTTGCCGTCAACTCGAGGACACTAATCTCTGAAACATGAAAGGCGCCCTGGGCCAAGGCGCAGTATGTGCCATTTAGCTCATAATGCCACAGATTCTCTGGCCAAGGGGCACGGCGTCGGCAATCCAAACGATCTGGAAGTTGCGCTTGCCCATGAGCGGCATGGCAGGGAACGACACAGCTTCTCCTGAACGCGAGGCAACGTTTACTGCCGTTTCAAGCTCACTTCGCTCGCCGCCAAGAGCTTTTGGCAAGAGCGGGCCAAAGCTTCTCAGCATCATCTCGCCGAGCACAAAAGGCACTGCAGCAATCCAGCTCCAAGCATTGCCATTGAACCAGCAAGACTGCCATGCAGATCGGTTTTCTGCAGGGTAAACCATGAACTGTCTGCGGTTTCCAGAGCCCGTGAGACAGGGCGTTGAATCCCCTAGGACACCAAACAAACGTTTCCTGGGAGACATATATGCACAAACTAGACAGCCATCATTTCATGCTGGCTTATCTCTGCGCCCATAGGCCGCAGAGTCGCACAGCAATCCGGCATTCCTTCTGCAGCACGCTCTTCGATAGCCTCATGGATTCGCAAATCGAATTTGGCAGATCTTGTCGGAGCGGCCGGGCTGCAGACACGAGCTGGTACCGGCAGATGGCCGAGACGCTGGCCCACGACATGGAGGCCTGCAGCGAGCAGGCCACTGCCATCATCAACGGCGAGTCCCCTGCCGTATATGCCGCGAACATGAACTACGGCACCTTCGACGTGGAGAGCGTCACGAAGCTCGATACGAGCTACACGCTGGTCGGTGCCGATACGTCTCGTACATGGTCCAGCAGCAGCCGGACCTGCTGCCGCAGGTGTCCGTGAAGCCGAGCAGGGCCGAGACATGGGCGAGGCGCAAGATCACGTCTGCCATGACGCAGAGCATCCTCCAGGGCGAGAGCGTGCCCGATGCCGCCAGGCGCATCCGCTCCGTCGTGGAGATGGACAGGCGCGCATCCATGCGTGCTGCAAGGACGTCTCTCACTGGGGCGGAGAACGCCGGGCGCATTGGCTCCTACAGGCGCGCCAGCAGCATGGCAGCATGGAAGACGGCAGGCCTTACGGCATCCGACATGTCTGGCCTTGTCGAGGTCCAGCAGGACAACACCGAGGCAATACAGGATGCGATTGCCGACGGCATCATGGAGGGCCTGGAGAAGATAGGGCTCGTGGCCGAGGGCTACGCGAAGGCCAAGTGCCCGGTAGACACAGGCAGGCTCCGCAACAGCATCACGCACATGCCCAAGGGCGGCATCTCCCCTGCCGTCTGCATCGGCACGAACGTCGAGTACGGCAAGTACGTCGAGGAAGGCACCTCGAAGCACGATGCCCAGCCGTTCCTCAGGCCTGCCGCGACGGAGCACGGAAGCGAGTACAAGGCCATCATGCAGGAATCCCTCGGCCATTAGCGGCTGTGGTGCGGGTGCGACCATCTTCCGTGACGGGGGACGTGCAAGGCGCCGCGCATCCCATGGACCGGAGCGGCGAGGAAATGCCGCAGGACGGAGGGCCTACATGGCGCACACCCGGAAGATGCTCAAGGCAATGGGCATCGAGGACGAGAAGGCTGACGAGATCATCGAGGCGCATGCAGAGACCATGGACGCGCACAGGAAGTCGGCGGCTAAACGACGCCTGACACGAAGCTTTCGTTTGATATGCAAAAGCGCCCCGCCTTCCGGCAGAGCGCTTCATTCATATCCTATGGTGCTCCCTGTGGGGCTCGAACCCACGACCTTTCGCTCCGGAGGCGAACGCTCTGATCCACTGAGCTAAGGGAGCAAGCGTGCATGATTATAGCCGAAACATTAAATTTGGCGAGACGAACTTTCAAGACCCAGATACTCACATATACAGGAAATCTGGCTTTCATACATTTGTAGTAGGATTTTTCGCGATATGCCACGAAACGATGGGAGTTTCTCCGATGATAGCTGTCGTAAACCAGAGCGCCACCGAAGACCAGCTGGCGCATTTCATATCCTGGATCGAGAACCGCGGATTCAGGACGAATGTCTCCAAAGGCGAGAATGAGACGATTGTCGGCATCATCGGCGATACGACGAAGATCGATCCGTTCCTCCTCGAGTCCATGGACATCATCGACCGCGTCCAGCGCGTCTCCGAGCCCTACAAGAAGGCAAACCGCAAGTTCCATCCGCAGAACTCCGTGATCGACTGCGGCTTCGGCGTGAAGATCGGCGACGGCTCCTTCCAGGTCATGGCAGGCCCCAATGCGCTTGACGGACGCGACCTCGATGCCCTTGCCACACAGGCGAAGGCAGCAGGTGCCCGCCTTCTTATGGCAGGTACCTACAATGCGAAGACCTCGCCCTACTCCTTCAGCGGACTCAGGCCTGAGAGCCTTTCCGAGCTCTGCTCTGTCGCCCATGTCCATGAGATGCCGGCTGTGGCCGAGATCATGGACCCGCGCGATGTAGAAACCTTCGTCTCGTCTGGCGTCAACGTTATCCAGGTCGGTGCCCGCAGCATGCAGAACTTCCCGCTCCTCAAAGAGCTTGGCCGCACGGATGTCCCTGTCCTCATCAAGCGTGGCCTCGAGGCAACTGTCGACGAATGGCTCATGGCAGCAGAGTACGTGATGAGCGAAGGCAACGAGCAGGTCATCCTCTGCGAGCGCGGCATCCGCACCGCCGAGACCCGCTACCGTCATACCCTTGACATCTCCTCGATCATCGCCGTCCATGGCCTCTCGCACCTCCCGGTCATCTGCGACCCCTCGCGCGCCGCAGGCCTTGCCCGCTTCGTGCCGGGTCTTTCCCTCGCCGCCTGCGCAGCAGGGGCCGATGGCCTCACAATCGAGATCGATGACCAGCCGATGGAAGAGTCTCTGGCCGACGGCGGACGCGCGCTCACACCGGAGCAGTTCGCCCAGATGATGGAACGCATAGCCAAGCTCCGCGCGGCACTTGCCGAAGACAGGAGCTAGGCCGATGGAGAAGACATTTGTCCCAGGACGCGTCGGCATCATCTCCCTTGGCCTCATGGGCGGCTCGTTCGCAAAGGCCTTCGCCGCTGCAGGCGTTGAGGTCTATGGCCGGGACATCTCTGAAGACGTCCTCGAGATGGCAGAGATCGAGACCATCAAGGGCGAGCTCACCGATGAAATAGTTCCGACCTGCGAGCTTATCGTGCTTGCCGGATACCCGAAGGTCGCCATCTCCGAGCTCAAGAGGATCGCTCCCCTTGTCTCCCCTGGTGCCATTGTCATGGACACCGGTGGCGTCAAGAAGGTCATCTGCGATGCCTGCTTCCCGGTTGCAGAGAACTATCCCTTTACGTTCGTCGGCTGCCACCCGATGGCTGGCACCCAGTACTCAGGCTTCGCGCATGCCCGCGCGAACATGTTCCATGGGGCACCGCTCGTAATCGTGCCGCCGAAGATGGACGACTTCGAGAGGCTTGACCTCCTCGAGCGCATGAAGCAGCTCCTGGCCCCTCTAGGCTTTGCCACCTTCACGCTGACGACAGCAGAGCGCCACGACGAGATCATCGCCTTTACCTCGCAGCTTGCCCATGTCGTATCGAATGCCTACGTGAAGAGCCCTGAGGCAAAGGTCCACAAGGGCTTCTCTGCAGGCTCCTACAAGGACCTCACGCGTGTGGCAAGGCTCAACCCTGATATGTGGACGGAGCTCTTCCTCGAGGATGCGGACAACCTCTCCCGTGAGATCGGCTGCCTCATTGGACACCTGCAGGAATACAAGGATGCAATCGATGCACGCGACAGCAGGCATCTGAGAGAGCTTCTCGCTGACGGCGACCGCCGCAAGCGCGAGATCGAAGGAAGGTAGCATGGCTGAGCATACGATAGAGGTCCCCACTCCCACGAAGCGCTATCTCTGCCATGTGGGTGCAGGCATCCTCTCCGAAGTGGGCACCTATGCAAGGAAGGCTGCTGGCGGCAATTGCGCCTGCATCGTGAGCGACTCCAACGTCGCCCCGCTCTATGCAGACAAGGTAGCATCCTCGCTCGAGAAGGCGGGCTACCGCGTTTCGAGAAGCGTCTTTCCTGCAGGAGAGGAGCACAAGCGCCTCTCGACGCTCGAACGCATCCTCGAAGACATGGCCGATGCCTCGCTTACGCGTGACGATATCGTCGTCGCTGTCGGCGGCGGCGTCACAGGAGACATGGGCGGCCTCGCCGCTGCCCTCTACCAGCGCGGCATCGAGGTCGTGCAGGTGCCCACCTCGCTTCTTGCAATGGTCGACTCCTCTGTCGGAGGAAAGACAGCTGTCGACCTCCCCGAAGGCAAGAACCTTGTCGGCGCCTTCTGGCAGCCTGCTTCCGTTGTCGCCGATGTCGAATGCTTCAAGACGATCTCTCACGACCTCTTCCGCGATTCCTGCGGCGAGGTCATAAAGCATGCCGTCCTTTCCGGCCCCGATCTCTTCAGCCGCCTCGAGAAGACGCCGCTCACGACGCCTTGTCTCTCGGAAGGCGAGCTTGCAGACGTCGTTGCCAGAAACATCGAGATCAAGCGCGATGTCGTGGCGACTGACGAGAAGGAGCACGGCAGGCGCCAGGTACTCAACCTGGGACATACGATCGGACATGCCGTCGAGGCTGCTTCCGACTTCGAGCTCGGCCATGGCACGTGCGTAGCGATAGGGCTGTGCTGCATGGCATGGGCAGCCGAGAAGAAGGGCTGGTGCGACGAAGCCACAGCAGCACGCATCGAGCGTCTTGTCGAGGCCCATGGCATGCCCACCGACACCTCCCTTCCCCATGACACGATCCTCTCGTTTGCCGCACATGACAAGAAGCGCCATGCCTCGTCCGTGAATATCGCTGTGCCTGAGGCCATAGGCAAGGTCTCGCTCAGGACCGTATCGCTCGATGAGCTGAGAGAGCTCATAGACTTTGGCTGCGGAAGGAGTGTCTAGCTTATGGATATGACCGTCTTCCCCCATGAGCTTGGCGGCACGGTCGAGGCCATAGCCTCGAAGTCCGTAGCACACCGCGCTCTCATCCTCGCTGCCCTCTGTCCGAGCCCGACCGATATCGTCTGCAATGCGACATCGAAGGACATCGATGCGACAGCGCGCGTGCTCACGGCCCTTGGCGCCAAGGTCATGCGCACCGAGGCAGGCTTCCATGTGGAGCCGCTCCAGGGGACCTCTGCTACAGACAATATCCGTCAGGGCAGGAAGAATGCCGTGCTGGACTGCGGAGAATCGGGCTCGACCCTGCGCTTCATGCTGCCCGTCGTCGCTGCCTTGGGATCGGGTGCGAGCTTCACAGGACAGGGACGCCTCGCCGAGCGTCCGCTCTCGCCTCTCTACGAGCTCCTCGCCGCTGGCGGCTGCACGCTCTCTCCTCAGGGGACGTTCCCTCTGACCCTTTCGGGCAAGCTCAAGGAGCGCTCGTTCCGCATTCCGGGCGACGTCTCGTCGCAGTTCGTCTCAGGGCTCCTTCTGGCCTCGCCTCTCATGGCGGGACCGGTGCGTATCCTCGTAGAGGAGCCGGTCGAATCGCGTCCCTACATCAATCTCACGATCGATACGATGCAGCGCTTCGGCATCGATGTGATGAGCGCACCTGAGACGGCAGAGGATGAGACGAGGTGCCTCGCGATCATGGCATCGCCGGCATCGACCCCTCCGACCTCACCAGGCACCTTCGTCGTCGAAGGCGACTGGTCGAATGCCGCCTTCTGGCTCTGCGCAGGAGCCCTGAGCGAACACCCTGTCTCCATCACTGGCATGGATCTCGCAAGCGTCCAGGGCGACCGCAACATACTGGGCGCGCTTGCCCTCTTCGGTGCCCGAATCTCCCGCAAGGATTCCCGCGTCACGATCGTGCATGACAGGCTCGATGCCATCTCTATCGACGTGCATGACATACCGGACCTTGTGCCGGCACTTGCTGCCGTTGCCTGCTACGCGAAAGGAACGACGCACCTTACAAATGCAGGGAGGCTCCGCCTCAAGGAGTCCGACCGTCTCAAGACGTGTGCCGCCGCACTCAACGCAATGGGTGCCCGGGTCACGATCGAGGACGACTCCCTGGCAATCGAAGGCACGGGGTCGCTTTCAGGCGGCACCGTCGATGCGGCAAACGATCACCGCATCGCAATGGCAGCAGCCATTGCTGCCACGAAGGCAGACGGTCCGACCAAGATCGTCGGTGCCGAATGCGTCCAGAAATCATATCCTGCCTTCTTCGAGGACCTCTCCTCGCTCGGCGGGGTTGTCAGGAAGGAGTCCTAGATGCCATCGACCATGGGTGAGACGCTTACGGTCTCCGTCTTCGGCCAGTCCCATTCCGAAGCCATCGGCTGCGTGATCTCCGGCCTTCCTTCCGGCATCAAGATCGACATGGACGCCGTGAAGGAGTTCATGGGAAGACGTGCTCCTGGACAGGGCGCCTGGACGACGCCCCGCAAGGAAGCAGACCTGCCCGAGGTCGTCTCCGGCCTCGATGCAGAAGGCCTCACCTGCGGGACCCCTCTTGCCTGCATCATCAGGAACACGAATACCCGCTCCCAGGACTACAAGAACATCGCCCAGGTTCCGCGTCCGGGCCATTCCGATTTCTGTGCCTGGACGAAGTGGGGTTCTGCCCACGATATCAGAGGCGGCGGCCATTTCTCGGGCAGGCTCACAGCCCCTCTCTGCTTTGCCGGCGCCATCGCGCTCCAGATCCTTTCGGAGCAGGGCGTATCCATTGCAGCGCACCTCTCGCGCATAGGAGATGCGGCCGATACGCGCTTTGCTGCCTTCGAGAACACCCCTGAGTCCCGAGAGCTCCTGGCCCAGCAGATAGCCACGATACAGAGGCATGAGACGACACTTTCCGTGATCGATGCCAGTGCATCCGAAGCGATGCTTGGAGAGATCGACAAGGCAAGACGCGCCAAGGATTCCGTCGGCGGCGAGATCGAATGCGTCGCCACCGGCCTTCCCGCAGGCATCGGCTCGCCCATGTTCGACGGTATGGAGAACATCCTGGCACGCAATATCTTCGGCATTCCCGGCGTCAAGGGCATCGAGTTCGGCCGCGGCTTCGAGATGGCACACATGCATGGCTCCGAGAACAACGACCCCTTCATGGTCGAGGATGGTGCATGCGCGCCGGCCACGAACAATGCCGGCGGCATCTTGGGCGGCATCACGACCGGAGCACCGCTCCTCTTCAGGATTGCCATGAAGCCGACCTCGAGCATCTCGCGTCCGCAGCAATCCGTCGACCTTGCCCATATGGAGCCCGCCGAGCTCGAGGTCCATGGCCGCCACGACCCCTGCATCGTCACGCGTGCCGTGCCGGTCGTCGAGGCAGTCACAGCGCTGTCTCTCCTCGATGCCTGGCTCAGCTACCCTGCCGATACCCTCTTCCAGAAGAAGTGAGGACGTCCGTGAGAGAACTTTCCGAAATCCGCGCCGATCTCGACCGCATCGATACCAGCATTCTCGGCCTCTTCCAGGAGCGCATGGCGTGTGCCGACGAAGTGGCTGCCTACAAGAGCGCCCACAACCTGCCGATCCTCGACAAGACCCGTGAGCGCCAGAAGCTCGCAGCCGTCGCCGAAGCTGTGCCTGCCCAGTACCGCAACTATGCACAGGTACTCATGGGCCTTCTCATGGAGGCAGCGCGAGCCCAGGAATATGACGACCTCGGTGTCATGAGCAATGTCGGCACCCGCATCTATGATGCCATCCAGCATGAGCCGAAGCTCTTCCCGCAGACTGCCTATGTAGCCTGCCAGGGCGTCGAAGGCGCCTATTCGCAGATAGCGGCAGACCGCATCTTCAAGCACCCGACGATCTCGTACTTCGACTCCTTCGACGCAGTCTTCCGTGCCGTCGAGCAGGGCTTCTGCCAGTACGGCGTGCTTCCCGTCGAGAACTCGACCGCCGGCACCGTGAATGCGGTCTACGACCTGATGATGCAGCACAACTTCTCGATCGTACGATCGACACGCATCAAGATCGATCACAACGTGCTCGCAAAGCATGGCACCGAGCTCTCGGACATCCGGGATATCTATAGCCATGAACAGGCAATCCGCCAGTCAAGGCAGTTCCTGGCGGCACATCCCGAGATGAAGGTGCACGTCGTCGAGAACACGGCAATGGCAGCAAAGATGGTCGCAGAGAGCGACCGCACCGATGTCGCTGCCCTTTCGAGCCGTGCCTGCGCCGAGCTCTATGGCCTCGATATCCTCGCCCGTTCCGTCCAGGACACCGGCAACAACTTCACGCGCTTTGCCTGCATCGCAAAGGACCTCACGATCTACCCGGGAGCCGACCGCTCCTCCCTCATGCTGATCGTGAACCACGAGCCGGGAGCCCTCTACAAGGTGCTCTCCCGCTTCTATGCCCTCGATATCAACCTCGTGAAGCTCGAGAGCCGTCCGCTTCCGAACCGCGACTTCGAGTTCATGTTCTACTTCGATATCGAATGCCCTGTCGAAGCCCCCGAATTTGCGACCCTCATCAATTCGCTCGGCGACATCTGCGAGGAATACCGCTACCTCGGCAGCTACCGCGAGATCGTTTAGGAGTTCCATGGATACGAATGCCCACCGCTTCGGCCTTCTTGGCAGGAAGCTCGGCCATAGCTACTCGGCCCTCATCCACAAGGAGCTGGGAAGCGCACCGTACGATCTGATCGAGCTCGAGCCCGAAGAGGTAGAGCCGTTCGTGCGCGAGGGCTCCTGGCAGGGCCTGAACGTCACGATTCCCTACAAGAGGGATGCTGCACGTCTGGCAGATGTGCGCTCAGAGCGCGTAGAGCGCCTCGGCGTCTCGAACACGCTCGTGAAGCGCGCCGATGGCTCGATCTTCGCAGAGAACACGGATGTCCTGGGCTTTGCATATCTCCTCGAGCGCTTCTCGAGAGAGGAGCTGGGGGCAGCATCTGCCAAGGATGCACTCTCCGGCAAGCCTGTGCTCGTGCTCGGAAGCGGCGGCGCCAGCCAGGCTGTGCAGGCAGCTCTCAGAGATGCCGAAGCCGAAGTCTCTGTCATCTCCCGCAAGGGAGACGACACCTACGAGACGCTTCTCGAGCGCCACGCCGATGCCTCCCTCATCGTCAATACCACGCCTGTCGGCATGTATCCTTCCTGCCCTGCAACGCCAGTGGATGAGGAGACGCTAGCGAAGCTGTCCCGCCTCGAAGGCGTCCTCGATGTGGTCTACAACCCCAGGCGTACCGGTATCTGCCTTGCTGCAGAGAAGCTCGGGCTCCCGTCCGCTTCAGGCCTTTCCATGCTTGTCGCCCAGGCCTGCTTTGCAAGCGAGCTCTTCCAGGGCAAGGATATCCCCGAGGAGGCCATTGCGAAGATCGAGCAGGACATCCTTGCCACGACAGACAATCTTGTCCTCATCGGCATGCCAGGATCTGGCAAGACGACGACCGGCAAGCACCTGGCGCACGTGCTCCACCGCCCCTTCATCGATATGGACGATGCCTACCAGATGGAATATGGCAGATCTGCCGCAGAAGCGATCACGGAAGACGGCGAGAAGGCCTTCCGGCAGCAGGAGAGCGCCCTTCTTGCAAAGACTGCCTCGCGTTCGGGCCTTGTGATCTCCTGTGGCGGAGGCGTCGTCACGGTTCCTCAGAACTACCCGCTCCTCCACCAGAACTCCTTCATCATCATGCTCGACCGTCCCATCGAGACGCTCGAGACGAAGGGACGCCCGCTCTCCCAGAGCAAAGGCCTGGAGAAGCTCGCCGAGGAGCGCCTGCCGCTCTACCGTGCCTGGGCAGACCTCGTGCTTCCCTGCACCGGGACGCCGAAGGGCGATGCGGCGGCAATCATTGCGCGCCTGGGGCTGTAGGTCCGAACGAAAGCTGAATAATTCATGCCGTTTGCAGACCCCTCGGCCCGTCCGCCGCTGGCCTCTTCCATTGGGGCGTCGAACTCCATAGACTGAGAACGGCAAACTACTTGTTTCTAATTACGAAGGCACTTCATGGATGAACGAAATACGGCCGAACTTGTGCTTTCTGCAGTAGGCGGAAAGCAGAACGTGCTTGAGAACACGATATGCATGACAAGGTTGCGGATTAAGGTGGAGAACCCCGATCTCATCGACCGGGAGAAGCTGACGTCCATCGCAAGCGTTCTCGGCATGACCAAGAGAGGCTCGAATGGCATCGAGGTCGTGTTCGGCCCGAATGTAATCGACGATATCTACCAGTCGTTCCAGCAGCTCTGCGATATCTCGCAGGATATGGAGCCTGAGAGCCAGCCTGCAAAGGCAGCTCCGGTCGTGCCGCCCGAGCGCAGGCGTTCCTACAGCATCCAGGTCAAGGCCAACTCTGAGCGCTCCCGCTCAGACATGGAATCCGAAGATCTCGACATGCTTCGCTCGATGTTCCCGGACAGCTCCTCTCCCAAGAGCGTTCCCCAGAAGGAAGTACCGAACGTCTCACGAGGCCCGAAGCTTGCGCCCTCTGCTCATGCAGATGAAAAGCAGTCAGCTGCTGGGAAGGATGCTCCCCACAAGCGCCGCCTTCTTGTCATCAACGGCCCGAACATCAACATGCTCGGCATCCGCGAGCCGGAGCTCTATGGCACCGAGGACTTCGGGGCGCTTCTCGTCCTCTGCCAGAAGACCGCGAAGGAGGCAGGCTTTGATGACTGCTTCTGCTTCCAGTCGAACCACGAGGGAGACATCGTCGATGAGATCCAGGATGCCTGGCAGGTATTCGACGGCCTTGTGATCAATCCGGGCGCCTATACGCACACGTCTGTCGCAATCCTCGACGCCATCAAGGCCATCCAGATTCCGACCATCGAGGTCCACATCTCGAAGGTGAACGAGCGCGAATCCTTCCGCCAGATCTCCTATGTGCGCGAGGCAGCGTTCGAGACCATCATGGGCATGGGCATCCAGGGCTACCGCAAGGCCATCCTCGATATGCGCGACTACCTCGACAGGCAGGAGCAGGAAGCCTAGCTGTCATCTGCAGAGCACAAGTTCAGAAAAGCCGCCTTCTGGGCGGCTTTCTTTATTGGCAGCACATCTTCATGGCTCCTGCCAGCATGCACTGCGTGCATGCTGATTTGCTGAGCCTCCCATCTGAAGCCTGTCCCATGAGGCAGAGGCTTGTCTCGAAGAGAACATCCAGCCAGATCGTCTCGGAGGTACAGCCCATGAGCAAGGAACGGCTTGCAGCATTCGCTGATGCCATCCTCGCTCTCATCATGACCATACTCGTGCTTGCTCTCGATGCACCGAAAGAGCCCACGCTCGAGGGCTTCTGGGACCTCCACATGAGCTGTTTCTCCTATGCCCTTTCCTTCTTCTGGCTGGGCTCGCTCTGGATGTGACTCAATGAGGTTTGGGACACAGCCGGGCGCATAGACAGCGCGTGTGTCCTGTGGACGCTCGTGCTGCTTTTCTTCGCCTCTCTCATCCCCTACACGACCGACCTCGTCAGCAGGCATTTCGGCAATCGCATCATGCAGTGCGCCTATGGCCTTGTGGTCCTTGTCATGACCGGTGCAAACTGGATGCTCCATCGGACCCTCGAGAAGCCGAATGCCGATGTCGAGGTGTTCCTCGCTTCTTCCCGCAGCTACCGCCATCTTCTCGGCCCCGACATCGCAATCAAGCTTGTCGCCCTGGCTGCATCTGCAGCCATCTGGCCGCCTGCCATGATGTGCGGCGTGCTTGCCGCTGCAGCCTATTCCTTCTTCATGCGCTGGAAGGCGACCAGGACAGCCTGAGCTATGGATTTAGGCCCTACCGGTAGCTGATGCGGAAGCAGCCCATATCGGTGACAAGCGTATCCACATGGATATCGTGGTCACCACGAGGCAGAGGATTCGAGCTCACCTGCATGGAGCGGGCAAGGCCAAGCTTCTCCCCCATATAGAAAGCAAGGAAGCGGTCGTAGTAGCCAGCACCATAGCCGATGCGATAGCCTTCTCCGTCAAAGACAAGGCCCGGCACAAGGCAGACGGACCCCTTGCACATGGCAGGCTTGACAAGACGCTCTTCATCCGGCACGGGCTCCAGGATTCCGAGAGTTCCTGGCACGAGCTCTTCGAGAGATCCTATCTCGAAGAATTCCATCTTCCTGCCTGGCAGGCACTTCGGCACGGCAACCCGTTTCCCTGCAGCAAGCGCATCTTCGATGATACGGTGCGTATCGATCTCGTCTGCAAACGAGACATAGGAAAGGACGAGGTCGGCTGCTTCATACTCGGGCAGCGCCTCCACTGCCTCGCGGATGAGGTCGTCGGCATTCCTGCGTACGACCGAGGATGTGGCACGCCGCATGATCAGATACTGCTGGCGGATGGCGGTCTTGTCTGCATCGAAGCCACATGAACTAGGCATGCAACCGTCTCCTCCCGATCGTGGTTCCGGAACGCAGGCAATTCCGGCACCTTCTCTTCCTGCCTTCGGCTAAGCCGTCACGAACGTCTGCTACCATTGTAGTCCGTGCGTAAACTCCGTTGGATATGCATATCCAACCGTAACACAAGCTTGAACGAGGAGATGCCATTATGCCAAACGAAGGCAGCTACGAAGCGGCGCTTGAGCGCTCCAACAAGATCCAGACGGACATCGAGTCCGGCAAGACCGAAGGCTATACCATGCTCACGGGCGACCGTCCGACCGGACGTCTGCACCTCGGCCACTATTTCGGCACGATCCGCGAGCGCGTGCGCCTGCAGAACCTCGGCGTCAAGACGAACATCGTGATTGCCGACTACCAGGTCATCACCGACCGCGACACGACCGAGCATATCCGCGACAATGTATACAACATGGTCATGGACTATCTCGCCTGCGGCATCGACCCCGAAAAGACCATGATCTTCACCCACTCGGCGGTCCCTGCCGAGAACCAGCTCATGCTGCCCTTCCTCTCGCTTGTCTCCAAGTCGGAGCTCGAGCGCAACCCGACCGTCAAGGCCGAGCAGGAGGCATCGGGCCATACGCTCACCGGCCTTCTTCTGACCTACCCGGTCCACCAGGCCTGCGACATCCTCTTCTGCAAGGGCAACATCGTGCCCGTGGGCCGCGACCAGCTGCCGCACATCGAGATCACGGACAAGATCGGCCGCCGCTTCAACGAGCGCTTCAACGCGAAGGTCTTCCCGGAGGTAGCAGGACTCCTCACCTCGACGCCGCTTCTTCCCGGCCTTGATGGCCGCAAGATGAGCAAGTCCTACGGCAACGCTATCTCTCTGTGCATGACCGAGGAGGAGACAGCGAAGCTCCTCAAGAAGTCGAAGACAGACTCCGAGCGAAACATCACGTTCGACCCCGAGAACAGGCCGGGCGTCTCGGCGCTCCTGACGACGGCTGGCATCTGCACGGGCCGCGACCCCAAGGAAATTGCAGACGAGATCGGCATGGGCGGCGCAGGCCAGCTCAAGCGATACACGACCGAGGCTGTGAACACCTACTTCGCCCCGATCCGCGAGAAGCGCCACAAGTACGAGAATGACCTCCCCTACATCCAGGATGTGCTGCATGAGGGGAACCGCAAGGCACAGGAGGTGGCCGAGAAGACCTTGGAAGAGGTCCGCGAGGCTATGGGCATGGTGTACTAGCACCTGAAGGAAAGATAGATATTCAAGACGAAGCGGAGCCTCTGCAACCTGCAGGGGCTCCGCTTCCTGTCAATGCTCTCTGAGACGTACAGGATTACTCGGGGTCCTTGAGCGTTGCATACATGACGGCCTTGATCGTATGCATTCGGTTCTCTGCCTCGTCGAAGACGCGCGAACGCGGGCCCTCGAAGACGTCGTTTGTGACCTCAAGCTCGGGCAGGCCATACTTCTCGAAGATCTTCTCTCCGATCGTGGTCTTCCGGTCATGGAAGCTCGGCAGGCAGTGCATGAAGATCGCATCGGGGGCTGCGACCTCGAACATCTTCTCGTTCACCTGATAGGGACGCATGAGCTCGATCCTCTTGCCCCAGAGCTCGTCGGGCTCGCCCATGGAGACCCAGATGTCCGTATAGATGACAGAAGCATCCTTTGCACCTTCAGCGACATCGGACGTGAAGGTGAGATGAGCGCCTGTCTCGGCGGCAATCTTCTCGCAGGTAGCGACAAGACCCTCTTCCGGCATGTTCTCCTTCGGTCCGCAGGCACAGAAGTCGATGCCGAGCTTTGCGCAGACGACCATGAGGGAGTTGGCGACGTTGTTCCTGGCATCGCCCATGAACGTGAGCTTGCGTCCATGCAGGTCGCGTCCGAACTCCTCACGCATCGTGAGGATGTCTGCAATCATCTGCGTCGGGTGGAACTCGGTCGTGAGGCCATTCCAGACAGGGACGCCCGCATACTTGGCGAGGGTCTCGACGCGCTCCTGCGCGAATCCGCGGTACTCGATACCGTCAAACATGCGGCCCAAGACCCGGGCCGTATCCTCGATGGACTCCTTCTTGCCCATCTGCGAGGAGCCGGGATCGAGATAGGTGACATTCATGCCGAGATCGTGGCCGCCGACCTCGAACGAGCAGCGTGTGCGCGTCGATGTCTTCTCGAAGAGGAGCACGATGTTCTTGCCCTCGAGGTAGCGGTGCGGCTCCCCTGCATGCTTCTTGCGCTTGAGCTCTGCCGAGAGATCGAGGAGATACTCGATCTCTTCAGGAGTGAAATCGAGAAGCTTCAGAAAGCTCCTGCCGCTGAGGTTCACGCTCATGTATTTGCCTCCGAATCGTCATACGGCCTGCAGTGTGGATAAAGCGTAGCGCATGCAGACGTCGAACATGTTTCGGGCACACGATATCGGCGTAACCATCAGGCTTTACATTCAGCTGAGATGCCAGCTGCTAGAATATATCTGCTACCTCTTTTACATATCTCTGCCCCTTCGAAAGGAAGGCAAGATCATGGTTACAGCAGATGCAGGCAACGCTGCCAATCAGGACGCCGCGACGAAGGCCGTGCCCGACGCTGCACCTGAAACGGATTCCGTCAGCACCGATCTCGAGCACCGCGCTGCCAAGTTCGCCGACAACGAGACCGAGATCGACGGCGAAGGCAAGCGCAAGCGCGACTACTCCTACACGCAGAACCGCGAGGTGAGCTGGCTGCGCTTCGACAACCGCGTCCTCGATGAGGCCTTCGACCCATCCGTGCCGCTCTTCGAGCGCTTCAAGTTCGTCTCGATCTTCTCCTCGAACCTCGACGAGTGGTTCATGATCCGTGTCGGCGGCTTGACGGACCTCTCGGCTTTGAAGAAGCAGCCATCCGACAACAAGAGCAACATGACGCCCTCCGAGCAGCTGGCCACGCTGCTCTCGCTTCTGCCCGAGTATCTCGAGAAGCATGACCGTGCCTTCGAGGAGCTCGAGGAGGCGCTGGCAGCCCATGGCCTCATCCATGTGTCTGCCCAGGACCTGACCGACGCCGACATGGTGTCTCTTCACAAGAGCTTCGAGACGCAGGTCGCCCCTGTCATCTCGCCTCTGGTCATAGATCCGAGGCACCCGTTCCCGAACCTCAGGAACGGCGTCCTCTATGTCCTCACCTCGCTTGACGGCCCGGAGGAGTCCGGCGTCCTCGGCATGATCGAGGTGCCGCCTTCGCTCGACCGCATCGTGATGCTTCCGGGCGATGACCGCCATATGCGCTATGTCCTGCTCGAGGACCTCATCATCCAGGAGCTCGGCAGCTGCTTCGGCTCCTATGTGCCGGCAGGCGCCGCCACGATCCGCGTCACCAGGAACGCCGACATCGATCCTGACGGCGAGGGCGTCGAGGAAGAGGAGGACTACCGCCTCCACATGAAGAAGGTGCTGAAGAAGCGCATGCGCCTTCAGCCGATCCGCCTCGAAGTCGAGGGCACGCTCTCCAAGAACCATGAGAAGCTCATCCGCAAGGAGCTTGGCCTCACGCCCGAGCGTGTCTTCCATGTGCGCTCCTCGCTCGACCAGGGCTACATCTTCGCGCTCGAGGACATGATCCCGAAGTCCGAGCGTGCACAGCTCCTCTACAGCCCGTTCGAGCCGCAGCTGTCGCCGATGGTGAAGAAGGGCGTCCCGATGAGGGAGCAGATCGAGGACCACGACGTCCTGCTCTTCTATCCGTATGAGTCGATGGATCCGCTTCTCGACCTTCTGCGCGAGGCATCGGCCGATGACTCCTGCATCACGATCAAGATCACGCTCTACCGTGTCGCGAAGCACTCCCGCCTCTGCGAGAGCCTCATCGCTGCTGCCGAGAATGGAAAGGATGTCACGGTCTTGATGGAGCTCCGCGCCCGCTTCGACGAGGCGAACAACATCGCCTGGGCAGAGCGCCTCGAAGATGCCGGCTGCACCGTCATCTATGGCCAGGAGGGCTACAAGGTCCATTCGAAGATCTGCCAGATCACCTACCACGACGGCGGCAAGTTCACGCGCATCACGTGCCTTGGCACCGGCAACTTCAATGAGAAGACCGCACGCCTCTACTCCGACTTCATGCTCATGACGGCACATCCGGGCATCGGCGAGGACGGCAACGCCTTCTTCAGGAACCTCTCGCTCGGAAACCTTGCCGGCCGCTACAAGTATCTTCGTGTCGCCCCGATCGGGCTCAAGCCCCAGATCATGGGCGGCCTCGACCGCGAGATTGCACGTGCCCGCGCAGGCGAGCCTGCCCAGGCCTTCCTCAAGATGAACTCGCTCACCGACCGTGACGTGATCGACAAGATCTCAGAGGCCTGCGAGGCAGGCGTCCGCGTCATCCTGATCGTCCGCGGCATCTGCTGCATCAAGGCAAACGTGCCCGGCAAGACCGATGGCCTCATCGTCCACCAGATCGTCGGCCGCTTCCTCGAGCATGCCCGTGTCTACGCCTTCGGCGCAAAGATCGACACGGTCTACCTCTCGAGTGCCGACATGATGACAAGAAACACGGAGCGCCGCGTCGAGATTGCCTACCCGGTGAAGGACCCTGTCTGCCGCCAGCTTGTGATCAAGTACATGAACCTGCAGCTTGCCGACAATGTGAAGGCACGCCAACTAACCGTGGATGGCACCTGGGAGCCGATTCCGAGGGCAGAGGGCGAAGCTGCCATCAACAGTCAGGATGAGCTCATGAAGCTTGCCTGGAGACGTTCGCATCCCGGCCTCGAATCCACGCCGGTACCTGAGATTCCGACCCTGCTCGAGCCGTTCGTGTCTGATGCAGACGCAAAGCTCGCTGCCGAAGAAGAGGCGCGCGAGGAGGCAGAGGCAGCAGCACCTGCACCCGCTCCGAAGCATGCTGCTCCCGCACCTGCTCCTGCAGCGGCACCGGCCGCTGCACCCAAGCCCGCTCCAGCGCCTGCAGCGGCACCTGCACCGAAGCCGGCACCGCGCCCCTACCAGGCTCCTGCGTCTCAGCCTTCGCGCCTTGCCCGTGCAGGACACCTCTTCGGCGAGGCCTTCAGGACCCTCTTTGGAGGTGACCGCTAGCACATGGCAGAAGCAGCATCGAAGACCATACAGCTCAAGATCGACCGGCTCACCTATGGACCTGACGCCATAGCCAGAGACGAAGATGACCGTGCCATCTTCGTCCAGGGCGCCATTCCCGGCGATACCGTCGAAGCAGAGATCTATGAAGAAGGGCAGCGCTTCGCGAAGGCGAAGACGGTCCGTATCCTTGAGGCATCGCAGATGCGCGTGAAGGCACCCTGCCCCTTTGTCGGCATCTGCGGAGGCCAAAAGGGCTCATGTCGTGGATTCGCTTGTCCGCATCGGGCACATCCCCCAGGACCGAGCAGAGGAGCTTGTCCTTCCCTGCGCCGCGCCAGGAGATTCTTGGGGCTACCGCAACAAGGTCGAGCTTGCCTTTGCCCGTCAGGGCAAGCGCACCATCGTCGGCATGCATGCTCTCGATGGCTCTGTCATCAAGGTTCCCACCTGTCCGCTTCTCCAGAAGGGCTCAGAGAAGCTCGTGAAGGCAGTGTCTGGCTCTGTGACCTATCTTGCGAACTTCCACGGACTCACGTTCGACCGCATCGGCATCCGCACCTCCGCCCGCACGCATGCAACGGAGGTCGCCCTCTGGACGTCTCCTTCCGCCTTCCCGCGCGCTGCCGCCGCGAAGGTCATCACCGAAGGCGCCAAGGTCACCTCGCTCGTGCGAGTCATGTCCAAGGGACCGCAGAAGGCACGGAAGATTGCAGGTGTCGAGTGCCTGGCAGGAGATGGCTTCTGGTCTGAGCGCCTTGTCCACAACACAATGCGCATCTCAGCCCCTTCCTTCTTCCAGGTCAACACGAAGGGCGCAGAGACGCTCGTGCACACAGTCCTCGACTGGCTCGAGCCTGACGAGGACGATGAGGCGATGGATCTCTACTGCGGCGCCGGCACGTTCACATTGCCGCTTGCCGAGCGCACCTCCTTCGTCTCTGCCGTGGAATCCTATGGCCCGGCCGTCCGCGACCTCAGCCGC
The DNA here is from genome assembly GCA_900314535.1 of uncultured Olsenella sp. Classification (GTDB taxonomy): domain Bacteria; phylum Actinomycetota; class Coriobacteriia; order Coriobacteriales; family Atopobiaceae; genus Olsenella_L; species Olsenella_L kribbiana. Next base: position 23,602 of record OMVT01000024.1, on the reverse strand, counting down.
AACCTCAAGGATGCCCGTCTCGAGAATGTCGATGCGATCGGCGGCGATGCAGGACGCGAGTTTCCTGATACCGATGCTGACATCATCGTCGTCGATCCGCCGCGTGTAGGACTTGCCGCAGATGTCGTTCATCAGCTCTCCGAGCAGCCGGCACGTGCCATCGCCTATGTCTCATGCGATCCGGCAACGCTTGCCCGCGATATCGCCCGCTTCGAGGAGGAAGGCACGTTCGAGGCCAAGAAGATGCAGCCTGTCGATCTCTTCCCCCAGAGCTTCCACGTCGAGACCGTGACATTGCTCAAGCGTGTGCGTCCTGCCCAGCGATAGATTGTCATCCACAGCAGCAGCCTTTCTCTCTGAGCCTTCGGTCCTTTCCGGGGGGCTCAGAGAGATATTTTCGGCAGAAGATGGACGGCATTGTCCACCGACTGCCAAAAAGGTTTGCAAGACACTGGCGTTTCTGGGCAAGAAAGTGTACAAAAGGTACGTGCCTGAGCGAGGGGCTCGGGCCACCTTATGTCAGAACAAGTGAGAGGATGACATCATGAAGGCATCTGTCAGCGAAGAGTGCATCGGCTGCGGTCTCTGCGAGAGCACCTGCCCCGAGGTTTTCGCAATCGGCGACGAGGGCACCGCTGAGGCTATCGTCGACGAGGTTCCCGAGGAGAACGAGGACTCCGCACAGGAGGCGGCAGACAACTGCCCCGTCGGCGCAATTACCGTCGAGTAGCATCTGCCATATCTGGCACAGAGGGCGGGGGCTTTTGCCTCCGCCTTTTTTCTGGAAAGAGGTCTTGTTTTGATACTTGCGTCGCAGTCGCCGAGAAGGCTCGAGATCCTCATGCAGGCAGGATTTGCACCCACCGTCGAGCCGGCAGACATCGACGAGACGAGGCATGCCGGCGAGGCCCCCGAAGCCTTGGTCGAGCGTCTTGCAAAGACGAAGGCAGAAGCGGTAGCTCACCGCCATGCAGACGATGCCTCCTCCCCTGCCATCCTTGCTGCCGACACGATCGTCTGGCTTGAGTCGGGAGAGGTGCTGGGAAAGCCCAGAGATACCGCTCACGCGGAAGAGATGCTCCATGAGCTTTCCGGTGCGACACACTTTGTCTCGACCGGAGCTGCCTTCGTGAAGGATGGCTCTGTGCATTCGCTTGTCGATACGGCCAAGGTCACGTTCTATGAGCTGAGCGATGAGGAGATTGCTGCCTATGTGGCGTCAGGAGAGCCGTCCGACAAGGCAGGAGCCTATGGGATCCAGGGCAGAGGGCGCCTGCTCGTGAAGCATATCGAAGGCGACTTCTACACGATCATGGGACTTCCGCTCACCCGCGTCGTCCGCGAGCTCATGGCACCCTCTTACAGCACAGCTCTCGTCGAAGATATCCTCAGAGGAGGAAACGAGCATGCATAGATCCATCCGTGACATCCCGGGCTTTCTTGCAGGGCACGCAACGCTGGCAGAGGCAGGAACAGGATGCACTGCCATCGTCTGCCCGAAAGGTGCGACAGGCGCTGTGGACGTGCGTGGAGGAGCACCTGCAACACGCGAGACAGACCTTCTCAGGCCCGAGGAGACCGTGAATGTCCTCCATTGCGTCATGCTCTCCGGAGGCTCCGCATACGGCCTTGCAGCCGCTTCTGGCGCTGCTGAGGAGCTTGAGCGCAGGGGTGTGGGCCTCGATGTCGGTGTCGGCATCGTCCCTATTGTCTCCTCTGCCTGCCTCTTCGACCTTGCCTGCGGCTCTGCTACGGTGCGCCCCGGCATGGAAGAGGGTGCCCAAGCTGTCGCTGCCGCCTTTGAGGAGAAGGATGAGCCGCTCGCCCGTGGCAATGTGGGTGCCGGATGCGGCTGCACGGTCGGCAAGCTCGAAGGGCCTGAGCGCTCCATGAAGAGCGGCCTCGGCGAGGATGTTGAGTCTGCCGGAGAGCTTCTCGTAGGCGCTCTGAGCGCCGTCAATGCTGTCGGCAACATATGTGACCCCGAGACAGGAAAACCCCTCTCAGGACTCCTCTCAGAGGACGGCACGTACATCGTCAACGAAGAGGATGCGCTCATCGCTGCCAGCACATCGCTCGTGATGCCGCTTGCCCGCACGAATACGACGATCTCCTGCATCGTCACGAACGCCCGCCTCACGAAGGCAGAGGCGACAAAGGTCGCGCAGATGGCAGCAGACGGCTACGCCCATGCGATACGGCCGACGCACACGACAAACGACGGCGACACGATCTTCGTGATGGCTTCCGGCTCCCTGGAGGCGCCCGTCGACCTCGTCGGCACGCTTGCCGTGCGGGCCATCGAGCGCGCGATTGCAGACGCCGCACGCGAAGCCAGACCTGCCTTCGGCCTCAAGGCTGCATCGAGCTTCGATTCCGAGATCTGAGACAAGAAATTCCAGAGATAGAAGAAGGCGCCGGTCCAAGGGACTGGCGCCTTCTTACGTGTTCTTGTTCAGATGCTCAGTTGAACTTCACGAGCTTCTGGGCGATGTGGTAGATGCCGATCGTGACCTTCTTGCCGGTCTCGGTCGGGAAGTTCGTCGCGATGCCCACAAGGCCGCGGCGCGCCCTCGCGTACATCTTCTCGTCGTAGTGCTGGAGCTCGCACCAGATGGCCTTGAGGTTGTCCTCGGCACCCGGCTTGTCGGAGAGCTTCGAGAAGATCGAGCATACCGCCATCATGAGCGTGAAGTAGTTCAGCATGTAGTTCCTGAGCTTGCGCGACTTGATGTCGTCGTACAGGTGATAGGAATGCATCATGATGCGGGTGATCCTGAGCTGCTGGTCGATCCTGCTCGTCATGACCGACTCGTTCACGGACTGGTCCTCGCGGCCGATGAAGTAGCGGTAGAGGTCCGCATCGAGGTAATAGAGGGTCTCGCAGCGTGGCAGCGGCACATAGGCATAGATGTTGTCCACGTAGAATGTATGTGCAGGCATGGGGATGCCGCCCTGGCGCAGGATGTCCGTGCGGTAGCAGAGCGAGTGCATGAGGAGGTTCTGGCTCATGTTGAAGTGGCCGATCTGGTCCCAGCCCATGATCTTGCCCTTCGGCAGCGCGAAGCCGTAGTCCACGACATTCTGCTTGCCGTCCTCGACATGCTCATATACATAGTTCGTGATCACGAGGTCGACACGGGTATCGGTCTCGATGAACTCGCGGAGCTTTGCCAGAAGCGCCTGGAGCGCGTCTGCATCCAGCCAGTCATCGGAGTCGACGACCTTGTAATAGACGCCGTCAGCGTTCTTGAGGCCGGAAAGGACCGCGATGCCGTGGCCGCCATTCGGCTGATGGACAGCCTTGATGATGTCAGGATAGCGTTCCTGCCATTCATCGGCTTTCTCAGCCGTGTTGTCCTTCACGGAGCCATCGTCCACGATCACAATCTGGACATCTTCGGCCCGTCCCGATCCATCGAGGATGGACGAGATGCAGTGGTCCATGTACTCGGCGGAGTTGTAGCAGGGAATGCCGAAGGTTATCGTCTTGCGCATATTCCCCCTAATGATGGGCAATGATCTCGTCGGAAAGCTCGAGAGCTGATGCCGTTACGCCGTCCATATCGTAGTAGCGGTACTCTGCAAGCCTGCCCACCGGATGGAAGTTCACGAGCTTCGCGACACGGTCGCGGTAGCCGTGATAGAGCTCGATGTTCTCAGGCTCGTTGATGACATAGTACGGGGTCTCGCCGACGCCCGGAAGATACGTGCGGGAGTACTCGCGCATGATCGTGGTCTTGCCGGGAACGACCTGGCCTGTCATGTTCTTGAACTCCGTGATGCGCGTGAAGTTCTCGGAAACCGTGTAGTTCACGGTGCCGACCGGCTGGAACTGGTCCTCGGGAAGCGTCTCGAAGACCATGTCGACTGTGCGGTACGGAAGCGGACCCTCGTCGAAGCCGAAGAGCTCGTCGAGAGCGCCGGTGTAGATGACCTCGCCGCCATAAGGCTTGCCGCACACCATGACAGAGGTGTCGGTGAGCTGCATGATGGAGCGGACATCGACATCGAGGAAGACATCGATCAGGTCGTGGTTCAGCATGTTCTCGAAGAGCTTCGTGTAGCCATCCTTCGGCATGCCCTGGTGCGGTGCCTGCGGGAAGTAGCGGTCGTCGTCGCCGACGAAGACCGGCACGCGGCCCATGACAGCAGGATCGATCTGGTCGGGAGTCTTGCCCCACTGCTTCATCGTGTAGTGCAGGAAGACGTTCTCGTAGACGTAGTCTGCCACCTCGGCGAGCTCAGGATCGTTCTTCTCGCGGAGCTCGAGGATGGGGACCTTCTTGTCCTGGCCGAACGTTGCGACGAGCTTGCGGTAGAGGTGCTCGCCCTTCTCCTCGCCGAAGGCGAGCTTCAGCGACTGGTGGTTGAACGGCACCGGCATGAGCGTGCCATGGATGTTTGCAAGCACCTTGTGCTGATAGTCCGTCCACTCAGTGAAGCGGGACAGGAAGTCATGCACGCGGTCGTTGTACGTATGGTAGATATGCGGACCATACTTGTGGACGAGGATGCCTGCCTCGTCCTCATAGTCGTAGGCATTGCCCGCGATGTGGTCGCGGCGCTCGACGATGCAGACCTTGAAGTTCAGGGCCTCTGCCAGGCGGCGGGCACATACTGCTCCTGCATAACCCGCACCGACGACGAGGACATCGTAGCTGTCAGCCTTGAAATTATCCGGCAGACCATGTGCGATATTCATACAACCTCACTGACTGGCGCTTGCGCCACTTGCTTGCCCTATAGAAAAAAGCGCAGCCCCATCAACGCGCTGCGCCCAATGGAGCTTAATTCTTTGAAGATTCTAGCACGCGACCCTATAATGAAAGCGTCCATGACCGAAACGTTTGGCGAGAAGCATACAAACAGCCCATATGCGGCTGGCCTCTCAGAAGGAGCAATGATGAGCAGCTTTCTAGACCGCATGAAGCAGAAGGCCAAGTCTGACCTCAAGACGATCGTCCTGCCCGAGGGCGAAGATCCGCGCACCATCGAGGCTGCAAAGGAGATCGTGAAGGAGGGCCTCGCCAAGCTCGTTATCCTCGGCGACCCTGCCAAGATCTCTGTCGAGGGTGTCGAGGTCATCGACCCCAAGACCGCAGAGAAGCATGAAGCCTACGCCGAGCTCTTCGCCGAGCTCCGCAAGAAGAAGGGCGTCACCATCGAAGACGCCAGGAAGCAGATGGACGACGCCACCTACTTCGGCACGATGATGGTGAAGGCAGGAGACGCTGACGGCCTCGTGTCCGGCGCCTGCCACTCCACGGCCAACACCCTTCGTCCGGCACTCCAGATCCTGAAGACCGCTCCGGGCACCAAGCTCGTCTCTGCCTTCTTCATCATGTGCACGGACAAGGCCGAGTACGGCGACAACGGCACGCTGCTCTTCGCTGACTGCGGCCTCAACATCGCACCGACCGCAGAAGAGCTCTCCGAGATCGCTCTTGCCTCTGCCGAGTCCTGGAAGAAGTACATGAGCTCCGACCCGAAGGTCGCTATGCTCTCCTTCTCCACGAAGGGCTCCGCAAAGGGCGACATCCCGACGAAGGTCCAGGAGGCAACGAAGCTTGCCCAGGAGAAGAACCCCGAGCTTGCCCTCGACGGCGACCTGCAGCTCGACGCTGCCCTCGTCCCGTCCGTGGCTGAGCTCAAGGCACCGGGCTCCGAGGTTGCAGGACATGCCAATGTCCTCGTCTTCCCGGATCTCGAGGCCGGCAACATCGGCTACAAGCTTGTCCAGCGCTTCGCTGGCGCTGAGGCCTATGGCCCGATCCTCCAGGGCATCGCAAAGCCGGTGAACGATCTGTCCCGCGGCTGCTCCGCACAGGATATCGTGGGCGTCGTCGCAATCACCGCTGTCCAGGCACAGATGGCAGAGTAGCTTCTCTCCACACGCACGTATGGAGGCTCCGGTTTTCCGGGGCCTCCTTTTTCATGCCAGCATCTTCTCTGCATAGAGAAAGAGGGCCCCCGAAGGGACCCTCTCGAATAAGCTCTGAGCTCTTCCCTATTCTGCCGTGGAGCAGGGACCAGCAGCCTTGATCTCGGGTGCCATGTCCGGATACTTCTTGGCGCAGTTCTCCTCGAACATGGAGGCAAGCTTCCTTGCTGCCGCATCGTAGGCACAAGGATCGGCCCACGTGTCACGCGGATTCAGGAGCTCGGACGGGACATCCTCGATTGTCTGCGGCACATCGACGTTGAAGACCTTGTCGTGCACGAACTCGGCATTCTCGATAGAGCCATTGAGGGCTGCTGTGACCATGGCGCGGGTATAGGCAAGCTTCATGCGCTTGCCGGTGCCGTAAGGGCCACCGGTCCAGCCAGTATTCACGAGGTAGACGCGGGTGCCATAGCGCTCCATGCGCTCGCCGAACATCTGAGCATAGGTGAGCGGGTTCAGCGGCATGAACGGCTCGCCGAAGAGCGTCGAGAACGTCGGCTGCGGCTCCGTGATGCCGCGCTCCGTGCCGGCGACCTTCGAGGTGAAGCCGGAGATGAAGTGGTACATGGCGCCATTGCGGTCAAGACGGGAGATCGGCGGAAGCACCCCGAAGGCATCGGCCGTCAGGAAGATGACGACAGAGGGGACCTTGCCGCAGCCCGAAGGATCGGAATTCGGGATGTTCTCGATTGGGTAGGCAACACGGGTGTTCTCCGTGTACTTGGCATCGTCGTAGTCGGCCACGCGCTTGTCGTCGAGGACGACATTCTCGCAGACAGAGCCGAACTTGATGGCATTGAAGATGTCAGGCTCGGTCTCCGGAGAGATGCGGATGCACTTTGCGTAGCAGCCGCCCTCGAAGTTGAAGACGCCATCGTCGCCCCAGGCATGCTCGTCGTCGCCGACAAGGATGCGCTTCGGGTCGGCAGAAAGCGTCGTCTTGCCGGTGCCGGAAAGGCCGAAGAAGACTGCCGTCTCGCCGGTCTCGGGATCCTTGTTCACAGACGAGTGCATAGGAAGGATGTTGTCCTCCTCGACCGTAAGGTAGTTCATCGTCGAGAAGACCGACTTCTTGATCTCGCCCGAGTAGCGGGAGCCGAGGACCAAGATCTCATGCTCCTGGAAGTTGATGAGGATGCAGGCCTCGGAGTGCGTGCCATCGACCGCCGGGTCGCACTTGCAGCCAGGAGCTGCAAGGACCGTGAAGTCAGGCGTGCCATACGATGCAAGCTCTTCATCGGTCGGACGCACGAGGAGCTGCTTCGAGAAGAGTGCCTGGCTTGCCAGCTCGCAGACAACCTCGAACTTGCGGGAGTGTGCCCTGTTCGCGCCAGCATAGGCATGGATCACATAGAGGTCACGCTTTGCAAGGTAGGAGCAGATCTTCTCCTTGATGTGCTGGTAGCCTTCGACGCTCATCGGCACATTCACGGTGCCCCAGGCAATCTTGTCATGCACATCAGGCGTATCGACAATGAAGCGGTCCTTCGGAGAGCGTCCCGTATACTTGCCGGTGTAGACTGCGAATGCGCCGGTCGAGGTCAGTTCGCCCTCGCCCTTCTTCAGGGCCTCTTCTACAAGCACGGCAGGAGCGGCGTCGACCAGCACCTTGCCCTCATGCGCTGCAATGCCAGCGTGTGCAAGCTCTTCTTCGATCACGATACATCCTCCTAACGGGTGCGCGCACCTTGCGCGCAGATAGACCATCCTTGAAACCAGCACATAAAATTCTAGCGGACTACAAAAAACTGCATTGAATCGTTAACATGCCGGAAGCGTTTCCGCCATGCATCCAATCAGGAATCGTTCTGCCCGCCTCACTTCTTGTTCCCTGCTGGGTACCGCACATGCGTCAATTCGTTTCATTTCCGTCCATTTGGACACAGGACGCCTTCCCTGTCTGCAGCCCATCTATCCGTCTGCTGTGCCGCCAGCCGGGACGAGGACCCGTGAGCATGCTTCGGCGCTATGATGGTTGCGTTCTGCATTTCGTGCATATCCTTAAGGAGCTGCCCATGAGCACCATAGAAAAGATCTCGTCCGGTCCCCTTTCTGCTGCAATCGATTCCCACGGCGCACAGCTCATGAGCCTGGCACTCGATGGCACCGAGTACCTCTGGCAGAGGGATCCGAAGTGGTGGCCGAGATGCGCCCCCATCCTCTTCCCTATCGTCGGCGTGCTCAGGAACGGGTTTGCCACGAGCGAGCAGGGCGACATCCATCTCTCCCGCCATGGCCTTGCCAGAAACATGGAGCATTCAGTGGCAAAGAAGGACAGCTCGTCCGTCACGTTCCATGTGGAGTCGAACGATGAGACGAAGAAGAGCTTCCCGTACGACTGGGTGCTCGAGATGACCTATGCGGCAGACGGCGAGAAGCTCTCCCAGACCTATACCGTGAAGAATCCGGGCAAGGTGACGCTTCCCTTCACGCTCGGCGGACATCCTGCCTTCAATGTGCCGGTAGCCGGCACAGATGAGTCCTTCGAGGACTATGAGCTCCGCTTCGCTGCACCTTGGGATATCGAGACCGCAGCCATCGACACAGAGGGCCTTGAGGACTTCAGCCAGATGTCCTCGCTCGGCACTTCCGATACGCTTCCGCTCACACATGGCCTCTTCGAGCGCTATCTCACGCTCACGCTCCACGATGTACCGGAAAACCGTGTCCAGCTCTTCGGAAAGAAGAGCGGCCACGGTATCGAGCTCTCCTTCGACGGCTTCCCCTATCTCGGCGTCTGGTCTGCCGAGAATGACGCGCCCTTCGTTGCCGTCGAGCCATGGGTCGGCGTCGCTGCTGCCAAGGACGAGACCGACGAGTTCGAGAAGAAGCGCGGCATGCTCTTCCTCGAGCCGGGAGAAGAGCTTTCCCGCACCTTCACGATCCGTCCGTTCTAGGAGATGCGCCTGGACGAGCTGCTTAAACGCAGGAATGGGACAAAGCGCTCATCTGCAAGAGACGCATGAGATGGAGGCCTGGTCCGTCTTCTCGGACCAGGCCTCCACATTGTTGCCGAAACCCCGCCTCTGGACACAATCCAGCGCACATCATGCGGAGCCAGGCAGCATCAGTCCTTCTTTGGAAGCCTCTTCCACAGCGACCGGAAGATGAAGAGGCTGATAAGGATGCTTCCGAAATAGCCCGCATGCCTCCAAGGACGGACATCTGCAGATCCAGCGGGGTGTCCTGTGCCAGCTCAGAATCAGAAGCCCGCAGCCACAGACAAGCTCAAGCTTATAGCCACAAGCGGCATGAAGGTGTCACACGTTTCCCTCTTCATGCTGCTGCCTCCTTGCAGGGGTGGATACGGCTGCCGGAAAAGAGAAGTGCGCGGCTGCGCTATGGAAAACGTGCATTCAGCCCATATGCAGGTTCAGTCTGTCTATCTGGAGCCTCGATGCTTCGGCAGCCGGCCAATGGAGACGGGCTATCGGCTCTTCTGTAAACATTGGCTTCCAGCATCCGAGCCAAGAAGCCATAAGAAAGGCGGAGCCTCCCGGAGGAAGCTCCGCCTTGTTCAGGACCATATGGGCCTGGGCGATTAGCCGAGGAGTGCCTCGACATCGAGGGCAATCATGAGCTCCTCATTCGTCGGAACGACGAGGACCTTGACGGAAGAGTCATCCGTCGAGATGACGCGCGGGTCGCCGGAGCGCACCGCGTTCTTCTCGGGGTCGATCTTGACGCCGAGCCACTCGAGCTCGTGGGCAACGCCGTAGCGCATCTCTGCAGAGTTCTCGCCGATACCAGCCGTGAACACCATCGTGTCGAAGCCGTGCATGGACTGTGCCATCTCGGCGATGAGCTGGCTCGTGCGGTAGTAGAACATCTCGAGCGCCATCTGGCAATTCTTGTCGCCCTTCTCGGCACCAGCCTCGATGTCGCGGGAGTCGGAGGAGACGCCGGAGAGTGCAAGCAGGCCGGACTGCTTGTTCATCATCGTGTCGACCTCGTCGACCGAGTAGCCACCGACGCGCTGAAGGTAGCAGACCGTAGCCGGGTCGATCGTGCCGCAGCGGGTGCCCATGATGAGGCCATCAAGCGGCGTAAGGCCCATCGTGGTGTCCATGTCGTGGCCATCCTCGATAGCGGAAAGGGAGGCGCCAGAGCCGAGGTGGCAGGAGACGAGCTTGTGCACGTCGCCCTTCAGGAACTCGGAGGTCTCCTTCCAGATGTAGCGATGCGAAGTGCCATGTGCGCCGTACTTGCGGATGTGCAGCTTGTCCACGACGTCGCGCGGCAGGGCGTAGCGCCATGCCTTCTCAGGCATGTTGTAGTGGAAGGACGTATCGGCGACGATCACATTGCCGATGGAGGGGAACATCTCGCGGCAGATCTCGATTACGTCAGCTTCTGCGTAGTTGTGGAGCGGCGCGAGCGGTGCGACCTCGCGGACCCAGGAGAGGGTCTCGTCAGTGACGACCTTGGACTCGGGGAAGTACCAGCCGCCCTGAACGACGCGGTGGCCGATGCCCTGGATCTTGTCCGTATCGAAGCCTGCCTCGGCGAGGATATCGAAGACATGCTTCACAGCCGTCTTGTGGTCGGGAAGCGCGACCTCGAGCTTCTGCTTCTCGCCGCCACGCTCCTCGTGGCCGATGAAGGAGCCATCGATACCGATGCGCTCGCAGTTGCCCTTGGCATAGACTTCGCGGGTTTTCGTGTCGAGCAGCTGATACTTCAGCGAAGAGCTGCCAGCGTTGATGACAAGTACAATCATGAGTCTCCTCTCTCAGGGAGGGTGCCCTCCCAACACAGACATGTCAATGATACTCTACTTGCCGCAGATATCCCGCTCCAGTGCCCATCTCGGCGAGGTGGCGCATTATTCGCATGAGCGGCATCGCTTCATAGACACAATGCATTCTCAGCAAGGGATTCGATGCCTATCCTGCAGAGCAAAAGAGGCGCTGCTCGCGCAGCGCCTCTCGCCTCAGGCTCTCTACTTCTTGCCCTCGCCTGCCTCCGGGTCAAGCTTCCTGCCACCCAGGATGTGGATGTGGAAGTGATGCACGGACTGCCCTGCATCGTCGCCGGTATTCGTGATGCAGCGGAAGCCGGTCTTGTCGAGGCCATACTGCTTCGTCACGACGTCGATTGCGTGGGCCATCGCAGCAAGGACCTCAGCCGGCACATTGTCCACGATGTTTGCGTAGTGCTTCTTCGGCACGACGAGCACATGGACCGGCGTGAGCGGATTCACGTCCTTGAATGCCGCCACGAGGTCGTCCTCAAAGACCATATCGGTCGGAATCTCGCAGTTTGCAATCTTGCAGAAAATGCAGTCGCTCATAGCACCTGCTCCTTCCATTCGCGGATGTTGGGTCCAGTCTACTCTCTCAGCTGCGCCGCAAAGCCGAGCTTGGATGCCACAGCTTCGGCACAGACAGCAATCCTCACCTACTCGTCCAGGTATGCCGTAGAGGGAGCAGCGGTCGTATCCGGCGCCACCTCTTCCTTCGAGGCATCGAGGAGCACCTGCACCTTCTGCTCGGCATGTGCAAGCCTGTCGCGCAGGCTCTTCAGGAGCTCGACGCCGCGTGCATACTGGGCAAGCGAATCCTCGAGCTCGAGGTCTCCTGCTTCGAGAGAGCGCACGATGCGCTCAAGCTCGACGGAAGCCTCCTTGAAGCTCATGTCCTCTACCTTCGGCAGCTCTTCAGCCATGGAAATCTCCTATCTTGTCTGCGCCGAAACATCGACGCCCTTCACTTCTGTCGTCACCGTACCATGTCCGAGCATCACATTGAGCTCGTCTCCAGGCGAAAGCTTCTCTGCATCGCTCACGACATGGCCATCCTTGTCCTTTGCGATTGCGTAGCCACGGCCCAGGACCTTCAGGGGCGAGAGCGCATCGAGCGTCGCTGCAGCACGCTTCACCTCTGCCTCGTAGGGAACGAGCATCCTGGCAGCAGCACCCGTGAGGCGCACAGCCATGTGGCTGAGGTCCTTCTCCTGCCGCTCGAGCGCATGCGGAATCGCGTCGTGGAGGCGCTGCTCGGAAAGCTCAAGCTGAGATCTTCTGTCCTCGATGAAGGACATCGGGTCCGTGAAGCAGCGGTGCTTTGCCAGAGACTCGAGGTGCACCTGCTCGCGACCGAGCCTTCCTGTCACAGCAGAGCTCATGAGCTGCTCTGCGTGGGAAAGCTTCTCCCCTTCGCGCTCGAGCGTTGTCCCGAAGGCACGTCCAAGACGTACCTGGCGCTCGTTCAGGGTCGTCACGATCTCATCCAGAGCCGGTGCCACCGACTCGGCCGCAGCGGTCGGCGTCGAGCATCTCCTGTCTGCCACCATGTCGCAGATCGAAGTGTCAGGCTCATGTCCGATACCCGTGATCACCGGCACGGGGCAGGCAGCCACGGCACGCGCAAGCCCTTCGTCGTTGAACGCCATGAGGTCCTCGAAGGAGCCGCCGCCACGGACAAGAAGGATTGCATCAGGCTTTGCTGCTGCAGCGATCTTCAAGGCTCTCACCATGGTTCTCGGCGCTTCCGGTCCCTGGACCGAAGCACCGACCATCTGGAGCTCGACAAGCGGGTTCCTGCGCTTGAGCGTCCTGCGCACATCTTCGATGACAGAACCGGAAAGGGAGGTCACGACAGCGACACGCGTACAGAAGCGCGGGATGGGACGCTTGCGGGAGGGGTCCATGAGGCCTTCGCGCTCGAGCTTTCTCGCAAGCGCTGCGACCTGCTGGCGCAGAAGCCCCTCTCCTGACACCATGATCTTGCTCGCGATGAAGGAGAGCCTGCCCGAGCCCTGGTAGACATCGAACTTGCCCTTCATGAGGAGCTCCATGCCGTCCTTGAGCTGGATGCCGGAGGCGGCATAGACCCCGCGCCAGACAATCACCGACATCGAGGACACATCGTCCTTGACCTCGAAGTAGCAGTGTCCGCTCCTGGCATTGGGGCCACGGAAGCCCGAGACCTCGCCCGTGACGAGGAAGGTGCCCACCGATGCCACCGCGCCCTTTGCGGCAGCGACCGCTTCGGAGACGCTCAGCGCCTCGTCTGAAAGCTCGCTAGTTCCGGTCATTGTAGCGTCCCATCAGATAGACAAGCTGCAGGATCGAGACAAGTGCTGCTGCGACGTACGTCAGGGCAGCCGCAGTCAGGACCTGCTTCGCACCCTTCTCGTCGATGCCTCCGCCATTGGCTGCAAGGTATTTCACGGCACGCCTCGAGGCATCGATCTCGACCGGCAGGGTCACGAGCTCGAAGATGACGGAAAAGGCAAAGAGGATGAGTGCCAGACGGACAAAGCCGGTGAGGCCCATGAAGATGCCCAGAAGCAGCACGACGGTCCAGGCGTTCGTCGCGAAGTTCACGACCGGCACGAGCGCCGTCCTCACTTTCATGGGCACATAGCCCTTGGCCTTCTGGCAGGCGTGTCCTGCCTCGTGGCAGGCAACAGCGACCGAGGCGACAGAGCCCTGGGAGAAGTTCTCCTGCGAGAGATGGAGCTTGTTGTCCCTCGGGTCGAAGTTGTCCGTCAAGGTGCCACCGATCTCGGTGATACCGACAGAGGAGGCACCGCCCTCATCGAGCATGCGGCGTGCAACCTGCGCACCCGTCATGCCGCTCGATGCCGGCACATTGGACCACTTGCGGTATGTGCTCCTGATATATCCCTGGGCTGCCATGCCCAGGATGGTCGAGACGACGATCAGCAGAAGATACGCCGGGTCGAACCCATAGAAATAGTAGTACGGCATGAATCGACTCCTTGTGTCCTGTGTACGTGTCCATCTTCTACCCAGTATCCGACAGGAATCTGACACAGGCGCACAGGCATGCTACAGAAGCTCTATTCCCCCATCTTTCACCGTGAGGCCGATCTCGCCCTGGAGAAGCCTTGTGAGGTCGTCTCCGATGACCTCCTTCTTCCAGGAGGTGGAGAGCGGCGACGTCTCAGGGTGCCTCAGGAACTCGAGCAGGTCGTCACGCGTTGCTATGACCTGCGAGGCAATCCCGTACCGGTCTGCCTTGATGCGCAGCAGGGCATACATGAGGTCGACGACCGACTCGGTCTCGGCAGAGGGGCGGGCATGCCTGTGGGTAACCTTGATATCGGAGATGTCAGCAGAAAGACCGCGCTTCACTGCATTGCAGACCGCTGCGATCGAGGCCTGCGTGAGCTGCTCCGTGCCACGGATGCGCAGAAGCCGCGCCGGCACCGTCGGCTGCCTTCTGCAGCACTCGACGACAATCTCGTCTGAGAGCACCCAGCGCTTCGGCACATCGAGGCGTGCTGCCTCGCGCTCGCGCCAGGCGCAGATCTCGCGGGCAATCGCAAGCTGCGATTTCGTGAGCGAGGTGGATCGCTTGAGATGGAGGTAGGCCTCCTCAGGCCTTGTCACGATCTTCGAAGGATCGAGCATGCTCTGGAACTCCGGAAGCACCCAGCCAAGCCTTCCCTTCTCGACGAGCTCTGAGAGCATGCGCTCATAGATGCCCGGGAGGTAGCTCACATCCTCTTCCGCATAGCGGAGCTGCGCTGCATCGAGCGGACGCTTCGACCAGTCCGTGAGCGACTCTGCCTTCGCAAGGTGCACCCCGCAGTAGTCCTCGACAAGCGGGCCATAGCCGATCTGCTGCCTGTGCCCCAGAAAAGCCGCCGCCACCTGCGTATCGAAGATCGGATCGGGCACGCAGCCCATGGCAGCATAGATGACCTCGAGGTCCTGTCCGCAGGCATGGAACACCTTCGTGATGCGCGTATCCCGGAAGAGATCGGCTATGCAGGAGAGATCCTGCACGAGGATCGGATCGACGATAGCGGACTCTTCTGCCGTGGCAAGCTGTAGAAGGCACAGGCGCGGATAGTAGGTCTTCTCGCGCAGGAATTCCGTATCTACCGCGAGCACGCTCGAGGCGGCTGCACGCTCTGCAAAGGCACGGACATCGGCTTCATCTGTGAGATACACGCGACTCCTTCGGGATGTTCCCTGGGTATACTTGCAAGAAAGCTGGCAGCGCCAGCACTCCTCAACCATCATAGCGGCCGGGCTGCCCATCTGGCCCGCCCCGGGAGGATATATGCGAACTCTCATAATCCACAATCCCAAGTCGGGCTTCGGCTCCGACGCAATCTTCGAGTTCGAGCGCTCTCTCGTGCATCAGGGAGACACCTGCACGTTCCATGAGATTGCAGACGGCGAGACGCCCGAAGAGCTCGTCCGCAATGCGGAGGACTACGACGTGTGCGTGCTTTCAGGCGGCGACGGCACCGTCACAGGCCTCCTCCACGCCCTGCGCTACCGCGATGTCGCGACCTGCGTCTTCCCCTCCGGCACGGCAAACCTCTTCTGTGCAAATGTCGGCAATGCCATGGAGCCTGCCGCGCTTGCGCGTGCCTGCAGGGTCGGGCACACGGCTCTCACCGATATCGCCGAGGTGCACTGGCGCGACGCTGAGGGAACCGAGCACTCCCGCGGCTTTGGCCTCATGTGCGGCATGGGCTTCGATGCCCAGCTCATGTCATCCGCCATCCCGAACAAGAAGTCCATGGGCGAGATTGCCTACTTTGCAGCCGCCCTCGAGAATCCCCGGCCTGTCGTCTCGCACTTCACGATCTTCGCTGACGGCGTCGTGCATGAATGCGATGGCATCACCTGCATGGTCGCAAACAACGCAATGATGCAGGGCGATATCGAGATCGTGCCGGACTGCCGCATGGACGATGGCCTGCTCGATGTGATCGTGCTCGAGACAAGCGACGCCGTGCATGTGCTGAAGCCGATCTTCGCCGGCATCCTCGACAGGAGCGGCAAGAGCATCGGACGCCCCCAGATCCAGACCTTCACCGGCAAGGATATCCGCGTCGTCTCCTCGGAGCCGATTCCGCTCCAGGTGGACGGCGAAGTGATCGAGGGCACGGTCACGTCCTATGAGACGAGCATCTATCCTGCTGCGAACCGCATGATCGTCGACTCCATGAGCCGCTATCATGCAGAGGACTCGGAGGCTCCCCGCTTCTCAGGTACCGACGAGATCGCCTATCCAGAAGCATAGCGGCAAAGACATCCCGCTATGAATCAGGGCCCGGAGCCGCGCTCCGGGCCCTGATGTCCTATGCGATATCTGTCGGCTCTTCGCTCTGGCCGCTACCGTGCCCGAGCATCCCCAGGAGTGCCGATACCTTATGGACCAGCTCGCTTGCGCAAAGTTGCCTTCCATCCTGGACCCAGCGCCTGAAGGCAGAGACGATGCCTCCTGCCACGAAATCGGGGATGAGCGACCCTGCGTCAGGCCCTGCAGCAGAGACGACCCGATCATGCACCAGGCGCTCGATCCTGGCCACAAGATCGTCCTTGACCCTCGTATGCAGGAGGGCGCCTACGGTCGACGCACGGTCTTCGGCGAGCTCTGCGATGCTATCTGCGGCATGTGCATAGCCCTCTTCGTCTGCCGCTGCTTCCGCTTCGTCGAGCACATCGGCGATAGCCTCGACAGCCTCTTCTTCCATCTCGTCTATGGCAGAAGAGACGCTTCCATAATGTGCCAGGAACGTCTTCTTGCTGATGAGGGCACGCTCAGCCACATCGCGGGCCGTGATGTCTCCCGCATCATCGGACGACAGGAGCTCCAGGAGCGCCGTGCGTATCGCGCGGCGTGTCTTGATGACCCTTCTGTCTTCGCTTCTGCGCTCTTTGCCCATAGCTTCCCTTCGACTATCTGAGCATAGCATGAGAGAGGCTGTTTCCCGATTTGCATTTATTTCCTATTTTGGGAATAATTCTCTTTCAGTTGCGAATGGAGGATGCACATGAAGGACGGGAGAAGCTTCGAGGAGCTGGCAGAGCCGGTAGCGGCGACTGCCGCCTTCCATCAGATGGATGCCTTCATCCAGCATGGGGATACGACCTGCTCAGAGCACTGTCTCTCTGTCGCCTTCATAGCCTTCCGCATCGCCCATGCGCTCCCCTTCTCCTTCCATATGGAAGACCTCGTCACGGGCGCGCTTCTGCATGACTATTTCCTCTACGACTGGCACGAGGGCGCAACGGCACCCGACCGCTGGCATGGGTTCACGCATCCCTTCCATGCGCTGCACAATGCAGAGCGCGACTTCGATCTCACGCCAATCGAGCGGGATGTGATCGTCCATCACATGTTCCCATTCGTGCCGATTCCGCCCAGGACCCGCGAAGGCTGGGTCGTGACGCTTGCCGACAAGGCAAGCTGCGTCGCCGAGGTCCTGGCAAAGAAGACCCAATCCCTCGACGAGGTCCTGGCAAAGAAGACCCAATCCCTCGAGAGGAGCACACATTGCCTGTAGTGTCCCTTGCTGAAGCCTCAGCCCACCTCCTGCTTTCTGGCGCCATCATCGCAGCCGGAGGCTGGGTCTGGGAGACCATCTACTGCTCGCTTGCCTCTCGCCATCTCGAGCGCCGCGGCATGCTCTATGGGCCGACCTGCCCGATCTACGGCGTCTCCGCCATTGTCGTCTGGCTCGCTCTCGGCTGGGTCGAGGATACCCTTCTCCTCTTCCTTCTCGGATGCATACTCTCGACCGTGCTCGAATACACTTCAGGAGCCATGCTCGAGCGCCGCTTCAACAGAAGATGGTGGGACTATTCGATGTTTCCCGGGAACTTCAGGGGCCTTGTCTGTCCGCAGGCAAGCTCGGTCTTCGGCCTCTTTGCTGTCATCGACGTGAAGATCCTGCAGCCCTCGATCCTGGGCACGCTCAGCACGGCAGACCAGAGGCTCTGCATGGCAGCAGCGGCACTCTGTCTTGCGCTCTATGCAGCAGACCTCCTCTTCACCATCGCCCGTCTCGACGAGACGACGCCACGTGAGTGCATCGCCGAGCATGCCGGCCAGCTGAGAAGGCTTGTCCTGCACTGAGTGCTGCCCTTTTCGCACTAAGTGCTGGCGCTCAATGGAGCCAGCATCTTTTTGTGGCACCATGGTCTGGAAGTCCAGACAAGGAGCCCACATGTATTCATTCGACAGCAGGGTCCGCTACAGCGAATCCGATGGAGAGGGCACGCTCACGCTCTATGCCCTCATGAACTACTTCCAGGACTGCTCCACGTTCCAGTCGGAGCATCTCGGCATCGGCCTTGACCATCTTAGGCGCAACCATCTCGGCTGGATCGTCGGCACCTGGCACATCGAGATCGAGAGCCTGCCTCGCTTCTGCGAGAAGATCGAGGTCTCGACCTGGGCCTACCATCTGAGAGGCCTCCAGGCAAAGCGCTGCTTCGAGATGAAGCGTGCAGATGGCACTTCCTGCGTGAAGGCAGATTCCCTCTGGTTCATGTTCGATCTTGCCGCCCAGCGTGTCATCAATGTCCCGGAATCCGAGTATGCCTATATGGACGAGGCGGAGCCGAGGCTTGAGATCGGACCGCTCCTCCGCAAGGTCAAGGCAGAAGGACCTGGCACGAAGATGCATCCCTTCGAGGTGACAGAGCAGTTCCTCGACACGAACCACCACATGAACAATGCGAACTATGTGCTCCTCGCCGTCCAGGCGCTTCCCGCTGCCTGCCTGCCGCATACGATCGATGTCCAGTACAAGCGCGCCGCCCAGCTCGGCGACACGATCGTGCCTATAGTGCACGAGACAGAAGATGGCCACGCCGTGGACCTCGCCGCTCCTGACGGAGAGAGCTATGCGGTCGTGCGCTTTGCCGGAGAGGAGCTCTGATGGCAGAAACGAAGCATGTCGCCGCTGCCCTCATCACCGATGGCGCGCGCATCTTTGCCGCACAGCGTGCCGCTGGTGCCCAGAAGGACGGCTGGGAGCTTCCCGGCGGCAAGGTCGAGCCCGGCGAGACCGCAGAGAACGCCTGCCGCCGGGAGATTGAAGAGGAGCTTGGCCTCAAGCTCACGACGCTCTGGTATCTCGATACCATAGAGTATGACTACCCCGATTTCCATCTTTCCATGGATGTCTATGTCGCACCGGTCCCTGCCGGCACAGAGCCCGAGCTCAGGGTCCACGAGGCGGGCAGATGGCTTGCCCACGAAGATCTTCTTTCTGTGGACTGGCTCGAGGCCGACCGCTCCCTCGTGAATGCCATCGGCCTTGCGTGGGAAGACATCATCCAGGCAGAACAGTTCTAAGGAGACCTTATGGATGATACGATGGCCGGCACTGAGACACCGGCGCCCATAGTCGGTCCAAGCTCGACGAATGACCCCAGAAATGCAACGTCAGGTCCGGTAGCCCTGATCATCGCAGGAGCCGTCGTCCTCTGCCTCATGGCAGCAGCGACGGGCTGCGCTGCTGGCCTCTCAGGCCTCATCTACCGCTGCCTTTCGAGCTATGAGTCGTACAGCAGCTCCTCTTCCGGCCTCGGCAATGGCTACGGCGATGGCCATAGTGACGGCTACGGCCACAACGACGAATACGGCTTGGGAGAAGACTCCGGCAGCAACGGATACGGCAGCAACGGCCTGGGCTCGAACTCCGGCTCCGATGAATACTGGTATCCGATCCGCTAGATAGCTTCATTTGAGAAAGGAGCCTGCATGAGCAAGGCCGATGACCTCTTCATCGCGATGTGCCGCGATATCCTGGACAATGGCACGACGACCGAAGGACAGAAGGTGCGCCCCCACTGGGAGGACGGCACTCCTGCCTACACGATCAAGCGCTTCGGCGTCTGCAACCGCTACGACCTGAGAAAGGAATTCCCGGCGCTCACGCTCAGGCGCACGGCGCTCAAGAGCGCGATGGACGAGATCCTCTGGATCTACCAGAAGAAGTCGAACAACATCCATGACCTGCACTCGCACATCTGGGACGAGTGGGCAGACGAGGAAGGCTCGATCGGCAAGGCCTATGGCTATCAGATCGGCCAGGTCTCGGAGTACCCCGAAGGCAGGTTCGACCAGATGGACCGTGTGCTCTATGACCTGAAGCACAATCCGTACTCCCGGCGGATCATGACAAACATGTACAACTTCCAGGACCTGCACGAGATGCATCTCTACCCCTGCGCCTATAACGCGATCTACAACGTGACGCAGGACAAGGGCTCCGACCGCCCGACGCTCAACATGGTGCTCGTGCAGCGCAGCCAGGATGTCCTGGCGGCGAACAACTGGAATGTCTGCCAGTATGCCATCCTGCTCATGATGGTGGCGCAGTCATGCGATATGGAGGCAGGCGAGCTCGTCCACATGATCGCCGATGCCCATATCTATGACAGGCATGTGCCGATGATCGAGGAGCTCATCTCCCGTCCGACCTATCCGGCACCGAAGGTCACGCTCAACCCCGACGTGCATGACTTCTATGCCTTCACGACGGACGACCTGATTGTCGAGGACTACCAGCATGGTCCTCAGATCAAGAACATCCCTATCGCTATCTAGGAGCGCGCATGAGAGCAATCGTCGCTGTCTGCTCTGACTGGGGCATCGGGAACAAGGGCAGGCTGCTTGTCCGCAACAAGGCCGACATGCACCACTTCGTCGCCTGCACGACAGGGGGCACCGTCGTTATGGGCCGCCGCACGCTCGAGAGCTTCCCGGGAGGCCGCCCCCTCAAGAACCGCCGCAACATCGTCCTCACGCATGGCGGAACGACGCTCGATCCGGAAGCCGAGAAGGTTGCCTCCATCGACGAGCTTCTCCACGCCGTCGAGCATGAGGACCCGGACAAGGTCTGGGTCATAGGAGGTGCCAGCGTCTACGAAGAGCTGCTCCCCTATTGCACGGAGGCCATCGTCACGAAGGCAGACTGCGTGCGCGAAGCCGACGCCTTCTTCCCGAACCTCGATGACGACCCGGCGTGGACAGTCATCGACGAGACCGATACAGATATGACACCGGAAGGCATCCCTTTCCGCTTCGTGACCTACCGCAGCCTCAAAGCGAAATAGGCATCTCCCTGGCACACAGAAAGGGCCGCCCAAGGCGGCCCTTTTCATTTGGATGGAATCACTTGAGCGTCTGTTCGAGCGCCTCGATCAGAGGTTCCGGCTTGCCATGCCCGCATACAAGCCTCGTCCAGATGGCGCCCTCCTCATCGGTCACGACAGAGAGCCTCGAGGCGATGCCTCCTGGCACCCAGGCATTGCCTGGAGCGCAGAGGATGCGTCCCTCCACATCGGAGCGAGGCTTTCTGAGACGGAAATCGACGCAGGGCCCGAAGCCCCGCTGGAGCGTGCGCGCCGCAATCGGCTGTGTCGGATCTCCTTTGAGTCCGGGGTAGCGGACCTCCTTCACAGCCGGATGGCAGACGAGATAGCTTGCTGCCACCTGTGCGTTGTCCGAAGCAGCGCGTCTCCTCTCATCGAAGCTCCGGAGTGCCCGCTCGAGCTCATCGAGCATCCTGCCCGAGACCTCAGGCCTCTCGTCGAACGATGCGGCGAGATCCTGCAAACCCTGCGGCAAATCCTTCGCAACGCTTACGGCGATAAGACCGCTTCCGAGCCATCCCAGCACTGCATCGAGCGACTCGACTGCAAGAGAGGCACCGAGACGCACCGCAGGGCAGCCATAGGAGCTCGCAATCGTATTGTCGACGACGAGGAACTTTCCTTCTGCCTGTGCCTTGGCAGCTTCTGCCTTCACATCGAGACAGGCTATGGGCACGTGCCCAAGCGTCTCTCCGAGCACTGCCCCTTGAGGCAGTCCCTCAGAGAGATGCTCGGTCCCTCCCGGCACGATCCAGGTCCTGGCCGCCCCGAGGCGCTTCGAGAAGCCCTTCAGAATCTCTTCCAGCGTCTGATCCATTCCTATCAGCTCCTTCCATCTTCCATCTTACGCAGATTAGGCCCCTATCTCTGTACGGAAACGTCCGTAGGCGTACTCTGTTACATGCACGATGCATGCTGGAAAGGGCATTGTCTTCGATGCATCCATACATGACAGGGAATGGATGCATGTGCAGACAGACACTTTTGGGTATGTCTATTTACGTTTCGAATTCGCGCGGTCCCCTTGCGGGACATTGTTGGGATGATGAAGATGGCAAAGATTCAGCTTGGGCACCAGCTCTATATCTATCAGCTCATTGCAAAGGAATACGGGACAGGACACCAGATATTCCTGCCAAAGATCGAGGAGCTCTTCAAGGCCGAGGGCATAGAGCCAGAAGACCTCGGCTTCGAGACATACCGCGATGTGATGGCAGCCTGCTCCGACTTCGTGACGCTCACCGATTTCAAGGGAGGCAGGAGCTACGTCACGATCGTCCAGAACGAGCAGTGGGACGAGGCGCTTGCAGCACCGGTCCAGGAAAAGGGATCGGGCAAGGCAGGAAAGCCCTGGAAGAAAAAGAAGGGCTCCCAGCTCAAGGCCGTGAAGCCCCGCCATATCCAGAAGAAGCAGAAGAAGGCAAAGCCGGAAGAGACACAGAAGCCTCAGGACAAGGCAAAGGCTCCAGAGGCAGATGCTCAAGCTGTGCCTGAAACTCCATCAGCAGAAGCGCAGCCCGAAGCAGCAGAGCCGACAGCTCAGGCAGCGCCCGAAGCCAAGCCCGAGACAGTGGCAGCCGAGGAAGAAGAGCCAAAGGCAGATGAGACCCCTGCAGTCGAGGATGCCAGCCATCCCCATGTCTTTACGCTCGATGAGATCCGTGCCCTTCCGGACGAGCCTGAGGCCGAAGAGGAACCCGCATCCGAAGAAGCGGCCCCTGAAACGCCTGCCGAAGCAGAGCCTGAGCCTGAACCGGCAGCGGCGGCGCCTGCCCCTGAGCCGAAGGCAGCAGATGTCCCCGTGCAGGAAGCGCCACAGGCGCCTGTGCCCGTTGCTCCTGCAAAGAAGACGCCAGCGCCCGCCAAGGAGGGACCGGAGGCGTCCGTGCTTCCAAGAAGCCTGCCCAGGAGCTTTTCAGCCGAGGTTCACTGCAAGGACGAGCTTCTGAGCCTTCTCACCCGCATGCTCCCCTTCGATATCGACCTTACGCAGATCCTCGACGAGGACTGGCACCATGCCCTCGCGACCGGTGCGGTCGAAGGCTCGAGGAGCCGCGTGAGCTTCCCGATTCGCTTCCTTGCAGAAGATGGCACGAGCCCCATCCGCCTTACGATCCGCAGGAGCACGCGTCCGATTGCCGGCAAGCAGTGGTCGCTCATCCTCGTCGACGGCGATGACGGGACGGGACACGCCCATGACGCGGTCGGCATCGAAGGTCTGCCGCATGTCGACGAAGGCGCCTGGAGCGATCTGCTTTCACAGGGTGCTGCCGATTCCGCCAAGAGTCCTGACCGCGCATTCTCCGACTTCGCATCGTTCGGCTCCTGGGAGTCGGTCCTTGGCACGCTCGCACGCATGGCTGCGCCAGAAGTGTGGTCAGATTCCGGCGCCGGAAGCGAGCGCTACCCGATCCTCCACGAGTATCTCGTCTCGACCTTCGTGCGTCTCTCGCACGAAGGGAAGATCCTCGAGGTGCCCGGAGCAGGGTTCGCTGCCTTCAACACGGGCCTTGTGACCGCCTTCCAGGAAGACATCTATGCCTGCCTCACGGCAGCGACGGCCCAGGACCCCTCTCCCTGGCAGCTTGCCGGCTTCGCTGTCGCAGGAGCAGGCGAGCTCGGCCAGAAGCTCGTTGCCCTCATGAATCCGCTGCCCCAGCCTGCACGCTACCTCACATCCCTTTCCAACATTGAGCCCGATACGACACGGCTCGTGAGCATCGACTATCACGGCATCCTTCTCGGCGAGACTGAACGCCTGCCAAAGG
>OMVT01000051.1 GCA_900314535.1 uncultured Olsenella sp. | reverse complement strand
AGCTGCCACGACAATGCGGTCGCGGAGTCGTTCTTCGGGACGCTCAAGAACGAGTGGTACCACCACGAGCGCCCGGCGGATGCATCCACGACGAAGCACGGGGCGATCGAGTTCATCGAGTCATACTACAACCGCTACCGTCCGCACGAGTCCATCGGTGACCGCGTGCCGGCAGAGGCCATGCAGGAGTTCTTCGAGCGCTTCGAGAGGGCCCTCGCGTACGATCCGGAGGCGATGGAAGCCGCATAAAATCTGGAATCCCACTGTCCATTATATTGACAGGGCTCAGCCCTTGGGAGCAGCCGCCTCAGGAGCCTCGGCTGCCGGCTCGGGCCCGGCTGCGGGAGCAGGAGCCTCGGGCTCAGCTGCCTTCTGTGCCTCCTCATAGCCCTTGACAGCGAGGCCATGGGCCTGGAAGGTGCGGACAAGCTCGTCGAGATTGACGCCCCTGACGCTGCATCCCTTCCTGATTGTCATGAATTTCCCCATCGTCTGGAGCATTCCGGGCTTCACGATTTCCGAGAAGCCTGCTCCGGCCATGAGGTCCTTGACTTCAGGGTGTGCCGTGCACGTCTCAAAGACGCTGGCATCGAGATCTATCGCTTCTGCCATGATCCATATCCTTTCCGGCAGCGGGTTTCTATCAGACGAGGGAGATGAGGAGCGCCATCTTGAAGCGCTTGTCGGCGCGGATGGCGTGCCTGCCGCCCGCATCGAACTTGAAGGCAGAGCCTGCCGGGAAGGCGTGCTCCTTGCCTTCGTAGATGACGGTCGCCTCGCCGTCGAGGGCAAGCAGGAGCGCATCGCCCGGAGCGGCATGCTCGGAGAGGCCGCATCCGGCGTCGAATGCCATCTCGACGAGCTTCAGGTGTGCATTGTGGGCAAGGTCGCGGTTCACGATGCGGCCGTCAGCGTAAGGCACAGCATCTGCGAGCGTGAAGGCCTTGCCTGCCTCGGCGGGAAGGTTCGTGGCAGAGTCCTTTGCGAGAGCGATCTCGAGGTAGACGGTGTCCTCCGTCGCATGCTGGCCGGACGGGACATCGATCGGCGTGAGGTAGGCGTCTCCTGCCTTGAGGGTGGCCGGATTGGCTCCGGTCTCCTCGAGCGTGCCCGAGACGACATAGTGGATCTTCGGGTAGCTATAGAGCTCGGCCGAGATGTCGGTGTCTTGGCCGAGGCTGAAATAGGAGATGGTGTTGCCGTTCGAATCCTCGATGGCCCTGGAGATCGTGCAGCCCTCGGCTGCTGGATTCTCGTCTGCGATGGAGAAGGTGCGTCCTGCTGTCTCGTTCATAGGGTGCCTCCTGACTGATGTGTCTTTGCTTCGCTGGAGACCAGCGTATTGGGTGCCTACCCCAAATTCCGTGGTTATAGCAACACCTAGCGCAATAGTAGGAAAAAATGATAGAAGAATGGTGCCAATTGGACGGAAGGCGTCCTTTTGGCAGGAAAAGCGGCCTGGCAGGGATGCTGCCAGGCCGCATGGTAGGGACATCCCGCTTTTCTACTTCAGGGGCAGGAGCGGAATCAGCAGGGAGAGCATGCCCTGGGACTCGGTCGGGAATGTGAAGATGAGCTGGGAGAGCGCAAGTCCGCTCATCTTCTGCGAGATCACGAGCGCTGCGAGGTCGGCCCAGATGCCGGCATCCTCGCCCAAGAAGGCAGCGCCTTCGAGGAGCCCCGTCTCCTTCGAGAACACGAACGTGAACTCGGCGTCCATCTCGTTCTTTGCCTCGAACAGGAGCCTCTTGCCGTACTCCACGGTCTCGGTGCGCCAGAGCTCGGGATGCTTGGCCGCTTCGTCGAGCGTGACGCCGACCTGGGAGATGCGGGGCAGGGTGAAGACAAGGTTTGGGATGGCGGGATAGGAGATCGGAGCATCGGAGAGGCCCAGGATCTGTGCGGCGATATAGTTCGATTCGAAGGTTGCGGTCGGTGTGAGCTTCGGGATGCGCTTTGCGACGCAGTCGCCCGAGGCATAGATGTTCGGCACGGAGGTCCTCATGTGGTCATCGACCTCGATGCCGCGTGGGGAGCAGGCGATGCCGAGAGCGTCGAGGCCGAGGCCTTCCACATTCGCCTCGCGCCCCGTGGCGCCGAGGACGTAGTCGGTCTCGAGGGTCTCTCCGTCAGAGAAGACGAGCTGGTAGGCCTCTCCTGCCTTCTTCACCTCTGCCACATCGTGGTCGAGCAGGAACGTGACGCCTTCCTGCTCCATCTTCTGGACGACGCGGTCCACATACTTTTTCGGGTACATGCCGAGGATCCGCTGGTCGTGCTGGATGACGGTGGTCTCGGCACCGAGCTTGGCGGCGATGGAGGCAAACTCCATCGAGATGATGCCGGCACCGATGAAGGCGATGCGTGCCGGGAACTGGTCGAGATCGAGGAAGTCGCGGCTGTCGTGGATGTGCTCGGAGCCGGGGATGGCAAGCTTTCTCGGATGCTCGCCTGTGCCGAGAACGATCGTCTCGGCCGTGATGCGCTCATCTCCTGCCTGGATCGTGTGGGCATCGACGAGCGCTCCATGGGCATGGTAGACCGGCATGCCCGCCTTCTGGAACATGCCTTCGAGCACCGTGTGCATCGGGTTCACGACCTTCTTCTTGTAGGCCATGAGCTCCTCCCAGTTTACGGAAGGCACCGAATCGATACCCATGCCGCGGAAGCGCTCGAGGCCATCCACATAGTCGAAAGGCGTATCGAGCAGGATCTTCGCATTGCAGCCCCAGTTTGTGCAGGTGCCGGCAACCGTATCCTCCTCGACAAAGGCAACGCGCTTTCCTGCTTTCCTGAGCATCAGCGCTGCATGCCATGCTGCGTGGCCTGAACCGATGAATGCGACATCGTAATCGTACATGGGAGCCTCCTGAATCCATGAAATATTGCGTGCAATATAATTGTGTACAATCAATATAGTAAGTCAAGCCAGATCCCGAAAAAGACAGCAGGAAGTTCTTGACCCTCACGCAACGTCAGGGTCTAGCATGCAGATGTCAGAGAGAAAGGAAGCGCCCGTGAGCACACATGGCTATTCGATACAGGAGCTCGGCAAGCTTGCCGGCGTGAGCGTGCGTACGCTTCGGCTCTACGACGAACGGGGGCTCCTTGTGCCGAAGCGGCAGGAGAATGGCTACCGCATCTATTCGGAGGCTGATGCAGCGCGGCTGCAGAAGATCCTTCTCTGGCGTGCCTGCGGGATGCCGCTTGCCCGCATAGGGGAGCTTCTCGAAAGACGCGGCGTGGATGAGGAAGAGGCGCTTCAAGAGCAGATAGCGCTGCTCGAGGAGCGCGAGCGTGGAGTGCGTGCAGCACGGGAGTGCGCCGAGCGCACGCTCGAGAACATGCAGAAAGGAAAGAAGATGAGCTCGGAGGAGAGGTTCCATGGCCTCAAGGAGGCTGCAATCGAGGAGAACGAAAGGCGCTATGGCGACGATGCCAGGGCCCGGTACGGCGATGCAGCGGTCGACGCGGCAAACGAGGCTGTGCGGAGCATGGACAAGGACGAGTGGAATGACCTTGCAGCGCTCGAAGAAAGAATCATCGAGCAGCTGAAGGCCGCCATGGAGTCCGGCGACCCGTCTGGCGCAGAAGCGGCAGAGCTCGTGCGCCTGCATGCAGCCTGGGTGCAGGCACATTGGGGCAAGAGCCGTACACTCACGCATGAGATGCATGTGGGCCTGGGCCAGATGTATGTGGCAGATCCGCGCTTCCAGGAGTACTACGACTCCAGGGCAGGCGCGGGCGCCGCTGCATTCCTGGTCACCGCTATCGAGGCATCCGATATCTAGGCAAGCTGCTGCTCGAGCCATTCCTTGAGGATGGGGCCTTGGCTCAAGGCGGGATCCTTGGCGCCGACGAGGAGTGTGATCGTCTCGGGCGCAAGCTCCTTGAGCTTTGCTGCCTCTGCTTTTGCCTCATCGGATGAGCTGAGCTCGGCCAGGTACTGCTGCCTGAACGTATCGAAGTTCTCCGCCTTGTGGCTGAAGGCCTTCCTTGCTTCGGTCGAGGGGGCAAAGCACTTTGCCCACTCGTCCATGCTGAGATTCTCCTTCTTGATGCCGCGGGGCCAGAGGCGGTCCACGAGCATGCGGTAGCCGTCGTCGGGCGCTGCCGCCTCATAGGGGCGCTTGATCCTGATATCCATGGAGAGCCTTCCTTCTCTTGCTGTCTTCCCTATGGTAGGTCTCTTTCGCTGTGCAGATTCTCTGCTGTGCTGGCATGCAATGACAGATATGAAAGATTGAGGACTTATAGATAATACTTGAAGCTCCTCCCGCCGCTATCGTTTCCTGCAATCGAAGGCTGGACAGATGGCGAGAGGATTCCATGAAGGTGTTCATGGTCGGCGGCACAGGGCTTCTGGGAAGCGAGGCGGCGCACGAGCTCATGGCCCGCGGCCATGAGGCGGCAACGCTCGCATTGCCGCCGCTGCCGGAAGGGGCGCCGCTTCCTCCGGAGATGAAGATCGAGTTCGGCAACTGCCTCGAGATGTCAGATGATGAGCTCAAGGCCCACTTCTGCGGCTGCGATGCCTTCATCTTCGCAGCAGGCGTCGACGAGCGTGTCGAGGGGCCGGCTCCGAGCTATGACCTGTACAAGAAGTTCAATATCGACCCGATCAAGCGCCTTCTTCCGCCTGCAAAGGAGTGTGGCGTCAAGCATGCCGCAATCTGCGGCAGCCATTTTGCCTACCTCGCAAAGACGCGTCCCGACATGGAGCTCACGAAGCGGCACCCCTACATCAGGAGCCGCATCAAGCAGGAGGAAGCTGCCATGAGCTTCGCCGACGACAGCTTCGATGTCGCGGTGCTCGAGCTTCCCTGCATCTTCGGCACGCAGGCAGGCGTCCTGTCTGGGTCTTCCTTGTCGAGTCCATTGCCAAGATGAAGAAGAACGTGCTCTTGACACGTGGCGGCACGGCCATGGTGACCGTGCGCCAGGTGGGCCAGGCGCTTGCCGGTGCCATCGAGCGCAGCCGCGGCTTGCTGGCATCCCATCGGCTGGTGGAAGATGACGTGGGAAGAGATGCTCGATATCGTGCAGAAATACATGGGTGGGCCAGTGAAGCCTGTCAAGACGATCCCGAAGTGGATATATGCGATCGGCGGCTGGAACATCCGCCGCTGCCAGAAGAAGCGTGGCATCGATGGAGGGCTCGACATGGTCCGCTTCGCCGATATCCAGTGCACCAATCTCTTCATCGACAAGAATCTCGGCTCTGTGCTCCTCGGCGTCACGGATGACGATATCGATGCCGCTATCGGCGACTCCGTGAAGCTCTCGATGGCGGTAGCAGAGGGCAAGGCAAAGACAATCTCGATGAAGGGGGAGCAGCATGGCTGCCGATCTTCGTCTCTTCATGACCGGTGCCTCGGGCGGCATGGGCATGGAGTCGCTCAAGCAGATGATGCCCGATGTGGGCAAGGCATACGACCTTGTGGTCTTCGTGCGTGATTCGGAGAAGAGCCGCAGGGGGATGGCACCCTTCGAAAGCAAGGAGGGCCTTGAGTTCGTCTGGGGCGGTCTTGATGACAAGGATGCGCTCAGGCGCTGCCTTGAAGGCATCGACCTTGTGATCCAAATCGCAGCCTTCGTCTCGCCCGCTGCCGACTAGTATCTGAAGCGCGCGATGCAGGTGAACTACGTCGGGACAAGGAATCTGATTGAGACCATCTACGAGCTCGGCGAAGAGAAGAGCTGTGCTTTCGTCGACATCGGCACGGCTGCAGAGACCGGGGACCGCATGCTGCCGATCCATTGGGGACGCGTGGGCGACCCCATCAAGCCGTCGATGTTCGACTGCTGCGCCGTATCGAAGGTCGCAGCCGAGCATCTCACGATCGAATCCGGCCTTGCCCGTTGGGCAAGCCTTCGCCAGACCGGCGTCATGGGACCTGCGATGGTGAAGGTCTGCGATGCGATCCAGTTCCACAACTGCCTCTACAACGTGCTCGAGTATGTCTCCGACAGAGACTCGGGACGCGCAATGGCGCACCTGGCAGACTATGAGGCCCGAGGCAGAAGCTCCGGGCCTCTTCTCATATTTCGGGATGATGCCTTCCTGTGCGAAGTCTGATATGCTTCAGGAAGCTGGTGCCATGTCATCCCGAAAGGACACGCTATGCCGAGCATCGCAGAGCTCATCGAGCATCGGGAAATGGTCGAGGAGACGCTCTCCTCAGCTGGCTTCATCGTGCAGGAGGGCAGCATGCAGGTGCTCGACTGCCTGACCCTTGCGAGCGAAGGCAGGCTTTCCTCCTGCTTCGGAAACAACGCTGGCTCTGCCTATACGGCCCTCTTCCTGCCGCCGGCACCAGGACAGGAGGCGGCAAAGGCACCGGAAGGGTCTGGCCTTCCGGATGAGGAGCCGGGCGTGGCAGCTGCTGATGGCTCGGTCTTGCCGGCCAATCCGTATTTCAGCCCTGTCGGCTGGTCCTGGAAGCTCAGGGGGGATGAAGCGGTGCTGGTCCTCGGCTATACGCCGCCCGCCTGCATCTATCATTCGCTCGTGAGCTACGTCCTTCTGTCAGCAGACGATTCCCCTGCGAAGGAAGAGGGAGCAGAAGGAGATATCTTCTATCATCCGACCTTTGCGTCATTGGGCAGATCGGCGAATATGCGTACGCTCAAGCACGAGGGCACGCGTCCCGACCTTGCTTCTTTTGCCTATCTTCTGACAGGAGATGTGCGCTCCGCCGAGGTGGCGGCGGTGGCGCTCTCCAAGCTCGGCATCACCGATGCGGGGCTCAATGTGCATCTTCTCCCAGCCCAGGTGCTCTCGATGGGACTGGGGACTGGCAAGGATACGTTTGCAGTCCTGGGCAGGGCTTCAGGGCCTGAAGACCCCGGTCTCTTCGATCAGTGGCTTTCCGCCGTCGCAGACGAGACGGTCGTCCTGCGCCTCACGCCGAAGAAGGCATTCCATCTGCCGGCACCGGCAAGATCCCTGGCACCGCGCGGTACGGGCATGCACGAAGCAGGAAGGATTCAAGGCGTGCGCGAGGGACTTGCCGCTATCCGCGATGCGCTCGTGCGGCAGTACGGAAAAGACTATGAGATGGAGGAGCTGCCTTCCCGGATTGCCGTGACGGAGGGGCTCACGGCCTATCTGGATGGGCGCAATGCAGAAGGAGACAATCCCGATGCGGCCTATCTCATGACAGAGGACTTCACGTTCGAGAGCGACGAGGATTTCTGCGTCGTATACGGCGTGAACCACACGAGGAGCGGCAAGGCTACCTACAGCAACGTCGTCCTCTATGCGAAGCCGTGGCTTGCTGGCATCGCAAGCATCTACGACAGGTCCTTCGAAGGTTCGGCTGAAGGCTATGTGCCAGCTGAGGTGGCAGATCCGGATGACTTCTATGTTTTCAAGCTGGCGCGCCCTGGCTGGGCTCTGGCGGATGGGCATACGGTCGAGGTGCCCGCGAGCACCGGCAATCCAAGAGGCAGATGCTATGGGGCCGATGCAGGGCAGCCCCTCTTCTGCGCCTTCAGGGCCTACATGGAGCCAGAGACAGGTACCGGTCCTGCGTATTCGGAGCTCATCTGGGACCGCCTTATGGTCTTCCACAAGAAGGGGGATGCAGATTAGGGCGCAAGCGTGCCTTCGCTGAAAAGCACGGCATGGCCTCCGAGCTCGACGTGTTCCCCTGAGACACGGCACGCAAGGGTGCCGCCCCGCCTCGATGCCTGGAAGGCACGGATAGAGGATCTTCCGAGCCTTGCTGCCCAGAGGGGTGCGATGTGGCAATGGGCGCGTCCGCAGACAGGATCCTCGGGGATGGCAATCTTCGGGCCGAAGCTCCTCGAGACGCAGTCGAAGCCCCTGCCCGTGCTGTTGCATGCCGCATGAGGCCAGGGAGCTGTGCGAGCGCTTCCTGATCAGGTGCCAGGTTTCTGACAGCATCCTCATCTGCGAAGACGCAGACAAGGTCCTCGCCGAGCCAGGCCTCGAGCGGCGTGGCTCCGAAGGCATGCTCCATCTCGGGCGTGACGTCTGTGCGCGTCATGGGGATGGCGGGGAAATCCATTGCATAGAGGCCGTCTCTGCGGGTGACGTCGAGCCTGCTGCTTGCGGTCTCGAAGGAGAGCGTCTGCGACGTGTCGTGCAGCATCTGGTCTGCCACGAAGGCCGAGGCGAGCGTTGCGTGTCCGCAGAGGTCGATCTCGCCTCCCGGCGTGAACCAGCGAAGCTCATATGAGCTGTCTTCCGGCAAAAGGAACGCCGTCTCGGAGAGGGCGTTCTCCTGCGCGATGGCCTGCATGAGGGAATCTTCGGGCCAGGCGTCCACAAGGCAGACGGCGGCAGGGTTGCCGCAGAAGAGCTCTTCTGTGAATGCATCGACGATGCATTGCTTCATCGTTCGTCCCTTTCCTGCGCCTGGCCTCAGGCAAAGCGCTTCCGCCATTCGTTTGGCGTCATCCCGGTGGCCTTCTTGAAGACGGTGCTGAAGTGGCTCTGGGAACAGAAGCCGAGGTAGGTCGAGATGGCAAGGAGCGGCTGGTCCGTATTCTCGAGGAGTCGCTTCGCCTCTTCCACCTTCTCGTGCTGGATATAGGCAGAAAGCGAGATGCCGCATTCGCGCTTGAACTGCGTCGAAAGGAAGCCGCGGCTCACCGAGAGGGCGTCTGCCACCTCCTGGGTCTGTATCGGCTCGAAGATATGGGCGTGCACGTAGTCGGCAACGCCGCGGGCAAGAGGGGAGGGGTCCTCGCCGATCTTCAGGCGTTCCACCCGCTCCGCATAGTCGAGGAGCATATGCCAGCCGAGGTCTGCGATATCGCCCACGTCCTGCATGCTCTCGCAGCGGCTGATGTAGGCATCGGAGAGCCCCAGGGCTTCGTCTTCGGCAAGCCCTCCTGCAATGGCGGCACGGGAGGCGAGCGTCGCTTCGACGATCAGGAGGTCCTTCGTATGGCGGAGATAGCTCTTCGTGAGCGTGCCGGCACGAAAGGTCGGGATGCTTGAAAGATAGCTTCTGAGCTCCTGGGGACGGCCCTGCGCAATGAAGGATGAGATCTTCTGCTCGACCTGGCGGCTCGAATGGGTGCGCTCGTCGGCCCTGAACGTGTTTCTGCCGAACTCCTCCTGTGCCATCTCCCGCGAGAGCGTCTCCTGATGCTTCCTGCTGATAGCGAGGTCTTCGACGGTGAGGTGGCGTCCGGTAAGCGCAAAGCCCAAGGAGCAGACCATGAGGAGGGCGGTCTCGCGGGGCATGATGCCAAGCGTATCCATCGCCTTGCGGAACGCAGGCATCTGGTTGGGAAGGACACCCAAGGAGATGCCGAGACGCTCGATGCTGGGCTCATCGGGGCGCCTTTCATAGAACGGCCCCACGACGAGGAGGATCTTCTCTGCCCTCACGCACCCATAGAGCGCGAAGTCGCCGCTTTCGAGGCAGAAGGCATCGGCCGTCTCCTTCTCGAGACGGGGAAGGAGCGGGTCTGCCGGGTCTTGCGGGAAGGGTGCTGCGCTCGAGAAGAGGATCTTGTCCTTGCCCTGATAGGCACGTACCGGCACCATCGAGATGTCTGCCACGAGATGGGCTGCATAGTCGAGATCTCCGATATCCATGCTTGCCGCCGTTCATCCGCTCTTTCCTGCCGTCTGCTGTCACGATAACAGATGTGGTAAACATAGAACAGATATGACATACATCTGATGCTTTCCCCCAGGCGAGCTTCCTGAGCCAGCGTTCTCGCTTGCCGGCTTTGCCCGTGTCGAGCTGGCGCCGAAGGAGACAAAGCAGGTCGAGATTCCGCTCGATCCTGCTGCCTTCCGGGTCTGGCGGGACACGTGGCAGGAGCTTGGCGGCATCTACATGGTGCATGCAGGATTCTCGGCCTCAGACCTTCCGCTTGTGTGCACGCTTGCGCATGAGGGGAAAGCAGCAGAGAGCTTTGCCGATGCATGCCTTGCGGGTACCTGGTATGAGAAGCCGGCAGGCCAGCCTGCATCTGCGGATTTCGAGGCGCTCTACGGAAAGCCGATCCCCAAGGAGACACATCATGCGAAGGGCAGCTACGACGAGACCGATTCCCTCATGGAGATGGCCGAGACTTCGAAGGTGTGCCGGTTCATGGTGAAGTCGATCGTCGGGGCAATCGAGAAGGGCTACGACGATCCGAGCGACCCGCAGTGCCGCATGTCGGTCCTGTCGAGTGCAGGATGTGCGCTCTTCGGGCTTGTGAACTGCGCAGGCGGGGCTATGCCGACATGGCTGGCGAAGAGCCTCCTCAACATCGCGAATGGCCATGCGCCGTGGCACAAGGCATAGAGATAAAAGGGTTGGACGGATTGCAGAAAGGGGAGATGCTCGGGGCATCTCCCTTCTTCTATGTGCTGAGGGACTTCATGGCGGTGCGCCATCGGCGGATACAATGGAGTTGCTGTTTCTGCCGAGACGAGATGGAGGAGAAGCCTGTGAAGCTCTCGCTGGCACCTATGGAGGGTATAACCGGACCTGTCTTCCGCAAAGCCCATGCTTCCTGTTTCGGTGCGCTCGACAGCTGCTATCTCCCCTTCATCGCGCCGGCACATCCAGGGAAGGCCTTCACCGAGAAGACGCTGAAGGCATTGGGAAAACAGGATGGCCGCTCTGTCATCCCCCAGCTGCTGACGAAGGATGCCGACGATTTTGTCTGGACAGCGGGCCTTCTGGCCGAGCTCGGGTACAGCGAGGTCAATCTCAATCTGGGCTGTCCTTCCGGAACGGTTGTCGCAAAAGGCAAGGGCGCCGGGCTTCTGCGCGATGCGGAAGGGCTCGAGAGGTTTCTCCAGGACATCTGTGCCAGGTCGCCTCTTCCTGTCTCGGTCAAGACACGCCTGGGCCTTGCCGATGTCGGGGAATACGGGAGAATCCTTGCTGTCCTCTGCTGCTGCCCTCTGAAGGAGCTCATCGTCCATCCCCGGGTGAGGACAGAGCTCTACCGGGGGACACCACATCTTTCATGCTATGGAGAGACGCTCGAGAAGGCACCCTTCCCTGTCGCATTCAGCGGGGACATCTTCTCGGTCGCAGACTTCGAAGAGCTGCTGAGGAGCTATCCTGCGACCACGCATGTCCTCCTGGGCCGGGGCATCCTGGCAAATCCGGCCCTGGGGCGCATGCTAAAAGGCGGTCCTGCCGCTACAGCTGAGGAGATCAGGGAGTTCCATGACAGGCTATTCGAGGGATATGAGGAAGAGATGGGAGGCAATGCCCTCTTCCGCATGAAGGAGTGGTGGTCCTATGCGCGGTTCGCTTTCGCAGATCCGCAGAAGGTGTGGCGTCTTGTGAGGAAGGTCCGCAAGGCAGATGAGTACGAGAAGGCAGTGGAGCGTATCTTCAATGGGGTAGAGCTGGCAGATGAGGCGGTATATCGTCCCTGAAGTGCAATGAGCGCTGAGGTTTGGCTGCCCGAGCAATGTCGGAGACTGCGCCGGCAGCCAAACCCTAAAGCGGAACAGCAGCCAAACCCTAAAGCGGAACAGCAGCCAAACCCTAAAGCGGAACAGCAGCCAAACTCTAAAGTAGGGTACAATATTCCCTGATGGGAAGCATAATATGAAATACATGCCTAGGATAGCTGACGAAGAGCTTTCAAAGCGTCTTGACCGTTCTGGTGCACTTCTTGTACGCGGGCCAAAGTGGTGCGGCAAGACGTCGACCTGTCAGCAGGTAGCAAAGAGCTCCCTTATGCTTCGCGATCCAGATGTGCTTGCTGCTAGCGCGGATGCACTTGAGATACAGCCGTCTCTCCTGCTGAGAGGAGGCAAACCGCGCCTGATTGATGAGTGGCAGGTAGCTCCTGTGCTCTGGGATACGGTAATCAATGCCGTGGATGTTGCGGGCGGCGTTCCAGGCCAGTATATCTTGACTGGTTCGGCAACTCCTCTCAGCCTCGACGAGGAGGACGCTCCGAAGCATACGGGAACAGGCCGTATCGCGCGCATGGAGATGGATACCATGACGCTGGAAGAATCGGGGGATTCCTCCAAAGACGTGAGTTTGGCAAAGCTCTTTGAGGGGAATGGGCGCGTTCTGGGAAGCTCGGATATCGATATCGAGGGCTATGC
>OMVT01000003.1 GCA_900314535.1 uncultured Olsenella sp. | reverse complement strand
GGGGGAGGAGTTTCGTTGCATAGCATCGTTGCCATCCACCCGCACAGCGGGTGGCTTTCTGTGCCGCGCGTGCCGCGCGGCACAGGCTAAAGCCTTTAGTTTAAGGGCGAAGGGCGGCAGGCATGCGCCCGCCGTCACCTTCGCCCTGCAAAAGGCAATCTCTTCGGCTATAGGATCTGCGCCCTTATGCCTCCCAGCCGAGGTTCTTTGCCTCGAACGTCTCGAAGAGCGCGGGGCCGAAGTTCGCAAGCGTCGCCTTCGTGACGATCACGTCCGGGCCGGAGAACAGCGGCAGGAAGGCGTAGGACTGGAGTGCCTTCTTCTCTGCCTCGTTCAGAGCCTTCTTCTGCTCCGTCGGATCCTCGATGGTGATGACCTTCGCAAGCTCTGCATCGAGCTCTGCCGTGCCGTACTGCGTGAAGTTCGAAGAGGACGTCGAGCCATAGATCTGCGGGGCATTCCAGACATAGGTCGTGGAGGAAGACCAGCCGAACAGGCAGATATCCCAGTTGCCGCTCGTCAGTGTCGTCGAGAACTCGGAAGCGGGCTTCGCGTCGATCTCGACGTCGATGCCGGCGTTCTTTGCCATCGTCTGGATGGCGGCAGCACGGTTCTTGACAGTATTGGAGTCGCCGAATGTCGTGAAGGAGAAGGAGACCTTCGTGCCGTCCTTGGCATAGAAGCCGTCGTCGCCCATCGTGTAGCCGGCATCCTCGAGGGTCTTCTTTGCCGCAGACGTGCGCTCGTCGGACTTGAGCGAGTAGACATCGTCCGGCATGTTGTTCTCATAGCCATCAGCCCAGCTCGGAACGAGAAGGGATCCCGGCGTCTCCTCATCCCAGTTCACGCCCTGCCACACGACCGCACGGATCGTGGACGGATCGCACGACTGGCAGAAGGCCTTGCGGACGGCGATGTCGGAAAGGACACCGCGTGCCGTGTTGATCTCGATGCAGGCGACAGAGAGGGAGTCGGCGCGACGCACCGTGGCGTCGTCCATCGACGTGAAGTTCGAGAGCATCTCGGCAGAGCCAGAAGCGGCAGTGCCCGTGCAGTCCACCTCGCCGTTCTTGAAGGCGTTGAAGAGCGCCTGGGAGTCCATCTGCTTGTACTGGACGGAGTCGAGCATCGGCGCCTCGCCCCACCAGTTGGGGTTCGGTACGAACGTGACCTGCGTCTCGTCGACGGAATCGACCGTGAACGGGCCATAGCCCCACTCGGCATGCGGGTTGTTGTTCCAGGACAGATACTTCTCCGGATCCGTTCCGTCAGGATGCAGGATCTGGGAGACGATCGGCTCGTACGGATAGACCGGCTCGGAGAACGTGATCACAGCCTGCTTGTCGGAGCTGCCGCGCTCGACGGACTCGACCTTGTCGTAGCCATCGGTGGCAGCCGGCATATACTTGTCGGACTTGCCGTTCATGACGGTCCAGACAGCAGCAAGGGCACGATAGTCGATCGGCGTGCCATCGTTGAACTGTGCCTTCTCGTTGAAGTCGACAGTCACGACGAGCTTGCCGGAATCCGTGGACGACGAGATGTTCGTGATGAAGTTCGGGTCGGGCGTGAACTTCGTGAGCGTTGCATCGGCAAGCACGATGTCAGGCATGTAGTACATCCAGTACGTATGCATCTCGACCGTGTTGCCCTCGGTGGAGTAGTAGTTCCAGTTCGGTCCGACCTCGCCTGCGGGGATGACGACAGTGCCGCCCTGCTTCATCTCGGAGCGGTCCTTCGGGTTGGTGTAGACCTGGCCCTTCTCAGGAAGCGGCAGCTGGTCGGGCGACGTGGTGGCCGGAGAGCCGTTCTGGGGCTCGGTGCCGGTGTCGGTGGCCGTGGTGCCATCCTTCGTGGAGCCCGTGCTGCCAGAATTGCCGCAAGCGGCAAGGCCGAGGCCTGCCACAGCAGCCGTGGCGCCCGAAAGCTTCAGGAATGAGCGGCGGGATACGTTGTCGTAAAGCATGTTTCTCCCCTGTTCGCTGGTAGGCTGCATAAGATTGCAGTCTTTGGTGAATCCAACTTTCTACAGGATACTGTATAGAAGGAACAGGGCCAAAGACTTTTTATTTCTGAAACATTGCATATCGTGAGCGTACAGTTTACAGAAACATTCTCGCTTTATTTATCCTCATATTTTTGCAAGCTTTTCTTTCGATTTCCGTATGTTTCGGATGCCTGCTCCCTTCAGGTTCATCCCGTCCATCTCCTTGGAGCATCCATCGCATTCTGCATATTGTTTCTTGTATTTGCACATTGTTGAAGCATTCTCTGCATACAAGAAAGCGGCCCTCCCGAAGGAAGGCCGCTTGCATGCGTGCCAAGATGTGGCTCTAGAGCTTCGTCGGAAGCAGGGACTCTGCCGGAACGAGCTTGCCGTCCTGATAGACAAGACGCTTGCGCGTGCGCTCGATCTGCGGGTCCGGGATGGGGATGGCGGAGAGCAGCGCCTGCGTATAGGGATCTTTCGGATGCGTATAGACATCCTCGGTCTCGCCGTATTCCACGATCTTGCCGAGGTGCATGACAGCGACCGTATCGGAGATGTGGCGGATGACCGCGAGGTCATGGGCAACGAAGAGATAGGAGATCTTGAGCTCTGCCTGCAGGTCCTCGAGCAGGTTGATGATGCCGGCCTGAATCGAGACGTCGAGCGAGGCAATCGGCTCGTCGAGGAGCAGGATCTTCGGATTCGTGGCAAGAGCGCGGGCGAT
The DNA here is from genome assembly GCA_900314535.1 of uncultured Olsenella sp. GTDB lineage: Bacteria > Actinomycetota > Coriobacteriia > Coriobacteriales > Atopobiaceae > Olsenella_L > Olsenella_L kribbiana. The sequence continues at coordinate 86,663 of OMVT01000003.1, read as the reverse complement.
TGCGATACGCTGGCGCTGGCCGCCCGAGAACTGGGATGGGAAACGGTCGACGTAGTCGGGATTGATGCCGACAAGGTACATGAGCTCGCCGATGCGCTTGTTGATCTTCGCATCATCCCAGTGCTGGGCCTTGAGCGGCTCTGCCAGGACGTCGTAGATCGGCATCCTCGGGTCGAGGGAGCTCATCGGGTCCTGGAAGATGACCTGGAGGTTCTTCCTGAGCTCGCGCCTCTCGCGGTTGTTCTTGATGTCGGCAATGTTCTTGCCGAGAACCGTGATCGAGCCGCCCTCGGGTTTCATGAGCTCCATGATCTGCGTCAGCGTCGTCGACTTGCCGGATCCGGACTCCCCGACGAGCGCCATGGTCTCGCCCTCATGGATCTTGAACGACACATGGTCCACTGCCGTCATGGTTCCCTTGTTCCTGCGGATGAGGCCCTTGCTCTGGATCGGGAAGGTCTTCACGAGGTCCTTGACCTCGAGCACGATCGGCCTCTGGTCGCGCGGCACGTCTGCCCACTTGGCAGGCAGCGGCTCGAGCTCCGGGTACACATCCTGGTAGGTCATGTGCTTGGCGCGGATCTCAGCAAGCCTGTGGCAGGAGACGAGGTGTCCCTCCTCTGCCGCAAACGGCTCGAGCTTCGGCTCTATTCTGTGGCACTTCTCCTGTGCCATCGGGCACCTCGGAGAGAACGGGCAGCCGGAAGGGATCGCAGCAAGCGAAGGCGGATTGCCCTTGATCGGGACAAGCCTGTGCTCTGCGGCCACATGAGGCTGCGGCACGGCACCGAGAAGGCCCATCGTATACGGCTGTGCCGGGCTCGCGAAGAGCGTATCGACCGAGGCACGCTCGACAGCAGCGCCTGCATACATGACCATGATGTCGTCGGCAATGCCGGCAACGACGCCGAGGTCGTGGGTGATGATGACGACAGCGGCGCCCGTCTCCTTCTGGGCGACCTTGAGAACATCGAGGATCTGGGCCTGGATCGTCACATCGAGAGCCGTCGTCGGCTCGTCGGCGATGATGATCTCGGGGTTGTTCGCGATTGCGATAGCAATGACGACACGCTGGCGCATGCCGCCGGAGAACTCGTGCGGATACGCATCGAGGCGGTCCTCAGGATCGGTGATGCCGACAAGCGTGAGGAGCTCGACGCAGCGCTTGTGCACGTCCTCCTTGCTCATCTTCGGATTGTGGATGAGAAGGGCCTCTGCGAGCTGGTCGCCGATGGAGAACATCGGCGTGAGAGCGCTCAGAGGGTCCTGGAAGACCATGGAGATCCTCGATCCGCGCAGCTTCGACATCTCCTCGTCGGTCTTGCCGAGCAGCTCCTCTCCCTTGAGCTTGACCGAGCCCTCGACATGCGCATTGTCGTCGAGAAGGCCGATCAGTGAAAGCGCCGTGACAGACTTGCCGGAGCCGGACTCGCCGACGATACCGAGCGTGCGGCCGCCCCAGAGATCGAAGTTCACGCCACGGACGGCGTCGACACGGCCTGCCTCGGTCGCGAACGACACGCGCAGGTCCCTGACCGAGAGCACGGGGTCTCCTGTGGGCGCACCTTTCGGGCCCTTGCTCTCGAGCATCTCATAGGCAAGGACCTCGTCCTTGACCTGGTTCATGTTATCAGTCATAAGACAGCTCCTGCTCTAGTGCAGCTCGATGGTCTGGGCTTCAGCGTCGGCGTTCTCCTGCTCGTCCTTCTTCTCGTCTTCCTGGTCGCCGACAGAGCCAGCGGCGCGGGAGTAGGGGTCGAAGGCATCGCGGAGGCCATCGCCGATGAGCTGCATGCTCACGCACAGGACGATCAGCACGGCCGACGGAATCAGGACGATCCAGGGAGCCGACAGCATGGCAGAGGAGCCCTGGGAGAGAAGGTAGCCCAGAGAGGTATCCGGAGCCTTGATGCCGAGGCCGAGGAACGAGTAGGCCGTCTCGGAGTTGATGCCGGAGATGACGCCGAGGACCGTATCGATGATGAGGATGGAGCCGAGGTTCGGAATCAAGTGGCGCACGATGATCTTGAACGAAGGAACGCCCATGTACTTGGCAGCACGGACATAGTCACGCTCGCGCAGCGACAGTGCCATGGTCCTGAGCGTACGGGCATAGCCGATCCAGCCGAAGGCCGTGAGGCCAATGATGAGCATGATCCAGCCCTGCGTGCCAGAAGAGGCGCGCACAATCATTGCGACAAGGAGGAAGGAAGGAATGACGAGGAGCATGTCGAGGAGCCACATGCCGACCTTCTCGCCCCAGCCGCGCATATAGGCGATGGCGGTACCGACCGTCGCCGCAATCACCGTTGTCAGAAGCGAATAGGTGATGCCGATAACAAGCGAGCGGCCAAGGCCGTGCACGACGCAGGCAAACAGATCGAAGCCGCCGCCATCCGTGCCGAACCAATGGCGTGCATTCGGCGCGACGTTCAGGGCCGTGAAGTCAGGCTCCGTGTAGTCGAAGGCACAGATGAAGGGCCCGAAGATGGCGATCAGGATCATGATGATGAGGATGACGAGGCCAATCACCGCCGAGCGCTGGCGGAAGAAGCGCCTTGCGATCAGGCGCGAATACGTGATGCGCTTGACCTCGGTCGGACCCTGGGAATCTGCCTGGAGTTCGAGCTGGGCATTGGTGAGCCTGCCCTCTTCCTGAGGAGTGTTGTTCTGCTCTTCCATTGCCATCTCCTTAGCTCATCTTGATGCGCGGATCGAGGGCAGCCGCAAAGAGGTCTGCCATGAGGGCGCCCACGAGGGTGCAGGCACCCGAGAAGGCGGCAACGGCAACCGCGCCATTGATATTGTTGTTGTTGATGCAGTTGATGAAGTATTCGCCAAGCCCATGGATGGCGAAGATCTTTTCCGTCATGACGGCGCCGGTGAAGATGGAGGCAATGGAGAAAGCGACCTGGACGGAGGTCGGGATCAGAGAAGCGCGCAGGGCATGCTTCCTGATGGCCTGCTTCTTCGTGAGGCCCTTGGCACGTGCCGTGCGCACATAGTCGGCGTGCATCTCATCCAAGAGGTACGTACGCTGGCTCAGGTGGTAGCCGACCGCCGAGATGATCGTGAGGACGATCGTCGGCAGCAGAATGTGCTGCAGGAAATCGATGAATGCCAGGAACATGTTGTCGCCGGCATAGCTCGAAAGACCCGTGACATAGAAGACGCGGGTTCCCGTCTGCTGGTTGATCTCGATTGCGAAGAAGACGACGAGAATGGCCAGAACGACCGTAGGTATGACCATGAAGATGGAGGCAAGCCCGCTCCAGAATCTGTCCTGCCACAGGTATTGCCGCTGTGCCGTGTAGACGCCGAGCGAGACGCCGATAGCGATGGAAAGCACCGTCGCGAGCGTCATGAGCTCAACCGAAGCACTGATTCTGCCTGCAATCTGGGAGTTGACGGAATCGCCGTCAGGAGACATGCCCCAATCCCACTGGGTGAGGATGCCGCCGAGCCAGCGCTGATAGCGCTCGAGCACCGGCGTCTTGTCGTTCAGGTTCGTGCGGTCGAGCGACGCCTCGATGGAGTCCTGCGGAGGACGCGGCGTCTTCGACTCGAAGTTCGAGCGCGGACTCATGAACGCGCAGGCGAGGAAATACGTCAGCGAAGTCGCGACAAAGATCATCACGATGTAGCTGAGGATCCTCTTGGTGATGTACCAGATGAATCGTGCCATGGACCTTCTCCTTAGCCACCTGTCCTGAGACAGGCTACGGTATGGCAAGCCTACAAGATGTGCCTCTGCCGGACGCATAGTCACGTTCCAGCATCATGCAAACTTACACTGTATCACGGGGCAGCACATTCCTTGCATGTTTCATGCAATTGTCCATGGACGGCGCATAAATTCTGATGCAGTTGGCCAAGCATCCGTACATGCCGCAGCAAAAAAATGCCCGGCACCGAAGTGCCAGGCATGAGGAAGGGCTTGCTATGAGAGCTTAGATCGTGCCGAGCGGGAACGTCAGTGCCATGATCAGCACGCAGGCAATGAAGACAAGAGACGTGATGACCGTGAGCCTGTCGAGGTTCTTCTCCCAGATGCCGGAACCGGCAGAGGCATTGTACATGGAAGAAGCGATGAGCTCGGAGACACCCGTTCCCTTGCCGGAATGCATGAGGATGAGGATGCAGGTCGCAATGCCGGACAGGAACAGAAGCACCACGAGGATGATGTTGAGGACGCTCACGGATATCGCCTTTCCCACGTGCCGCCATGCAGCACATCAATATTCACAATTGATGAGTGTAACACAGAAGCGCTCCCCCACCACTGGAAGGCGAGGGAGCGCCAGAAATGCTACATGCAGCAGATGCTACATCGCAGCCTTCACCATAGCAGCGAAGGAGTCGGCCTTGAGCGATGCGCCGCCGACGAGTGCGCCGTCGACATCCTCCTTCTCGAGGAAGCCGGCCACGTTGTTCGGCTTTGCAGAACCGCCGTAGAGGACGCGGATGCCGTCTGCCGTCTCCTGGCCGAAGATCTCGGCGAGGGTCTTGCGGATAGCGCCGCAGACTTCCTGGGCGTCGTCAGCCGTAGCGGTCTTTCCGGTACCGATAGCCCAGATCGGCTCGTACGCGACAACGTACTTCGAAGGATCGGTGATCTCGAGACCCTCGGTGTCCTTCTTGATCTGGTCGACGACGAACTCGACGTGCTTGCCGGCCTCGCGGACCTCAAGCGGCTCGCCGCAGCAGCTGATGGGGACGATGCCGTGGGCCATGAGGGCCTTGGCCTTCTTGTTGATCTCCTCATCGGTCTCGTGGAAATAGCCACGACGCTCGGAATGGCCGATGATGCAGTACGTCGCGCCGACGTTCGTCAGCATGTCGGGAGCGGTCTCTCCGGTGTAGGCGCCGGACTCCTCCCAATAGACGTTCTGTGCACCAAGAGCGAACGGTGCCTTCTTCTGCTCGATGACCTCAGAGACGCCCTTGAGATCGACTGCCGGCGGGCAGACGACGACGTCGACAGAACCCGTGCCATCCTTGAGCTCGGAAGCGAGACCCTCGGCGAGCTCGACACCCTCCGTATAGGTCTTGTTCATCTTCCAGTTGCCCGCAATCATCCTGTTACGCATCGAGAAGAGCCTCCACTCCCGGAAGAGCCTTGCCCTCGACGAGCTCCATGGAGGCGCCGCCGCCCGTGGAGATCCAGCTCATCTTGTCGGCCAGGTTGAACTTGTTGATAGCAGCAACGGAGTCGCCGCCACCGATGATGGACGTGCCGCCGAGTGCCTTGACCTCAGCAACGGCACGGGCGACTGCCTCGGTGCCATGTGCGAACTGGTCGAACTCGAAGACGCCCATCGGGCCATTCCAGAACACCGTCTTGGCGCCCTTGATGGCATCGGCGAAGAGCTTCTCGGTCTTCGGGCCGATGTCCATGCCCATGCGGTCGTCGGGGATGTTGTCGGATTCGACAACCTCGCCCTTTGCGTCCTCGCCGAAGTGATCGGCAACGACGTTGTCGACCGGAAGCAGGACCTTGACGCCCTTCTTCTCTGCCTTCTCGAGCATCTCCTTGGCGCGGTCGACCCAGTCCTCTTCCTTGAGGGAGGTGCCGACGGAGTGGCCCTGAGCCAGGAAGAACGTGTAGGCCATGCCGCCACCGATGATGAGGGTGTCAGCAGAGTCGATCAGGTGATCGAGAACGCCGATCTTGGAGGAAACCTTGGAGCCGCCGACGATTGCGACGAACGGACGCTCAGGCTCAGCGAAGATCGAGGTAAGGGTGTCGACCTCCTTCTCGAGCAGGAAGCCTGCGACTGCCGGGATGTAGGCAGCCGGGCCCACGACGGAGCCCTGTGCACGGTGAGCCGTGCCGAAAGCGTCGAGCACGAAGATATCGCCGTAGGAAGCGAGCTTCTTTGCGATCTCCGGATCGTTCTTCTTCTCGCGCTTGTCGAAGCGGACATTCTCGAGGACGAGGATGTCGCCCGGCTTGACCTCGGAGACGGCCTTCTCAGCCTTCTCGCCGTAGGTGTCGTCGACGAACTTCACGTCGTAGCCAGTGAGCTCAGCGAGCTTCTCGGCTGCAGGCTTGAGGGAGAGCTCGGGCTCGGGGCCATCGCCCTTGGGGCGGCCGAGATGGCTCATGAGCACGATGCCGGCACCGTGCTCCTTCAGATACTTGATCGTCGGGATAGCGGCCTTGATGCGGGTGTCATCCGTGACAACGCCGTCCTTCAGGGGCACATTGAAGTCGACGCGCATGAGGACGCGCTTGCCCTCGACGTCGACGTCGCGAACTGTCTTCTTGGTGAAAGCCATGTTCACTCCTCCTAATGGAAAACGTACCTAAAAAAAGGCGCGGCCGCGGCCCGAAAGCTGCAACCGCGCCTCCAAACTTCTGTGCGAAACGCGACTTAGGCGACGAACTTCTCGAAGTACTTGATGGTGCGGACCATCTGGGACGTGAAGGAGTTCTCGTTGTCGTACCAAGAGGTGACCTGGACGAGGCTCTGGCCGTTGCCGAGCGGGTTGACCATGGTCTGCGTTGCGTCGAAGAGGGAGCCGTAGGTCATGCCGACGATATCGCGGGACACGATCTGGTCCTCGTTGTAGCCGAAGGTCTCCGGAATCTGCTCAGAGTAAGCCTTCATTGCAGCGTTGACGCCCTCGACCGTGACCTCCTTGTTGACGACAGCATAGAGGTTGGTGAGGGAGCCGGTCGGCGTCGGAACGCGCTGAGCAGCGCCGATGAGCTTGCCGTTGAGCTCAGGAAGAACAAGGCCGATTGCCTTTGCAGCACCGGTGGTGTTCGGGACGATGTTCTCTGCGCCAGCACGGGAACGACGGAAGTTGCCCTTGCGCTGCGGGCCGTCGAGGATCATCTGGTCGCCGGTGTAAGCGTGGATCGTCGTCATGATGCCGGAGACGATCGGAGCGTAGTCGTTGAGGCCCTTTGCCATAGGAGCAAGGCAGTTGGTCGTGCAGGAAGCAGCGGAGATGATATCGTCGTCAGCGGTCAGCGTCTCGTGGTTGACGTTGTAGACGATCGTCTTGAGGTCGTTGCCTGCAGGAGCGGAGATGACGACCTTCTTGGCGCCAGCGTTCAGGTGAGCCTGAGCCTTTGCCTTGGAGGTGTAGAAGCCGGTGCACTCGAGGACGACGTCGACGCCGAGCTCGCCCCAAGGCAGGTTGTTGGCGTCAGCCTCCTTGTAGATCTTGATGGTCTTGCCGTCAACCGTGATGGAGTCCTCGCCAGCGGTCACCTCATGGTTGCGGGAGTAGTTGCCCTGCGTGGAGTCATACTTCAGCAGGTATGCAAGCATCTCCGGGGAGGTCAGATCGTTGATTGCAACGATCTCAGAGCCCTCGTGACCGAACATCTGGCGGAATGCCAGACGACCGATACGACCAAAGCCGTTGATAGCAACCTTAACTGCCATGCTTTCTCCTTTCGCGAGGTCGTGCCGGAGCTTCTCTCCGCCACTGACCTTCTTCCAATTGGAATGTTACCGCTAAATGTCTGACTCTATTCGGATTATCTTGAGACCGTTCGAAAATCGGGTGCGAGACGACTCAAATGTCTACGGATGCGTAGACATACAAGACCTCCTTTCCGTCTCGCTCAAGACAAAACCGCAGGTCAGAAGAATTGTGTCCATTCTTTGAAGACGCAATGCATCAAGCAGCCAAAAATCTACCCCGCAATCGGCGGGCGGCAGCTCAGCCGCTATGAGCGGCTCTTCTCATCCGTCTCATCAGGCGCGTCCCCGCGGGCTTCCTTTACAAGCGCCTCGAGGCGCAGAAGCCTGTGATAGAGGGCAGATTTCGAAGCCGGAGGCGTGCACTGCTGTCCTAAGGCCGAAAGCGGGAGCTCGGGGTAGGCACGCCGCACACGGCAGAACTCGCGGATAGCCGGCGGCAGGTGCCGAAGTCCTATGAGCTCTTCTGCCTCGTTGATGAGTGCAAGCTGCTGAACAGCGGCATCGGACGATCTGTTCGAGTTGGCGATCTCCGCATTCACGCGGCGGTTCACATCATTCTTGACCGACTTCATGCGCCGAACGGCCTCGACCGCATGGGCCGAGCGCTGAGCCCCCATGGCCTCGAGCAGGCGCACGATGTCCTCGAAGCTCTTGAGATAGATTGCAAAGGCGCCGCGGCGGCGGTTGAGCCTCGCTGTCACGCCGACGGTCTCCATGAGGGAGACGATGCCTTGGGCAAGGTCCTCTCCTGTGACGGCAATCTCGAGATGGAAGTCGCCTCTCGGATCTGCAATGAAGCCTCCCGCCATGAATGCCCCTCTGAGGAATGCATTCCGGCAGCACTGCCGCGTCAGGAGATGGTCGGGCAAGCCTTGCGCAAGCCCATGCCCCGGCACAAGGATGCCCAAGGTCACGAGATCGTCTGCAAGCTCTGGCTGGTCCGGTATCTCGATCAGGTAGTTCCTCGTCTTGTGGAGCACGGAGTGACGGACCGTAAGCGACGTATCGAGGTCGAGGAGCTTGTGCGTGTACTTCACGACCGTGCGTGCGACGGCACCGGTCTCGGTCGAGATGCGGATTGCATATCTCCCCTGCCCGGAGAAGGAGAGGCTCCCCGAGACGCGGATCAAGGCCGCAAGCTCGGCAAAGGGGCACATGTCGCACGTGCCCTCCTGGCGCGAAAGCTCGTCTTTGACCTCAGCCGTGAATGACATGGCTACATTCCCTTGTTCTGGACGACATCTGCGCGCGGCAGGTCACGGTGCGCGATCGTCACCTTGTAGCCGATGCTCTTGAGGTAGTTCGCCGTCGCCTCTGCAAGAGCGACCGAGCGGTGCTGGCCGCCCGTGCAGCCGACCGCGATCGAGAGCTGGGGCTTGCCTTCAGCCACATATCCCGGCATCACAACATCCAGAAGGCGGCACCATGCCTTCAGGAACTCCTTCGTCTTCGGATTGTCGAGGACGTAGTCCCTGACCTTGGGGTCAAGGCCCGTGAGATGGCGCATCTCAGGGTCGTAGAACGGGTTCGGCAGGAAGCGCACGTCGATCATGAGGTCGGCCTCTGCCGGCATCCCGTACTTGAAGCCGAACGAGAAGACCGTGACATCCATGAGCTGCTGGTCGGAAAGGTCGGAGAACGCATGCTGGAGCTGCGAGCGCAGCACCGATGTCCTCATGTGCGATGTGTCGATCACAAGATCGGCCACATCCTTCGCCTTCTCGAGCTGCTTGCGCTCGCGCTCGATAGCATGCTCGAGGCTCTCCCCCTCGAAGGCCAGAGGATGCCTTCTTCTGTTCTCCTTGTAGCGGCGGATCAGCACCTCGTCCGATGCCTCGAGAAAGACCACCTTGTACGTGAGCTCATGGGCAGAAAGCTGCGTCAGCGCATCCGAGAGCTCCTCGAAGAGACCCTGGCTCCGAAGGTCGCTCGTGACCGCAAGATGCCTTCCGACGCCGGAGTTGATCCCGACAAGCTGGGCAAGCTGGAGGATGAGGCGCGGCGGCAGGTTGTCGAGGCAGTAGTAGCCCATATCCTCGAAGGCATGGAGGGCCTGCGTGCGCCCAGATCCGCTCATGCCCGTGATGATCACGATGTCAGGCACGCGTGCTGCCGCTTCGGCCGCACGCATCTGCTGCCCTGCCTTGTCCATGCCCTTGTCCTTCTTTCTGGCTAGTCCTTCTTTTCCTCTTCAGGGTAGACGACACCCCATGCCCTTCTTGTTTCCGTCATGATCTTCATCACATCGGACGCATAGCCGATGAGGCCCTGAGCCTCTTCGTCCCCTGCCACGGCACGCTCGAGATCTGCTGCCTCGTAGTCCAAGGCATAGCCTTCAACACCTGCTGCGACCTCCTCGTGCCTGCCATCCTCGGTCCAGACGATCTCTGCCTTGTCAGCGCGAGGATAGTCCATGATCTCGATGTAGCAGCGGTCGAACGAGAGCACGGCACGCTTCGGCTGCTTCGAGTGGAGCGTGAGCGAGATAACGCCGAGCTGGCCCTCCTGGTTCCTGCAGACGATGCCTCCTGTCTCATCGACGCCCGTCTCTGCAAGATTTCCGAGCGAGACGACTTCTCGAGGCGCACTCTCCATGAAGAGGCGCATGATCGTGAGCGCATAGACGCCGATATCGAGCATCGCGCCGCCTGCAAGGCTCCTGTTCCAGAAGCGGTTCTTGAGGTTGCCGTATTCCTTGTAGCTGCCGAAGGCCACCTGCGCGATATTCATGCGGCCGAACTCGCCGGCACGGGCACGCTGAAGCAGCTCTCGATAGAGCGGCATATGGAGGATCGTCGTCGCATCCATGAGCTGGACCTGGTGCTCCTTCGCCAGCGCGCGTGCCTCTTCGAGCTCCTCCGTATTGAGCGTGATCGACTTCTCGCAGAGCACATGCTTGCCGGCAGCAAGGGCGCCTCTGAGATAGCGGATGTGCGTGTTGTGCGGCGTCGTGATATAGACTGCCTGGATGGCAGGATCTGTGCAGAGCTCCTCGAACGTGGAGTAGACCTTCTCGACGCCGTACTTCTCGGCGAAGGCCTCGGCCTTGCTCTCGGTCCTGTTCCAGACACCCGTGAGCTTCCTGCCTGCCAGCGCAAACGACTCTGCCATCTGATGCGCAATCACGCCGCAGCCGACAACAGCCCATCTGAGGTCGGGAGCCGTGAAGACATCATCCGGGAATGGCTGGTTCCTGACTTCCTCGAAGGCTGCATCTGCCGCCTGCGCCGCATCGAGCGCCTTGCCTCTTTTCACTTCAGGCCGCCTTTCCGATAGCTTTTCCTGCCTTCAGTCTAGCGGATACCTGTCCCAGCATAGGGACAGCCCCGCAACTCACACGAGCTGCAGGGCTGCCAAGGGGAGATATGCCGGATGGAATCAGGCCTCCATCGCGGCACGGAACCACTTCGTGAGGCTCGTCGGGTGCGTGATGCCCGTGCCGACGACTACGGCCCAGGCGCCTGCATCCTTTGCAGCCTTTGCATCGGCCGGTGTATGGACATGGCCCTCGCAGACGATGGGCAGGCCCGGGAACTCGTGGGTCGCCTCCTGGAGCAGGGCGATATCCGGTCCTTCATCCATCGTCGTCTGGATGGCCGGCTTGTTGTGCGAAAGCGTCGTCGAGACGATGTCGCAGCCGACCTCGACGGCATTCCTGATGTCCTCGATAGTCATGCAGTCTGCCATGACAAGGGTCTCGCACTGGGCACGCAGGTCGCGGACCGTCTCTGCGAAGGTCCTTCCGTCCGGGCGGGGACGGTCGGTCGCATCGAGTGCGACGATGTCGGCGCCCGCGTTCACGCAGGCAATGGCATGGCGCAGCGTCGGCGTGATGTAGACCCCCTCATGCCCTTCCTTCCAGAGGCCGATGACGGGGATCTCGACCCTGCCCTTGATGGCAGCGATGTCGGAGAGTCCCTGGCAGCGGATGGCAGCGCATCCTCCCTGCTCGCAGGCCTCTGCCATCTGTGCCATGGTCTCGGGATGGCGAAGAGGCTCTCCAGGATAGGCCTGGACCGAGACAATGAGCTTGCCTTTGAGCGACTGAACCAAAGGCGCGATTTCCATATGAGCCCTCCTTAGGCAATGTCGACGTAGGCAGACTGGAGCACGTTCTGCGCGGCACCGATCAAGGGTGCATCGTCTCCGAGCGCACCGTCGACGACAGGAGTCTTCGAGACCGGCGGCATGACCGTCTCGGACCAGCCCTTCTGCATGGCCTTGTGCCAGACAGGGCCAGATTTTGCGACGGAGCCAGAGAGGATCACGCAGTCCGGATCGAACATGTTGACCATCGAGGCCAGGACCTCGCCGATAGCATGTCCCGAGCGCTCCTCGGCAGCGATAGCCGCCTCGTCGCCGGACTCTGCGGCTTCGGAGATGTAGGCGCCATCGACCGGCGTTCCGTCGTCGAGCGTGCGGCGTCCGCCGAGCTCGAGGTAGCGCTCGATGATGCCAGGGCCTGCGGCGATGGGCTCGAGGTGTCCCGTCGCTCCGCAGGAGCAGGGGATGCCTGCAGCATCCGTGCAGGCGACATGTCCGATGTGTCCTGCCTCGGAGTGTGCGCCAAGCATGATGTGGCCACGCTCGACATAGGCGCCGCCGATGCCGGTGCCGACCGCACAGACAAGCGTACTCGTCTTGCCGAAGCCCGCACCCCAGAACGCCTCGCCGAAGGCGTGGGCATGGACATCGTTCATGACCTTGACGGGAACGCCGAAGATGGCATGGAGCTCGGCTCCGAGGTGCGTGCCGCCCCAGCCCGGCATCATATCGTTTGCATAGGTGACATTGCCGGTCGCAGGATCGATGACGCCGCCGGACGAGACGCCGATGCCGAAGACCCTGCCATCAGCTGCGTCGATGACACGGCGGGCAGACTCGATGGCATGCTGCAGCACGACCTTGCCGCCACGCTTCGCCTCGGTCGGCACCTTCCCGTAAAGCGATACTTCAGGACGCTCGCCCTCCTTGAAGGTCACGAGAGCCGATGCAATCTTCGTGCCGCCGATATCGAGCGCGACTACCTGCCTGGTTTCTCCCATGGTGCATCCTTTCGAAAAAGCTAGCCTACAGAAGCCCGTTCTCCTCGAGCACCTTCTTGATGGCCTCGCGGTTTGCGCCCTTGAGCGTGCGCACCGGGCGCGGCATCGTGTCGTGGTCGAAGATGCCCATGAGGTTCAGCGCCGTCTTGAAGGCGCCGACACCGCCAGCATAGCCTACGACGCCGGTCGTGACATCGAAGATATGCGAGACCTCGTTGATCTGGTTCTGGATCTCGCGGACACGCTCCCAGTCGCCTGCCTGGTAGGCATCCCACTGCTTCACATAGGGCTCAGGAATCACGTTGGCAAGGCCCGGCACCGAACCGTCGGCACCGGAGAGATAAGCGCCGTCGACGACAATCTCGTGTCCCGTGAGGAGGCTCAAAGGATGTCCTGCCTTCTCGTTCTCCTGGACAAGGTAGCGGAAGTTCACGTCGTCGCCCGAAGAGTCCTTGACGCCGGCAATGACGCCGTCACGGCCGAGCTTGAGCGCCAGCTTCCAGGGAATCTTCGCATGGACGCAGACCGGGATATCATAGGCGAAGATCGGAAGCTTGACCTCGTCGTGGATGATGCGGAAGTGGTCCTCGATCTCCGTGAGGCCGCCCAGGGCATAGAACGGAGCCGTGACGACGATGCCGTCAGCGCCGAGCGCCTCAGCATGCTTCGCATGCTCGATCACACGGTCAGTCTCCGTATCGATGCAGCCGACAAGCACCGGCACGCGGCCGTCGACGATGCGGATGCCCTCGCGCACAATCTGCTCGCGGTGCTCGTCAGACGAGAAGGCGACCTCGCCCGTGGAGCCGAGGAAGAAGAGGCCATGGACGCCGGGATCGAGCATGCGGTTGATGAGGCGCTCATAGGACGGCACGTCGACCGTATGGTCAGGAAGATCGGGCGTCACGACAGGAGGCACGACACCGCGCAGAGCAAACTTTTCAGACATTGCGAGACCTTTCTCTTGCATTGCTGCAGAACTGCTTATCAGGACATGAGCCAGCTGGAAACGAACGAGAATGTGGCATCCTCGAACGCATTCACCCGCTCATGCGCCCATCTAGAATAGACGTTGCGTGTGACAGGACCTGAGAGCGCAGAGGCAAGGACATCCTGCGCCTCAGGAGGGGTGACGGAATCGAGCCCCGAGGTCCCGAAGAGCACCGGAGCCCCGATGGCAGGAGCGCATGCTTCTGCCTGGGCATACGAGAGCGTACGGAAGAGATCGTCTGACGTCTTTGCCAGAGGATCCTTCTCCCGGAAGTAGCGTGTGAGGCCGGAGGCGATGCCTTCGGGCATCCCCTTCTCCCAGACACGCCTCAAGGCGCAGGGCAGAGGGTTGAGGATGCAGAAGAGATCTGCTCCCCTGCCCTCAAGCGCTCCTGCTGCGGCAACGCCCAGACCGGCACCCAATCCTTCGCCGTAGACAATCAGCGGCACGCTCGGAAAGAGCCTGCGAGCGAGCAGCATCGCCTCTGCCGCATCCTTCTCCTGGCGGATGAGAGCAAGGCTCGCTGGCGCTCCCGCCACATAGCCTTCGCAGACATCCTCGGACCAGAACCTGCGCTCCGGCGAGAGCACGGCGCATCCGAGCGCGAGCCAGCGCCCCAGATGGTGCCAGCCACGCACGGGACGCCCTGCATCGTGGAAGGCACAGACGACGGCAAGCGGCGTGATATGTGCAGGCTCGAGCATGCGTGCCTTGAGCACCTGCCCGTCCTCTGCCTTCCAGAAAACTGTCTGGGACTTTCCGGAAGCAGTCGAGAAGGCAGGCTCTGGCTCTGCCGACACGAGCTCAGGCGCAGCCCCTGAGAGCTGTCCCTTCCAGAAGGAAGCGATCTCTTCGAAGCTGGCGTCTGCCATCAGAGTTCCTCCTTCCCGAAGAAGGCGATGAGCACATCGTCGAAGGCCTGTATCTCCTCATGCCCGAAGGCGGGATAGAAGAGACGCCGCTTCGGACACTGGAGGCGCTCGTAGACTGCATCCTGCGTCGCAGGCGGGCAGATCTCATCTGCGAGCCCGGTGCCGAAGAGCACCGGACACTGCACATACGGAGCAAACGAGGCCGTATCGATATAGGCAAGCTTCGAGAAGGCCTCCTCTGCCTTGGCGCCGTCTGCATCGAACCAGCGGGCCCAGTAGCGCAGGCCTTCATAGGCAACAGCATCGGCACCGAGCTCCATCACTTTCCGGAAATCCGAGAGGAAGGGATAGAGGATGCCTGCCGCTGCCACTTCAGGGTTCAGGGCCGCCGCAGCAAGACCCACTCCCCCTCCCTGCGAATCGCCGTAGACGAAGGTCTGAGCGTGGGAAAGCCGAGGCTCTGCCGCAAGCACCCGGAAGAGGATCCGGATGTCCTGCTGCAGGCGCACATAGTAGAGGTCCTTCGGCTCGCCTTCGAGCCCCAGCACGACATGTCCTGCGACCGTCGTGCCCGGAAAGCCCCCTGCATCTTCCGAGCGTCCTCCCTGGCCAGGGTTGTCCATCGAGACGAGGATCATGCCTTCTGCTGCCCAGGAGGCATTCTCGAGCCAGGAACGGGTGCGTCCCGGATACCCATGGAAGCGCATAAGCAGCGGAAGGGGGCCGCTCCCTGCAAAGGCCTCGGTCGGCACCAGGACCTTTGCATAGAGCTGGGCGTCACGCATGCCACGGAACCAGAGGTCATAGGGCACCGCGCAGGGAGCCGGTGTCACCTCGGAAGCTGGCACGAGCTCCCAGGAAAGAGGCACGGCATCTGCTTCGGCCATGCGCTCTTTCCAGAAGGAGGAGAAATCCTCGGGCTCCCGAAAGCTTTCTATGGGATAGCCGGCATCCATCGCATCTATTGCCCGAGCTTCGGATGGAGAAGCGACGGCGCAGCACCGAGGAGCGTCTTCGTATAGGGATCCTGCGGGTGCTCGAAGACCTGCTTGGCCGGACCTTCCTCCATGATCTGTCCGTGGTTCATGACAATGATGCGGTCAGAGATGTAGCGCACGGTCTGGATATCGTGGCTGATAAACATCATGGAGAGTCCCAGATCGTGCTTGAGATCGGTGAGCAGGTTCAGGATCTGGGCACGCACGGAGACATCGAGGGCGCTTGTCGGCTCGTCTGCAATGATGGCAGACGGGTTCAGGGACATGGCACGCGCGATTGCGACACGCTGGCGCTGGCCGCCGGAGAGCTGGCCCGGAAGGGCGCGCAGGGCGCTCTTGGGAAGGCCGACAAGCCCGATGAGCTCGTTGATGCGCTTCTCCTGCTCCTCGCTCGTGCCGACATGGTGGACGAGCAGCGGGTCGAGCAGCTGGTCATGCACGATCATGCGCGGGTTCAGGGCTGTTGCCGGATCCTGGAAGACGACAGAGACGACACGGCCTATCTGCTTTCTGAGCTCGGGCGTCCTCTTCGTGACGTCGCGTCCCTTGAAATAGACATGTCCCTGCGTCGGAGCCTGGAGGCCGCACATGACATTGGCGGTCGTCGACTTGCCGCAGCCAGACTCGCCGACGATGCCGATGGTCTCGCCGGGCATGAGCTTGATGCTCACGTTCTGCACGGCGTGCACGAGATTTGGATGGAGCAGCGTGCCGGTACGGGTCTTGAACGTGACCGATATGTCATCGAGGAAGATGATCGGCGTGTCCTTGTCCTGGGACACGGTCTTGGTATCTTCTGCCATCGCTACTTCGCCTCCTTGGCGCCTGCGAGGGTTGCGAGGTACGGGGTGAGCCCGTTCTCCTCGAGATAGCTGTCGGGAAGCTCGGAGAACTTGTGGTGCTTCGAGGCATCAGGCAGCTGCTTGATGACGGGATGGACATTGAGGCCGAGCGTCGGGTGGCTCGAGCGCGGAGCGAAGCGGTCGCCCTTCGGGAAGTCCTCTGGAGACGGGACCGAGCCCGGCACCTGGTGGAGCCTCGTGCCGTCCTTGGCGCCTTCCTCGATCGAGAGGACCGATCCCAGAAGGCCACGGGTGTACTCGTGGATCGGGTTCGTCAGGAGCTCGCGCGTCGGCGCCTGCTCGACGACCTGGCCTGCATACATGACCGTGATCTCAGAGGCAACCTCTGCCACGAGTGCCAGGTCGTGGCTCACGAAGATCATTGCGAAGCCGAGCTTGGCCTGAAGATCGTTCAGGAGCTTGATGACCTGCTTCTGGACCGTGACGTCGAGAGCCGTGGTCGGCTCGTCGCAGATGACAAGGGACGGGTCGCGCGTCAGAGCCATAGCGATGAGGACGCGCTGACGCTGGCCGCCGGAGAGCTCATGCGGATAGGACTCGAGCGTGCGCTTCGGGTCGAGGCCGACGAGCTCGAGAAGCTCTTCTGCAGACCTCGTGCCGCCGCGCTCCGTGAGCTGCTTCATCTGCGTCGAGATGAGCATGGAGGGGTTCAAGGACGAGAGGGCGTCCTGGTAGACCATGGCAAGCTCGGTGCCGAGGAGCTGACGGTGCTCTTCCTTCGTCAGCTTCAGAAGATCCTGGCCCTTGTAGAGCACCTCGCCCGTGATGGTCTCCTTCGGGTCCGTGAGGCCCATGATGACCTTCGTCGTGATCGACTTGCCGCAGCCAGACTCGCCCACGAGCGCCATGCACTGGCCGGGGCGCACATCGAAGGACACATTGTCCACGACGTGCACAGAGCCATGCGACTCGAAGCTGATCGAGAGGTTCTTGACCTGGAGGAGCGGCTCGACCGAGAAGTCGGGAACGTGGCGGTCGGTACGCTTGAGCTCGACTTCCTTGAGCGCTGCAAGACGGCGACGGAGTGCCGGCTCCTGCTCCTTGTAGGCACGCACAGGATCGGAGGCGAGGATGTCGTCCTTGCGCCTGGACTCTGCGTTGTCTGCATCGATCGGAGCGCCGGGCGCTGCTGCCATAGCGTCAGTCAGGCCCTCGGAGAGGATGTTCAAGGCAAGGCAGGTAATCATGATTGCAAGGCCCGGGAACACTGCCTGCCACCAGCGTCCTGCAAGGACGCCCTGGCGGGCATTGGAGAGGATGTTGCCCCAGGTCGGCGTCGGCTCGGTGATGCCGGCTCCGATGAAGGTGAGCGATGCCTCGAAGATGATGGCATCGGCGACGAGCGTGACCGTGAAGACCATGATCGGAGCGATGCAGTTCCTGAGCACGTGGCGCCAGAGGATCCAGGGCGCACGGGCACCGGAGACGATGACAGCACGGACATAGTCCTCGCCGTACTCGGAGACGACGTTCGCACGCACGATGCGGGCAATCTGCGGCGTATACATGAAGCCGATCGAGAAGATGATGGCCGGCACGGAGTTGCCGAGGATCGTTACGAAGACAGCGGCAAGCGCGATGCCCGGGATCGACATGATGATGTCGAGGATGCGCATGATGACTTCAGATACCGCCTTGCGCGACACCGCGGCAAGCGCGCCGATGATGGAGCCGCACACAAGTGCCATGCCGGTAGCGCCGAAGCCGATGATCAGCGAGTAGCGGCCACCGTAGAGCATGCGGGAGAGGATGTCTCTGCCCTTGTCGTCGGTGCCGAAGAGGAACCCATCTCCTGGTGCCATGCGGGCATTGAAGATTTCGGTCGGGTTGTGCGGGGCAAGGATGGGCGCCAGGATCGAAGCTGCCGCCACGAGGATGAGGAGTACGAGCGAGATCTTCGAAGAGGTGCGCATCTTCTTCCAGCCGCCGAACTTCTTGTTCTGGGCTGCAGCCTCTTCGAGCTTCTTTGTCTGCTCTTCGCGAATCTTCTGCATGCTACACCGTCCTTATGCGCGGGTTGATGAGGAGGTAGAGCATGTCGACCACGATGTTGATGATGATGAAGGAGAGGGCGACGACAATGACGACACCTTGGACGAGCATCGTCTCATTGCCCTGGATTCCTTCGAGGATGGCCATGCCCATGCCCGGCAGGTTGAAGATGACCTCGATGACGACAGCGCCGCCCATGAGGTAGCCGATCTTGAGGCCGAGGGTCGTGACCGGCGTGATGAGGGCATTGCGCAGGACATTGCGTCCGACGACGACACGCTCAGGCAGGCCGGCACCGCGAGCCGTCTTGACATAGTCCTTGTCAAGCTCCTCGACCATGGCGGTACGCACGATACGCGTCATCTGGCCGGTGAGCGGGAAGGCAAGGGCGATAGCCGGCATCAGCATGCGGGCGAAGTAGCCGCCCGGGTTTGCCGTGAAGGACGGCAGCTGGCCCGATGCCGGAAGGACATGCAGATACGACGAGAAGAGAAGGATGAGGAGCACGGCGAGCCAGAAGGACGGCGTCGCGATTCCTGCAATCGATATGACGCGAATCAGCTGGTCAGGCCACTTGTCCCTATAGAGTGCCGCAAGGACGCCCAGAAGGAACGATACGACAGCGCCGATGATGAGGCCGATGAACGTGAGCTGCATCGTGACCGGCAGGGCCTGGGAGATGCGCTCGCCGACGGAGTAGTTGGCAGCACCATACGTGCCAAGGTCTCCATGGAGAAGGCCTCCCATATAGCGGACATAGCGGACTGGCCACGGATCGTCGAGGCCATGCTCTTCGTGGTACTGGGCCACGGCTTCAGGCGTGGCTGACTCGCCCAGTGCATTGTAGGCGGGGTCGACCTTCGAGAACGACATCAGGAAGAATACGAGTATCGTGACGCCGAAGGCCATGATCGGCAATGCAATGAGCCGCCGGCCGATAAGGCGCAGAAGGTTGTTCACGCGCTCCCCTTTCTCTTGCTGCGTACATGAAGTGGGGCCCGGAGAACTGGGGTCCTCCGGGCCTCCCGACGGAGGCATCTATCGAGGCCTCCGAAATTCGCTGGACAAGCCCAGGCGGACTAGGCAGAGACGGTGACAGCGTCGATGAACGACAGGCCGGTCGTGCCGATGCCCTTGAAGTTCTTGATGGCAACGCCGTTCGGTGCCTTCGAGGTGTCCTGCCAGGAGCCGGTGCAGGTCTGGACCTGGAGCACCGGATAGAGGACGCAGTTCTCGGCGATGAGGTCGAAGCACTTGTTCCAGGTCTCCTGCTGCTCGGAGCCGCTCTGCGTGAGAGCCTCGCTCATGAGCGACTGGAGCTGCTTCCACTCGTCGGAGGTGTTCCACGGGCAGCGCGTCTTCATCCAGATGTTGTCGCCGTACCACCAGTTCATGAGGAGGTCAGAATCGGCGCCAAAGCAGGACGGATCGCCCGGGGCGAGCAGGAGGTCATAGGAGTTGTCGCCGCTGTCGATGGCGGCATAGGTAGCGGCGGAGGTATCCGTCGTGATCGTCACATTGAAGCCGAGGGCGTCGAGGTCTTCCTTGACCTGCGTTGCCATGGCCACGACCTGCTCATTGTCGGTCGTGCGGAGCTGCACGTCGCCCGGCGTGATGCCGGCCTCGGAGATGAGGCTCTTTGCCTTGTCCGGATCGTGCGTGAAGACCGTCGAGGCCTTGTGGTAGTTCGTGAAGTTCTCGGGCAGATAGCAGGTCGGTGCTGCTGCAAGGCCCGCGAAGGCATTGTTGATCATCTTGTCGTAGTCAAGCGCATACATGACAGCCTGGCGGACACGCTTGTCGTTCCACGGCGCCTTGGCGATGTCGAACATCATGAACCTCGTGCCGAAGCCCTGGACCTTGTCGATGTTGCAGCCGAGGTTCGTGAGCGTATCGACAGCGTCGGCCGTGACCATCTCCATGACGAGGGTGGAGCCTTCCTGCTCAGCCGTCAGACGTGCCGTCGCATCCTTCAGGACATCGTAGTGGATCTTCTCGTCCTTGGCAGGATGGTCGCCGTTGTAGTTCGGGTTCGGGACAAGCTCGAGCGAGCTATCGGAGATCGTGTCATACATCCAGGGGCCCGAGCCGATCGGCTTCTTCGTCATTTCGTCCTTCGTCGAGCTTGCCGGCACGACGCGGATGATGGCGAGGCGCTCCTTGATGAGCGAGAAGTTCGGGACGTTCGTCGTGATCGTGAGCGTCTTGTCGTCCTTCTTCTGGATATCGGCGATGGGAGCAAGCATCGAGGTGTAGATGTTGCCGCTCCAGTCGGCCGCCTTGCCGGACGAGCGCTGGAAGGACTCGATGACGTCCTCAGGCGTCACGGCGTTGCCGTCGGAGAACTTTGCTCCGTCGCGCAGGGTGACCTCGAACGTCGTGTCGTCGACCTTCTTGGGGTCGTCGGCAGCAAGCTCATTGAACGTGCTGTAGTCATGGAAATTGATGCCGTAGAGGCCTTCGACGACCTGCCAGTTCGTGCCGCAGGCAAGAGCGGAAGAAGTGCTCGACGGATCGTAGTTCTGCGTGCTGTAGGCGGTGCCGGCCGTGATCGTGCCGCCACCCTCGGTGCCAGCCTGGGAGCTGGAAGAAGACGAGCTGGAGCTGCTCGAGCCCGAGCCTCCGCATGCAGCAAGGCCCAGAACGGCTGCAGAGGCACCCGTCAATCCGATGAAGTTCCTACGCGTGAGATTGTTCATGGTTCTCCCCTTTCGCAGTGCATGGTGCTTGGAACTGCCGCTCCAGACGCTTTCCGTCAAGCGTCTGAGGCCAGCCCTGATGGCACCTATATTGCACTCTTGCAGAAGCTGGAACCGTTACCAATTAGGAAATTGGTAGTAACCATCGCCCAGTGGAAAACTGCATAATCCCAGTGGTGCAATGCTCCAATCAGACGGTTTGCACGTTCTTTCCACAAACAGGAGAACAGCAGCCCAGCCTTCCTGCATCGCTGAGCTGCCGTTTATCTAAATCGCTGATATAAAAGCTTTTCCGTTACAGACAATTGATGAATTGTTACTTGAGTTTTTCAGGCTTTTGCCCTTCATCCTCGGCGAGCTCCTGCCTTCTGGCTGCATTGTCCTCGTCGAAGGCCCGGAGCATCTCGTATACCGCCTCTGCGACCGCCTTCGGGATGCCCGGCGTCTCGGCGAGCTCATCCACGGAGGCAGCCTTGAGCTTCTTGAGCGATCCGAAGCGGCGCATGAGGGCACGCTTCCTCGTCGGCCCTATCCCTTCGATATCATCGAGCACCGATCTTGTCATCGCCTTGTCGCGGAGCTCCCTGTGGAACGTGATTGCGAAGCGGTGCGACTCGTCGCGGACGCGCTTGATGAGGTAGAGCGAAGGCGAGCCTGAAGGAAGGACGATCGGCGTCTCGTCCCAGGGGACGAAGACTTCCTCGTCGGACTTGGCAAGGCCGCAGCACGGGATATCGAGGCCCAAAATCTTGAGCTGCTCTATGGCAGCCGTGAGCTGGGGCTTGCCACCGTCGAGCACGAGCAGGTCCGGGCGAGATCCGAACTTCTTGTCTGCCATCGTCTTTGGCCCATAGCGGCGCGAGAGCACCTCGCTCATGGACACGAAGTCATTTGCCTCGGTGAGCGGCGTCTGGATCTTGAAGCGGCGGTACTGCGACTTGTCGGGACGTCCGTTCGTGAAGACGACCATCGAGGCTACCGTGAAGTGGCCGTGGATCGTCGAGATATCGAAGCACTCGATGCGCATGGGCGGCGCCTCGAGCGCAAGCGCGCTTTCGAGCTCGAGCAGTGCCTGGTTTGTGCGGTCATCCGCGTATCCGGTCCTTACCATGTAGCGGTTGAGCGCATGATGGGCATTCTGCTCTGCCATCTTGAGGAGATTGTTCTTCTCGCCTCTCTGCGGCCGATGAAGGCGGCAGATGTGTCCCCGCTTCTCCGTGAGCCACTGCGAGATGTTCTCCCCGTCAGGCAGCTCTATCGCGACATCGACCTCGGAGGGGATGTCTGCCGTCTCGTCGTAGTAGCGCTTGATGAAGGACTCGGCAAGCTCGGTCTCGGAGACATCGAGGCCCTTGTCGAGGATGAATTCGACGGAACGGATCGTCCTGCCCTCGCGCACGACGAAGACGCAGGCGCATGAGATCGTCTCCTCGCGGTAGAACCCGACGAGGTCGAGGTTCACATCGGAGGCGAACATGACCTGCTGCCGCACGTTCAGGGCAGAGAGCGACTCGAGCCGGTGCTTGAGCCTGCCTGCCCGCTCGAAGTCGAGGTCTGCTGCGGCTTCCTTCATCTGGCTCTTGAGCTCGTCGGTGATGCCGCTCCTCTTGCCCTGCAGGAACCTTTCCACCTGGTCCACGTTCTTCGCATAGTCCACGGTATCGACAGCGCCGATGCAGACGCCCGGGCCCTTGCCGACGTGGTAGTCGAAGCAGGGCCTGCCTTCGCGGGCCAGAAGCAGGTTCGCGACGTCTATATCGTCGGGATGCGCTTCAAGGATGCGCTTCGCGCGCTTCCACTCGACGCAGTTCGCAGAGCAGATCGGCACGACCTTGCGCAGCGTATCGACCGTTTCCCGTGCCGCATGGGCATCCGTATAGGGGCCGAAGTAGCGTGTCCCCTTGCGGTGGCGCTCGCGCGTGTACTTGATGGCCGGAAACGCATCCGATTCCGTGATTGCGATATAGGGGTAGGACTTGTCGTCCTTGAAGTCGACGTTGTAGTAGGGGTGATACTGGGCGATGAGGTTGCGCTCGAGCACGAGCGCCTCATGCTCGTTCTCGACGACGATGTAGTCGAACGAGCGCACCTCCTGCATCATGAGCGGGATCTTTGCGCGGTCATCCGTCAGGTTGATGTACTGCCGCATGCGGTTGCGGAGGTTCTTTGCCTTGCCGACATAGATGACCGTGCCCTGGGCATTCTTCCAGAGATAGCAGCCAGGATCGGTGGGGGCCTGGTCCACCTGGTCTCTAAGAGACGGCTCCCCATTGCGAGAGATGTCCCAGGGCAGAGGTGCGCGCGCCATGGCTAGTTCCCGGACTCTTCTGTCTTCTTCTCGGCGTCTGCCTCGGCGAGCTTCTCCGACTCATGCTTCGCCTTTTCTGCATGGGCACGCTCGAGCTCTGCCCTGTGCTTGCGCTCCGCCTCGTCCTCGGCACGCTTGCGGCGGGCGACGACGATGTCGCGTGCCTTCACGAGCAGCGCATAGAAGCCGCGGCGGACCGGGATATCGCGGGAGGGGGCAACTTCTGCCGTCTCCTTCGTGAACTTGCACTTGAACTCGTTGAGGCCGAGAAGCGACGGCGCGAAATCGGAGCCGATGCCCATCATGTCATACGACTCGATGCCCTTGTTCTTCGCAAGGTCGCAGCATTCGAAATAGACGAGCTTGTCCGTCACATGCTGGCGCATGTACTCGTTGAGCGACGCGCCATAGTAGCGCACGGCACGCTTGCCGGAAATCGTGACGATGGACCAGGTTGCAACCTTGCCTGAGACCCTGCCGGCATAGACGCGGCAGTGCTCGGGCCCAAGGAGACGGATCATGTCCTCGTAGTCGGAGATCGGTGCCGGCACAAAGCCATCGCGCTTGCCGGTCTCGACCATCACATCGTAGTAGTCCTGGAAGGACTTCGTCGCCGCCTCGGTCTCGTCTGCGCAGACAGCCGGGCTCTCGCGCAGGGCCTTCCTCACATCGCGGCGTCCGCGCGGCTTCATGCGGGAGAGGATCGCGTCGTCTCCGCCCGTGACATCGATGATCACGGTATGGTCATACGGCACGGTCGAAAGAGCGGGATGCGATTCTGCGATGTCGTGCACGAGGGCCATGCGGATGAAGACCTGCCTGCGGTCATGCTTGTGGAGATAGTCGGCAAGCGCCTGCGCGAGCTCATCCTCCTCTTCCTCTGTCGGCTCATGGAACCAGATGGGCCCGTGGACGGCATTGAGGTAGTGGTAGCCATGCGTCTGGAAATCGAGGAACGAGCACACCGCTACGTCGGATCCGTCCACGCTCGCCGCAAGCGCGCCCCAGGGCGTGCGTCCGGAAATCGTTGCCTGATACTTCGCCCAGATTGCGGACTGCTCGATCGGGAGCAGGACGTTCTGGCTCTTGACTTCCTCTTCGAGGCTGTCGAGCGAGATCTCGCGGATATCCATCGTGTAGGGGGCCTCCCTGTATCTGCTTTCTTCCTGAGCACACCATTCTAGCAGCGGAAAGCAGAAGATAAGTGCCCTGCATCAGATAAGCACGTGAAGGTCCTTACGCGATATCGCTCCTGAGCTCGCGGAAGAAGCAGCTTCTGTGGCCGGTATGGCAGGCAGGGCCCGGGGAATCCACCTCGTAGATGAGCGTGTCGGCATCGCAGTCGCACAATACCCGCTTCACCTGCTGCACGTTGCCGCTCGTGGCGCCCTTGTTCCAGAGCTCTGTGCGCGAGCGGGACCAGAACCAGGAGGTGCCCGTCTCGAACGTCTTCAGGAGCGCCTCCCTGTTCGCCCAGGCGACCATGAGGACCTCGCCCGTGTCCCACTGCTGCACGACGACGGGAATGAGCCCATGGGCGTCGTATTTCAGCGCATCGAAATCGAGCTTTGTCTCCTGAACAGGCTCTCCTGCATAGCTTCTTGCGGCATAGCCTTCTGCCATCGTATCCTCCTAGAAGTCCAGACGCACCGGGATGCCCTGGGTCGCGAGATACTCCTTCACCTGGCGCACGGTATAGGTGCCGAAGTGGAAGACGCTCGCGGCGAGCACGGCATCAGCTTCGCCGTCGATGATGCCCTCGGCAAAGTGCTCGAGCGTGCCGACACCGCCCGAGGCAATGACCGGAATCGGGACAGCCCGTGCCACCGCGCGCGTGAGCGGGATGTCGAAGCCATCCTTCGTGCCATCGCGGTCCATACTCGTAAGCAGGATCTCGCCGGCACCACGCCTCGCTGCCTCTTCTGCCCAGGCGACGGCGTCGATGCCTGTCGGCACGCGTCCGCCGTTCAGGTAGACCTCCCACCTGTCGCCCCTGCCGACCTGCTTTGCGTCGATTGCGACGATGACGGCCTGAGAGCCGAATGCCTCTGCCGCAGCCGTGATGAGGCCGGGCTCGCGCACGGCAGCGGAGTTGATCGACACCTTGTCGGCACCTGCGGCGATCATCGTGCGGCAGCCTGCGATGTCGCGGAAGCCGCCGCCCACGGTATACGGGATGCGGAGCTCTGAGGCTGCACGCGAGGCCAGGTCGATCGTCGTCTTCCTGTTGTCCGACGTCGCCGTGATATCCAAGAAGACGACCTCGTCGGCACCTTCGCGGTCATATTTCCTGGCCAGCTCGACCGGATCTCCTGCGTCGACAAGGTCGACGAAGTTCACGCCCTTTACGACGCGGCCGTCCTTCACATCCATGCAGGGAATGACTCGTTTGCACAGCATGGCTACTCCTCACCTCGGGAAGCTGCAAGAGCCTCTTCCAGCGTGAATGCGCCTTCGTAGAGGGCCCTGCCGCAGATGGCTCCTTCGATCCTGTTCGGCCCGAGCGCAGCCAGCGCCCTGATATCGTCGATGCGGGCGATGCCGCCGGACGCAACGACAGGAAATCCTGCGACCTCGGCGATATGCGCATAGGCAGCCGCATCGATGCCGGTCTGCATGCCGTCACGGGCGATATCGGTAAAGACGAGATGACGGAAGCCCAGACCGGCAAGATGCTTCACGAGCTCGTCAGCAGAGAGCTTCGCATCATCCCGCCAGCCCGAGACCTTGACCTTGCCGTCCTTGGCCGCGATATCGGCCACGACCGCGTCTCCATACTCCTTGGCAGCTGCCTCGGCGAAGGCTGGATCGCGCACAAGCGCCGTGCCGATTGCGACACGCCTGACGCCGAGCGCAAGAAGCTCCTCGATGTCCTGGACGGACCGGATGCCGCCTCCCGCATCGACCGAGATGCCAGGTGTCTTGCAGATGGCAGCAAGGGCACGCCTGTTGGCAGAAAGCGCCTCCTCGTCCTCGCCGAAGGCACGGGAGAGGTCGACGACGTGGATCCAGGAGGTCCCTGCCTCCCTGAACTCCTCGGCGACGCCGGCAGGGTTCTCGCTGTAGACGTCCATATGGGCACGGTCGCCCTTCTGGAGCCGCACGACCTTGCCACCGACCAGATCTATCGCAGGAAAGAGGATCATCGGACTCCCCCTTCTTCGACGATTCTGATGTAGTTCTTGAGCATGCGGAGGCCTACCCTCGAAGACTTCTCCGGGTGGAACTGGACGCCGAAGATGTTGTCCTTCCAGATTGCAGAGGCAAAGGCACGCGCATAGAACGTCTTGCCTGCGATGACAGAAGGATTGGTATCCTCATCGAGCGCATAGGAGTGCGTGAAGTAGACATTGGCACCTTCAGGCACGCCTTCGAAGAGCGGGCAGGCAGCACCGTGCTCTGTGAGATGCAGCTGGTCCCAGCCGACATGCGGCACCTTGAGGCGGCTCGACTCGAGACGGGTCGCAGAGCCCTTGATGAGAGCAAGGCCGGAAACCCAGCGTCCGCTATCCGCAGGCTCTGCCACGCGCTCGTCGCCGCGCTCTGAGAGGAGCTGAAGCCCGAGGCAGATGCCCAGAAGCGGCACGCCCCTTCCCACGGCGTCCATCACGGCATCGCGCTCGCCGCTCTCCTCGAGGTAGATCATCGCATCCTCGAAGGAGCCGACACCGGGGATGATGAGGCCAGAGGCGGAGGCGATCTTCTCCGGTTCGTCCGTTATCTCGGCGTCGCCGCCTGCCTCGGTGGCAGAGCGGACGACGGAGAGCAGGTTTCCTTTGTGATAGTCGACGACGGCAATGCGTCTGGGCATAGCGTGCCTCCTCTAGAGCGTACCTTTGGTCGAAGGGATGCCGGTCACACGCGGGTCGGACTCGACGGCAGACCTCAGAGCCCTTGCACAGGACTTGAAGGTCGCCTCGATGATGTGATGGGCATTCGAGCCGCAGAGCTCACGAAGGTGCAGCGTGATCCCTGCCTGGCGGGCAAAGCCGCAGAAGAACTCCTGGGCAAGCTCTGTATCGAAGGTCCCCACCTTGTCAGGGCCGATCGGCACATCCCAGAAGAGCTCTCCTCTGCCAGAGATATCGAGGGCGCACTGGATGAGCGCCTCGTCGAGCGGCACAGCGCAGTCCGCAAAGCGGCGGATGCCGCGCTTGTCGCCGAGCGCCTGGGCGATTGCCTGTCCCAAGGCGATGCCCGTATCCTCGACCGTGTGGTGGTCATCCACCCACGTATCGCCCTTGACCGCGATATCCATATCGATCAGGGAGTGGCGGGAGAGCGCCGTCAGCATATGGTCGAAGAAGCCCACGCCTGTATCAATCGCGGATGCTCCTGTCCCATCGAGGTCGATCCTGATCTGGATATCGGTCTCGCCGGTCTTGCGTGCCACTTCGGCAGTGCGTCCCATCTAGGCCTCCCTTGAGAGCAGCGCCTCGAGCGCTGCGACAACTGCTTCGTTCTCCGTATGCGTGCCCACCGTAATCCTGAGGCAGTCCTCGAGGCCCGGCGTCGCCGAGAAGTTCCTCACGAGGATCGAGAACTCGTCCCGAAGCGCTGCCCACTTCTCAGCTGCCTTGGGCACCCGCACGCAGAGGAAGTTCGCAGAGCTCGGCCACACATGCACGCCCGGAAGCTCCGAGAGCGCCTCTGTGAGCCATCCACGTTCTTTCACGATATCGTCGATAGCCGCATCGAAGGCACCAAGCTCATGAAGGCATGCAAGCGCCGCTGCCTGGCTGAACGAGTTCACGGAATAGGGCTGGCGCACGGCGACCAGGGCATCGAGCACGTCAGGGGCGCCCAGGAGATAGCCGATCCTGCCGCCTGCAAGGCAGAGCGCCTTCGAGAAGGTGTGGAGCACGATCAGGTTGTCGCACTCGTCGAGCAAGGGGGCAGCGCTCATGCCGGCGGGCGCGAACTCGCCGTATGCCTCATCGGCGAGGACGATGCCCGGGCAGGCTTCGCAGATGCGCTTCACATCGGCGGGAGCCATGCAGTCTCCTGTCGGGTTGTTCGGCGAGGTCAGGACCACAAGCGAGGCAGTCTTTGCAGCCTCGACGAGCCCGTCCACATCAGGCAGGAGCGTCACCGGATCGCGCGGCACCTCGACGACCGGCGTCTCGACCATCTCGGCGTAGAGCTTGTAGACAGAAAACGTCGGCGGGCATGTCACCATGGTGTGCCCGGCGCCTCCGAAGGCGAGGAACAGGTTGAAGAGCGCCTCGTCGCCGCCATTCGAGACAAGCACCTGCTCGGGCGTCACCTCATGCCACTCGGCAAGGGCCTCCCTGAGCTCAGGAGCCAAGGGTGCCGGATAGCGGTTCACGACAACATGCGCCAGCGCCGCCTGCACGGAGCGCCTGACCTCTTCAGGCATCCCATGCGTGTTCTCATTGGCAGAGAGGTTGATGCGTACCGGCGTGAAGCCGGGATCGTACGGCTCAAGATCGGCGACGCTCGCACGCACGAGTGCACGCACACGGGGAGAGAGTCCTTTTCCCATGGCTACTCCCCCAGAGGCACGCGGCCAGGGGTGGAAAGCTTCGTCGGCCAGGCAATCTCCTGCGCCCCGGCGAAGGCAGCATCGGCGTCAGCGATGTGGTCCTGGCCTTCCTCGACGAGCTTCCTCCTCAGTCCTGCCGAGAGGGCATGGGCCCAGAGGCCTTCCGCTTCTGCCATGGCCTGGGTTGCCGGGGCATCTGCCATGAGGCCCTGGGGCGTATAGGAGATGACGGAAGAGCGCTTCTGGAAGTCGTAGACCCCAAGAGGATTCGAGAAGAGCGCCGTGCCGCCGGTCGGCAGCGTGTGGTTCGGGCCTGCGACGTAGTCTCCCAGAGGCTCGGAGCTCCAGGGACCCAAGAAGATGGCGCCAGCGTTTCTGATCTTGCCCAGAATGGAGAAGGCCTCCGGCACATGGAGCTCGAGGTGCTCAGGGGCGATCACATTGACGGAGTCGATGGCAGCGTCGAGCGAAGGCGCAATCACGATCTGGCCACGGTTGTCGAGGCTTGCCTTCGTGATCTCGGCACGCGGACTCTCCTTGAGGAAGCCATCGATTGCGACAAGGACCTGGTCTGGCAGCTCAGGCGCATCTGTCACGAGGTAGCACGCAGCCATCGGGTCGTGCTCTGCCTGTGCCATGAGGTCGGCAGCGACGATCACAGGATCTGCCGTCGAGCCGGCGAGCACGCAGACCTCGGAGGGACCAGCCACCATATCGATGCCGACATCGCCCGAGACATAGCGCTTCGCAGCGGCCACATAGGCATTGCCCGGACCGACAATCTTCGCGACCTTCGGGATGGACTCCGTGCCATAGGCAGCAGCAGCGATGCCCTGGGCACCGCCGACAGCGTAGACCTCGTCGACCCCTGCGATGGCGGCAGCGGCGAGCGTATAGGCAGAGAGCGTGCCATCCTTCTGGGGCGGCGTCAACATGATGACACGCTCGACGCCTGCAACCTTTGCCGGGACCGTGTCCATGATGACGGTAGAGGGATACTGGGCGCGTCCTCCCGGAACGTAGACGGCAACAGAGGGCACGGGCGTGACCTTGACGCCCAGGATCGTGCCATCAGGCCTCGTCTCGAACCAGGAATCCTCGCGCTCGTGCTCGTGGAACTCGCACACCTGCGCATAGGAGCGCTTCACGGCCTCGACGAAGCGCGGATCGACTTTCTCGAGCGCGCCTTTGACGGCCTCGTCGGGCACGCGGAAGCTCTTGGGGCAGGCACCATCGAACTTGAGGCAGAAGTCGCGGACAGCCGCATCGCCGCGCTCGCGCACCTCGTCGACGATTGCCTGGGCAGACTCCATGACCTCCTTCGGCAGGGCACCTGTCCTCTTCAGGTCAGCATTGGTGAGGGTCTCTCCCTCGGACAGCACGATCTTCCTCATTATTCCTCCTTGCTGGCTGCAGCCGCGAGGCGGTCAGCCAGGGAACGTATGCGGGCATCGGAGCGGTAGGCAGCAGGGCCCGCGAAGAAGCGGGCACTGCACTCGAGCACGTCGTCGACAATCACGAGGTCGTTCTCCCTGAGCGTCGTGCCCGTCGCCGTGATATCGACGATGCGGTCTGCCATGCCGACAATCGGGCCAAGCTCGATGTTGCCGTGGAGCGGCAGAATCTCGACCTGCCGGCCGATACGGTCATAGTACGCCTGCGTGATGTGGGGGTACTTCGTTGCAACGCGCTCGTAACCGCGCCAGGCATAGGCACGGTCGGTCTTGCCGGCAGCGCTTCTCGGCTCTGCGACGACGAAGCGGCAGGCACCGTAGCGCAGGTCCACAAGCTGCAGGAGCTCGACCTGGGCCTCAAGTATCGAGTCGTTGCCGCAGATGCCGCAATCGGCACCACCATAGCCCACGAAATACGGGGCATCCTGGGCACGGACGATCACATAGTCGACCCCGTCCTCATGCACGATGAGGCGGCGTCCCGGGTCCTTGAGCCCCTCGACCGGAAGCCCAGCCTTCTCGAGCAGCTTCACGGTATCGCCGAAGAGCGATCCCTTCGGCACGGCAATGCGGATCGGGCGCTCTGCCAGGCGCACGCCCGGCGTCACAACGCCGGTATCTCCCATCTCGCCCAGGACCTCCTGGAGACGCTCGAGCGAGAGGGCGAAGCCGCAGGCGCAGGTATCGGGCATGCCGAGGTTCTTGAGGACCGCATCGTAGCGGCCGCCGGAAGCAAGGGATGCGGCGATGCCTTCCGAATAGGCCTTGAAGATGATGCCCGTGTAGTAGTCGAATGAGTTGATGATCGAGAAGTCGAAGGCAAGCTCCCCTGCCTGGGCAAGGTCGGAAAGCGATGCCACGAGGGCCCTGAGCTCAGAGGTGCCTCTTCCCTCCTTCGGGACGCCGGCACCATCCAGGAGCTCATCGAGCGCATCGATCGTCTCAGCTCCGCCATTGAGCCTTGGCAGCTCATGGAGCGCACGTGCCGCCTCAGGAGCAAGCGAGGAGGCTGCGACAAGCTCATCCAGGCTCACGAGATCGCTCTCATGGACGAGCGCAAGCGCCTGCTTCGCGAATGCCTCATCCGGCGCGCATGTGGCAAGAAGCGCCTTCAGGGGCGAGACAGAGCCGCAGACGATCTTCCAGGCCGGCACATGGAGGGCCTGGAGCACCTCGCCGAGAAGCGAGACGACCTCGGACTCTGCCTTCACATCGTCTCCGCCGATGAGCTCGACGCCGAGCTGCGTGAACTGGCGCGGCTGGCCCTTGAGGCTTGCACGCTCGCGCACGACGGGCGCCACATACCTGAGGCGTGCCGGCAGCTGCCCTGCCGCGAACCTTGCTGCTGCCATGCGTGCAATCGGCAGCGTGAGATCGGGCCTGAGCACGAGGAGCTCGTCGTCCTCCGCATCGAAGAGCTGGAACGGCAGGTTCTTGATGCGTCCTGCCTCCTCGAGGGTATGGCGGTCTTCGAGAAGCGGCGTCTCGACCGGAAGATAGCCATGGCTCGCGAAGCAGCTCCTGACTGCGTCGCAGATTCGCTCGCGCGCCAATGCCTCCTTCGGCAGGATGTCGCGGAATCCTTGGGGTGTACCGCTCAGCACGATGTCGCTCCTTCATGTCCAGGATGCTTCTGCATCCATCTTGTCTGCTGGTGGCACTTTAGCACACTAAAGTGCTTGCCGCAGCGAGGACACCGCTCTGTAACGTAGCGGCAATGGAGCGTGCCTGCCCATCCTGGAGCCCGGCCTATTTCCCCAGATACTTCTTCAGCGCCTGGATTGCGAGGAGCGGCAGGCAGAAGACAAGGACGATGAAGGCGATGGCAGGAATACAGATGAGGGCAGAAAGTCCTCTGAAAAGAGATCGAGGGGCATGGCACTCTTCTCCGGCAAGCGTGGGCTCTTGGGCTCTGTCCCGCATGGCGCCAAGCAGGCAAAGGCCGAGATCTCGCCTGTGCCATTGTTTCGGCAGATGCAGCGAGGCCCCCGCCAAGCGGAGGCCTCGAAATCGTTTCGATGCTATCTGGCTGTTCTCTACCTGCGCAGGCGTGCCGGCAGGAAGCGGTCCATGAGGCGACCGATTGCATCAGCCTCAGGGATCTTCAGGGCGACAGCACCGCCGTAGGTCACGACCAGGGCTGGGATGCCGCCGATCACGGAATAGAGGATGCCCTTGAGCATCGAGCCATCCGTGGGGCCGAAGAAGCGTCCGAGGAGCTGGAGGATGAGGAAGGCAGCGACAGCGCCTGCGGCACCGAGCGCGAGCGAACGCACGGAAGAGACTGCCATATGGCGGATGCCGACACCACCGATCCGGTGATGGAGCTCGAGGAAGGCCACGATATCGACGATCACATAGAAGACCGTATTGCCCCAGGCCGAGCAGTTGAGGCCGTATCTCGGCGTCGCGACCATGAGATAGATGACCTCAACGACGCCGGCCAGGATATTGGCCGTCGCAAAGAGCATCATGTGGCGCATCGAGGAGCAGATCTTCTGGAGATAGATATAGACGCCGTAGAGCGGAAGCGAGAACGCAAGGGCGATGAGGAAGCTTGCCGTCATCTCGATCTCGTCTGCCGAGAAGCTCCTGCCTGCCATCACGGTAATCAGAGGCGTCGAGAACACGATCAGGAAGAGCATCATCGGGATGAGCAGGAACAGAATCTTGCTCGTGCCGGACGAGATGCCACGCCTATATCCCGTCATATCGTGCTTCGCATAGAGGTCGGAGAGCTCCGTGAACATGGCCGTCGTGATCGGCACGCAGAGGATCGAATACGGCAGCGTATACCAGATGCGGGCATAGTAGGCGACCGAGGAGCCGGAGACCGAAGACTGCATCTCGCAGGATGTCTGCACGGAGGACGTGACGAACATCACGATCGTGCAGAGAAGCGACGGGATGCCGATGGAGAGCGTGTCCTTGATGGCAGGATCGTGGAGGTCGATCCTGAAGTGGATGCGCACGCCCATCCTGTGGAGGCTCGGCAGCTGCACGAGGAGCTGCACGGCAACGCCCAGAGGGTTGCCGAGCGCCAGGATCAGGAGCGCCAGCCCCTGGTTCGTCGGCACGAGCCAGGCATAGAGCACGAACGAGGCGATCGTCACGAAGTTGTTGAAGATCGGCGCTGCCGTGCTCCAGAAGTACTCGCGTTCGGCATTCAGGATGCCGGAGACGATAGTCGAGAGCGAGTAGAGCATGATCTCGATTGCGAAGAAGCGGAAGAAGTAGACCGAGAGGTCGAAGTCGAACTCCTTGGTCGCCGAGAACGTCTGCGTCCACACGACCGGCGCCGCGAAGATGATGCAGAGGACGGAGAGGCCGCCCATGATGAGGAGGATGAGCGAGAAGAGGTTCGAGGCGTAGGCATTGGCACCTTCGCGTCCGAGCTTGCGCTTCACGTTCATGTAGACAGGCAGGAATGCCGTGACGAGCATGCCGCCCATGACAAGCTCATAGAGCAGATTCGGGAGGTTGTTCGCGATCGTGTAGCACGAGGCGAGCATCGTGACGCCGACGGCATATGCCTGCGCCCAGGTGCGGAAGAAGCCCGTGACACGCGAAATCATCACGAGCACGCTCATCATTGCAGACGAGCGGCCTACCGACTCGGCAAGCGCCTCTTCCTCGTCAGTCTGCTGCTCCTCGATGTCCATTTCTCTGTTCTCCATCATCGCCCTTCCTGCACGATATCGACGAAGCGTGCGTCCAGGAACTTGGCCAGGGGCTCCGGTGCCACGATGAGGCCGACGCCACGCTTCCCGCCCGAGATGCCGATCTCATCGAAGAGTTCGGCCGTCTCGTCGATCAAGGTCGGGAACTTCTTCTTCATGCCGACAGGGGTGCAGCCGCCACGCACATAGCCCGTGACGCTCTCGAGCTGCTTTATCGGCATGAGCTCGAGCGACTTCTCCCCTGCTGCCGCTGCTGCCTTCTTGAGGTCGAGCTCTTCTGCCACAGGTATGCAGCACACGACGTGGTCCCGTGTCGGCGAGACGCAGACAAGCGTCTTGAACTGGCTCTCGGGGTCTGCCCCGACCTCTTCTGCCATGCGGACGCCGAGTCCTCTCGAGATATCCTCTTCACCCTCGACGACCTGCACCCTATAGGGGATGTGTGCCTGGTCGAGCTCGCGCATCGCATTCGTCTTGACCTGCCCCTCACGCTTCGACATCTGCTGCATCCTCCTTCTCCATGCGTGCCCGGTCGCGCGCAAGGATCGGCGCAAGATAGCGTCCGGTATACGATTCTTTGACCTTCGCGACCTCTTCGGGCGTGCCATAGGCAACGACCGTGCCACCCCCATCGCCGCCTTCAGGGCCCATATCGATGAGACGGTCCGCCATCTTTATGACGTCCAGATTGTGCTCTATCACAAGGACCGTGTTGCCGGCATCCACCAAACGCTCCAATACCTGAACAAGCTGGCGCACGTCCTCGAAGTGGAGACCTGTCGTCGGCTCGTCGAGGATATAGAACGTCCTGCCTGTCTGGACACGCTGGAGCTCCTTGGCAAGCTTCACGCGCTGTGCCTCGCCGCCGGACAAGGTCGTTGCCGGCTGTCCCAGGTGCACATAGCCCAGGCCCACATCGAAGAGCGTCTCGAGCTTGCGGCGGATCTTCGGGATGTTCTGGAAGAATGAGAGCGCCTCTGTGACCGTCATGTCGAGGACATCGGCAATGGACTTGCCGTTGTACTTGACCTCCAGGGTCTCCCTGTTGTAGCGCTTGCCATGGCAGACATCGCAGGGTACATAGATGTCAGGCAGGAAGTTCATCTCGATCTTGATCTGGCCATCGCCCTTGCAGGCCTCGCAGCGGCCTCCCGGCACATTGAAGCTGAAGCGTCCTGCGCTGTAGCCGCGGGCACGGCTCTCGGGCGTCGAGGCAAAGAGCTGCCGGAGATCGTCCCAGAGGCCGATATAGGTGGCCGGGTTCGAGCGCGGCGTGCGCCCGATCGGGCTCTGGTCGATATCAATGACCTTGTCGATGCACTTCCTGCCATCCTCGTCCTCGAGCCCCTCGAGCGTACGATAGGGGCCGACAGGACGCTTCGAGTGCTGGATGATGTTCGTCAATGCTGGTGCCAGCGTATCGGTCACAAGCGATGACTTGCCCGATCCCGAGACGCCCGTCACGACCGTGAAGGTACCGTATTCGACCTTGACCTTCACGTTCTTGAGATTGTTCGCGCGGCAGCCCGTGATCTTGAGGGCACCGCGTCCAGGATTCCTGCGCTCCTTCGGAAGGCGGATCATGCGCTTGCCGGTGAGGTAGGCGCCCGTAAGCGACTTCTCGTCTGCCATGATCTCTTCCGGCGTTCCTGCCGCCACGACGTGGCCTCCGAGCTCGCCGGCACCCGGACCCATATCGATCACATAGTCGGCAGCACGGATCGTATCCTCATCGTGCTCGACGACGATCACGGTATTGCCCTGGTCGCGCAGGCTCTTGAGCGTTGCAATCAGGCGGTCGTTGTCGCGCTGATGGAGGCCGATCGAGGGCTCATCGAGGATATAGAGGACGCCCATGAGGCCGGCGCCGATCTGGGTGGCCAGGCGGATGCGCTGAGCCTCGCCGCCGGAAAGCGTCGCCGAGGCACGCGAGAGCGTCAGGTAGTCGAGACCGACGTTCACGAGGAAGCGCAGGCGTGCGCGGATCTCCTTCACGATCGGCCCACCGATCACCTCATGGCGCTCATCGAGCTTGAGATGATCGAAGAAGTCGAGCGCCTCCTTGCAGGAGAGGTCGCAGAGCTGCTTGATGTTGAGGTCTCCCACCGTGACTGCCAGATACTCAGGCTTCAGGCGTGCGCCGTGGCAGGTCGGGCAGGGCTCTTCGCGGATGTACTTCTCGAGGTGTGTCCTCATGGTCTCAGACGTCGTCTCCTGGTACTTCTCGAAGAGGATCGTCCTCACGCCTGAGAACTTCGTGAGCCAGCTCGTGTCGCGCCCATCGAGCGTGCGATAGTCGACACGGATCTTCTTGTCTCCCAGGCCATCGAGCAGCGCATTCTGGGCCTTGCGGGGCAGCTCGTCCCACGGCGTATCGGCAGAGACGCCGATATAGTCGCAGACTGCACGCAGAATCTGCGGATAGTAGTTCGAGCGGTTGAAGAGGCTTCCGAAGACGCCCTGGGCAACGGAGAGATGTGGATCCTCGATGAGCGAGCGTGCATCGACCGTCTTCTTGAAGCCGAGGCCATCGCAGTCAGGGCAGGCACCATAGGGTGCATTGAACGAGAAGTCGCGCGGCTGCAGGTCGTCGATCGAGTGGCCATGGATGGGGCAGGCAAGCGCAAGCGAGTACTGCAGGAGCTCTTCCGGCATGTGCTCGGGGTCTTTCCTGTCGGCAAGCAGGAGCACGCCGACCTTGCCGGAGGCGAGCTTCGTCGCCTGCTCGACGGCCTCGGCGATGCGGCCAAGGGAGTTCTCGCGGATCACGATGCGGTCGACA
The DNA here is from genome assembly GCA_900314535.1 of uncultured Olsenella sp. GTDB lineage: Bacteria > Actinomycetota > Coriobacteriia > Coriobacteriales > Atopobiaceae > Olsenella_L > Olsenella_L kribbiana. The sequence goes on along the minus strand of OMVT01000003.1, from coordinate 50,028 downwards.
ACGACCTCGATCGTGTGCTTGATCTTCTTGTTGAGCACGATCTCTTCGGTGAGCTCATGCACCTCGCCGTCGACGCGGACGCGGGAGAAGCCTTCCTTCGCAAGGTCCTGGAAGAGCTTCTGGTACTCTCCCTTGCGGCCAAGGACGACAGGCGCGAGCACGAGCGCACGCCTTCCCTGCCCGGCTGCGAGCACCTTGTCTGCGACCTGGTCCGTCGTCTGGCGCTCGATGACACGTCCGCACTCAGGGCAGTGCGGCACGCCGACGCGGGCATAGAGCAGGCGCAGGTAGTCATAGATCTCCGTCACGGTGCCGACCGTGGAGCGGGGATTCTTCGAAGTCGTTTTCTGGTCGATGGAGACAGCCGGCGAGAGGCCTTCGATCGAGTCCACATCCGGCTTGTCCATCTGGCCCAGGAACTGCCGGGCATAGCTCGAGAGGCTCTCCACATAGCGCCTCTGGCCCTCGGCGTAGATCGTATCGAACGCAAGCGAGCTCTTGCCCGAGCCCGAGAGGCCGGTAATCACGACAAGCTTGTCACGGGGGATCTTCACATCGACGTTGCGCAGGTTGTGCTGGCGCGCACCGCGGATAACGATGGAATCAGATGCCATTCAAACCCTCTAACTCAGAAGCGGCCAGAAGGGCGGCAGCACCTCCTAGTCAGCTATGCGGCTGGTATCGCGCAGTTCCACGATGCGGCGCTCGAAGGCCTTCCGTGCCACCTTCTCGAACGCCAGCTGGGGATGCGCCACTCCCATGGTAGCAATAAGGTGCTCCGTATAGACAGGATTCGCAACGAGGAAGGGTCCCAGAAGCCACGTTGCCACCAAACCACCACGCCGGAAGCCCTCGAGATCGGTCCCGAGGTTGATGCCGCAGCCCCGGGTGCCGCGGGCAAAGCAGCTCCTTGTGTTGTCACCGAAGGATTCGGTGAACTGGCTCTTCCAGCCCAGGATCTCGATCCCATCCGCCGTGCCGACGAAGAAGTCGTTGATGCGCTCCGAGATCGGATGCATCGTGGTCGTGAAGGGGAAGATGCCGAGTCCGTCGAAGGCGCGCCCATGATCGAGCGCCACATGCTCGCCCAGAATCTCCGCAGCGGCGCCCGTGAAGAGGATGGGCACCCCATCGTCGGCGAGCTCCACGAGCCGCTCCTTCCAGGGGGCGAGGTCTTTCGCGGCGCGCTCCTGGTTGGAGGCATCCATGTTGCCGAGGAAGACGAAGTCAGGGCGATGGTCCATGAAGTACGGACGCTCTCCCAGATGCGTCTGATGGAGGGTAGCTCCTGGCAGGCAGGCGCAGAGATAGAAGATGTTGCCCGCATCGCCTCCAAGGTCGGCGATGCCCGGGTAGAGGACCTCGAGGTCGAGCCCTTCCCCCTGGTGGGGGGTCACATCGGTGGCAGGGCCATCCACCAGCACGCTCTCCCAGCTCATCGGCCACCTCCAAGACGCTCCTCAAGCGCCTGCGTGGCACGCTCGCAGAGATAGGTATTGTAGTTGTCGAACGAGATGCAGACCGTATCGACCTGGTCGAGGTCGAGCGCCGCGGCTGCCGTCTCAGGACTCTCTGCCAGGATGAGCTGGTCCGAGGAGATTCCCGCCAGAAGGAGCCTCAGCTCCAGGTCATATGATCGCACACCGTAGAGGGCAATCTGCCGGATCGAGGGATCGCACAGATATTCGAAATCGCACTCGTAGTACCAGCCCGTATATTCGCTCGAGACCTTGATGTAGCGGTCATCGTCGAGCATCACGATCACGGCCTTGGTGCCCGGGCAGCTGCGGATGCGGTCGAAGGAGCGGGAGCACCCGACCGGGTTCTGCCCCTTCGTGAGGACGCTCACGACCTTCTTGGAGCCGAGCTGGCGCTCCTTGTAGCGCGAGCTCGTGGTGCGGACGCCACGCAGGACGGCGCCGATCTGCACGGCAGGATAGCCCAGCTCGCGCAGGGCAGCTATCGCAGCGATCTCGTTGTAGAGATCAGTGATGTCGGGGCCGATGGTCGGATATTCATAGACCGGCTGGGCCTCCTGGCTGTTCTCGCGGATGTGACAGAAGCCCCATTCCCAATCCACGTCCAGCATCTCGTAGTCGAGCGCTGGCGAGCGGAAACTGCACTTTGGGCAATGCGCCCGCCCGATATGGTTGTAATGGCTGAACTCGTAGACGAGCCGGGCGCCGCATTCAGAGCAGTAGAGGCAATCATTGATGATGGTGCGGGGCTCGTCGGCATCCTCCGGCAGGCGGTCGATTCCGAAATAGACGCGGTCCTGGTTCGTCTTCGCAAGCGTATGGGAAATCAGGTCGTCGCCGTTCAGGACCAGGCGGGATACGCCCTTGAGCGCCTCGTCGAGGACCCGGTAGACGACATCGACATTCGCATTGCGGTGGAAGGAGTCGCGGCCCAGGTTCGTGACGACCATCACGGTCGGCTTGAGGACGGGAAGCAGCGTCGGGCACCAGCGCTCATCGATCTCGATCGCCGCGATCTTCTTGCGGGGCCTGCCGTCGAGATCAGCAGCGCTGAGATAAGCCGTCTCGATGCCGGTGTTGATGTTGGAGCCGGCACGGTTCGTGATTGGATCCTCCCCCATCGCCACCAGCAGGTCGGCAATCAGGTTGGTCGTCGTGGTCTTGCCTGTCGACCCCGTCACGAAGATGGAGCGCTCTGTCGGCTCGAGGCCATCCAGGAAATCGGGGCAGAAGCGGTTTGCCACCTCGCCCGGGAAATTCGTGCCGGCGCGGCGGAGGGCATGCAGCCCAACGCCCGAGAGCTTCGCTGCCACGAGCGCCCTCCTGAAGCCTGCCGGCTTGCTGTCCTGCGCCATTGACACCCCCTTGCCCAAACGTGAGACCGAACCTCATCTCTGGATAAGGCCGCATCACACTGCAATCTTTCAGATATTTTACAGTTACCCATAAAAATACCTAAAGACTGGGCATGCGGCAACGGACAAGCAGACGATTGTTCGCTAATTCATGATTCTATTACGGGGGGGCCGCTATGAGACGGCAACCTTCACGACGACCTTGCGTACATGCTCGGGACCTGCAAGGGCACATCCTGGCTTGTGTGCCTCCTCGGGCCCCAAGATCATGAGCTCGCCTGCGTGGAGCGGAACCCACGAGCAGGCCTTTGGCTCGTCGTAGAGGCAGAAGTCGGATGCCTCGTCGAACTCCTGGAGTGCCTTGACGCCTTCGACCGGCGTAACGGCAATGGCCTCCTCGCCCGAGACGATGTATTGGATATCGAAGTAGCGCCTGTGCGCCTCATAGTGCTTCTGGGCTGCCGGCACCGTATCGTATTCCTGGACGTTCGCGAATACCTCGTCGCCTGCGACCTCATGCTTCCCGAGCGGAAGTGCGCTGAGGTCGTTCTGGCGCAGGAAGGCATAGGCCTTCTGGAACCGCTCGTTCTGGAAGTCGTAGCGGTCGACATAGCCAAGCGTTGCTGCAAGCATGCTCAATCCCTTCAGACGGATGCATTGCCTCCCATTATGCACCCAAAGGCGGCTTTTCAGGCACCGCGAGCATGATGAAAGGGCCGTGCGGGGTATGATAGGTGGGAAACAGCATTTACCTAAGAGAAAGGCGCACCATGCCGCTTTCACCTGAAGAGGAACAGCAGATACGCGAAGAGATGGGCCAGATACACGAAGATGCACCCCAGGCCGAGCAGGGACCCCAGATCTTCCCGCTCAACGAGAACTCGAACATCAAGCATGTGATCGGTGTCATCTCCGGCAAGGGAGGCGTCGGCAAGTCGCTCGTGACCGGCATCCTGGCCACCGAGCTTGCCCGTCACGGTGCCTCTGTCGGCATCCTCGACGCCGATATCACCGGCCCCTCGATCCCGAAGATGTTCGGCCTCGCCGACGATATGGTCACCGCTGACGGAAACAACATGGTCCCCTGCGAGACCGCAAACGGCATGAAGGTCATGTCGACAAACCTCCTGCTCGAGCACAACGATGATCCGGTGCTCTGGCGTGGACCCATCCTCGCTGGCGCCCTCCAGCAGTTCTGGGGCCAGACGAACTGGGGCAACCTCGACTTCCTGCTCGTCGATATGCCTCCAGGAACCGGTGACGTAGCCCTCACCGTCTTCCAGTCCCTCCCAATCGAGGGTGTCATCATCGTCTCCTCGCCGCAGGACCTCGTCCAGATGGTCGTCGGCAAGGCCGTGAAGATGGCATCGATGATGGAAGTGCCGTGCCTCGGCCTCGTCGAGAACATGGCCTATCTCACCTGCCCGCACTGTGGCGAGAAGATCGAGCCGTATGGCCCGAGCCGCGCCGAGGAGACTGCAAAGCGCTACGACCTCGACTTTTTGGGCCAGCTGCCAATCGATCCTTCCTTCGCGCAGATGTGCGATGCCGGCAGGATGGAGCAGGATCTCCCCGACGGCCTCATCCCTGATGCGATTGCCGCAATCATCGCCTCTGCGACCGTGATGGACGCACTGAAATAGAAAGGCTCCCATGGCAGGAGGCAGAAGACAGAAGACCGCGCGCTCACAGCTGCGCGAGCGCGCCCTCGATGCTGCGATGAAGGTGGCACCGCCAAAGATTGCAGATGTCTGCGTGGTCGGCGGCGGCGCCTCAGGCCTGGCCTGTGCCATCACGGCAGCAGAGGAAGGCGCCTCAGTATGCGTCCTCGAAGAAGCCCTCGAGTGCGGCCGCACGATCTTGGCGACCGGCAACGGACGCTGCAACTTCACAGCGGCAGATCTTGCTCCCTCCTTCTACAACCACCCCGATTTCGTCGAGTCAGCCGTCGGGCAAGACATGGCAGATGAGGTCTTCGCCTTCTTCCTGGCATCAGGCATGGCATGGACGGCAGACGACACCCGCTGCTATCCCCTCTCGAGGCAGGCAGCATCTGTGCGCGATGTCCTTCTTGCCCGCGCCCAGCGTACAGGAGTCCTGCTTCTGCCAGGACGCGGTGCCAAGAAGCTTGAATCCCAGAGCAAGGGCTGGAAGGTCTCGTTTTCAGGCGAGGCCGGCGAAGGTGCGCTTCTAGCCTCCTGCGCCGTCCTTGCAGGCGGCGGTCACCTGGCCGAGACGCTTGTGCCGCAGCTTCCCCGCATCGCACCGGAGCCCATCCTCTGCCCGCTTGCGCTCAAGGGGCTTCCGCTTGAGACCCTCGACGGCAGGCGTGCCCATGGCAAAGCCACGCTTCTGCATGAAGGAGAGAAGATCGCCGAAGAAGCAGGAGAGTTCCTGTTCAGGCCCTATGGACTCTCCGGCATCGCTGTCTTCAATCTCTCACGGCTGGCCGAACCAGGCGATACGCTCGCGCTCGACCTCGCGCCGGACTATGCCGCATCGCAGCTGTCCCGCCTCATCCGCCTGGCACATACCGCGGAAGGCGTCTCAGATCCACGCCTTGCAGAGCTCCTCTGGAAACGTGAAGGCGGAGATCCCGACCGCATCGCGCAGGCGCTCAAGGCCCTTTCCTTCACGGTCGAAGGACGCACAGATACCGGACATGCTCAGGTCACGCGCGGCGGCCTTGCCATCTCTTCATTCGCGCCGACCCTTGAAGCAGATCCTGCCCTTGCCGGCTCCCGTGGCCTTTTTGCCTGCGGCGAGGCGCTCGATATCGATGGGCCCTGCGGAGGATACAATCTGGGCTGGGCCTGGACCTCGGGCATGAAGGCCGGAACAGAGGCTGCCAAAGCCGCCCGAGAGATCCGGAACTAGAAAGGAGCGCTCCCTGTGATCGAAATCTCAAACATAGCAATACCTCTGGGAACGCTGGATGGGACCGTCGAGTCCGAAAAGCACATCGTCGAGCAGCATGTGCTGAAGAAATACCATCTCACGAAGGCACAGATCGCCTCGTTCGAGCTCAGGCGCCGCTCGATCGATGCCCGCAAGAAGTCGGATGTCCACCTGATGTTCACGGTGCGCATCGCGCTTGTGGGCGGCAAGGAGAAGGAGCGTGCTTTCCTGCGCCGTCTTGCCCACCACCGCCAGGACAGAAACGTCCGCACGGTCGACGAGGTGCCGCCCCGCTTCCCGCAGCGGCATACCTCGACTCTCGATGAGCGCCCGATTGTCGTCGGGGCCGGATGCGCTGGCCTCTTCTGTGCCCTCACGCTTGCAGAGGCAGGCCTCTCCCCGCTTCTGATCGAGCGTGGAGATGACGCGGAGCGAAGGACCGCGCGGGTCAGCCGCTTCAATGAGACCGGCCTCCTCGATACAGAGAGCAACATCCAGTTCGGCCTTGGAGGCGCCGGCACCTTCTCTGACGGCAAGCTCCAGACCGGCACGAAGAGCCCGCTCCATAGGCTGATACTTGAGACCTTCGTCGAGGCAGGAGCTCCCGAGCGCATCCTCTGGGACGCAAAGCCCCATGTCGGCTCCGACATCCTGCCCCATGTGGTCACGAACATCGTGCACCGCATCGAGGAAGCAGGCGGCGAGGTCCGCTTCCGCTGCAGGCTTGATGACATCTACCTTGCCCAGGATGGCTCGATCTCAGGCATCCATGTGACGCAGGAGCATGAAGGCATCGGGCGCGGCGAGGATATCGCAGCGCATGAGGTCGTGCTTGCCTGCGGCCATTCGGCCCGCGATGTCTTCGAGCTCCTCCATAAGAAGCAGGTAACGCTCGAGCGCAAGACCTTTGCCATGGGTGCCCGCATTGAGCATCTCCAGGCACAGATAGACAAGGCGCAGTATGGACCTGCTGCAGGACACCCCGCACTCGGCGCTGCCCCCTACAAGCTCGTGAGCCACCTGCCTTCCGGCAGGAGCGCCTTCAGCTTCTGCATGTGCCCGGGCGGCTATGTGGTTGCCGCAGCCAGCGAGGAAGGCGGCGTCTGTACGAACGGCATGAGCCTCTCCGACCGTGCCGGCACAAATGCGAATGCCGGCATCCTTGCGAATGTCTTTCCCGAAGACCTTCCCGGAGATGACCCTCTCGCAGGGCTGTCGCTCCAGCGTTCCTGCGAGAGGAAGGCATTCGAGCTTGGCGGGGGCGCCTATCAGGCACCGGCACAGCTTGTCGGCGACTTCCTCAAAGGCCAGCCATCGTCAGCAGCAGGCACCGTCCAGCCGACCTATCCGCGCGGCGTCACCTGGGGTACGATCGAGCCGGCCCTTCCTCCCTACATCGCAGAGACCCTGCGTGCTGCGATTCCGCAGATGGGCAAGCACCTCAAGGGCTTCGATGTGGCAGATGCCGTGCTCACCGGCGTCGAGACCCGCTCCTCTTCTCCGGTGCGTGTCGTGCGCGAGAAGGATGGCCAGTCCGTCTCTACAAGAGGCCTCTGGCCCTGCGGCGAGGGTGCAGGCTATGCAGGCGGCATCATGAGCGCAGCAGCGGATGGCATCAGCTGCGCCGAGCACCTGATACGCGAGATCAGGGAATAGGGCACAGAAAGAACTGACAGATGTGAAGCGGGGGCAGCGCGTGCTGCCCCCGCTCTTTTCTGCATCTTCTAATGCTTGCGCGGTCCCCGGTAGCGGCGCCTTGTCGCATGCTCGGAGCCCTTCCGGGCACCGGCCTTGAGGCGGCGCATCACATCCTCCTCGGTCGTGTGCTCGACGAGCGCCTTCACCTGGACGAGCTGGTCGCGCACGCGCGCTGCCTCCTCGTAGTCCATGGACTCGGAGGCTGCTGCCATCTCTTCCTGGAGGGTCGAGATGAGGCGCTCGACCTCGGCACGCGGCAGCTTTTTCAGGTCCTCCGTGAGCTGCTCTTCTGTCATGGCAGGAGCATCTCCTGCTTCAGATCCTGCCGGCGTGAAGAAGACGCCGTCCTTCCTCTCCTTCGTATCGAGCGTATCGTGCGCCTCTGCCAGGAAGGCCGAGATATCGTTGATCGCCTTGCGCACGGTATGCGGCTCGATATGGTGCTCCTCATTGAACTTCTCCTGGATCGAGCGGCGCCTCCTCGTCTCGTCGATGGCCTCGCGCATCGAGTCCGTGATCTCGTCTGCGTACATGATGACCTCGCCCGAGACGTTTCTGGCGGCGCGTCCCATCGTCTGGATCAGCGACCTTCTGTTCCTGAGGAAGCCTTCCTTGTCGGCGTCGAGTATTGCGACGAGCGAGACCTCGGGGATATCGAGGCCCTCGCGCAGGAGGTTGATGCCGACAAGGACATCGATCTTGCCTTCGCGGAGCTCGCGGATGATGCGGACACGGTCGAGCGTCGCTGTATCGGAGTGCATGTAGTTGACCTTGATCCCCTCGTCGAGGAGATGGTCGGTCAAGTCCTCTGCCATCCGCTTCGTGAGCGTCGTCACGAGCACGCGCTCCTTCTTTGCCGTACGCTCCTTGATCTCGCTGATGAGGTCGTCAATCTGGCCGCGGACCGGACGCACCTCGATCTTCGGATCGAGAAGGCCGGTCGGCCTGATGATCTGCTCCACCGTCTGCTGCGAGACCTGCTCCTCGTAGTCTCCCGGCGTCGCCGAGACATAGATGAACTGCGGGATGCGCTGCTCGAACTCGTCGAAGCGCAGTGGGCGGTTGTCGAGAGCGGATGGAAGCCTGAAGCCATGCTCGACGAGCGTGACCTTGCGCGAGCGGTCGCCTTCATGCATGCCGCGGATCTGCGGCACCGTGACATGGGACTCGTCGATGATGCAGAGCATATCGTCCGGGAAGTAGTCGATGAGCGTATAGGGCGGCTCGCCCGGCTTTCTGCCATCGAGGTGGCGCGAGTAGTTCTCGATGCCATTGCAGTAGCCCATGTTCTCGAGCATCTCGAGGTCGTAGGACGTGCGCTCCTTCAGGCGCTGTGCCTCGAGGAGACGGTTGTCTGCCTTGAGCTCGGCGAGACGCTGCGTGAGCTCGTCGTTGATGGTCTTGAGTGCGTGGTTGATCTTCGGGCGCTCTGTCACGTAGTGCGATGCCGGCCAGATGGGGATGGCATCGAACTCGCGGATGACCTCGCCCGTGACCTTGTCGATCTCGGCTATGAGCTCGACCTCGTCGCCGAAGAACGAGATCCTCAAAGGATTCTCTGCATAGGGCGGCCAGACATCGACCGTGTCTCCCCTTACGCGGAACGTGCCGATCGAGAGGTCGAGGTCGTTTCGGTCGTACTGGATATCGATGAGGGAGCGTATGAGGTCGTCGCGCTCGAGCGGCTCCGACTTGTCGATGTTCGGAGCGAGCCCTGCATAGTCCTGCGGAGACCCGATGCCGTAGATGCAGGAGACGGACGCCACGACGATCACATCACGGCGGGAGAGCAGGCTCGAGGTCGCCTGGTGGCGGAGCTTCTCCACCTCCTCGTTGATCGAGGCATCCTTCTCGATATAGGTATCGGACTGCGGCACATAGGCCTCAGGCTGGTAGTAGTCGTAGTAGGAGACGAAGTAGACGACGGCGTTGTTCGGGAAGAGCTCCTTCATCTCGCCTGCCACCTGCGCCGCAAGCGTCTTGTTCGGCTCCATGATGAGCGTAGGCTTGTTCACGGCCTCGATCGTCTTTGCCATCGTGAACGTCTTGCCCGAGCCTGTGACGCCCAGAAGCGTCTGGTAGCGAAGGCCGCGCCTCACGCCGTCTGCAAGCTTCTCTATGGCCTGGGGCTGGTCTCCTGCCGGCTCATAGGGCGAGACGACCTCGAGCTTCGATGAGTCTGCACCGAGACCGAACCTCTTCAGCTCGGCACCGAAGCGCTCGCGCGCCTCCTTCGAGCCGGCAAGCGGCTCTGAGAACTGATCTTCATCCTTGTCTGCCATCATGACCTCCTGCAGCTATCATACAGGAACATCTGTTCTTGCAACAGAGCTCAGGCCTTTGCAGCAAGGCCTTCCGTATAGAGTGCCCGGTAGCGCTCATAGGCATTCTGGACCTTCTTGAGATAGGTCGCCGTCTCGGGATACTCCTGGGAAAGCTCCGAGATGGAGCCCGTGCCGGATGCGAGCCACTCCTTCACCTTGCCGATGCCGGCATTGTAGGAAGCAATGACCTCATCCGTGCTGCCGAGCTCGTGCCTTGCAAGCTCGAGGTAGGCACAGCCGAACTCGATATTCGTCTCCGGGTCATAGAGTGCATCTGCGCTGTACACGCTGCCATCCACATAGCCCTGGCGTATGAGCTCTTCTGCGGTTTCCGGCATGAGCTGCATGAGGCCACAGGCGCCGACACCCGACGACACAGACGGGTCCCAGTTGCTCTCGCACTTGATGACGGCACAGACAAGAAGCGGATCCACGTTGTGGCGGGAAGACGACTCGAGTATCGCCTCGTCGTAGGAGACAGGATAGGCAAGGCGCTCTGCCTTCTTCACATAGGGCTCGAAATCGGCTCCGAAGAGCTGCCAGATGAAGCCTGCCGCCAGGACACAGACGATGATGCGCAGAAGGCAGCCGCCGCAGCCACGTGCCCTCATCGCGCCCTCCCCTGCCAGCCGGCAGCCTCACGCTTCTTCCACCATGCATCGAGCTGCGCTCTGAGCGCATCCTCGTCGCCGTCGTTCCTGAAGACGGTATCTGCCTTCTTTTCGAGGTAGGCATCGGTCGGCTGCTGGGCGACTCGATGGTCGAAATCGGCTCCGTCCATGCCACGCGCGATGGCACGCTCGCGGCGGAGTGCCAGAGGCGTGATCACGCAGGCAATCTCGTCTGCCTCGTCGAAGTAGGACTCTGCCCTGTCAAGCAGAGGAATCTCGACGACCGCGACCTCGGCCTGCCCCTCGGAGAGGATGGCCTTCAAGGCACCTGTGATATGGGGAAGCTCGATGTCTTCGAGCCTCTTCGTCGAGGCTGCATCCCTGAAGGCTCGCTCTGCCAGAAGGTGGCGGTCGAGGATGCCGGTCGCAGGATCGACGAGATCGGATCCGAAGGCATCGGCAATCTCTCTAACGCACGGCTCTCCCGGCGCCAGGACGGCACGGGAGAGCTGGTCGAGATCTATGCGCAGGGCGCCCTTCTGGGCCAGATACCTGGCGGCAGAGGACTTGCCGGAGGCGGTGCCTCCGGCAAGGAAAAGGCGGTACATCGAATTCTCCTAGGAGCGCGTGTCGAACTTCTCGTGGCAGCGCGGGCACGTGACGCGGATGGCGCCCTTGCCGCGCGGCACGCGGACCATCTGGCCGCAGTGAGGGCACTGGAGATGCTTGTACTGCTGCGACTCCTTCAGGGCAGCTGCCGGATCGCGCAGCCACGGCGCGACGGGGCCGATGATCTTCACGAAGTGCTCGTTCTGCTCCCGGAGCGCAACAGAGGCCGGTGCAAAGAAGCGGAAGAGGCCGTAGGCGACGAAGGCCAGGACGACAATCGTGAGCCAGAGCTGGCTGGCGAAGATATTGATGATCAGGAGAATGAGCGCAACGCAGAGCGATGCTACCGCAAGCTCGTCGGTGCCGTTCCTGCCGCGCATGAAATCGTTCAGGTTCTTGTTCCCCTTCTGCATGGGCCAGTCCTTCCTCAGTGCCGCTCCCGCGGATCGTTCAGTCACTATCTATGATGCCCACATGGAGCAGCTCTTGCCACCACGTTTTGCCAAAGACCGAAAAGCACCACGCGGCTAGGCGCGGCCCTGGCCCATGAGGTAGGCACGGGCAAGCTTTTCCGTCTCGACGAGTGCATCCACATGGCAGCGCTCGCGGCCATGCGTGTTCAGGCAGGCCATGCCGAAGGCACCGGAAGCGAGATTGTTGCCGAGGACATAGGCAGCATTCGCATCCGTGGAGTAATGGAAGCAGACCTGCGTGTTCCAGTGTCCCGGCGTGCAGGCACTCTCGGCACAGCGGATGAGGCGGTTCGTGAGCTCCCAGTCATAGGGGCCCTTGTGGTCTGCGCAGATGATGCCGACATTGTGTTCGTCGGCATCGTAGTCAGGACCGATGAGCGTGATATCGAGCGCCACATACTCGGAGACCTCGGGGGGCACATATGCTCCGCCGTGCCCTATCTCCTCGTAGATCGGGAAGGCGAAGAGCGTCGTCACAGCGGGCTTCTGGCCGGTCTCATGGAGCCACAGGAGCGTATCGAGAAGCGCTGCCACGGCTCCCTTGTCGTCGATGAAGCGCGAGACGATATAGCCGTTATCGAAGGACTCGAAGTGCGGGTCGGGTGCCACGATGGCACCCTCGGTGATACCGAGCGCGCGGGCATCTTCAGGGGACTTCACGTCGCCTATGACGGAGACGAACATCGTATCCTCGGTGCGCTCGACGGTCTTCGCATCCTCGAAGACATGGACCGAGTGCTTCTCGCAGATGACCTGTCCTGGCACGACACGGCCATCGCGGCAATGGATGCGGCAGCACTCGCCCTCGAGCGAGTGGTAGTTGACGCCGCCAAGCTGGCGCACGCGGAGCGTCCCGTCGTCGTTGAAGCCACGGACGATGAGGCCGAGCGTATCGAGGTGGGCTCCCACCATCACGGTCTTGGACGTGTCCTCGCCCTCGACCTTCACATAGGCCGTTGCCTTGTTGTCCGTGTACATCTCATAGCCCCAGGAAGCGAGGCGGTCTTTGAGCCATGCATGGATCTCAGGGTAATAGCCGACAGGAGAGTCGACCGAAATGAGCTCGCGCGTGAGGTCGAGAAGGTTCTCTGCCTTGACCTCGTTTGCCGTATCTGCCACCTTATGCCTCCTGCTTCTTTGCGTAGAGCTGCACGAGCTCCACGAGCATGTCCACCATTGCCTCGAGCTCCGGCACCGGCACGAACTCACGGACGCCGTGGGCGTTATAGTAGCCGGCACTCAGGTTGCAGCACGGGAAGCCGCGGAAGCTGAGCTGGGAGCCGTCGGTGCCACCCCTCATCGGGATGCAGCGCATGTCCTGGCCGATCTTGCCGTACGCCTCACGGGCATTGTCGATGAGGTGCCGGTACTCCGGCTTCGTCACGACATCTGCGAGGTTATGGTACTGGTCGTGGATCTCGATCCTGAGCACCTCCTCGCCGTACTGGAGGTTCACGAGCTCGACCGCGCGGCGCATGAGCTCCTTCCTCTTCTCGACGAGCTCCTGCTTGTGGTCGCGGATGATGTAGTCGGCCTCGGCGACCTCGCAGTTGCCCTCGACGCGCTCGAGATAGTAGAACCCGTCATAGCCTTCCGTGTACTCCGGACGCTCCTGGGCAGGAATCATGCTGTGGAACTGCCAGATGGCCTCGGACGCATTGATCATGAGGCCCTTGGCCGTGCCCGTATGGACCGAGCGGCCCGTTGCATAGACCTTCGCCTCGGCGGCATTGAACGTCTCGTAGCAGAACTCGCCGAGCGGGCCGCCGTCGATCGTGTAGCCATAGTCGGCACCGAACTTCTTGAGGTCGAGAAGGGCAGCACCGTGTCCCAGCTCCTCATCCGGCACGAACGAGAACGCAAGGCGCGGATGCGGAATCGAGGGGTCGTCCTTGAGACGCTTGAGCAGGCTCACCATCTCGGCGTCTCCTGCCTTGTCGTCGCCACCGAGAAGGGAGGTGCCGTCGCTCGTCACGAGATCCCAGCCGACCATGTGCTCAAGTGCCGGGTTCGTCTTCGGGCTGATCGTGACCGGCTTGCCATCGCGCCCGGTGCCGATCAGAAGCTCCCCTCCCTCGTAGTGCTTGATCTCGGGATGCACCTCATCGCCCCAGGTCTGCCAGGCCGTATCGATATGGCAGCAGAAGCCGAGGCACGGCAGGTCCTCGAGGCCTGCGCTTGCCGGCCAGTGGGCGATCACATAGGCATGCTCGTCGACAGAGACGTCCTCCGCGCCAAGCTCCCTGAGGTCGTCTGCAATAGCGTTGGCAACAGCGAACTGCGTCTTCGTCGTCGGGATGTTCTCCGGCTTCGTGATATCCACCGAAGGGTCGGACTGCGAAGCGATTGCGCAATAGCGGACAAAGCGGTCGACTACATCGCTCATGGAAATCCTTTCTCTCGTTCTCAGACCTCTCCATTGTGCGCCGCCAGGGCAGGGCGCGCACGGGGCATCCATCAATTTTTGCGAGGTGGACATGTTTGCAGCTCCGTGTCGCCTGTTTCCATTTCGCTGCAATCTCAGAAGGCTTCGCCTCCATTGATAGTGCTGCGCCCCTGCAGCGCGTACCGTTCATCCTATGCACTTTATCGATAGCCCGAGCTCCGGGCATCCCGGAGAGGCTGGAGCTGATCTTCATGGCCGGCCATCAGACCTTTGCCATCGCGCATGCGCTTCCGGCATCCCTCACGCGCCGCTCGTTCCTCAAAGGAGCGCTCGGCTCTGCCGTGGCGGCAGCTGCCATCAGCGCCACCGCCTGCTCCGGCGGAGAGGCTGCCTCCACCTCCGGCTCCTCCCCTGCCGTGCTCAAGGTCGGCGTCGAGAATCCGAAGGCCTCCTTCGATACGCAGACGACCTCTCTTACCTGGGGCGCCTCTGAGAATATCTGCGAGACGCTCGTCGAGCTCGATCCTGACACGCTCGAGGTGAAGCCGGTACTTCTGACGAAGCTTCCTGACGTCTCAGACTATGGCCTCACATACTCTTTCGAGCTCAAGGACGATATCAAGTTCCATGACGGACCGACGATGACAACAGAGGATGTCGAGTACTCGCTCACGCGTCTTCTTGCCAAGAAGGCCGAGGCCGACTCCTTCGTCTACATCGAGGGCGGCCAGGAAGTGCTCGACGGCACGGCCACGACGCTTTCCGGCTTCACCGCCACCGACAGCATGCATTTCACGATCAGGCTGAAGCAGGTCTACTCCTCCTTCTTGAACATGCTCTGCCAGTTCTATGCCTCGATCTATCCGAAGGCAGCCTGCGAGGCGGCAGGGGATGCCTGGGGCCAGGGCACGAACTTCATAGGATCGGGCCCCTACAAGCTCGACTCGAACGATGATTCCTCAGAAGTCGTCCTCAAGGCCTTCGAGGACTGCCACGAGGGCAAGCCAGGCCTGGACGAGATCGATGTCTACTACATCGACGATGCGAACACCCGCATGATGAACTACAAGAACGGCGACATCGGCCTCTGCTTCTTCAGCACCTCGCTCCTGACACAGTACGAGGCAGACTCTAACGTGAAGGACCAGATCCAGATGTACATGCCGGGCTCCACGCAGTTCGTGAACCTGAACCTGAATGAGCCGAAGCTCCAGGATGCGCGCGCGAGGCACTCTCCTTCGCAATCAACCGCCAGGAGCTCGCAGACACCGTGCTTTCCGGCTCGGCCGAGCCCTGCTGTGGCTTCATCCCGCCCTCAGTCACGAACTCCGACGAAGGCGCCGATGTCCTCGAGTACGACCCCGAGAAGGCACGTGAGCTCCTCGCCGAGGCAAAAGTCACAGATCTTTCCCTCACGGCACAGGTCAGGAGCTCCGGCCAAGCGGTCATGGTCGCAATCCAGAACTACTGGAGCCAGATTGGCGTGAATCTCGATGTCCAGACCATCGATGCCGGCCTCTGGCGCGAGGAGCGTGCAAACGGCGCTCTCACGGTCACACTCGTGACCTGGTCGACACTCTCCTTCATCGGCGTGGAGTTCATGGCCTCATACTTCTACAGCTCGAAAGCTTCCCAGCGCTCGAGCTTCTACAGCTCGCCTGCCTTCGACGGCTACGTCGATGCTGCCAGGACGACGCTCAACGAGGACGAGGCAAAGGAAGACACGATTGCCGCAGACCGCCAGCTCGTCCGCACGGACTTCGCAACGATCTCTGTCGTGTGGCCGAAGACCCCCCTATGTCCTGCGCGAAGGCTACGATGGCCTCTCGATCCTCGTGAACTTCCACTACAAGGACATGTCCAAGAGCGCCTGGAACTGAACGAAAGACACATCGCAAGCAGGTTGCACTCCAGCCTCTCCGAAAGCTGCTCCATTGCCGAAAGCAGCTTTCGGAGAGGCTGGAATTGTTACATGATGGGTCTCGAGGCATGGAAATCTATCTAATTCCTAGTAAAGTGTAGCCATTAATCTTGCATGTCCGGGGATGCTGCCCTGCCAAGCCGCAGAGCCGCCAAGAGAGAGGAACCCGCATGACCAGCCCGAGACAGACGGTGCTCAGCCACATCCTGCCCGAAAGCGTCACAAGGCGCTCATTCCTGAGGGGAGCGCTCGGCGCCGCCGTTGCTGCCTCTGCAGCAGGCCTTGCCGCCTGCGGCGGCTCGAATGCCAGCACGTCCACCTCCGACTCCGTCGTCCTCAAGGTCGGCACGGCGAACTCGAAGACCTCGTTCGATACGCAGACGACGTCGAGCACCTGGGGTGCCTCGGAGAACATCTGCGACACGCTCGTGACGCTCAACACGAAGACGCTCGAGGTCGAACCTCTGCTCGTGACCCAGCTGCCAACGGTGTCTGATGATGGCCTGACGTATTCCTTCGAGCTCAAGGACGGCATCAAGTTCCATGATGGCTCGACGATGACATCAGAGGATGTCGAGTACTCGCTCACGCGTCTTCTTGCCAAGAAGGCCGAGGCCGACTCCTTCGTCTACATCGAGGGCGGCCAGGAAGTGCTCGATGGCACAGCCACGACGCTTTCCGGCTTCACCGTGGTCGATGATACGCACTTCACGATCAAGCTCCGTCAGGTCTACTCCTCCTTCCTCAACATGCTCTGCCAGTTCTATGCCTCGATCTATCCGAAGGCAGCCTGCGAGGCTGCAGGGGATGCCTGGGGCACCGGCACGAACTTCATCGGCTCCGGCCCCTTCTACCTCGAGTCGAACGATGAGTCCTCCGAAGTCGTGCTCAAGGCCTTCGAGGACTACCACCAGGGCAAGCCTGCCATCAACGAGGTCGACGTGCTCTACATCGATGACGCGAACACGCGCATGATGAACTACAAGAACGGCGATATCGACCTCTGCTTCTTCAGCACGTCGCTCCTGCAGCAGTATGAATCGGACGACGATGTGAAGGACCAAATCGTCTTCTACACGCCTGCTGCAACGCAGTTCGTGAACCTGAACCTCAATGAGCCGAAGCTCCAGGATGCCCGCGTCCGCCAGGCCCTCTCCCTCGCAATCAACCGCCAGGAGCTGGCAGATACGGTCCTTTCCGGTGCTGCCATCCCCTGCACGGGCTTCATCCCGCCCTCGGAGACCGGCTCCGACGAAGGCGCCGACATCCTCGAGTACGACCCCGAGAAGGCACGTGAGCTCCTCGCCGAGGCAGGAGCGGATGGCCTCTCCCTCACCGCCCAGGTCAGGAGCCAGGACCAGTCTGTCATGGTCGCAATCCAGAACTACTGGAGCCAGGTCGGCGTGAATGTCGATGTCCAGACCATCGATGCGGGCCTCTGGGCCGACTCCCGCAAGAACGGCACGCTCCAGGTCACGCTCGTGACCTGGTCGACGCTCTCGTTCGTCGGCGTCGAGCACATGGCATCCTACTTCTACAGCACGAATGCCTCCCAGCGCTCGAGCTTCTACAATTCATCTGCCTTCGACGGCTACGTCGATGCCGCACGTGCCTCCCTCGACGATGCGACGGCGAAGGAGAACACGATCAAGGCAGACAACCAGCTCGTCCGCACCGACTTCGGCACGATTCCTGTTGTCTGGCCGCAGAACCCGTATGTCCTGCGCAAGGGCTACGACGGCCTCGATATCTTGGTCGACTTCCACTTCAAGGGAATGACGTACAGCGCATAGCAGCTGGCAGGCATAGATTGGGCTTCTTGGGGAGGAGGGCATGCGCCCTCCTCCCTTTCTTTGTGCCTGCCTTACAGAGATGCAAGGAAAGAGACGGACATATCGATGGATAGATGGGAGGCGGAAAGAGACGATAGCATCGAGAAGCCAGAATCCGCTGGCCGATATCTGGTTCCAGCGCCTCGCGCCTTCTGGCTTCTATGGGTACCTTTGATTCAAGCTTTCTTTCAGAACTGCATTCCTATCTCTTGTGTGTGTAATGGCCCCTCCCTCAGACAGACAAAGGAGCGTGCACCATGGCTGAGAACGAGCACGTGCCGGAAGACAGAGCGCCGAAGCCCCTCGATGTCCTGGCACCTGGCGAAGGACTCGGAAAGACGGCTGCCACGACACAGCTGCCGCGTACCGAAGCCGAAGAGGATGCAGAAGGCCTTGCTGCCTTTGCTGCCTTGGAGCGTGTCCGCAGGGAGAAGAAGCGCAAGAAGCGTATCCGTGCCCTCATCATCTGTGCTGTCATCGCGGCTGCTGCCGCAGCGTTCATCCTGCCGCAGCTCTTCGCCTCTCAGGGCACCGGCACGATCGAGCACGTGACGACCTTCGTCTACAAGGGCGACCTCATCTCCTCGGTCACGGTCTCGGGCTCTGCCCAGCCGGTCTCGAGCACCGTCGTGACGCCTGAAGTGGATGGCATCATCCAGGATGTGCGGGTCTCGGAAGGCGACGCCGTCAATGCAGGAGATGTCCTCTTCACCCTCAAGAACGACAGCCTCGACCGCGCCGTGACGCAGGCCCAGCAGGAGGCAGCCTCCGCCCAGCGCGCGCTCGACGATGCGAATGCCGCCTATGACCAGGCATACCGCACGTACAAGAAAGCGCTGAACGCCTGGAACAGCGCCAAGACTGCAGAAGAGCAGACCATGATGCAGGACCCGGACGATGTCTGGTACTCGACGGTCGTGCCTGCTGCAAGCTCGGTCGATGCTGCAAAGACGACGCTGGCAAATGCCCAGCAGGCTGTGGCCGATGCCCAGGCAACGGCTGACAAGCGCACGGTCACCGCTCCCGTCTCCGGTTCCGTCATCGCCGTCAATGCCCAGAATGGTGCCTCCTGGGGTGCCGCCGCTGCATCCGGCAGCGCGACGACAGGACCCCTTGTCCAGATAGCCGACCTTTCGCAGCTCCGCGTCACGACCTCGGTCGACGAGATGGATATCTCCTCGCTTGCTATCGGCCAGAGCGCCACGGTCACGTTCTCGGCACTGCCTGATGTCACGCTCGAAGGCACGGTCGAGCGTGTCGCCACGGCCTCTGAGAGCTCGGAGAGCTATGGCTACGGCTACAGCAGCACAGCCACCTACAAGGTCTCCCTCATCATCCCCGCCCCCGATCCGCGCGTGAAGCCGGGCATGACAGCAGATGCGACCATCGTGACGCAGGATGTGCCCGACTCCCTGATCGTGCCGATCGCAGCGCTGCACGAGGCAGAAGACGGCTCCTCCTATGTCTGGATACTCAAGGGCGACAATCCTGCCCAGGAAGGAAGCTGGGAGAAGCGCACGGTCGAGATCCTTGCGAAGAACGCCGATGAAGCTGCCATCACGAACGTGAAGGAAGGCGACGAGGTCGATATCTCCGGCTACGATGCAGCAGATTCCGATTCCTCCTCATCCCCTGCCTTGGACGAAGGTGCCACAGCAGGCGCGACGAAGGTCTCATCATGACCCCGATCATCGAGATGCAGGGCATACACCGCATCTACGACGAAGGAGGCATCCCGACCCATGCCCTGCGCGGCGTCTCGCTCACGGTGAAGCGTGGCGAGCTCCTGTCGATCATGGGACCCTCCGGCTCCGGCAAGTCGACCCTCATGTACATCATGGGCTGCCTCGATACGCCGACCTCGGGCTCATACAAGCTCGAAGGCCTCGATGTCTCGAAGCTCACAGACGACGAGCTTGCCCAGATCCGCTCTGAGCGCATCGGCTTCGTCTTCCAGTCCTTCAACCTGCTGCCGCGGGCGACAGTGCTCCGCAATGTGATGCTGCCGCTCCTCTATGGCCCGCTGCCTCCGAAGGAGCGGGAGCAGCGGGCCTGCTCAGCCCTTGCCGCCGTCGGCCTTCCTGCCGAGTACTATGACCACCGCTCGAACGAGCTCTCAGGCGGCCAGATGCAGCGTGTCGCAATCGCCCGTGCCCTCGTGAACGACCCGGCGCTCATACTTGCCGATGAGCCGACCGGAAACCTCGACTCTGCAACGAGCCGCCTCATCCTCGAGACCTTCCTGAAGCTCAGGGATGAAGGAAAGACCATCGTCCTTATCACCCACGATGCGGAGGTCGCCTCATGGACAGACCGCTGCGTCCATATCAGGGACGGACATCTGCTCACCGACGAGGAGGAACGGGCCTGGGTGGCCCAGTCTGGGTCCCACGAAAGGGGGCGCACATGAGAGCAAGAGACTACTTCGAGGAGACCTGGGAGGCGCTCGATGCGAACCGCGGGCGCTCCCTCCTCACGATTCTCGGCATCGTTATCGGCATCGCTGCCGTCATAACGATGACAGGGCTCATCGGCGGCGTCCGCGAGTCCATCATGGGCGAGATGGGCGCAAACCGTGCCCGGATCATCACGATCGGCGTGGGATCGGGCATCAAGAGCACCGACATCGACTCGCTCAAGCAGAGCGTGGACGGCTATGAAGCCATCAGCCTCACGAACAATGCCGGCGTCGACCTTTCGAACTCCTCGCAGAATGGCGGAAGCTCCGACTCCTATCTCCAGGTCCAGGGCGTCGAGCCCAGCTATTTCAAGATCATGGGAACGAAGCTCGTCTCCGGACGTGTCTTCACGGACATGGAAAACGATGAAGCGTCGAACGTGATCCTTGTCGACGAGGGAGCGGCAAAGAGGCTTACTGGCATGGACGCAGAGGATGCTGTCGGCCAGAAGGTACGCCTCGTCAATGCGAACTTCACGATCATCGGCGTCTATGAATCCCAGGCAGGCATGGGAACGATGCTCACGTCCTTCATGCCATTCAAGACCTGCCAGAGACGCCTTGGCTATCCAGGCTCTCCGGCATTCATGGCAATAGGCCTCGCCCGCAAGGACCAGGATGTGATGGAGCTTGTCGCAGAGACCGATGCCTGGGTCCAGAAGCACTATCACATCGAGAGCTCGGAAGACCATATGGGGCAATATGACGTATCAGCCATGCAGTCTGCGATCGATCAGGTCAACAGCGCGATGATGACGTTCCAGCTGCTCATGACAGCAGTGGCCTCCATCTCGCTTGTCGTCGGCGGCATCGGCATCATGAACATGATGCTCACAAATGTGACCGAACGCATCCGCGAGATAGGACTCAGGAAGGCGCTGGGTGCCCGGAGCTCCGACATCACGAAGCAGTTCCTGCTCGAGTCCGTGATCTTGTGCATCACGGGCGGCATCTTCGGCATCGTCTTCGGCTATCTCGGCTCTCTTGCCGTGGCGCAGCTGGCAGGCTCTCTTCTGGCCTCTGCCGGCTTCGGCGGCATCACGCCGGTGCTCGACCTTGCCTCGATCGCCATTGCGACCGGCATCTCGATCCTGATCGGCATCATCTTCGGCTACTACCCCGCACGCCGGGCTGCCAAGCTCGACCCGATCGAAGCACTCCGCTACCAGTAAGCATCAGCTTCAGGGCTACAAAGAGCGCGCCGGCACCCTCAGGATGCCGGCGCGCTTGCTCTCTATGGAGTCAGCTTCTAGGAGAGGGCATCTGCCTTCTCTTCTGCAACAAGCGTCTCGTTGAGTTCGAGCTGGCGCTCTGCCTCGGTGAGGTCCTTGTCGAAGAGGTGGCAGGCGCAGAAGTGGCCCGGCTCCACCTCGTGCATCTCGGGTGCACGCTCGGTGCAGACCTTCATGCAGCTCGTGCAGCGCGTATGGAAGACGCAGCCCTTCGGCGGATTCGTCGGGGATGGCACGTCGCCCTCGAGGATCTTCTTGTCCTGGATGCGCTCGTGGCGGATGCGGGGAATGACATCGAGCAGGGCCTTCGTATAGGGATGGAGCGGATTGGCGTAGAGGTCCTTCTTGGAGGCGAGCTCCATCGTGTGGCCGAGGTACATGACCATCACGGTGTCGGATATGTGCTTCACGACCGACAGATCATGGCTGATGAAGATGTAGGAGAGTCCGAGCTTCTTCTGGAGCTCTATGAGCAGGTTGATGACCTTGGCCTGGACGGAGACGTCGAGAGCCGAGACCGGTTCGTCGCAGACGACGATCTCAGGCTCGAGGACGATGGCACGGGCAATGCCGATGCGCTGGCGCTGGCCGCCCGAGAACTCGTGCGGATAGCGGTACTTGAACTCGAGGTCGAGGCCGACGGCCTTCATGATCTCCTCGACGCGGGCATCGCGTTCTGCCTTCGTCTTGTAGGTACCTGCGATATCGATCGGCTCTGCGATGATGTCAGAGACGGTCATGCGCGGGTTCAGGGAGCTATAGGGGTCCTGGAAGATGAGCTTCATCTTCTGGCGTGCCTTCGTGAGCGCCTCTCCCTTGAGCGCCGTGAAATCCTCGCCGTCGAGGATGACCTTGCCCGACGTGGGCTCCGTGAGGCGCAGGATGCACTTGCCGGTCGTCGACTTGCCGCAGCCGGACTCGCCGACGATAGCAAACGTCTCGCCGCGGTGCAGCTCGAACGAGACATCCTCGAGGGCATGCACGACCTTGTCGGAGTGTCCGAACACGCCTGCCTTCACAGGATAGTGCTTCGTCAGATGCTCGACCTTGAGCACGACTCCATTGCTTTCTGCCTCGCTGCTCATGCTAGTCCTCCTTCCATGCATCGGTGTACTTCCAGCAGGCGACCTTGTGGTACTCGTCGCCGTCGATTGCCTCGAGCTTCGGGCACTGCTTGCGGCATATGTCCTTTGCAAACGGGCACCTCGGGTTGAAGGGGCACCCATCCGGCAGCGCATTCAGCATCGGGACATTGCCTGGGATTGCATAGAGCGTATCCACGTCGTTGTCGAGAGACGGAATCGAGTTGATGAGGCCGACGGAGTAGGGATGCTTCGGATCGGTGAAGAGCGTTCCTGCCATCGTGTACTCGACGAGGTGTCCGGCGTACATGACGATGACCCAGTCAGCCATCTCGGAGACGACGCCCATGTCGTGGGTGATGAGCATGACAGCGGTGCCGAGCTCCGTCTTCATGCGGTCGATGAGCTGGAGGATCTGTGCCTGGATCGTTACGTCCAAAGCCGTAGTCGGTTCGTCGCAGATCAGGAGCGACGGCTGGCAGGCAAGAGCCATAGCGATCATGATGCGCTGGCGCATGCCGCCCGAGAGCTCATGCGGATAGCTCTTGAAGACCTTCTCCGGGGCGGGGATGCCGACAAGCTTGATCATCTCGAGAGCGCGCTTGTCTGCCTCCTCCTTTGCCATTCCCGGATTGTGCACGAGGATGCCCTCGCGGATCTGCTTTCCTGCCGTCATGACCGGGTTCAGCGACGTCATGGGCTCCTGGAAGATCATGCCGATCTTGGAGCCACGGTACTGGCGCATCTCATCCTCGGAGAGCTTCGTAAGGTCGGTGCCCTCGAGCTTGATGGCACCGCCCGTCACCTTTGCAGGCGGCTGGGGCAGAAGGCCCATGATCGAGAGCGCTGTCATCGACTTGCCGCATCCGGACTCGCCGACGACGGCGAGCGTCTCGCCACGGCGCATGATGAAGGACAGATGCTGGATTGCGGGAAGGGCGCCATCTTCCGTGAAGAGCGTGACGCAGAGGTCGTCCACATCGAGCAGGACATCCTTCTTGTGAGCCTGCTTCTGCTGCCTCTCGAGCTCCTGCGCGTAGATGCGGTCCGCTTCCGATATGGCATGTACGGTATCAGTCATGATGCTCCTCCCCTACGAACGCATCTTCGGGTCGAGCGCATCGCGGAGGGCGTCGCCGAAGAGGTTGAATGCCATGACCGTGATGATGATCGCGATGCCCGGGATAACGCTGTAGTAGGTATTGGACTGGATGTAGGGCTGGGAGGCCGAGATCATCTGGCCCCAGCTCGACATGGGCGGCTGGACGCCGAGGCCCAAGAACGAAAGCGATGCCTCGCTCATGATGGCAGAGGGGATGCCGAGCGTGGCTGTGACGATCAGGGTCGAGGCGCAGTTCGGGAGCAGATGGCGGGTGATGACACGCCAGCTCGAGCCGCCGGAAAGTATGCAGGACTGGATGTACTCAGAGCCCTTGAGGCGCATGACATCGCCGCGGATGAGTCGTGCTGTCGAGGTCCACATCAGAAGGCCGAGTGCGACATAGAGGTTGATGAGGCCAGGACCCATGACGTACATGACGACAATGGCGAAGAGGAGGAACGGGAAGCTCGAGAAGACCTGGATGATGAAGGAGATCACGGCATCCACAGCGCCTCCGAAGTATCCGGCGCAGACACCGGCAAAGAAGCCGATGAGCGTTGCGATGAGCTGGGAGACGACGCCGACGGAAAGCGAGACGCGGCAGCCGTAGATGACACGGGACAGGATGTCGCGGCCATACTCGTCCGTACCGAAGAGATGCTCTGCCGAAGGTGCCTTGAGCATGTTCGAAAGCGTCTGGGCATCAGGATCGTAGGGCGCGAGCACCGGCGCCAGGATTGCGACGGCAATCAGGAAGATGATGATGCCGAGGCATACCATGCCGACACGGTTCTTCTTCATGATCTGCCAGGACACGGCCCAGTAGGTGGAAGCGCGCTTCGATCCGGCCTTGGCAGATCCTGCCTTGGCCGAAGCCTCGAGGTTGCCCCTTGCGATATCGTCTGCAATGCGCTCAGCATTCTGTGTGCGCTTGTCGTTCTTGTCGCTGTTCAAGAGTGCCATTATTCAGCAGCCTCCCCTCCGAGACGGATGCGCGGATCGACCACGGCATACAGGATGTCGACGATCAGATAGACGACCACGCATATGGCGGCAATGTACATGACGCCGCCCTGGATGAGCGGCAGGTCGCGCGCATTGATGGCATCGAGCAGGAGCTTGCCCATGCCCGGCAGCGCGAAGATGGACTCGATGAGGATCGATCCCGTGAAGATGTCGCCGAGCTGGGTGCCAGCAATCGTGATGATCGGGATCAGGGCATTGCGGAAGCCATGGCCGAGGATGACGGACCACTTCTTGAGGCCCTTTGCCTCTGCAGTCCTCATATAGTCCTGGTTCAGGACATCGAGCATCGAGGTGCGCGTGACACGGGCAATCGATGCTGCATAGCGCACGCCCAGAGCTATCGTCGGCAGGACGAAGGCCGCAGCCGACTTCGTGCCTGACAGCGGGAACCACTTGAGGTTCAGCGCAAAGACGATCTGGAGGATGATGGCCACCCAGAAGGCCGGCGCAGAGATGCCGAAGATGGCAAGCCCCATGAGGACACGGTCAAGCGCCTTGCCGTGGTTCACGGCAGCAAGCACGCCGAAGATGAGGCCCAGTGCCAGCGCGAACAGATACGCAAAGCCTGCAAGGCGCGCTGTCACGCCGAAGGCATTGCCCATGAGGACCGAGACTGCCTTCTTCTGCGTATATGAGGTGCCGAAGTTGCCCTGCAGCATGTTCGTGATCCAGCTGATGTACTGCTCCCACACCGGACGGTCGAGGCCCATGGTGTGGCGGACCTGCTGGACCGTGTTCTCATCGGCCATATCGCCCATCATGATGCGGACGGGGTCGCCTGGCACGATGTTCAGGACGAAAAAGGTGATTGCAGAGATGCACAGGATGACACCGAGTGCCTGCAGAATCCTCTTCACGAGGTAGCCCTTCATCGTCGCTCCTTCCCACGTGTTCTGTGGCTCACAGCACGGAAAGGAAGGACGGCTCCCTTGGCCCTCGTCCTTTCTTTCTGTCCTGCAGCCCTCTCCTAAAGTGACGGGAGGATGCCCCGGAGAGGCACCCTCCCAATCAGCATAGACAGTTCAAGTTTCTATCTCGTATACGGCATGCAACCTTCAGAGACTTGATACCACCTACTCGACAGGGCTGTAGTCGTCCTTCGTCGTGTCGATGTCCACATCGAACATGTGGTAGATCAGGTTGCCGACCTTTGCGTTCAGGACGTAGTCCTTTGCAACGAGCTGGTTCTTCGGCCAGTAGAGCGGAAGCGTTGCATAGTCCTGGCGCGTGAGCAGGTCATCTGCCTGCTTGTAGAGGTCTGCACGCTCGGAGGAATCCTGGGAGACGCGGGCGCGGCTCACGAGATCGTCGAACGTCGCATTGTTGTAGAACGAGGACTTCTTCGCAGCGTTGGCGCTGTAGAAGTACGTGTACATGTGGTTGTCTGCATCAGCATAGAGCGGGAACCAGCCGAGTGCGGTGATCTGAAGAGAGCCTGCTGCCCAGTCGGAAGACCAGACGCCGTTGTCCTCGACCTGGACGTCCAGGTTCACGCCAATCTCCTGCCACATGGCCTGGATTGCCACGAGCTGGCGCTGGTTGACGCCGCTCCTGACCTTGGCCGTGAGGGAGAGGTTCGTAGCGCCTGCGTCGGAGAGAAGCTGCTTTGCCTTCTCGACGTCGTACTCGAAGGCAGGTGCAGAATCGTCGTGGCCCGGCGTCTGAGGAGCAAGCCAGCCCGTAGCGACCGTGCCAGCGCCGTTGACGACGTTCTCGACGATCGAGTCGCGGTCGATGCCGAGAGACAGTGCCTGGCGGACACGGACATCCGTGAGGCCCATGCCGTCGGAGAGGTTCAGGTTCACGAACTGGACACCGAGCGTCTCATACTGGTTGATGAGCGGAGCGACTTCGGAGTCATTCTGGTACTGCTGCAGGAGCTCTGCAGACAGGTCGCAGTAGTCGATGTCGCCGTTCTTGAAGGCCATGAGCTTCGTGTTGTTGTCGTCGTAGAAGACATACTTCAGCTCGTCGAGCGCCGGCTTCCCGTCATGGTAGTCATCGAAGCGCTCCATATCGACCT
Source organism: uncultured Olsenella sp. (assembly GCA_900314535.1). GTDB lineage: Bacteria > Actinomycetota > Coriobacteriia > Coriobacteriales > Atopobiaceae > Olsenella_L > Olsenella_L kribbiana. The sequence goes on along the minus strand of OMVT01000003.1, from coordinate 23,520 downwards.
CGGTCGTATCGTCGTTCGAGACGATCTTGTACTTGCCGGTGCCGATGAAGTTCGTGCCGGTGCCCCAGGCATCGCCTGCTGCCTCGCATGCCTCATGCGGGAAGATCTGGGCATAGGAGATGCCGAGGTTGTTGATAAAGGTGACCATCGGCGACACGATGTGGAACGTGAAGTTGTAGTCATCCTCGCACGTGATGCCTTCGTCGAGGTTGTCGCGCTCGCCTGCGAGCATCTCCTTGGCGCCGACGATCATGTCGTACATATAGGTGGACTTGGCACCCGTGGACGGCGTCATCATGCGCTCGAACGTGTACTTGACGTCCTTCGAGGTGAGCTCGGTCCCATCGTGGAACTTGATGCCCTGCTTGAGCTTGCAGTGGAGCGTCACGCCGTCGGACTCGAACGTCGGGATCTCCTCGAGCAGGCAGGTGACGAGCTCGTTGTCCTCGTTCCAGCGCAGCGGAGCCTCGCAGACGGACTCGGAGATCGAGGACTCGGCGGAGTTCGTCGACTTCTGCATGTCCATGCCTTCCTTGGCATTGGACTGACCGAAGCGCAGGATCTTCTTCTTGTCGCCGGATTCAGTCGTGGCCGTGCCGGAGCCGCCGCAGGCAGCAAGGCCCAGAGCAGCAGCGCCAGCACCTGCGAGGGCAGAGCCCTTCACGAAGCTGCGACGTGTCACATTCTTCATGTTTGTCCCTTTCTGTGTTCTCCCCTTCCGGGCACAAGGCCCGAAAGCCACACTGGAAGCAGACGCCTCCAGAGTTATGCAGGTAACAAAGTAACCCATTGCTTCCTGAAAGGAGCTGTTCGGGCAGGAGCTTAACGGGCAGTTTACATTTTCATGGACACGGGACCAGAATCGTAGCCAGCTGTCCCGATTCGTTCACGCCCCGTAACGAGACAGAAAAAGCGGCAGGAAGCCACCTGGCTTCCTGCCGCTTGGGCAGCGCTATGGAGCTAGAAGCTACTCGGCGTCCTTTGCGGCCTCTGCCTCAGCAGGAGCCTCCTCGCCTTCCGGCTTGTCGAGCGGCTTGACCTCGACCTCGACGCCCAGCGTCTCGGCAGCAGCCTTCATGGACAGGGAGATGCGACGACGATCGAGGTCGATCTCCATGACCTTCACCTGGACCTTGTCGCCGACCTTGCAGACCTGCGACGGAGCGTCCACATGCTGCTTGGCCATCTCGGAGATGTGCACGAGACCCTCGATGCCATCGCCGAGGTCGACGAATGCGCCGAAGGTAACGAGCTTCGTGACAGTGCCCTCGACGATAGCGCCGACCGGGTACTTCTTGACGAGGGAGCGCCAAGGATCTTCCTGAGTCTGCTTGAGACCGAGGGAGATGCGCTCGCGATTGAGGTCGACGTCGAGCACCTGAACCTCGACTTCCTGGCCGACCTTGACAACCTCGGAAGGATGGTTGACATGGTTCCAGGAGAGCTCGGAGATGTGGATGAGTCCGTCGATGCCGCCGAGGTCGACGAATGCGCCGAAGTCGACAATCGAGGAAACGGTGCCCTTGAGACGCATGCCCGGCTTGAGCTTCGAGAGGATCTCGGAGCGCTCTGCCTTGCGTGCCTCTTCGAGGACGACGCGGCGGGAGAGGACGACGTTGTTGCGGTTGCGGTCCATCTCGATGACACGGGCCTCGATGCGGGTGCCGAGGTAGGCGTTGAGGTCCTTGACCCTGCGGAGGTCAACGAGGGAAGCAGGCAGGAAGCCACGGAGGCCGATGTCGAGAATGAGGCCGCCCTTGACAACCTCGATGACCTCGCCCTCGACGTTCTCGCCCTTGTTGAACTTCTCCTCGACGCGGTTCCAGGCGCGCTCGTACTCAGCACGACGCTTGGAGAGGATCAGACGGCCTTCCTTGTCCTCCTTCTGGAGAACGAGAGCCTCGATCGTGTCGCCGAGCTTCACGATGTCAGCAGGATTGACGTCCTTGCGGATGGACAGCTCGCGGGCAGGAATGACGCCTTCGGACTTGTAGCCGATGTCAAGCAGAACCTCATCATGCTCGATCTTGACGACCTCACCGGTCACCAGGTCGCCCTCATCGAAATCGGTGACGGAGCCGTCGATGAGGTTGTTCATCTCCTCATCGGACACATCATCCAGGGAGAAGATGGACGAGTTCTGAATCTCACTCAAAGGTGGACCCCTTTCGGAAACGGGGCCCCGGTCGTCATGATTGCCGCTTGCCGTGCGGAGAGGCGCTTCGTTGCACCAGACACAGACCGCAGAAATTGCATGCTCTCGGGGGCCAACAGATACAGGTGCACGACGTTATTGTCATGCAGGATTAAGAGTATCTTCATTGGGGCAGGAATTGCAAGCTTAAAGGCCGAATCTCCCGAGATTTCCGGGAAGTGAGCTATGCTTTCTTTATATATCTGAAGATAACATATCCATAAACGCTATGGTCGGCTCAGATACTCTCCCTAGAGGATGCGAGAGATATGCTACATGGCACTCTGCTTATCTACGTACAGGATGTCCCGAATGGTCATTTCCTGCCCAGCCACCTGTCTTCACGCATAGTCTCCATCCTTTGAGGGAACCACACTGATGTGAGGCAATGGCAATCCCGGAAGGTGCATCCATGATCAAGGCGGTCCTGTACGATCTGGACGATACGCTGCTCAATATCAATCTGACAGCTTTTGTTGCCCGCTATCTCTCAGGCGAGGCAAAGCTGCTCTCGAAGATATCGGGCATCCCCTTTCCGAAGACGATGCATGCAATCACGCGTGCCTATCTGGCCGTAGACAGCCAGGAACGCACCGATGACCTCACGAACCGCCAGCTCTTCGACGAAATCGTCCTCTCCCATACCGGCATCCCGCTCTCAGACCCCGCTATCGCCGATGCAATCGAGTGCTATGAGAAGACGGAGATTCCTTTGATGAGAGATGGCCTTGTGCAGGCACGCCCGCGTGCCGGCGTGCGCGAGGCGCTCGAAGCCACGAAGAGCCTGGGGCTCATCTCTGCCCTGGCGACAAACCCTCTGTTCTCGCTTGCAACCGACGAGGTCCGCATGGTCTGGGCAGGGGTCACCGACGATGACTTTGCCGCAATATCGACGCTCGACAATTCGAAGCGCTCGAAGCCTTCAGCCCGCTACTACGAGGAGTTCTGTGCAAGCATCGGATGCGCTCCCGACGAGTGCCTGATGGTCGGAAACGACGCACGCCGCGATTTCCCGCATCCCGACATCGGGCTTCCCACTGCCTACGTCGGCCATGCCTGGCCGAAGCGCGCCATGTTCCGCGGCGACCTCCTGAGCTTTGCAGAAGCCCTCCCAGGCATCGTGGCGTATCTTGACGCCGTCGACACCCAGAAGGGCTGTCTGAACAATATGCCTGATGGAAAGGGCGAGGCCTAGGCGAGCCTGTATCCTGCTTCCTTGACCGCACGGGCAAGTGCCGCCTCGTCGATCTCCTTCTTCGAGCGCACATGTGCCGTGCCGGAAGCAAGGTCGACCGTTGCCCAGGTCCCATCGACAGAATCGAGCGCATTCGTCACATTGCGGGCGCAGTTCTCGCAGTGCATGCCCTTCACGGCAAGATCTGCCACATACGGGTAGTGCGACTCATCCGTATCCTCGATCCTGCGGGTCGGGAACGTCTTGGCACCATCCTTCTTGGCACCAGAGCAGCAGTCGCGCTTGCCAGAGAATGTCTGGCCGGCACGGCGCGCCGCAAAGAAGAAGGCAACCGCGACAATCGCGATGATGATGATATCGACAGCACTCATAGGCACTCCTTTATCCCTATCTGTTTGATACTGCTAACTTAACACCCCTGAGGGGTATATGCAAGAGCTGCCTTGCCCTCCTTAGCGCAGACACAAAAGAGGGGCAGGATGGATATCCTGCCCCTCGAGAGAATCTGCTTGCCTGTACCCTATCCAGCAAATCCCGGATCTTCTGCCCAGGATGCACGGTCATCTGCTGCCGTCGTTGCCAGCTCATCGCAGCGTTCGTTGAACTCGTGGCCTGCATGCCCCTTGACCCAGATGAAGCTCACATCGTGCGGACGCATCGCATCGAGAAGACGCCGCCAAAGATCGGGGTTCTTGACCGGCTGCTTCGAGGCGGTCTTCCATCCCCTCTTCTGCCAGCCTTCGACCCAATGCTTGTTGAACGCGTTCACGACATACTGCGAATCGGAGTGGAGCTCGACCGTGCAGGGACGCTTGAGCGCCTCGAGCGCGACGATCGCTCCCATGAGCTCCATGCGATTGTTCGTCGTGAGCCTGTATCCCTGCGAGAACTCGCGCCTGTGGACCTCGCCCTTCGAATCCGTGAAGAGAAGCACAGCACCGTAGCCGCCCGGTCCCGGGTTTCCCCTGCTCGAACCATCCGTATAGATGGTGACCTGCATGCGCCGGGGAGCCTGAGACACATCCTCCGGGTGCTGGCGCTGGAAATCGTCGAACGATGCCATTCCCTACTTCGCCTCCGCCCAGTTCGCACCATAGGAGACTTCGGCAATCAAGGGCACGCGGAGCTCTGCCACACCTTCCATCGTCTCCTTCACGAGCTGGGAGAGCGCCTCGATCTCGTCTTTCGGCACCTCGAAGTCCAGTTCGTCGTGAATCTGGAGGACAAGCTTCGATTTCAGGCCCTCTGCTGCAAGCTTCTTCGGCACTTCCACCATTGCCATCTTGATGATGTCAGCAGCGGTGCCCTGCATCGGGTGGTTCATGGCCGTACGCTCGGCAAACGAGCGACGCTGGAAGTTCGAGCTCTTGATATCGGGCGTATAGCGGCGCCTGCCATAGGCAGTCAGTGCATAGCCCTTCTCGCGTGCGAACTGGATGCACCAGTCGAGATAGGTGCGCACGCCCGGGTAGACCTCGAAGTAGCGGTCAATCATCTGCTGCGCTTCGGCACGGGAGATCTTGAGCGACGTCGAGAGGCCATAGGCCTGCTGGCCATAGACGATGCCGAAGTTCACGGCCTTGGCACGGCTCCTCTGGGCAGGCGTGACCTCCTCGACCGGCACGTTGAAGACACGTGCTGCGGTCTGGCGGTGGAAATCGGCCCCGGAGCAGAAGGCATCGATCAGATGCTCATCGCAGGAAAGATGCGCCAGGAGCCTGAGCTCGATCTGCGAATAGTCGCAGGCCAGAAATACCGAGCCTTCAGGCACCGTGAAGGCACGGCGTACCCTGTGGCCGAGCTCAGAGCGGGTCGGGATGTTCTGGAGGTTCGGGTCGGAGCTCGAGAGGCGTCCCGTAGCTGCAACGGTCTGGTTCAGAGTCGTATGAATGCGGCCATCCCTGCGGATGTCTTCCGGCAGGGCGTCGAGATAGGTCGAGCGGATCTTGTTGCGCTCGCGGTAGTCAAGCACCTCGCGCACGATCTCGCTCGACTCGGCAAGATCGGAGAGCACCTTCGCATTCGTGGAATAGAAGCCCTTGCGCGTCTTCTTGAGGCCGGCTGTGGGCAAGCCCAGCACATCGAAGAGAACATGGGAGAGCTGCTGCGGCGAGTCGATATTGAAGTCCTCGCCTGCCTCCTCGTGGATCTTCTCTGCCATAGCATCGATCTCGGAACCAAGCTCCTGGCTCTGGCGGGCAAGCTCTCCTGCGTCTGCATGGAGTCCTGTCCTCTCCATCTGGAGGAGCACCGGCAGAAGCGGCATCTCCACCTCGCAGAAGAGCTCGTCGCACTCATCCTCCTTGAGATGCTTTTCGAGCTCGGGCACGAGGAGCTGGGACCCATAGGCTTCAAGCGCGGCCGCCGGCACCTTGTCAGTCGGCTCAGGCAGAGGAGACGAGAGCACACGGGAGCAGATGTCAGGCACGAGATAGGAGACGCCTTCCGAGCGCAGCAGGTAGTCTGCAACGCCGACATCGAAGATGCGGGAAGGGTCTATCTCTTTAGCTTCCACTTCGGCAGCATCTGCCGAGTCATAGGGGCACACGAGATGGAGAAGCGCCTTCACATCTCCTGCGGCAAGCTTCCCCTCATGTACAAGGCGGCAGAGCGCCTCTTCGCACGCATCTCCCTCGAAGCGCATGAGGACCGCATCGGTTGCTGCCCAGAGCACGCGCTTCGGGGCATCCGAGAATAGGTCGAGCGACATCTGCTTCTTGTCCTCGAGAGGCTCAAGCGCACATCCTACCCACGAACCATCCTTGATTGCCTTGTCGAGTGCTGTCTCTGCCTTCTTGCCCGTGACGACAGCTGGAAGCTCCAGAACAGCAGGCTCTGCCGGCGGCTCTGCGCCCTTCCCCTCGAGCTCGATGAGCCTTGATGTCATGCCCGTGAATCCGAGGTCGCCGAAGGCCTTTGCGACCTTGGCCGGGTCGAACGTCGGGAACTTCGCGTCGGCGAGGTCGATATCGATCGGTGCATCGCGCCTGATCGTCGCGACCTTGCGGGAAAGGAGCGCATCATCGATGTGTGACCTCAGGTTCTCCCCCATCTTGCCCTTGACCTCGCCGGCGTGCGCCACGACGTTGTCGAGGTTGCCGTACTTGACGATCAAGGCTGCTGCCTTCTTGGGGCCGATGCCGGGAACGCCGGGGATATTGTCGGATGTATCGCCCTTGAGTCCATAGAAGTCAGGCACGAGATCGGGGGTGATGCCGTGATAGAGGTCGTCCACCGATTCCGGCGTCATGATCTGCACGTCGGAGACGCCCTTCTTCGTCGATACGATCTTCACATGGTCCGTTGCAAGCTGGTACATGTCGCGGTCGCCCGTAAAGAGGAGCATATCGTAGCCCTCATCCTCGCCCTTCTTGGCAAGGGTGCCCAAGATATCGTCACCCTCCCAGCCTTCGCATTCGCAGACCGGCACATCGAGGGCGCCCAGAAGCTCCTTCACCATCGGGAACTGCTCGTGGAGCGCTTCGTCCATGGGAGGGCGCTGCGCCTTGTACTGCGGCAGCATATCGATCCTCACCTGCGGCTTGCCCTTGTCGAAGGCACAGATGACGCCGTCAGGCTTGAACGTCTCGACCATCTTGATGAACATGTTGAAGAAGCCGAAGAGGGCATTCGTGGCACGTCCGTCCGGTGCGCTCATCGGCTGCATGATTGCGTGATAGGCGCGGTGCATGAGGGAATTGCCGTCGATCACGGCAATGCGGCGGCGCTTCTCTTCCGCTTCCTGGGTAGCTGCTTCTTCAGCCATGGCTGACCTCCTGCTCGCTTGTTTTCCCCACCATTGTACCGGGAGAGGCGAGCGCAGCCCTGTGCGAGAAGAGGTCTACATAGAGCAGCGCCCCCGGCTGCTGAGCAGCCGGGGGCACCGTCATAAGCATTTTGGGGGGGAAGAAATGCTTCCTTACACGTAGAAGAGCATCTTGTTGTAGGAGGGAACCGGCCAGTACTCGTGGCTGCAGATCTTCTCCATTGCGTCGACATCGCTCCTGAGCTCTGCCATTGCGGGGATGACCTTGTCACGGTAGCCATCGTCCTCAGCCTGGATGTCATCCTCTGCCTTGACCTCGTCGTTCGTCTTCTCGAGCGCGTCAACGTCGGTGAGGATGGCATTGATGCCGTCAGTGAGGGTCTGGACGAGCTTCTTCTCGCCTGCAGCATCGATGCCGATGGCATCCTTCGTGGCCACGGTCTGCGCGATGTCTCCCGAGTAGTCGGAAAGCGCCGGCAGATACATGTGCCTGGTCATGTACACCATCGTGTTGACCTCGATGTTCAAAAGCTTTGCATACTGCTCGGCCTTCGCGATGTAGCGTGCATGGATCTCGGAGTCGGAGAGGACGCCGTACTTCTGGAAGAAGGCGATGTTCTCCGGCTTGATGAGGGCAGGAAGGGCATCAGGCGTGGACTTGAGATTCGGAAGGCCGCGGCGTGCTGCCTCCTCCTCCCACTCCTCGGAGTAGCCATTGCCGTCGAAGAGGATGCGCTGGTGGTCGCGGAACGTGTGGCGCACGAAACGCATGGCGACGGTCGTGAAGTCCTCATCGGAGCGGTCGGCGACATAGTCGACGAAGCGCTCGCACTGCTCTGCGACAGCGGTGTTGAGGACGACATTCGGGTCGGACAGGTTCTGCTGGGAGCCGCACATACGGAACTCGAACTTGTTGCCGGTGAAGGCGAACGGAGACGTACGGTTGCGGTCCGTGTTGTCGCGCAGAACGTTCGGCAGGGCCGGGACGCCGAGATCCATGACCTCGCGGCCATGGTTCTCCGGCTCCTCCTTCTTGATGAGAGCGTCGACAATCGGCGTCAGTGCATCGCCCAGGAAGACAGAGATGATTGCGGGAGGCGCCTCGTTCGCGCCGAGACGGTGATCGTTGCCGGCAGAGGCGACAGAGAGACGGAGCAGGTCTGCGTGGGTATCGACTGCAGCGACGAGGCATGCGAGGAAGACGAGGAACTGCAGGTTGTCCTTTGGATCGTCGCCCGGCTCGAGCAGGTTCTTGCTGTCGGCACATACTGACCAGTTGTTGTGCTTGCCGGAGCCGTTGACATAGTCGAACGGCTTCTCATGCTGCAGGCACACAAGACCGTGATGGGATGCAAGCAGGCGCATCTTCTCCATCGTGATCAGGTTGTCGTCGATAGCAAGCGAGCCGCGCTCGAAGATCGGGGCAAGCTCATGCTGGCACGGTGCAACCTCGTTGTGCTTGGTCTTTGCCGGGATGCCGAGCTTCCAGAGCTCGTCGTCGAGCTCCTTCATGAACTCGTTCACGGTCGGACGGATGGAGCCGAAGTAGTGCTCCTCGAGCTCCTGGCCCTTGGCCGGCTCGCAGCCGAAGAGGGTACGGCCCGTGAGGATCAGGTCCGGACGCTGCTTGTAGTCGTCCTCCTTGATCAGGAAGTACTCCTGCTCAGGGCCGACCGTCGTGAAGACGCGGTGCGGATTCTGGCCGAAGAGGGCAAGCACGCGCTTTGCCTGCTTCTCGAGTGCGACCTCGGAACGCAGGAGCGGCGTCTTCTTGTCGAGGGCCTCGCCCGTGTAGGAGATGAAGGCCGTCGGGATGCAGAGCACCTCGTCCTTGATGAAGGCAGGAGAGGTCGGATCCCAGACCGTGTAGCCGCGGGCCTCGAACGTGGCACGCAGGCCGCCCGACGGGAAGCTCGATGCATCCGGCTCGCCCTGGACAAGCTCCTTGCCGCTGAAGGCCATGAGCACGGTGCCGTCTTCGCGCGGGTTGATGAACGAGTCATGCTTCTCGGACGTGATGCCGGTGAGCGGCTGGAACCAGTGCGTGTAGTGGGTCGCACCATGCTCGAGCGCCCACTCCTTCATCGCATGGGCAACCTCGTTCGCGATATCGATGTCCAGAGGATCGCCGTTCTTGATGACGGTCTGCAGCTTCTTGTAGGTCGGCTTCGATAGCCGTTCCTGCATGTCAGCATCGGTAAAGAGCAGACTGCCATACTCTGCTGTTACCTTGTCTGTTGCCATGTACGCCTCTCTCCCTTGAGCAAGTGGTACGTATCTGGTAGGCGGATGCAGCCAGCGGCCGCATCTGATGGTTCAAAGACTACCGCCACATTGTTTCATCAAATGTTTTCTCATGTTTCCCACAGATAAAAGATTGCATACCAGCACAAGACCGACACGTATCCACGATCCAAACAGAAAAGAGGCCCCGGTCCGATGGGCCAGGACCTCTGAGAGTTCGCTCATAAGGTTGCCGGATGGGTGGATGCGACAAGGACTCCGGGCAATGATCCAGCTGTCGGACATTCATACCTGTATGTATATGATGGCTGGAATGGAATGGCTTATATCGATTATAACTATCCAGGGTTTACATCTACCTTTGGGACTTTTTTCAGTGGTTAGAAACTAGGCTGCAGCAGTTTACTATTGGCATTATGGAAGGGCACTGATCTATTGGCATTATGGAAGGGCACTGATGCGAAAACAGATTGGTCTCATGCTTGCTGTCCCCTCGCTCATCCTGCTGTTACTCACATTATTGCTTGTACATCTCGCTGCTAGCGATCAAGGGGAAAAGCATAATCGAAGCGATGCCCTTCCTCCTATGCAGCTTGCCGGCACAGTCAGAAGGGTCACTCCCGGCATTCTGAATGAAGATGATACGTATCTCTATGTCGAGGTTACGAGCTGCAACTGGGATTCCCTTCCCCAGCCAGGTGAGACAGCCTGCCTTGTGTATACACCTGAGCGTCTCGAAGGCCCTGCTCCTGCTGCAGGAGACGCGATAACTGCTCTCGTAGACAAGGACATGGTCCATGCCACGATCGAGGGGGCGAGCCAGAATGTCGTTATCGTCTATTCGATCAGGACCATAGCCTACGCAGAAGAGCAGCAGCAAGCTGAACAGGAACGTCGACAGGACTACGAGAAAAACCGAAAGACCTATGAGGAACTAGATCGCAGGCTCAAAGAGCAAGTCCAGGCCATGCAGTCTCCGCAGCTTGGCTGACATTCTTTTCCATATCTCCCGCGCTTGTCCACAAGGAGGAAACCTGTTAGGGAAACGCTGAATAAATAGCGTCGCACTCGCGGGCTCCCGGCCGCACGGGATGCCTCCAAGTGGGATAATAGGCATGTCTACCAGCGCAGATATCCTTCCGGAGGCATTCTGAGGTGGACCCCAATCTCCGCACACTGCTAGGCAGTGAACCTTCCTGCATACTCCATGGGGGTCAGCCATCCTGGACGCTCCTGCCCCCTGTGATCGCTGCAGCGGTCGGCGTACCTGCCGGCAGGCGCCATGACCCCCTCGGAGGGAGATGCGCCGTGTCTCCCATCTGCTCCTCCATCCGTCCCCAGAAGCTCCCGATGCATGCATTGTCCCAGCAGCAGGCCCGCCTGGACATGGACTGCCGGATTCCGGGCTCCCTGAGCCTGTCCCGGCAGGCCCGTGCGGCATGGTGGACGCCCTGGTCCGAGCATGCCCAGATGTCGTCGGGAAGGCCGGGCCCCCTGAGCTGGTCATATGTGTCCAGCACGAGCCTCTCCTCCATCGAGATGGAGCATTTGCGGGCAAGCAGCACATCTGTCTGGCAGTCCAGGATTCCGGACATGCAGACGAAGCCCTCGTCCATGCATGGGAGGCAGGTGATGTCGGCGGAGACGGCCTTGAGGGGAGCGCCGCGCCTGAAGTCCCTGTTAACGGCATTGGGCGCCACCTTGGGCTCCCCGTCCTGGCCGATCGGGCCGCAGGGCCTCCTGCGCTTCCTCTCCCACACGATGCCGAACTTCCTCATGATGCGCTGCACCTTCTTGCGGCTCAGAGCGCAGGAAGGCGAGCGTGAGGGCCCATGTGGAGCACGTCTTCCACATCCTCAAGCAGACCTTCGGCTTTTCGAAGGCGCGCTGCCGGGGCCTGCGGAAGAACGGATGCAGGATGCGCATCCTCTTCACGGGCGCCAACATGCTCATGGTCGCAAGGGCAGGAAGGCAGGCAGACTTCCTGGGGCCCGCCATAGCCTAGCTGCCAGAAGGCGGGCCTCCAGGCGTCCGGAGCGGCCCTGCGGATGCCTGGAGGCGGATGCGGGCTGGTGCGCAGGGCATGGAGAAGGCCTGCGGCAGCCGCTCCGGCTGCTGCAGGAAAGCGGGATGCCGCTGCTCGCAATTGTTCAGCGTTTCCATAGCGCACCGCAATAATCGGCACCTGAAGATATGTGCTTAAAGCTCACTTGCTAGACAGTCTGCCCCAAAACTCGGTAGTGTGAAAAAGTTGGTGTAGAGGCCCGTTCTGGCCAGGCAGGGAGGCCGTCCTGAATCCGTCTCGCTGGGTGCTCATATGACCCGAACCCCTGTCAAGCGGCAATGCGGTCGCGGAAACAGGTCAGACGACCCGATTGCGGCAGCGATGCAGGCCTCGTAGTCCTTGGAGGATCCCTTTCTCCTGGACTTTCCGGGTCCGTGCCCTGTCCCGGTGTCATCGGAGTGCATCCCGCCGGGCCATGCGCGCCCCAGCAGCACAGTACGGCATGGCCTCGATCCTGAACTACCGCGAGCAAGTGCCGCAGCCTCCCCGGATTCCTCAAGAATGAGCGGGAGCCGGATGAGCTGGTATCTGTTGCATCCCGCACCGGGCGCTGTTTCCTGATATGCGACCCCTGCGCCGCCAGCCTTCTGTCCAGGTAGCCTGAGCGCCCTCTCTTTCGTTGTCTTGTCTATCCGAGGCTCCTTCCGCTTCGTGATGGACCGAGCTTGTTCCAAGGAGGCATAGGCGGCATTTCCGCCCGACGCAAAACCAATTCGTAGACCCAAATAAAGCTCGAAGGTTGCGACTGGTCGATATGCAGCAGGGCGACAGGGACTCGTTCAAGAAACAGAGGACCTCCGCCGTGCGTCGTGGATCAGGCTTTGGCTGCACGACCGGACTGCCGCATTATGGAAAGAGGCTCCGGCAATGTAGGCCAAGACCTCCGGATTATCGGTATTGCCGTGAGATTCAGGCGTCTTCGTGCTTCTTCATGCGGATGCCGTCGATGATGCTCACGACGCCCGAGTAGACAAGGGCGACCCCTGCCACCATCATCGATACGCTTGCCATCATGAACGGCGACATCATGAGCAGAAGGCCCAGGAATGCCATGAGGAAGCCGCCGAACATGGCGCCGCCAGAACCGGAGACGCCGATCATGCGCAGGGAGTTGGCAGCAAAGACGGAGTTGAAGCCGGCAATCATCACGTAGATGCCCAAAAGCACGAAGATCCAGGCTACGAAGAACTGCGGCCAGTTCACGACCAGGATGCCCAGGAGCAGCGCCAGAAGGCCGCCGTAGAAGTCGAGCTGCGAGAGCATGATGCTGAAGTGCGTGAATGCCATCACGAGGCCGCAGACGCCGAGCACGATGAGGACCCAGCCCGTGACCTCGGTCAGGAAGAGCGTTGCATTCGCTGGATGCGTGAATGCGACGATGCCCAGGATGATGAAGGCGATGCCAGAAAGTATCGCACCTGCCTTCGAACGCTGAAATCTGAATTCCATAGCAGCCCCTTCTCTCGAAGACGCACAAAGGGCGCCTTCAGGTATATCCTTGATGAGGCTCATACCCGCTTTGGCGCCCTTGAATCCGGCTTGTCGGTTTCAGCTCTTGTTTCGTATCTAGCGTTCGAAACGCGAGTCCGTGCCGCCTATGATGCCCATGATCTCCTGGACATAGGCAGTCGTGTGCTCCTTCGCGCTCTCGAAGTCGTAGTCCATCACGTTGTCCGGGTTGAGCTTGTGCTTGCTCACCTGGGATGGCTGCGTCGCATTGTCAATCACGAGATTCTGGTAGGAGCCGTTCTTTGCACCGAGCTCGACGCACTCAGGCGAGAGCGCATACTCGAGCCAGAGCTTTGCGGCATTCGGATGTGCGCAGCCCTTGAGCGCAGCCGTAGCGCCGATCTCGTAGGAAATGCCCGATGTCGGCTGGACAAGCTCGATGTTCTCGTAGTGGTTGTCCTCGATCTGCGCGATGCCGTCGTGCAGGAAGCCGACAGCGATGACGCACTCCCCCGTGCCGAGGTTCTTGACTGGCGTGGCGCCGACCTTCGTATAGACCTGGACGTTCTTGTCGAGCTGCGTCAGGTACTGCATGCCCTGGTCGTGCCCATAGAGCTGGACGATCGTGTTCATGAAGAGGCGCGCGGTGCCGCTCGTCTCGTAGTTTGCGGTCCAGATGAGGCCCTTGTAGGAATCGGAGAGCAGGTCTGGCCAGTCCTTCGGCGCATCTGCCCCGAGACGCTCGAGCTCCTCCTTGTTGTACATGATGCCCAAGAGTCCCTTGTAGATGCCGAACCAGTCGTTGTTCGAGGACATATAGGACTCGCTCATGAGGTGCGAGGAGTTCTTCGGCAGATAGGAGCTGTCGAACAGCTTCTCGTCCGAGACGATGTTATAGGGATCGGTCGTGCCGCCGAACCAGATGTCGTAGGTGGGAGCTCCGGCCTCAGACTCGATCAAGGACTGCGCCTCGCCGGTCGCGAGATGCTTGTAGTCGACCTTGATATTGTAGAGCTCGTTGAAGTGCGCAGCTGCTGCCTTCAGGTACTCCTCGCCACAGGAGCCGAGCACAGAGATCGAGCCCTCTGCCTGCGCTGCCTCGATGAGGTCAGACCCTGCACCGACCGGATCGGATGTGGTCGTCGTCGTGCCAGAGGATGAGCCCGAGCTGCAGGCAGCAAGTCCCAGAGCTGCCGCAAGCGTGCCGGCTGCACCGAAGAAGTCCCTGCGGGTGATATTGTCCATGGCCAACCCTTCCGATCCTGTGCCTATGCGCGGGCATCCTGTCTGTTCAGTGCCATTCTCCTACATTCGGAAGGAGCCGGCAGCTGCCGGCCCCAGAATGCGCCAATTCTTCGGCAAGACGCCCGCCTGCTCATGTGCAGACGGGCGTCCAGCCAAGATTCCTTCTGTCCTACCGCTTCTTCGCGAAGCTCTCCTCCGGCATCTTCATCGATGCGAGGATCTGCGTGAAGCCCGCCACAAGCAGGGCCAGGCCCGAGATGATGCCGATCGCGTTGATGAAGGCGAAGGGAGCGATCGCCATGATCGCACCGAGGACGATATCGCAGATGCCGACAACCTTGTCGTGCGTGCCTGTGCCTTCCTTGCTCTCCTCGACCGCCGTGATGCCGCAGCCGATGACGGCAACGCCGAGGATGATGAAGACGATCACGATGAAGGCATCGGGAGCAAGGGTCAGGATGAGGCCGAGGACGACCTCGACGACGCCTGCGCTCACAAGCGCCGGGTCCTTCATCTTGTTGATGAAGACATCGACGAACTTCGTGATGCCGAGGACAAGCGAGACGATACCGACAAGGCGGACGATGCCGAGGACGGCATCCTCGGTATAGCCGAGGCAGATGACGCCGAGGAGCGCAAGGAACGCGCCCGAGAGCAGCGTGCTCGACTTGCCGTGACGGAATATGCGTTTCAGGAAATCCATTGAGGAAAGCCTCCTTGAGGAAAAGCCAGCATTCATAAGCCAATTTGTGCCAGAGCCATTGTTACCCATTCGCCCACCTGCATAGACGGGCGCCCAGAATCCATACAGAGCTACAGGAAGCAGGCCTTGAGGCCGATAAGGATGAGGACACAGCCGCCTGCGACTTCGGCCCTGTCCCCCAGAAGCGTGCCGAGGCGGCGTCCGATGAAGAGCGCCACGATGCAGAACGCGAAGGTGATGCAGCCGATGATGGCTGAGGAGGCCAGGATAGGCACACCTTCGGCACGAAGGCTCACACCGACCGCGAAGGCATCGATAGCGGTGGCGATGGCCTGAAGGATCAAGGTCCAGACCGTAAGGTGCCGGCTTGTGTCGCCGCAGCATTCGCAGTCTTCCGGCTTCTCCTTCTTGAGCGACTTGATGCCTTCAATCAGCATGCTGGCGCCGATGATGCCCAAGATCACGAGGGTGACGATGCCTGCATATCTCTCGATGAGATCTGCCGCAAGGCCGCTCAGCACATAGCCGAGGCAGGGCATGAGCGCCTGGAAAAATCCGAAGAAGACCGGCATCAGGAACAGTCGGCGCCGCCGTTCATGGGTATAGGTACAAGCATCAGAGACAGTGACAGCAAAGGCATCTGCCGACAGAGCAGCACCCAGAAGGACGATCTCGGCTATGTTCACGCGTGGCCTCGTATTTCTGGCACCTGTTCTCGAGGCGCCTCCCGCAGCAGCAAAGTGCCTATTCTAGCCGCTTTGCCAGCTGAAGGGTGCCATATGGCCTCTTGCTGCACGTTTCCATCAGATAAGCTGAAAGCGAGGTTCTTCATGCCTGCACTCATCACCCACAGCCTCTTTGCGGAGGAGACGCTCCCCTATCTGCCGCACGAGCTCTTCTCGAACGGCGAAGAGCAGCGTGCCTATATCCTCGGCTCCCAGGGGCCCGATCCCTTCTTCTGCCGCTGGACAGGACCGGTCACCCACAACCACACCTGCCACGTGCTGGCAGACCAGATTCACGCCGAGAAGGTGGCAGCAGCGCTCGAATCCCTGCGTGCCGCTGTCCTGGCCCTGCCCAAGGAGGACCAGGGCATCGGCCGTGCCTTCACGGTCGGCCTCTTTGCCCACTACTGGCTCGACTCCCACGCGCACCCCTTCGTCTATGCAGAGCAGGAGGCGCTCGGTGCCCAGGATCCAGACCTTGTCTCCGCGCATAGCGAGGTCCATGCCGTGATAGAGGCCGATATCGACTCTTGGCTCCTGTGGGTAAGGAAAGAAGAAGGAGCAGAGACCGGCGAGGCAGCGCAGCGTGCCCTCGAGACGACGCCCCAGATCTCGCGCATAGGCTCTGCCCTCTTCTCCCAGACAGCGCACGAGGTATATGGCCTTCCGCTCGACGGCAAGCAGTATGGCCATGCCGTGCGCGACTATGCGCGCCTCTACCATGCACTCGAGCCGAAAGGCAGGCTCTCCGAAATCACGCTCACGAATGTTGAGGAACTTGCCCGCGAATATTCGATGCTCGCCTCCCTCGTGCATCCGGCACACCACGATACGTCCTGCGCTTCTGCCAATACGGAGCACCATGTCTGGAAAGATCCTGCTACCGGAAAAGAATCCACCGAGAGCTTCCTCGATGTCTTCGAGGCGGCCGAGAAGAGCTGGCCTGAGGCTGCAGATGCCTTCCTTGCCGGCAAGGACCTCTTCCCTCTGACTGGCAACAGGAACTACAACGGCGACTTCATGTCCGAAGGAGAAGGCGCCCCTGATATCGTCCGCTAGACGCAAAAGGCATGCCTGAGACAAGACGAGCGGCCCGGAGCCTCAAGACCCCGGGCCGCTCGTATCTTCAGATCTTCTACACCCACTTCAGGAGATCGTCCTTCATGCGGCGGCGCTCCGCCTCTTCGGGATCCTCCTCGTGCTTGGGCTTCTCTTTCGGCTCGCGCTTCCGCTCGTCCTCCAGCATCGTGTTCATGACATCAAGCCAAGGCTCGTTGTCTCCCGTTGCGGGAACGAAAGGATGCTCGTCGCCGTCCTCCATCCATACCAGGGGAATATCGCTTTCCCCGTCATCTTCGGAGGTGCCATCGACCCACTGGGGTGCCTGAGGCGCATCCCCGCTTTGCTGTGTGAGATCTCTTTCCGCCATGGCCGCCCCTTTCAAGACTCGGACGTGCTGCAAAGAAACCAGGCGCAGCGCTTGAGGCTGCGCCTGGACGTAGATCAGAGTGCTTCCGCTGCTTCCTTGGCGCAGGCCAGGCCATCAGCGATGGCCGTGACGACGAGCGAGGAGCCATTCCTCGTGTCGCCTGCCACAAAGACCGGGGTCTCCCCTTCTGCCTCCGCGCGATGGGAGTCTTCCGCCGCAAGCGTCGGACGGACGCCGCCGCGGAACTCGTGTGAGCTCACACCGAGTGCAGAGAGGACCTCGGCCGTGGGGCCAGAGAAGCCCATTGCGATGAGGACAAGCTGGGCCGGCAGCTCATGCTCGGAGCCCTCGATACGCTGCGGCTTGCCGGCGCTCCAGTCGAGGTCTGCGACCTTGAGGCCCTGAAGCGAGCCATCCTCGCCACGGAGGACCTCCATGGTGTCAGATGCCCAGGAGCGCGGGTCGGCTCCCTGGACTGCCTCAGCCTCGAGCTGGCCATAGTCGGTCTTCTTCACATTCGGCCACTCAGGCCAGGCGTTGCCGGGCTTCCTTGCATCCGGAGGAGCAGGCAGGAACTCGAGCTGGTGGACGCTCTTGGCACCCTGGCGAAGCGCCGTTGCGACGCAGTCCGTGCCCGTATCGCCGCCGCCGATGACAACGACGTCCTTGCCCTTGGCAGAGATGGCAGGAGCCTTGCCGGAAAGGACCGACTTCGTCGAGGAGGTCAGATAGTCGACGGCGAGGACGACGCCCTCCCCGTCTGCACCCGGCACCCTGAGCGTGCGGGCAGCGCCAGCGCCTGCAGCGACGACGATAGCGTCGAAGCTGTTCTTGAGCCACTCGGCCACGGCCGGATCGGTCACATCGCGGGAGGTCTCGAACACGATGCCGGAGTCCTCCATGAGCTTGACACGGCGCTCGACGACCTCCTTCGGGAGCTTCATGTTCGGGATGCCGTACATGAGAAGGCCGCCCGCACGGTCAGACTTCTCGACAACCGTCACGGCAAAGCCGCGGCGGGCAAGCTCCCAGGCAGCTGCCAGGCCGGAGGGGCCAGAGCCCACAACGGCGACGCTCTTTGCGTCGTCTGCGTGCTTCGCAAGCGGCTTCATGTAGCCGGACTCCCAGGCGTGATCGGAGATGGCACGTTCGTCGTCCCTGATCGTCATCGGCTCCTGGTGGAGGCCCAGGTTGCAGGCCACCTCGCAGAGTGCCGGGCAGACTCTGCCCGTGAACTCGGGGAACGGGTTCGTGAGGCTCATGCGTGCAGCCGCATCGTCCCAGAGGCCGCGGTAGAGAAGGTCGTTCCACTCAGGAATCAGGTTGTGGAGCGGGCAGCCGGACGTACGGGCCGGACCGAACGAGATGCCGGTCTGGCAGAACGCGACACCGCAGTACATGCAGCGGCTGGCCTGCAGCTCCTGCAGCTCTTCGGAGAGAGGCTGGGCAAGCTCGCCGAAGTCCTTGAGCGCGTCCTTGGCAGGACGCATGCCATGTTCCTGGCGATCGATCGAAAGATATGCTCCTGGCTTTCCCATGGCCTACATCTCCTTCCTCATGGTCTCGAATGCATACTCGACTGCATCCTCGTGGCTCTTGCCCTGCTTCTCCGCCTCGCGCGTGAGGGTGAGGGCACGTTCGTACTCGTGCGGGATGACCTTCACGAACTCAGGCACGATATCGTCGAAGCGGTAGAGCATCTTGATGCCGAGCGGGCTCTTCGTGCGGCGGACATGCTCCTCGATGAGGCTGTGGATGAGCGTGATGTCGTCCTCGTCGACCGGTTTCAGGCTGACCATGTCCATGTTTGTGCGGTCCTTGAGCGTGCGGTGCTCGTCGAACACGTAGGCGATGCCGCCGGACATGCCGGCTGCGAAGTTCTGTCCGACCTCGCCGAGGATGAGTGCCACGCCGCCTGTCATGTACTCGCAGCCGTGGTTGCCCACGCCCTCGCACACGATCGTGGCACCGGAGTTGCGGACGCCGAAGCGCTGGCCGGCAAGACCGTTGATGAAGCCCTTGCCCGACGTGGCGCCGTAGAAGGCAACGTTGCCGATTGCGACATTCTCGTTGAACTTGAACGTCGCCGATGCAGGAGGAGCCACCGTCAGGATGCCGCCGGAGAGGCCCTTGCCGAAGTAGTCGTTCGCATCGCCCGAGATGTTGAGCGTGATGCCCGCCGGCAGGAATGCGCCGAAGGACTGACCGCCCGAGCCCTCGCAGTCAATCGTGATCGAGCCCTCAGGCAGGCCCTCGGGATGCTTTGCCGTCACGGCAGAGCCGAGCATCGTGCCGACGCAGCGGTTCACGTTCGAGATGTCCGCATGGAAATGGATAGGACGAAGCGATTCCCTGGCCGTCTTCGTGTACGGGATGAAGAGCGTGGAGTCGAGCGTCTGGGAGAGCCCTGAGTCCATAGCCATGCTCGGCAGATAGTGCTTTGCCTCGGCGCCCGGGATATCCTTGCCGAACTCGTTCGTGACCTGGGCCAGGATCGGCGAGAGGTCGAGCGTGTTGGCCTTCCAGTTGTTCTCCACCTTGACCTGGCGCAGGCACTCGGGATGTCCGACCATCTCGTCGACCGTGCGGAAGCCGAGCTGGGCCATGTACTCTCTGAGCTCCTCTGCCACGAACATCATGAAGTTCACGACGTGCTCAGGCTTGCCGGCGAAGCACTTGCGCAGGCGGCAGTTCTGGGTGGCAAGGCCGATCGGGCAGGTGTCCTGCTGGCAGTCGCGCTGCATGAGGCAGCCCATGGAGAGGCAGACTGCCGTCGCGAAGCCGAACTCCTCGGCACCGAGCAGGCATGCTACGGCCACATCGCGGCCGTCCATGAGCTTGCCGTCAGCCTCGAGCACGACACGGGAGCGGAGGCCGTTCCTGAGAAGCGTCTGCTGCGTTTCGGCGAGGCCAAGCTCGAGGGGCAGTCCTGCATGGTAGATGGAGTCGCGCGGGGCTGCACCGGTACCGCCATTGGCGCCGGAGATCGTGATCTTGTTCGCGCCGCCCTTGGCTACGCCTGTGGCAATCGTGCCGACGCCTGCTTCGGAGACGAGCTTCACGGAGATGCGGGCGCCCGGGTTGGCATTCTTGAGGTCGAAGATGAGCTCTGCCAGGTCCTCGATCGAGTAAATGTCGTGATGAGGCGGAGGCGAGATCAGGCCGACGCCCGGCGTCGAGCGGCGAACCTCAGCGACCCACGGCCAGACCTTGCGGCCCGGCAGGTGTCCGCCCTCGCCCGGCTTTGCGCCTTGAGCAAGCTTGATCTGGATCTCCTTTGCGCTCATGAGGTAGCGGCTCGTGACGCCGAAGCGCGCCGATGCCACCTGCTTGATTGCAGAGAGCTTCGAATCGCCGTTCGGAAGCGTCGTCTCGCGGGACGGGTTCTCGCCGCCCTCGCCGGTGTTCGACTTCGCGCCGATGCGGTTCATTGCGATGGCCATGCACTCATGTGCCTCTTCGGAGATGGCGCCGTAGGACATGGCGCCCGTCGTGAAGTGCTTCACGATCTCTGAAGCAGGCTCGACCTCGTCGAGAGGCACAGGACCCGAGGCGAGTGGCACGAACTCGAGGAGGTCGCGAAGGACGATCGAGCGGTTCTTCGGATGGAGCGCCTTCGAGTACTGCTTGAAGAGATCGTAGTCGCCCTCGCGCACAGCACGCTGGAGGAGGTAGATGACCTGCGGCGTAATCATGTGGTC
Organism: uncultured Olsenella sp.; assembly: GCA_900314535.1. Taxonomy (GTDB): domain Bacteria; phylum Actinomycetota; class Coriobacteriia; order Coriobacteriales; family Atopobiaceae; genus Olsenella_L; species Olsenella_L kribbiana. Next base: position 2,804 of record OMVT01000003.1, on the reverse strand, counting down.
CTCGCCGCCGAGAGGCCTCCACTTCGTGAGGCCGGAGCTTGCAAGCTGGTCGGGAGCCGGGCTCTTCTTCAGAGCCTCTGCCTCGTCGTAGCGCTCGTTGCACTCACGCTCGACATCGGCCACGCCCAGGCCGCCGACACGGGAGACCGTGTTCTTGAAGTTCTTGTCCACGAACTCCTTCGAGAAGCCGACGATCTCGAAGATCTGGGCAGAGTGGTAGCCCTGCATCGTCGAGATGCCCATCTTGGACATGACGGAGACGATGCCCTTCGTGATTGCCTTGTTGTAGTTCGCGATGCCCTCTTCGGCGGAAAGGGCAAGCTCGCCCTTCTCGGAGAGCGCACGGATGCAGTCATGGGCCATGTACGGATAGATGCCGGAGGCAGAGTAGCCGACAAGCGTCGCGAAGTCATGCGGCGTGATTGCATCGCCACACTCGACGACGAGGTCGGCACGGGTACGGATGCCGGCAGCAAGCAGGCGGTTGTGGACAGAGCCGACAGCAAGAAGCGACGGGATGGAGACTTCCCCGTCTGCTGCACGGTCGGAGAGGACGATGATGTTCACGCCCTCGCGCACGGCTGCGACGATCTCGTCGCCGAGCTCGTCAAGCGCCTTCTCCAGTGCGTCATCTCCGCCGTCACGCTTGTAGGTGGCAAAGAAGCGGCGTGCCTCGAATCCCTCATGGTCGATAGCGCAGATGCGGTCGAACTCGTCCTTCGTGAGGATCGGGCCCTGGAGACGCACGAGGCGGCAGTTGTCGCGCATGTCCTCGAGGAGGTTGCCATGGTTGCCGAGATAGAGCAGGGTCGACGTCACGAAGCTCTCACGAAGTGCATCGATAGGCGGGTTCGTGACCTGGGCGAAGAGCTGGTTGAAGTAGTCGAAGAACGAGCGCGGGTGGCGGGAAAGCACTGCCAGAGGAATGTCTGCACCCATGGAAGCCAGAGGGGCTGCGCCCTTCTGTGCCATAGGAAGTATTGCCTCTTCCACATCGTCGAAGTGGTAGCCGTGGCGGGCAAGCCTCGTCACGAGCGGCACCTTTGCATCATGCTGCTCGAAGGGATCGGAGTCTGCAGGCTTCAGGTCCTCGACGTCGATCGTCTCCGCGGCAGCCCAGTCACGGTATGGCTTCTGGTTTGCGAAGGCCTCCTTGATTTCGTCGTCCCAGAGCACGCGGCCCTTTGCAGGATCGACAAGAAGCATCTGGCCCGGGCCGAGAGAGCCGGTCTGGAGCACCTCTTCAGGGTCGCAGCGAAGGGCACCGACCTCGGAGGTGAGAATCAGGCGATCATCGCGTGTCACATAGTAGCGGGCAGGACGAAGGCCGTTTCTGTCAAGGGCAGCGCCCGTGACGATGCCGTCCGTGAAGGCGATGGCAGCAGGGCCATCCCAGGACTCCATGAGCATGGACTGGTAGGAGTCATAGGCGCGGCGCTTTTCCGAGAGGCTCGGGTTCTTGTCCCACGGCTCAGGCAGGAGCATCGAGACCGCACGCGGAAGCGAGCGGCCGTTCATGGTCAGGAACTCGAGCACGTTGTCGAGGATGGCAGAGTCTGAGCCCTCACGGTTGATGATGGGGATGACCTTTTTCAAGTCTGCACCCATGACAGGAGAGTACAGGCCCGGCTCACGGGCACGAATCCAGTTCACGTTGCCCTTGAGCGTGTTGATCTCGCCGTTGTGGATGATGTAGCGGTTCGGGTGTGCACGCTCCCAGCTCGGCGTCGTGTTCGTGGAGTAGCGGGAGTGCACAAGCGCGATCGAGGACTCGGTCGAAGCATCGGCCAGATCAGGATAGAAGCGGCGCATCTGCGTCGCGACAAGCATGCCCTTGTAGACGATCGTGCGGCTGCTCATCGAGCAGACATAGAAGATCTTGCCCGAAAGCGCGCTCTCAGCGTCGGCCTTCTTCTCGATGACGCGGCGGCAGACATAGAGCGCACGCTCGAACGCCTGGCCACGCTCCACGTTCTCGGGACGGCCCAGGAATGCCTGGACGATCGTCGGCATGCATGCCCTGGCGGTCTCGCCGAGGTCGTGGGCATCCGTCGGAACCGAGCGCCAGAAGAGCAGAGGAATGCCCTGCTCGGCGCAGCCATCCTCGAATACGCGCTTTGCGACAGCGAGGCCCTCTTCATCCTGCGGGAAGAAGAGCATAGCGACACCGTAGTCGCCCTCATCCGGCAGAAGGTAGCCATAGCGCTGTGCCTCGCGGCGGAAGAAGCGGTGCGGCACCTGGAACAGGATGCCGGCGCCGTCGCCGGTATTGTGCTCGAGGCCCTTGCCGCCACGGTGCTCGAGGTTCACAAGGACGCTCAGGGCGTCGTCGATCATCTGGTGGGAACGCTGGCCCTTCAGATGGGCAAGCGCGCCGATGCCGCAGGCATCATGCTCGAACTCGGGACGGTAGAGTCCCTCGTTCTCTGAAGAAGCGCAGGCCTGCGCATGCTGGTCGGCATGCAGCTGGTTGTCTGAACTCATAAGGTTTCTCCCTTGCGTGTCTTCCCTCTCAGCTTCGATGTGAGTCTACGCAAGGATTGTTTCCACCCAGTGAGCACCCCCGGGAAGACAGAAAGGCTTCTCGGAGTTGTCATTCGAACGAATCATGCCCGAAACATAGCCAAACACACGCCCGACATGTTTTCAGCACCCTTGACACTCCCCATGGCTGAAGCTGGGGGATTCTCGCTTCGACGCAGATGGCCTTCCTCCGCCTTGCGGCGGAAGCTGGTCTTACGCCTGCTCCACGAGCGTTCGGGACGCTTTCGCGTCCCCGGTTCCCGCAAGCCCTGCGGTACCGT